>NZ_JBITMQ010000002.1:294784-979362 GCF_044466355.1 Actinophytocola sp. NPDC049390
GGGCCCCCCCGGGGCGGGCCCGCCCCCCCCCCCCCGCGCGGCCCCCCCCCCCCCCCGGGCCGGGGGGGGGGGGGGGGGGGGGGGCGCCCCCCCCCCCCCCCCCCACCTCTCGTGCACTAGACCGGCCGTCAGGCCGGCTTCTCCAAGATCGGCTTCTCCTCGATCGGCTTCTCCAAGATCGACATCTGATAACCACCTCCCTTCCCGCTATTCGTGCTGTCCATTTGGACACTCAATGGGCCGCGCCGGTGGCCACGCGGCGCGTGACCCCGGTCGGCGCGTCCGGTTCGAGCGCGGCCCGCACGGCCGCCGCCTCGATGTCGCGCATGATCGTCGCCATGTCGGTCCGGTCGAAGTACCGCCGGTCGACCGACATCACGAACTCGATGGCGCCCGGCGGGTCGTCGACGTTGAAGTAGATCTTCCGGCGCGGCATGCTGATCTCCGGCTCCCACGACAGGTGGCTGTGCGCGAGCGCCGCGCGGATCTCCTCGTCCGACGGGATCGCCTCGCCGACGTGGCCGCGTTCCTGCTGCCGTCGGTCGTTGTAGAAGCACGACAGGTCCAACTCCTCGCCGCGCTCCCGCTCGACCCGCTCGATCACCTCGTCCTGCTCGTACGGGTTGTAGTAGGCGTTCTTGTAGGCGTTGATCGCGCTCGCCGCGGCCCGCGACACCGCGTCGCCCATGGTCGTGTCGGCGACGTCGATCATGTACGGACTCAGCTGGATCAGCGCGCTCACCGAGTCGGCGAGGCCCGGCCGGAACCTGTTGCCCACCATGAGCATCGCCATCACCGGGTTCACGCCGGTGAACCGGGCGAGGCCGACGGCGAAGCTCGCGAGCAGCACCGGCGAGTCGTCGATCTTCTCGCGTGCGGCGACCGCCCTGATCGCGAGCAGCGTGGCGGGTGACCGGTAGTGGACCATGTCGATCCACCGCTCACCGCCGAAACGCGGCTCGCCGAACCGGCTCGCGTCGATCGTGCGCAGCACCCGCTCCAGGTACTTCAACGAAGCCGCGTTCTGCCGCTGCCCGGCGGGGCTCGCCTGCCGCGCCGCCTGTTCCAGCGGCTGCAACGCGGTGACCGGGCCGGTCCCGCCCGCCTTCGTGTCCGCGGCGAGCGCGCTGTGCCCGTACGCGTCGATGGACGTGTGCAGGATGACCGTGACCACGTGGGTGAGCACGCCTTCCTTGCGGATCGCGGCGACCCGGATCGGCCACTCGGTTCCGTAGTCGAACCGCTCGTGCTGCCAGCGTTCCGACACCGCCTCGGCCACCAGCGCGGGGTCGTCGGCGCCCGCGTCGACCACCGCCAGCGTGACCTCGCCCGAGGTGTGGCAGCGCTGCCGTGGTGGCGCGTCCTCGCGCAGCACCAGCGTGGTGCGCAGCGCCTGGTGGCGGGACACCATGGACCGCAGCGTCGCGGCCAGGTCGTCGAGCGTCGTGCCCGGCTCCGCCTCGGCGACGTGGAACACGGTCTTCGACATCCCGGAGGCCTCGATCGACTGCCACAGCCCGATCTGCCCCCACGTGAGATCGGCCTCCCCCTCGCCGTCGCCCTCGAACGTCACGGCGACCCGGTCGACGACCTCGCCCTGGGGAAGCCTGTCCTCATCCGGCATGGTGTGCCTCAACCTTCGGGTGTGCTTTCTCGATCTGGGCGGCCGCCGCCTCGACGGCGGGCCGGATGAAGAACCCGGCGACTCCGAACACCGCGGCCAGCCCCAGCCAGGCGAACATGCCGCGCTCGACGACCCCGATCGTCACGAGCGCGGGCCCGACCGTGTACATCGCGGCGGTGCCGAGTGAGAACACCGCCAGGTACTCCCCCTGCCGGTCCCTCGGCGCGAGGTCGTAGGACACGCTGATGCCGCCCGCGACCTGGAACAGCTCGCCGAACGTCAGCAGCACCATCCCGGCGGCGAGGAGCACGATGGTGAGCGCGGTCGGCGTCTCGCCGGAGAACGCGACCACCGCGGCGCACCCGGCGAGCGACAGCGACGCGAGGCGCAGGGCGCGGACACCACCCTCGCGGGTCTCCGTGCCCTTGCTGAACGGGACCTGCAACAGGATCACGAGGATGGTGTTGAGCACGATCAGCGGCCCGACGATCAGCGGCGGCGCCGACGTGTGCTCGGTGATCCACAGCGGGATGCCGATCGACAGCAGCGGGATGTGCAGCACGAACACCGCGTGCAGTGCCGCCACCCCGAGGAACCGGCCCTGCCGCAACGACGTCGGCCAGCCGCGCACGGTGCGCCGGGTCGGCGTGTAGTCCGCCATCAGCGGCACCTTGGCCAGCAGGATCCCGGCGAGCACGAACGTGAGCGCGTCGCCGAGCACGATCGCGAGGAACGCCGGACGCGTGCCGATCGCCATGATCACGGTGGCGAGCAGCGCGCCGAGCGTGAACCCGACGTTGGCCACCACCCGGAACGCGGCCATCACCCCGGTCCGCAGCTCCTTGCCGATGTGCCGGTCCACGTACATCTGGTTGACCGGATCGACCGCGCGTGCCGGTATGCCCACCACCACGGCGACGATCAGGAACGTGACGAAGTCGTGCACGAACGCGTACGCGAAGAACCCCGCGGCACGCCAGAAGTGCAGCAGCACCGCGGCGGGCCGGGGCCCGATGCGGTCGGCGAGCATGCCGAGCGGGGTGAGCGCCACCAGCCCGCACAGGCCCGCGACGGTGAGGCCGATGCCGACCTCGGCGATGGAGAGCCCGGCGCCTGCCGTGTAGAACACCGCGGACCCGGCGATGAACAGACCGGTGCCGGTCGAGTCGATCAGCCCGACCACGACCAGCAACCCGCTCCTGGCGGGCAGCCCGAGCCACGGGATGCGCATGGAGTGACTGCTCCTTCACGTAGAATGGCCGCGAGAGCGTGCGGGGGCGGCGACACCCGCCCCCGCACCGGCCCTCTCGCGGGAGGGCCGCCACGTCTCTCGGCACGAGAGAACTAGCTGCTTTCAGCAGCGCTGTTTCAGTCCTTGACCGCCATGTCCGCTACACCTCCTCCCGTTCCAGGTGCTCCGGCCGCCGCCGCGAAGGCGGTCGGCCGGGGGCTTGTCTCGACCCCGGCCACGCACAGGTAGCCGAGCCCGGGGTCGTAGTCGGCGAACACCAGCAGGCCGCCGGGTTCGCGGTCATCGAGCCGTGCCCACAGCCCGGTGTAGGGCAGGCCGTCACTCGGACCGTCCACTCCGGACCCGAGCACGAGCGTCACGTCGTCGCGCGCGCCGCTCAGCTCCGCGATGTCCACGGCCAGCGCCGCGTCCACCGCGTCCGCGGGCAGCGCGGCGTGCTGGCGCACGACCACCGGCGCCGGGCCCCGCTCCAGCAGCAGCGCCACCGCCGAGTGCCGTGTGGGCACGGACGCGTCGGCCACCAGCGGGTAGGGCACGGCGGTCTGTTCGGCCACCACCAGCACCGCGCGGTCGACGTCGTGGTCGGCGATCAGCCGCAGTGCGGTGAACGCCGCGACGACCCCCTGGTCGCACACCGCGAACCCGCGCGGCCGGCCGGGACACCGCGCCGCCAGGTGCAGTGCCGTGTTGCGGCCAGGCTGCACGTCCGGCACGCCGTAGGCCAGCACGAGCAGGTCCACCGGCTCACCGTCGGCCGTGAGCGCCGCGATCGCGGGTTCCGCCAGCTCGGCGTAGGCGTGCCCGGTGCCCAGCACGTCCTCGCGCACCGCCAGTCCCCTCGTCGCGGCGAGGTCGGTGAGGTACGCGGGCAGCGCCGGGTGCGCGGCGAGCACGGAGTGCGCGTCGTCGCTGTGGTGGGCGAGCGCCGTCAGGTACATCGCGGGTCACACACCGTCCGCGTGCGCGACCACGAAGTCGGACAGCGACCCGACGGACGCGAGGTCGCGGCGGTCGATCTCCTCGACGTCGACCTGGATGTCCAGCTCCTCCTCCAGCGCGAGCAGCAGTTCGAGCGTCTTCGACGACGACAGGCCCAGCTCGTCGAACAGCCGCGTCTCCTCCGACACGGCCAGGTCGCCGCCCAGCATCCGTCCCAACAGGACGCCAAGGGCGTCGACGACCCGCGTGCGCAGCTCGGTTGCCAGCATCTGTCCGCTCCCGTGTTCGAAGACCATGGCCGAGAAGACCGCACCGAGCCCCGCCCCGGCGGTGAGGTAGCGGTCGCCGGGCGACAACCGCCCGGTCGCGACCGCTGACGCGTGGTTGATGAAGGTGTCCGCGGACGGCGTGTGGCCCGCCAGCGGGACGTTGTCGAGCAACACCCGGTCGACCGGCAGCCCGATGCGCCTGCAGACCCGCCGCCACGACACGACGTTGACGTTGTGCGGCAGCACCAGCGCGACGTCGTCGAGCGACATGTCGGCCTGCTTCACCGCGTCGAGGATGACCTCGCTCAACAGTTCCGTGTAGTCCTGGGCGAACCGGTCCATCGCGCCGAGACCGTCGGTGCTCCAGTGGTCGAGGTCGCCGCGCTGACCGGCCGCGTAGGACAGCAGCACGTCACCGGGACCGCCCGCCGCGACCAGGCACGCGCCCGCGCCCTCGCCGAACACGCGCTGGTCGGGCGCGAGCCGCTCGTCCTGGGTGAACACCTGCTCCCCCGCCACCACCAGCGCGAGCGCGTACGGGTCGCCGTCGCGTGCCAGCATGCGGCCCGCGATGTCGATGGCGAGCAGCCCGGACGCGCACGCGTGGTGCGTGATCGTGAACGCCGTCGCGGCGCCGAGACCGAGCCGAGCCCGCAGCTCGTGGACCGGGTTGACCGGGTACGGCGCGACCACCGGCACACCGCGCGCGTGGATCACGTACCGCACGCGGTGCTCGCGGCCCCGCAGCGACGGCAGCGCCCGCGCCGCCCCCTCCAGCAGGTCGGCCAGCGTCTCGCCGGGTCGCTGCCTGCGCACCTCGCCGAGCCCGTTGAACCGCCGCAGCACCCGCACCTGGGTCGGGGTGAGCCCCAGCTCGGGCCCGAGTTCCTCGACGGTCACCATGCGCTCCGGCAGGAACGCGGCCACGTCGGCCAGCGTCGTGGTCATGTCACTCTCACCGGTAAGGATTCGTACCCGCGCAGCATCAGCGTCGTGCGTGCGCCGGGTTCGCCCGCGAGCGCGAGGTCCGGGAAGCGGCGCAGCAGCATCGGCACGGCCACCCTGCTCTCCAGCTTGGTCAGCACGGCACCGAGGCAGTAGTGCATGCCCGCGCTGAACGACAGGGGTTGCCCCTCGTCGCGGCCCGGGTCGAACGTGTCGGGGTCGGTGAACTTCGCCGGGTCACGGTTGGCCGCGCCCAGCAGCACCAGCACCCTGCGGTCCTTCGAGATCGGCACTCCGGCCACCTCCGTGTCCGCCGCCGCCCAGCGAATGGAGAAGTGCGTCGGCGGCTCATACCGCAGCACCTCCTGGATGAACCCGTCCGCCCGCTGCGGGTCGGCGAGCACGCGCGCCTTCTCCGCCGGGTCGTCCAGCAGGATCCGCACGCTGTTGCCGATCAGGTGGCTCGTGGTGACGAACCCGCCGTTGTACATCGTCAGCAGGTTCGCGACGAGCACGTCGTCGGCCAGCTCGACGTCGTCGGCGACGAGCTCGCTCACCAGGTCGTCGCGGGGCTCCGCGCGACGTTTCCCCACCAGCTCGTGGAAGTACCCGGTGAGGTCCTCCGCGGCCTTGTCCGCCGCCTTCTGGAACCGCCACACGCCGGCACCGAGGTCGAGGATCGCGCCGAACGCACGCACCCGCTCCGGGAACCAGTCCCGGTCGTGCTCCGGCACGCCGAGCAGCTCGCCGACGACGTCGCTCGGCACCGGCAACGCGAAGTCCGCCAACAGGTCCACCGTCGTCCCGCCCGCGCCGAGTTCGGCGAGCCGGTCGAGACGCCGCGCCACGATCCGTTCCACCGCCGGTTCGAGCGCGGCCACACGCCGGGCGCTGAACGCCTGGCTGAACATCCTGCGCACGGTGGTGTGCTGCTCGCCCTCCATGAAGAAGATCGAGCTGACCAGCACCCGCAGCGCCGGATGGGTACGCCACAGCCTGCCGTCGCGCCGGTCCGGGTAGTCGCTGGTCATCACGTGCAGCGCGGGGTCACGCAGCGCCTGGTGCACCGCGTCGTAGCCGTGCACCACCACGTCGAACCGGTCGGACGGGTCCGGCAGCAGGCACACCTGGCCGTGCCGGTGCAGCTCGGCGTAGAACGGGTTCGGATCCCGCCGTCCCTCCGCCGAGAGCAACGACCGCAGCGATGTCTGCGTGACGCCGTCCTGATGGTTCACTTTCCCCAGCTCCGTTTCCCCGACCGTGGTGATTCAGACCGCGTGGTTTCAGGCCGCCACGACGACGATCGCGCTGTCCGCGTTCGGTCCGTTGCCGTGGTTGACCGTCTCGAGTGCGAACCCGGCGTCGGTCAGCAGCCGCAGGTAGTGCTCCTCGGTGCGGTCGTGGCCTTCCAGCAGGACCAGCATCAGCAGGTCGACCATTCCCGACGCCGCGTCCGGGTCGCTGTCCTCCTCCGGGACCAGTTGCTCGAACACGAAGAGCCGTGCGCCAGGGCGCATCGCCGCACGCACGTGCCGCAGGATCCGCATGGCCTTCTCGTCCGACCAGTTGTGCAGCACCCGCGCCAGCACGTAGGCGTCGCCACCGGACGGCACGCCGTCGAAGAAGCTGCCCTCGACCAGGTCCGCCCGGCCGGCGAGGCCGTCCTCGACGAGCTTCTTGCCTGCCGCGCGCACCGCCTCCGGTAGTTCCAGGAGCACGCCGCGCATCAGTGGATACGTGGTGAGCACCTCGGCGAGCAGCCCGCCGCTGCCGCCGCCGACGTCGACGAGCGTGCCGACCCCGGAGAGGTCGCACGACGCCAGCGTCTTCGGCACCTGGTTCGCGTTCATGGCGTCCGCGAAGGTCGCGGCCACCGCGTGGTTGCCGTTCAGGTAGTCGTAGAACGGCTCCCCGTAGACCATGTCGAAGGCGGGTGCCCCGGTCCGCACCGTGTGCAGGATGTCCGCGAAGGACCGGAACACCTCCTCCCCGTCCAGCACCGCCATCTGCCGCAGTGAGTGCGGCACGTCCGAGCGGAGGCAGTCGGTGACCGACGTGAGCGCGTAGGTCCTCGGCGCGGTCCTGCGGAACAGGCCGATCGAGGCCATGCCGCGCAACAGCCGCGCCAGCGCGTCCGGGTCGGCGCCGCTGACCTCGGCCAGCTCGTCGACCGAACGCGGCCCGTCCGCGAGCAGGTCCGGCACGCCCAGCTTCGCGACGGCGTAACAGCACTGCGCCACCCAGCTGCTTGACAGGATCCCGAGCAGCTTGCGCCGTGCGAACCCGCCGGCCACCGATGTCTCCGCCACGGCCGTCATCCGTCGTCGCGGAACGTGGCGGCCGTCATGGTGCGGTCCGCGGTTCCCGGACACGGCTGTCTCCGGTCAGGTCTGGACAATTGTTTGTCGCTCCTCGCTAGATGTGGTCAACCGCGCCACAGAACGGGGCAGTAATCCGGATCCGAGTAGTCCGGGCGACCGTCCGGCGTTTTCCGGACCAGGCTGTCATGATTGTAGAACGCAAGACTGCCGTCCGACAACGGGAATTCGTGAAATTCATTCGCGCCATCCTGCAGGTGCAGGGAAACCGCACGGCGCGGCCGCGTGCTCACGTTCGCACCACTGCCGTGGTATGTCTTGCAGTGGTGGAAGCTCATGTGCCCCTTGGGAATCACCATCGGGACCTTGCGCACCTCGGCGCCGTTGTACGCCGCGTTCTCGGCCAGCATCTGCTCCAGCTCGGACCGGTCGCGTTCCGCGAAATGGCGGGTGGTGCTGTCGTCCGCACCGATCTCCTGCCACCGGTGACTGCCGTCCACCATCGTGATGGTGCCCATTTCCTCGGCACAGTCGTGGAACGGAATGAAAGCGGTCAGCATGTTGTCCGACGACGAGGACGCCCAATAATGTTTGTCGAAATGCCACGGCACGATGTTGGAGGGCAACCCCGCGATCGGCGGCTTGTAGATGAGCGTCGACTGGAAGACGCGGATCTCCTCGGCCCGCGCGAGCCACGCGGCCACCGCGCCGATGATCGGCTTGAGCAGCAGCTTGGCGAGGGGGTCGCTCTCGTAGTGCACGTAGTCGTTGTGCCGCTGCACGTCCCCCTGCTCCGGCGTCCAGTACGCGAGCCGGGGCGGGCGCACCGGAAGCGTGCGGTCACGCGCACCGGCGTAGTACCCCTCGCTGGCCGCGACCAGCTCGTCGACCTCGGCGTCGGTGAACAGCTTCTTGGACAGGTACCAGCCGTGCTCGGCGTAGAACGCGACGTCCTCGTCGGACGGCAGCAGCTCGCGGTCCTGTTCGGACAGCGTGAAACGTTCGGTCGTGGTCACCGAAGTCCTCCAACCAGCTCGCGGTTCTTGGCCTCGTACAGCGCCTTGATGTTGCCGCTGCCGAAGGTGAGCGCGCCCCGGCGCTCGATGATCTCCAGGAACAGGGTCCTGCGTACGTGCATCGACTCGGTGAAGATCTGCAGCAGCTGCCCCCAGTGGTCGGTGTCGACGAGCACGCCGGCGTCCCGCAGGTCGGCGACCGGCACCGCGAGGTCGGGCACCCGGTCGGCCAGCGCGTCGTAGTACGTCGGCGGCGTGTTCGCGAACCGCACGCCCCGTGCGGCGAGCGCGCGCACCGTGTCGGTGATGCCGTCGGTGGTGAACGCGACGTGCTGGACGCCCGCGCCGCCGTGCCAGGCGAGGAAGTCGTCGATCTGGCCGCGCTCGCGGCTCGTGTCCGGCTCGATCAGCGTGAGCGTGATCAGCTTCGACGGGCTCTGCACGACCTTCGACGACATGCCCTGCGCGCCGACCTCGATGTACTCCTCGAAGATCTGCGAGAAGCCGAACACCTCCTCGTAGTGCTTGACCGTCGAGTCCAGCTGCCCGGCGGGCACGCACACGGCGAAGTGGTCGATCAGCTCCAGCAGCGGCGCCGCGTCGCCCGTGTCGTCCGCGTCGTTCGTGGCGGACATGAGGAACACGCCGGGCAGGAACTCGGTTCTGGGGCCGGTGCGCTGCACCAGGCGGTGCGTGATGTCCCCGAAACCGAGCACCTCGGCCGTCGTCACGACCGCGTCGCCCTCCGCGTAGCGGGCAGGCGCGGACACCGCGGCCGCACCCGCGTGCACCAGCTCCCCGAACGCCGACTCGGCGTCGTCCACCTCCAGCGCGATCACCGCGACGCCGTCGCCGTGCCTGCGCACGAACTCGGCGGCCGGGTGGTCGGCGACGAGCGGTGAGGTGAGGACCATCCGGACGTCACCCTGGGTCAGCAGCAGCGACCGCTGCCCCTTCAGCCCGGTCTCCGGCCCGCCCTGGCCCCGGAGCCGGAACCCGAAGGCGGTGCAGTAGTAGAACGCGGCCTGTCGCGCGTCTCCGACGTACAGTTCGATGTGGTCTATTCCGTTGAGATTCATGTGCCCTAACCGTTCCGCTTCTTCTCGGTGCCGGCCGCGCTCAGCACCAGGCTCACGTTCTGGCCGCCGAAGCCGAAGGAGTTCGACAGCGCGTGGCCGATCTCCCGCTCCAGCGGTGTGGTCCGGACGTGGTTGCCCGGGCACGCCGGGTCGACCTCGTCCAGGTTGTAGGTGGGTGGCAGCACGCCCCGTGCCACCGCCATGGCGCTCGCCGCCGCCTCCACCACGCCGGAGGTGCCGAGCATGTGGCCGGTCAGCGACTTGGTCGAGCTGACCGGCGGACCGTCCACACCGAACACCGCGGCCAGCGCCGCGGTCTCGGCGACGTCACCGAGCTTGGTCGACGTGCCGTGTGCGTTGACGTAGCCGATGTCGCCGGGGGCGAGGCCCGCGCTCGCGAGTGCCCGCCGCATGCACTCGGCCGCACCGGAACCGTCCGGCCGCGGCGTGGTCGGGTGGTGGGCGTCGGTGGTGGCGCCCCAGCCGCGCACGTCCGCGTAGCCTGCGGCCCCGCGTGCGTTCGCGTGCTCGGTCCGTTCCAGCACGAGCATGCCCGCGCCTTCCGCGAGGACGAACCCGTTGCGCCTGGTGTCGAACGGGCGGCTCGCGGCGGTGGGGTCGCTCCACCGGCGCGCGAGCGCCCGCGCGTTGCCGAACGTGTCGGCGAACGTGGGGAACAGCGGCGCCTCGCTCGCGCCGCACACCACCACGTCGGCGTCACCCGACCGGATCAGCCGCAGCGCGTCGGCGATGGCCTGCGCACCGGACGCGCACGCGGTGCCGATGCTCGAACTGTAGCCGCGGATCCCGTGCGTGATCGCGATCCTGGCGGCGGGCATGTTCGGCAGGATCCCGGTCAGCAGGTACGGGCTCACCGACGTCCGGCCGCGGTCGCCGCGCGCCAGCACCTGCTTCTCGAGCGTGGCCATGCCGCCGACACCGCCGACCACGACACCGATGCGGTCCGGGTCGACATCCCCGCCGACCTCGATCCCGGCGTCGGCGAGCGCGTCCGCGGCGGTCAGCAGCGCCAGCACCACCGTCTTGTCCACCACCGAAGCGGCCGGCCCGGACACGACCGTGCGCGGGTCGACGTCCGGGACGAAGCCGCCGACGTCCACCGAGTCCGCCGCCGGATGCCCCTCCGGCGGCACGGCGAGCCCGGACTTCCCGACGCACAGGGCGTGGAAGACCTCCGCCGCGCCCCTGCCGACCGGCGTCAGCAGGCCCATGCCGGTGATCGTCGCGCCGGTCATGCCGGTGCCTTGCTCAGGTGCTGCTGGCGCAACAGGAACTTGCGGACCTTGCCCGTCACGGTCAACGGGACGTCCTCGTGCCGGATCGCGACCACGCGGTCGAGCGTCGCGCCGACCCGCTCGCCGAGCGCGGCCCGGATGACCTCGGTGCGGTCGGTCCCGGTGTCCGCGCCGGACGCCAGTTCGAGCAGCACGTCGGTGACGATGCGACCGTCCTCCGACACGATCACGACCGTGCAGTCGAGCACGTCGGGGCATGCCGCGAGGATCCGCTCCTCCGACAGGGCCGTGTAGAAACCGTCACCGACCACGGCGTCGGGGTCGCGGTCCACGTGGTAGTAGTTGCCGTCCTCGTCGCGGTAGCCGAGGTCGCCGGTGAGGTAGTAGCCGCTCAGCCGCGCGCGGTAGGTGGTGACCGAGTCGTTCCAGTAGCCGGGCGAGAGCGTCGGCGCGTTGAAACCCAGCCTGCCGATCCTGCCCGGCGGCAGCTCGTTGCCCTCCTCGTCCAGTACCGCGACCTCGGCGAACTTGTACGGCCGCCCGATGCGCCGGCCGTAGTGGTCGCTGTCCGGTGTGTGCGTGACGTGGAACCCGTTGTGCCCCATCTCCGACGAGCCGAGCCCGTCGACGAAGTGCGAGCCGGTGATCCGGACGCGCCCCTCACGGGTCACCGTCTCCCGTGAACCGACCGCGACGAGCCGCCGGATGTGCGTCTCGTGCGCGCAGTCGCCGGTGTTGAACCACATCCGCACCGAGCCGACGTTCCGGGCGGGCAGGTCGAAGCGTGCGAGGTCGGCCCACGTGACCGCGAACCCGTACACCGCCTCCGGCTGCCAGCGTTCGATCGCGGCCAGCACGGTCGCACCATCCTGATCGGACAGGCAGAGCATCCTGCCCCGGTTGCACAGGATCTGGCAGACCATCAGCACGGTCGCCGTGTGCGGGATCGGCAGCGCGTTCAGCACCCGGTTCGTGCCCTGCGCCTGCGGCATCTTCAGCAGGTGCCGCTGCGAGGCGAACAGGGTGCGGTGCAGGTGCAGCACGGCCTTCGGCACCCCGGTGGTGCCGGACGTGTGCGTGATGACGATCGGGTCGTCCTGGTGGTGCCGGTAGTGCGGCGGCGCCGCGGCCGGGTCGCCGGACGCGAGTTCCGCCGGGGCGCCGAGGAGTTCGGTGCCCAGGTCGTGCCCGGCGAGCAGCTCCGTGTGGGCGGCGTCGGCGAGCACACCCCTGGCACGCAGCCTGCGGATGAACTCGGCGGCGATCTCGGGGGTCATCTTCCCGTTCATCAGCGCGGGGATCGCACCGATGCGGGTGAGGGCGAGGAAGCTCAGGACGGTGTCGGCGGCCGCGGTCGCCCACACGGCCACCGCGTCGCGTCTGCGGATGCCGCGCGCGTGCAGCCACGCGGCGCGTGCGTCCACCATGCGGTCCAGGTCGCCGAGCGTGAACTCGTACTCGGCCGGGTGGCCGTCGACCTCGGTGTCGAAGATCAGCCCGGGCCCGTCCGGATCGGCGCCGTGCGCGAGCACCGTGTGCAGCACGTTGCCCGCACCGATGTCCGGGTCGGCGGCCAGGACGGCACGCAGGCCCTTTGCGTTCATCGTGACTCTCTCCTTCAGCTCACCAGCACGGCATGCGCGGTCTCCGCGCCGGCCTGTTCCACGAGGACCACCAACACCTCGTCGGCGTCCCCGTCGTCGATCAGCAGTCGTGCGTGCGCCAGGCCTTCCGCCTTCGGATCGCCTGTCGGGCACAGGCAGACCACGGGACCGCGCAGACCCCAGGTGGCGGCGACGTGCCCGGCGACGCTGTTGGGCACGGCCTGGAAGAACAGCAGCGGCCCGACGCGGGCGCCGTCGTCGACCGCGTGCGCCACGTGCTCGGCCATCGCCACGTCCCCGCTCCCGCTCACGACGACGATCGCGGTGCGCCCCCCGACGTCGTCGGCGGCGGGCGCGTTTCCGTGACGGGTGGTCAGGCACTCGTTCGCGGCGGCGGCCACGAGCGGGCTGAACGAGGACAGCACGAATCCGGGCAGTGGCCTGGGTTCCCGCACGGTCGCGGTGGCGAGCTCGGTCATGACGCCTTCACCAGCACCGCCGTGTTCGCGCCGCCGAAGGCCGCGTTGACGCTCAGCGCGTACGGGCTCGTCGCCGGTCTCGGTGCGTCCAGGATCAGGTCCAGGTCGCACGCCGGGTCGGCACCGAGGTGTCCCGCGGTCGCGGGCAGCTTCCCCGCCTGCACCGCGAGCACCGTGACGACGAGTTCGAGCAGGCCGGAGCCCTCCAGCCCGTGCCCGTGCACGGACTTCGTCGAACTCACCGGAACCCGTTGCGCGCCAAGGGCTTTCCGCAGTGCCACCGCCTCGGCGCCGTCGCCGTCCGCGCCGCTCGCGTTGGCGTTCACGTACCCGACCGCGCCGGGTTCGATCCCACCGCGCCGCAACGCGTCGCCGATGGCACGCGCCATACCGTGCCCGTCCGGGTCCGGCCTGACGACGTGGTGGGCGTCGCCCGCGCGCCCCCACCCGGCGACCTCTGCGAGCACTTCCCTGTCCCCGAACGGTTCCAGCACCACCGCCGACACCGCGTCGCCGAGCACCAGTCCACTCCGTCCGGTGCTGAACGGGCGCGCGACGCCGTCCTTGGCGAGCGCCCGTCCGGCGTCGAAGAGCGCGAACTGGTCGGGCTCCACGAGGTAGCCCGCCGCCACCACGACCCGCCCGGACCGTCCCGCCCGGATCGACGCGGCCGCGTCGGCGACCGCCGTGCTGCCGGAGACACACGCACACGTGTAGATCCGCGCCACCCCGGCGAGCCCGGCCCGCTCGGCCAGTTCCCGCGCGAACCCGGCCGTGGTCGCCGTGGCCGACCGGCCCGCGTCGGGATGCCCGTGAATGCCCAGCAGCAGCGGGGTTTCCGCCCGTTCCGCCGGTGTGAGACCGGTGCACGCCTCGTCGATCACGCCGGCCAGCTCGTCGGCGAGGGTGCTCGCGTCCGGCAGTGTCGCCGCGACCGTGGTCCTGCGTCCGCCGACGTCGAACCGGCGCACCGGGCCGAACGCGGCGGCACCGGCGAGTGCGCCTGCCAGCTGGGCCTGCACTCCTCTCCCGAGCGCACTGACCGCGGCCAGCCCGGTGATACCGGTTCGTAACGGCGGTTCACTCATGCGGGACCGCCGTGATCGCCTCGCGCAACACCTCTACCGCACCGTCCACTGTGCTCATCCGGGCGTACTGCCCGTCGTTCAGCTCGATCTCCACGCCGTAGCGTTGTTCCACCTGGTGCATGAGCCACGCGAGCTGCATCGAGTCGACGCGGTCCCCGACCTCGTCGACCGACCGGTCCCCGAGGCTCGCGATCATCGCCACGACGTCGTCGCGTGCGACAGCGGGTTTCTCCCTCATCCCGCCTGACCCGCACCGGCGACGTTCGAGGCGCGCTCGGCGACCGTCTTCGTGAACTCGCCGACGGTCATCAGCGCCAGTTCCTCGGACTCCTCCTCGGCGAACCGCACACCGAAGCGGTCCTCGACACGCACGGCCAGCTCCGCCATCGCCAGCGACTCCAGATCGACACCCGCCGGGCCGAGCGTGCTGTCGTCGTCGACACCCTCGATGTCGTAGTTCATCTCCTGGAGGGTCTCCAGCACGAACTCACGGACCTCAGCAGCGTTCATGTCCTCACCTTCTACTGTGTTTGCGGTGTACTCGTCGGGAAACGCTGTCCCGTAAGGGTTTCTAGGAGATCGTGTCGTGGAGCACGGTGCGGTCGCGGACGAGCTTGCCCGTCGTGGTGCGCGGCAGTGCCGTCACGAAGTGCGTGGTCTTCGGTCGTTTGTAGGCCGCGAGCCGTTCCGCGAGCGCGGCTTCCACCGACTGCCCCGGGGTGTCCCCCGCCAACTGGACGAACGCCGTGATCTCCCTGTCGTACAACACGACCGCGGCGGCGACTCCCGGCAGCTCGGTGAGCGTGTGCTCCACCTCGGTCAGGTCGACCTTCAGCCCGCCGACCGACACCTGCGAGTCGAGCCTGCCGAGCACGGTCACGAGACCGGTGTCCGGGTCCACCCGGCCGGCGTCCTTGGTGTGCAGCCAGCCGTCGGCCCACCGCGCCGGATCGGACAGCCCGACGTACGGCGACTCCCGTCGCCGGATCAGCAGTTCACCGGCCACTTCGCGGACCTCGATGCCCGGCGCGGGCAGCAGCGCCGGGCGGTGCTCGCCGAACAGGTCGGTCGCGATGACGCCCAGCTCCGTCATCCCCCACATGTTCCCGAGCGGCACGCCGTACTTCTCGTCGAACGTCGCCGAGACGGCGGCGGGCACCAGCTCGCCGCCGGTGGTCATCCGCTTGAGCTGGCCGAGCTTGCGTGGCTCGGCGACCGAGTTCAGGAGTCCGATGTGGAACGGCACGCCGAGCACGGTGGCCGGTGTGTCGCCGGACGCGACCGCGTCGAGGATGGACTCGCCGGTGAGCCGCCGCGGCGGCACCAGCTCGATCCCCGCGTGCAGCCCGTAGAGGAGTCCGCCGACGAGACCGAGGACATGGACCATCGACGGCAGCAGGACGATTCGCTCACCAGGCAGTGGCACGCCGTCGATCTCCGTGTACCGGTGCACCTCCGCGACCAGGTCCTCGGCCGTTCGGCCGATCACCTTCGACGGCCCGGTGGAACCGGAACTGAGCTGGAGGACCGCGTGCGGTGCGTTCGCCTGCCTGCCCTCCCGGGCCGTGATCACCTCCGTCACGTCGTGGAAGACGTCCAGCGGGCTGCCGTGCGTGGCCCCGACCGCGACCAGGACCTGCACACCGAGACGATCGACCGCCGCGTCGACTTCGTAACGGGTGAGCCGGTGGTCGAGCAGAACGGCCTGCGCACCGGCTCGCCAGACGGCGAGCAGGTTGGCAACGTAGGTGAGCGAGGGCGGCAGGTTCAGCGCCACGCAGCCGCCGGGCCGCACCCCCGCGGCGACCAGGGTCTCCTGCTTGTCGCGGACCAGCCGGCGTAGCGCGGAGCGGGCAATCGGGCCAGTCTTCAGGTGTAAACAGACGTCATTGTCTGCACCATTCAGCAATACCTCGTCGACCCATTCCGACGCACCGGTCCGCAGCGGTTCCGTGGCCGTAATCGCTGTCACCTCCCGACTAGAAATGTGCAGCACAAATTCGCCCTCCTTGAGGGCGTACATCGGGTTGCCGCCAGGGCCCCTCAGCCGACAGCGAAGTGGAGCGTACGTCAGATTCCGCGCAGTGAGAAGACAATCACGGAACGACGCTGAAAGTAATGAGTCGATTACGGACTGTTTGAAGAGGACGAAGGTCGATCTCGCGATCAGCGCGCTGACCTGCCGGTTTGCCCTGTCGTTGGCGTGGACCGACGGCGTTTGACGTCCGTCCGGCCGACCGATTGCCACCCAGAACAGGACATCCCGGGCAGTATTCCCGGGATACCTACCTCCGTCCCACTGTATGGGGCGAAATGGAGTACAAACCCTGGGCGCCTCGTACGAAAGTCAACTTTTTCCTGAGCAATTCCAGTGACTGTTCGTCCACTTGCGCCGGGGGAATCTCACCGCGCGTGATGGGATGGGGAGATTCATTCCTCAAAGGACGTTCAGGTCCGGTGTGACCGGCTGGACCTGGTTGGAACGCCGGGCTCAACCCGCATCGCGGCAGCCTCAGCCGTTCGGCCGTACGTGACGTGGTCCGGCGGGCTTGTTGAGATTTGGCATGGATGGATGGCCTAGCGCCCGGCTTGTGCACGGGGCTGGGGCCCGCTTCGGAGGCCGGGCGCTGCGCGCCCGGCCTCTCCCGGGTGGTGGTGCTGTTGCCGCGTCGGCGACGTCGCGTGGCCGGCGAACGACCTCAGGACGCGGTCGCGAACATGTACCCGAAGTTCGCCTCGTACGCGTCGAACACCGAGCGGATGTTGGTCTGGATCATCGCCTCGTCGTTGCGGCGCAGCGAGGTGGCGTTCCAGTTCGGGCTGCCGGTGAACACCCACCGCGCGTTCGCGTCCCCGTCGAACTCGCCGTCGATCAGGAAGTACTTCGAGTGGATGCGGCCGGGCAGGGCGCTCGCGTCGTTCAGCACACGCCGCTCGATGCGCGGGTCGGCCGACAGGGTCGCCAGCACCTCGTCGTCCATCAGACCGTGGACGATCTTCACCCGGCAGCCCTGACCGGACAACGCCACCAGCCGCTCCGCGATCGCGATCCGGTAGCTGTCCCATTCCGACATCCCGATGTGGATGGTGGTGCCGCCGTCGCAGCCGACCTTCGCGAGGATCTCCAGCACGTGATCACCTTCCGCGCGCGGGAAGAAGTACGACCGCACCGTGCCGCCGGGCATGCCGGTGGTCGTCGTGCGGTAGTAGTCGTCCGTGGCGCGTTCGGCCGCCAGGTCCTCGAAGTAGGCGTCGTAGGCCGCGTAGAGCTTGGTGTTGCCGACGAGCGTCGTCGCGTTGTTCCAGTAGGTCCGCGAGTTGACGTCCGTCAGGTTCGCCGACGACTGGACCACGACGTCCCGTGCGTCACCCGTGCGGGAGAACAGGTAGAACTTGTTGTGCTGACCCTTGGTGCCGATGCACGAGGACGTGTTGCCCTCGGGGGACACCCGGGAGCACACGTGCAGCCACGAGTCCGCCGACTCGTCGGTGCCCAGCTCCGCACGCAACGCCTCCGCCGCGGGAGTGGTGTCCTGCCAGCCGTCGAGCACCATCTGCACGTCCACCCCGCGGCGGTGCGCTGCGATCAGCTCGGTGGCGAAGTCGAGGCCCGCCGCGCCGGACACCACGAAATGCGCGATGCGGATCCGCGACCCGGCGGGCGCCTGGTGCACGAGGTTGCAGATCGCTCGGACGATCGCGGTCGCGTCACCACCCGCCGGATCGTTGAACACCGCGCCGGTGCGCACCGGCGTCACCGGCACGTCCCGGCACGGCCGCGCGACCTCGTCCGCGACCGCACCACCCGCGGACGGCACCGCGGCGAGGCCGGCCGCCAGCGCGACCGACAACAACAGAGCTTTCACACGCATGGGATTCCCTTCCGTTCGGGCGCGAGCGTCGCGGGCCCGGTGGAACGACGCGCCGACGGCCGGTGACGCCCAGGCCAACCGCGTCGGTCGGGGTGGGTGGGGACGTGAGCAGACCACTGCACACAGTTAGTTGAACGCTTAAGTTAACGTTATCGGTAGCGTTCATGGGTACGTTACGTGCGCATGAAGCGCACCGTCAAGGGGTCCGGCGCGTCCGTACCGGTTCAGTCCGAAGTGGTCTTTGACAGCCGCGCCATCGGGAATTAACGTTCACGCCACTTCCTCAGTTAGCGCTCACGTGAACGTTCATCCCCGCGTGTGCCGATCCCCAGGAGCTGACCGATCTTGACCACAGACGCCGACATCGCCGCGCACCTGCGCAGGGCGCTGCTCGACGCGGACCCGGACCTGTCCCGGTACAACCCGCTCCCCCGCATCCTCGTGTTCGACAAGTTCGACACCGGCACCCACGGCTGGACCGAACTGATCGGCAACCACGACGGCGAGGGCAACCTCGACACCGTCGACGACCACATGCGGGACTTCCGCCCACCGCAGCTGTCCTCGTGCACGTTCTTCGACACCGGCACGCACGGCGCGATGACCGGCAACTACGCGCTCAAGGTCGCGACCCGGCCGGTCACGGGCCACACCGCGGTCGCGATCCGCAGGCTCACGATGGCGAAGAAGGGCCGGGTGCAGTTCGAGACCTACTTCACCTACAAGGCCGAGTCCGCGTCCGAGGAGAACGGCGCGGCGACCAAGGCGGGCGCGGGCGACTGGGACGGCAACATCCACCCGTCCGAGCAGCAGTTCGGCGCGTTCACCGTCGCCACCGACATCTGCGACGACCGCGGGGAGCGCTACCACACGGTCGTCAGGTACCAGAACACCGATCTGGACAACAACTTCACGCGCCGCTGGATGTACCCGAACGTGCCGGAGCCGACCCCGCGCGAGCACCTCGAAGGCAAGGTGAAGCTCGACGCGCTGGCCGACTTCACCGCGCCGAACCCCGAGGACTGGCACCAGTTCGGGGAGCCGCAGTCGTTCTGCTACAACGAGGTGCCGACCAAGGTCAACTGGCACTACCTGCGCTGGCAGATCGACACCGAGGCGCAGCGCAACGTCGAGCTGCAGGTCAACGACCGCGTCTACGACATGCGGGACGTGCCCGTTCCGGTGTACGAGGAGCGCTACGACTCGCTCGACAACCTCCTCAACTTCTACGTCAGCGCCCGTACCCACACCGACGTGCGGAACTTCCTGTTCCTGGACTCGGTGCTCGTCTCGGTGGATTGGTAGGTCCTCATGCGACAGTCACAGGCAGCGGTGCTGGAGCGCTACCGCGTACTGACGGGCGAGTTCACCACCGAGCCGTACGAGTCCGGCTGGGCGAGCGAGGCCCGGTGGTTCGTGCGGGTGCTCGACTCGTCCACATCGGACACCAAGCTCGTGCTCACCACACAGGTGTCGCCCGACGGGCTGCACTGGTGTGACGCCGAAGTACCGGCGCAGGTGGCCGAGGGAACGGGAATGGTGTCGTGGCCCGTGCGCGAGTTCGGGCAGTGGTTGCGGATCAGGGGGTCCGTCGAGGGGGCAGACCGGTCAGCGAAGGTGCTGATCTACCTCACGCTCAAGGGCTGAGCATTGGAGAGACACATGGTGACCACCCGCCGGAACTTCCTCAAGATCAGCAGCATGGGGCTCGCCGGCGCCTACCTCGCCGCGTGCAGCGTCGGCGGCGGCACCCAGTCGGGTGCCGAGTCGGCGCTGCGGGCGGCGTTCACCCAGCCGATCAACGACCTCGACCCGCACGGACCGTCCAGTGTGGACGAGGCGACACTGCTCGCGGGGCGGTTGATCTACGACACCCTCGTGCGACGCAACGGCGAGAAGCTCGAACCGGCCGTGGCGACGAAGTGGGAGCAGCCGGACGACACCACGTGGGTGTTCACGCTGCGGGACGACGTGACGTTCCACGACGGTGAGAAGCTCACGGCGAAGGACGTCAAGGCGTCGCTGGAGCGGGTGAAGAACGCCAACACCGCGCAGTCCGCGCTGTGGACGTCGGTGACGTCGGTCGAGGCGACGAACGACACCACGCTGACGATCACGACCGAACGGCCGCTCGGCACGATGCTGACGAACCTCACCCTGATGTTCGTGCTGCCCGCCGCCAAGATGACCCAGTCCGGGTTCTTCGGCAAGCCCGTCGGCAGCGGCCCGTTCAAGGTCGCGTCGTTCACCCCCGCCGACGAGCTGGCGCTCACCGCGGTCGACCACTGGAGCGGTAAGCCGAAGCTCAAGGAGGTCAGCCTGCCGTACCTGCCGGAGACCTCCAGCCAGATCACCGCGCTGCGCACCGGCGACCTGGACGCGCTGTGGCCGATCCCGCCGGACCAGCTGCGTGAGCTGGAGGGCGTCGACGGCATCACGCTCGAGACGATGCCCAGCTATGTCTACTACCTCAACTGGTTCAACTGCGGGAAGGCGCCGTTCGACGACCCGCGCGTGCGGCGGGCCATGTGGCGTGCGGTGGACGTGGCCGGGATCGTCAAGAGCCTGTTCGGCGAGGGTGCCGAGGTCATGACCGCACCCATCCCCCGCACCGCGTTCGGCCACGCCGAGCAGGAGCCGTACGGCCACGACCCGGACGCCGCCAAGCGTGACCTCGCGGCCGCCGGGCTGGGGGACGGCTTCACCACGTCCCTCATGTGGTTCGGCGACACCGGGCCGCTCGCGGACGGGCTCGCCCAGGCGATGATCTCCGACTGGGCGAAGATCGGGGTGAAGGTGACACCGCAGAGCCTGGAGAAGGCGGAGTGGCTGCGGCGGCTCAACGCCAAGGAGTTCGACATGGAGCTCCAGACCAACACGGTCACCACCGGCGACGCCGACTTCACCCTCGGGCGGCTCTACGACTCGAAGGCCGACCGGATGGGCTACCGCAACCCGGAGCTCGACACGATCCTGCGAAAGGCGCACGAGGACGCCGACCAGGACATCCGCCGCGACCTGTACGCGCAGGCCTGCAAGATCGTCTGGGAGGACGCGGTCGGTATCTTCCCTGCCGCGCTGATCAGCACCTACGGCCTGCGCAGTACGGTTACCGGCTTCGAACCGGCGCCGAGCAACCAGCCGGACCTGCGCGGCGTGACCGTGGGCACGTAACTGGGAGGACGAACATGGCCGACTCGCGGCGGGTGACGCTGAAGGACATCGCGAAATCGCTCGGGGTGTCCGTGAACACCGTCTCGCGGGCCCTCACCGGCAAGGACAGCGTCGGTGAGGAGACCAGGGCGCGGATCAAGGCCGAGGCCGAACGCCTCGGCTACGTGCCCAACCCGATGGCGCGCTCGCTGGTGCTCGGCTCGGCCATGACCATCGGCCTCGTCATCACCAACCCGTCGAACCCGTTCTACGCCAGGCTGATCAGCGCGATCGAGCACCGGGGCCGCGCGGCGGGCTACTCGCTGATGCTGCTGCTCACCGAGGAGAGCCCGGACGGCGACCAGAACGCCGCGCAGACGCTGCTGCGGTGGAACGTGGACGGCGCGCTGGTCGTGCCCGCGGTGCAGGGCGACGGCGAGCACTGGGCGCGGCTGTCGGACGCGGGCATCCCGCTCGTGTGCCTGAACCGGGACCTCGCGGACCTGGAGCTGGACTACGTCGGGGTGGACTACGAGCGTGGCGCGTACGAGGCGACGCGCCACCTCGTGGCGTCCGGCGCCCGCACGGTGTGCCTGATGGAGGAGGACCTGCCGATCTCGCCGGTCGCCGACCGGATCGCCGGGTTCCGCCGCGCGCTCGCCGACGCGGGCCTCACCGGTGAACGGGTGGTCTCGGTGCCCACGAGGCGCCTCGAGTCGCTCGCCCTGCCGTGGGAGCCCGCCGACGCCTACCGGCTGGCGCAGGAGATCGTGCGCGGTGACCGGCTGCCCGACGCGATCATGGTCGGCAACGACTACTTCGCGCTCGGGGTCTACCGGGCACTCACCGAGGCCGGTCTGCGGGTCGGCGAGGACGTGCTGGTCGGCGGCTTCGGCGACCACCCCTTCGCCGCCTACCTCAACCCCTCACTGACCACCGTCGCGCTGCCGTCGGCCGACATCGGCGTGACCGCCGTCGACCTGCTGCTGCGGCGGATGAAAGGACAGGACGACCATGACCGCGACCACGACCGGGCGGACAAGCGCCGGCTCCCCGCCGAGCTGGTCGTGCGCGCGTCGAGCAGGCGGGGAGTGACGTGATCGTCTACCTCGCGCGCAGGCTGGGACAGGCGGTCCTGCTGCTGTTCGGCGCCGTCACCATCGTGTTCCTGGTGCTGCGGGTGATCCCCGGCGACCCCGCGGCGCTGATCCTCGGCAGCCAGGCCACCCCGGACGAACTGGCCGCGAAGCGCGCGGAGATGGGGCTGTCGGACCCGCTGCTCGTGCAGTACGTCCGGCACCTCGGCGAGGTCGTCCGACTGGACTTCGGCGAGTCGTGGCGGCTGGGCGGCGACGCGTTCGACGCGGTGCTGTCCCGGCTGCCCGCCACGATCACCCTGGCCGGGTGCGCGCTCGTGTTCACGCTGCTGCTGGGGTTCCCGCTGGGCCTGCACGCCGCGCGGCACAAGGGAAAGCTCGTCGACCGGGCGGTGTCGTACTTCTCGCTGACCGGGCAGGCCCTGCCCGCGTTCTGGGTCGGCATCATGCTGGTGCTGATCTTCTCGCGGACGCTGAACCTGTTGCCCGCCACCGCGGACGGGTCGCTGCTCGGGCTGGTGCTGCCCGCGTTCACGCTCGCGCTGCCGTTCCTCGGCTGGCTCGCCCGGCTGGTGCGCAACGGCACGCTGGAGGAACTCGGCAAGGACTACGTGCGCACCGCCAGGTCCAAGGGGCTGAACGAGCGCGTGGTGTTCAACATCCACGTGCTGCGCAACACGCTGACGCCGGTGGTGACCGTGCTCGGGCTGATCCTCGGCCACTTCATCGCCGACGCCGTGATCATCGAGCAAGTGTTCGCGTGGCCCGGCATCGGCTCGTTGATGATCGAGTCGATCCAGCAGCGCGACTACGCGGTCGCCGAGGCCGCGATCATCCTCATCGCCGTGTTCTACGTCGGCATCAACGTCGTGGTCGACCTGCTGTACTTCGCGCTCGACCCCCGAGTCACCCTGGAGACGGTGTGAAGCGCTTCGGGACAGGGCCGGTCGTGGCCGCGGCCGTGCTCGGGTTGTTCGTGCTCGTCGCCGTGCTGGGGCCGGTGCTCGTGCCCTACGACAGCGTCGCCACCCGCGTGGGCGACCGGCTGCTGGCGCCGGGCAGCACCGCGTCGGACGGCTCGTTCGCGTTGCTGGGCACCGACCAGAACGGCCGGGACGTGCTGGCCCAGGTGATCGCGGGCTCGCGGGTGTCGCTGCTCGTCGGGATCAGCGTCGTCGTGGCCGGGGTGCTCGTCGGGCTCGTGCTCGGGTTGCTCGCCGGGTACTACGGCGGCTGGCTCGACACGATCATCTCGCGGCTCGGGGACATGCAGCTCGCGTTCCCGTCCATCCTGCTGGCGATCCTGCTCGCGGGCGCGCTCGGGCCGAGCCTCACCAACGTGATCGTGGCGCTCGCCGTGACCCGGTGGGTGATCTTCGCGCGGGTGGTGCGTGGCTCGGCGCTCACCACGAAGGGGCGGGAGTTCGTCGAGTCCGCCCGGGTGATGGGGGCGAGCGACCTGCGCATCCTCGCGCACTACATCCTGCCGTCGTGTGTGCAGCCGCTGCTCGTGGCCGCGACCGTCCAGGTGGGACTGACCATGGTCGCGGAGGCGGCGTTGAGCTTCCTCGGCCTGGGCGTGCCGGTCGACCAGGCGTCGTGGGGCTCGACGATCGCGAACGGTCGCGACTACCTCGCCTCCGCGTGGTGGATCGCGGCGGTGCCCGGCATCGCGTTGACGCTGGTGGTGATCTGCGTCGGCGTGCTCGGCGACGCGGCCCGTGACGAGTCCGACCCGGCCAAGGAGGTGGTGGCGCGATGACCGCCCTGCTCGAAGTGGACGACCTCGCGGTCGCGTTCGGCGGTGTGCGTGCGGTTCGCGGGGTCTCGTTGTCCGTCGCGGAAGGACAGACCCTGGCCGTGGTCGGCGAGTCCGGCAGCGGCAAGAGCCTCACGTCCCTCGCCGTGATGGGACTGTTGCCCGCACAGGCATCGGTCGTCGAGGGCGCGGTCCGGTTCGACGGCACCGACCTGTTCGCCCTCTCCCCCGACGAGCTGCGCGCGCTGCGGGGCGAGGAACTGGCGATGATCTTCCAGGATCCGTTGTCCGCGCTGAACCCGTCGCTGACCGTCGGCTACCAGATCGCGGAGATGTTCCGGCGCCGCAGGGGCATGTCCCGCGCGGCGGCACACGGGCGGGCCGTCGCCGCGATGACCGAGGTGGGCATCCCAGACGCGGCGCGGCGCGCGAAGTCCTACCCGCACGAGTTCTCCGGCGGCATGCGCCAGCGCGTGATGATCGCGATGGCGCTGGCGCTGGAACCGCGGCTCCTGATCGCCGACGAGCCGACCACCGCGCTGGACGTGACCGTGCAGGCGCAGATCCTCCGCCTGCTGCGGGAACGGCAGCGCACCGGCCTCGCGATGATCATCATCAGCCACGACCTCGGCGTGGTGGCCCGCGCCGCGCAGTCGGTGGTGGTGATGTACGCCGGTCGGGCGGTGGAGTCCGGCACGATCGGCGAGGTGTACTCGGGCCCGGCCCACCCGTACACGCTCGGCCTGATGGCGGCCAGCCCGTCCGCACGGGACGGTGCGCGGGAGGTCCGGCCCATCGACGGCAACCCACCGGACGTGTCGGCGCTGCCGGACGGCTGTGCGTTCCACCCGCGCTGCCCGTTCGCACGCGAGCGGTGCCGGACCGAGACACCGGCGCTGCGGGTGATCCCGTCGGGCCGGGCCAGCGCGTGCCACTTCGCGGAGGAGGTGCTCAGTGCTTGAGCTGGTCGACCTGGTGGCCGGGTACCGGACCCGCCAGGGCCTGTTCGGCAGGCGCGGTGAGATCCGGGCCGTGGCCGGGGTGAACCTGACCGTCGCCGCGGGCGAGACCGTGTGCCTGGTCGGCGAGTCCGGGTGCGGCAAGTCCACTGTGGCCAGAGCGGTGGTGAACCTGATCCGCCCGTTCGAAGGAGAGATCCGGTTCGACGGCCGGTCACTGGTCGGGATGAGCCGGGACCAGCGGCGCGAGGTGCAGCTGGTCTTCCAGGACCCGTACGCGTCGCTGAACCCGCGCATGACCGTGCGGGAGCTGATCACCGAGGCGTGGCGGATCCACCCGGGCGTCGTGGCACGCGACCAGTGGGACGCGGAGGTGGCGTCGCTGCTGGAACGGGTGGGCCTCAACCCGGCGCACGCGTCGCGGTACCCGCACCAGTTCTCGGGCGGTCAGCGGCAGCGGATCTGCATCGCACGGGCGCTGTCGGTGCGGCCGAGGCTGATCGTGCTGGACGAGGCGGTGTCCGCGCTGGACGTGTCGATCCAGGCGCAGATCCTCGCGCTGCTGCGGAAGTTGCGGGACGAGCTGGGCGTCGCGTACCTGTTCATCACGCACGACCTGGGCGTGGTGCGCCACTTCGCCGACCGCGTCGCGGTGATGCACCTGGGCACGATCGTGGAAACCGGTGACACCGAACAGATCTACCGCTCCCCCGCGCACCCGTACACGCAGGCGCTGCTGTCGGCCGCACCGAGCGTGGACGACTGGCGCGACCAGGGTGGCGAGGAGATCGTGCTGACCGGCGACGTCCCGTCACCGCTGCACCCGCCGACCGGATGCCGCTTCCGCACCCGCTGCTGGAAGGCGGACGAGCGGTGCCGCACGGAGGAACCGGCGCTGGAGCCGCACGGGACGGACCACCCGGTGGCGTGCCACTACGCGTCGGTCCTCAGTCCGCGCTCCTGAGGTGCGGGAGGTCCCGCGAGACCTCCCGGAACCCGACGCCGTGGTACAGCTCCCGCGCGCTGGGGTGTCCTGGTGCGCCGAGGCTGGCGACCGTGGCGTGCGTGGCCCCGGCCGCGCGCGCCAGGTGCATTCCGTGCAGGAGCATGGCCCTGCCCAGTCCGAGCCGCCGGAAGCCGGGGTGCGTCCCCACGGGCTCGAACTCGACGGTCTTGTTCACCTCGTCGAGCCACATGATCGTCGAGGCGGCCATCGTGCCGTCCGGCGCCTCGACGAGAACGTGCAGGTCGCCGCGGTAGGCGGTGGTCAGCCGGACGCCCGCGTAGCTCTCCGCCGTGTAGGTGGTGGGCGTCCACGCGGCCACGTGAGCCGCGACCGCGGCCGCTGGCCCGGCCCCGTCGGCGGTGCGGAACCGGAACCCGTCCGGCAGCACCGGCTCGGCCACGTCGGTGAGGTCCCGCTCGTTGAGCTGTGTCCAGTACCCGGTGTCGCCGAGCCCGGCCGGGTCGGGCCCGTAGCCGTGCGCCGCCCACCGCGCCAGGCCGAACTCGTCGGCGGCGCCGGGCAGGACCGTGCGCTCGACGTTCCCGGCCGTGTCGTCGAACCAGTCGATCACCTCGTCGAGCAGCGCGGCGTGGTCGGGATGGACCTGGTAGGCGAGGTAGGCGCCGGTGACGTCCCTGACCGAGCCGTCGTCGCGCCGCACCTGGCGCGGGAGCTGGGCCCAGCCCCACGCCACGAGGTCGCCGCCGGAGAACCACAGCCCGCGCCGCCAGCTCGCGCCCGCGCTCGCGTGGTCCTTGCCCCAGTTCCACGCCAGCTCACCGTACGACGCGTCGCTGTTCACCAGCTCGGGATGGGTGGCGGTGACCCGTTGCGCCAGCTCCTGCATGAGCCGCACGTCCTCGGCGGTCACGGTCTCGACGGTGGTCATGGCGCGCCACTGTGTCAGCACTCGGCGACGCCGTCGAACCGGTTTCCCGGCCGGCAGTCCGCGAGCGCGGCGCGGAGTTCGGCGGTGAACTCCTCGTCCGTGCCGTCGTCGAGGGACAGCGCCGCCGTGAAGTCCGCGGCCGCCGACCGCCGGTCGCCCAGTTCGCGGTGGGCGTGGCCGCGGTTGTAGCGGGTGACGGGGTCGTCGGCGACCGACAGCGCGGTGGTGAGGTCGGCGATGGCGGCCGGGACGTCGCCGCGGTCGAACCGGGTGGTGGCGCGGTTCACGAGCGCCTCGGTCAGGTCGGGGCGGACCGCGAGCGCACGGGTGAACAACTCGTCGGCGGCGTCGTGCTCACCGCGGTCGGCGTGGACGAGACCGAGTGCGCACAACAGGTGCGGGTCCTCCGGCGCGACGGCCAGTCCAGCGCGCGCGTCGGATTGCGCACCGTCCGGGTCGCCCAGTTCGTACCGCAGCGCCGACCGGTTCGTGAGCGCGTCGACGTGCCGGGGGTCCTGCGCCAGAACGCGGTCCAGATCGGCCAGTGCCGCCTCCGGCTCGCCGAGCGACTGGAGCAGGTCGGCCCGGTTGTAGTAGGCCTCCGGGAGGTGCGGGTGCCACCGGATCGCCGCCGCGCAGTCGGCGACGGCCTCCTCGACCCGGCCCGCCGCCCGCAGCAGCGATGCGCGGTCCACGTAGTACTCCGCGTTGTACGGGTCCACCGCGATGACCGCGTCGAGGTCGGCGAGCGCGGCGGCAGGCTGCCGCATGGCCAGGTGGACCTGCGCGCGGTTGTGGACGAGCCGGGCCCGGTCCTGACGCCGCTCCCCCGGCGCGAGCACGCGGTCGAGCGCGGCGAGGCCATCGTCGATGGTGCGCAGTGCACGCTCGTGGTCGCCCGCCTTGCTGTCGAGCAACGCGAGCCCTTGACCGTGGAACACGGTCAGCACGGTTCGGCGCGGCTCCGGAAGTTCCGCCGCGAGCGCCATCGCGCGGTCGAGCCACGCACGGGCGGTTCCCGGGTCGGCGGGCAGGTGCCGGGCGTGCAGCACCCCGAGCGACGCGGACGCCGACATGAGGACCGCGGTGTCCTCAGTGGACGCCGCGGACGCGACCGCCGCCAGGTAGAGGTCCCGCGCGGCAACGGGTTCACCGAGTGCGGTCAGGCAGGTCGCGAGACCCGTCGTGAACGCCCAGGCGAGGTCCGCGTCCCCGGCGAGCTCACGGCCGCGGGTCGCGACACGCCGCCCGTGGTCGTAGAAACCTCTGGCAATGGCGGAACCGAGCGCCGCACGCAGCGCCGCGGCATCGGTGTCCGGTGCCGGCGCGGGCGATCCGCGGTCGAGGTCCAGCGTCAGCGCCGGCACGTGGCGGAGCGCGTCGACCAGCTCGACCGTGGTGCGGTCCGCACGGTCCACGTTGTGCAGGACGACGTGTGCCGGGGTGTCCCACGCCGCCACGAGTTCGGTCAGGCCGAACGCGAGCGCGCGGGTGCGTGCCGCCGGGTGGAACCGGATCTGGACGTCCGCGGCCACGTCGAGCGCGGCCGCCGCCGACCCTGGCAGCAGCGGCGCGAGGTCCGGCACGGCACTGACCAGCTCGACCGCGTGCCGTTCGACCACTTCCGGTGCGCGGTCGAGGAGTTCCGCGACGACGAGCCTCAGGAACTCGCCGACGCCGCCGTACGGTCCGGCCGCCCACGCGTCGCAGTCGAACGGTCCGTACGTCGTCATGACGCTCCTCGACCGCGGCACTCAGCTCACCAGCACCACTCGATCCACAGCCTGCGCGAGCCGGCCGTCAACCGCGTGCCGCCCGCCTTCTTCGCGGTCACCTTCTTCATGCCACACCTCCGAACCACCGTGCCCATCGTGATCACGTGGACCGTACTCGCGGCGAAACACGCTGGTACAGAGCCATTCGCTGGAGTCGGCACCCCGAATTCCGGGAGGACGGAATACGGCCACCCGGCCGAGCGGCGTTCGTCCAGTGCGGTGCCGCGAATTCGGCCGCACCCTTCGCGCGGGCACGCGCAGCACCGCCGGGTGAAACGCGGCAGGGCCGGTCGGGGAAACCCCTCGACCGGCCCTGCGCACGGGACGAGACTCAGACCAGGTCGTACCGGTCCAGCATCATGACCTTGTCCCAGGCGGCCACGAAGTCGCGCACGAACTTCTCCTTGGCGTCGTCGCTCGCGTAGACCTCGGCGACGGCACGCAGCTCGGAGTTCGAGCCGAACACGAGGTCGACCCGGGAGCCGGTCCACCTGACCTCACCGGTGGCGCGGTCGCGACCCTCGAACACCTCCGCGTCCCCGGACACCGGCGTCCACTCCGTGTCCATGTCGAGCAGGTTCGCGAAGAAGTCGTTGGTCAGCGACCCCGGCGTCGACGTCAGCACACCGAGCGCGGTCTGCTGGTGGTTCGCGCCGAGGACACGAAGACCACCGACGAGCACGGTCATCTCGGGCGCGCTCAGGTTCAGCAGGTTCGCGCGGTCGACCAGCAGGTACTCCGACGGGAGGTGGCCGTTCTTGCCGCGGTAGTTGCGGAACCCGTCGGCCTTCGGCTCCAGCGCGACGAACGACTCGACGTCGGTCTGCTCCTGCGACGCGTCGGTGCGGCCCGGTGTGAACGGCACGGTGACGTCGACGCCGGCGTTCTTGGCGGCCTGCTCGACCGCCGCGACGCCACCCAGCACGATCAGGTCGGCCAGCGAGACCTTCTTGCCGCCGGTCTGCTCGCCGTTGAAGGCCTCCTGGACGCTCTCCAGGGTGCGCAGCACCTGCGCGAGCTCGTCGGGCTGGTTGACCTCCCACTCACGCTGCGGCGCGAGACGCAGCCGGGCACCGTTGGCGCCACCGCGCTTGTCGCTGCCGCGGAACGTCGAGGCGGACGCCCACGCGGTGGTGACCAGCTGCGACACCGACAGGCCGGAGGACAGGACCCGCTCCTTGAGCGCGGCCACGTCGGCCTCGTCGACCAGCTCGTGGTCGACGGCGGGGACGCGGTCCTGCCACAGCAGCTCCTCCTGCGGCACCAGCGGGCCGAGGTAGCGCTGGATCGGGCCCATGTCGCGGTGGGTCAGCTTGAACCAGGCACGGGCGAACGCGTCGGCGAACTCCTGCGGGTTCTCGTAGAACCGCCGCGAGATCGGCTCGTAGATCGGGTCGAACCGCAGCGCGAGGTCGGTGGTGAGCATGCCGGGCGCGCGGTCGAGGGCGCCGCTCTCCGGGTCGGGCACGGTGCCCGAGGCGGCGTTGTTCTTCGGCCGCCACTGGTTCGCGCCGGCCGGGCTCGTGGTGAGCTCCCAGTCGTAGGTGAACAGGTTGTGGAAGAACCAGTTGCTCCACTGGGTCGGCGTCGAGGTCCAGGTGACCTCGAGACCGCTGGTGATCGCGTCCCGGCCCTTGCCGGAACCGAAGGAGTTCTTCCAGCCGAGACCCTGCTCCTCGAGCGGGGCGCCCTCGGGCTCGGCGCCGACGTGCACGTCCGGGTTGGCCGCGCCGTGGGTCTTGCCGAAGGTGTGGCCACCGGCGATGAGCGCGACGGTCTCCTCGTCGTTCATCGCCATGCGGCGGAAGGTCTCGCGGATGTCGCGGGCCGCGGCGAGCGGGTCCGGGTTGCCGTTGGGGCCCTCCGGGTTGACGTAGATGAGTCCCATCTGGACGGCGGCGAGCGGGTTCTCCAGCTGGCGGTCACCGCTGTAGCGCTCGTCGCCGAGCCAGGTGCGCTCGGGGCCCCAGTACACGTCCTCGTCGGGCTCCCACACGTCGGCGCGGCCACCGGCGAAGCCGAAGGTGGTGAAGCCCATGGTCTCCAGGGCGCGGTTGCCCGTGAAGATCATCAGGTCGGCCCAGGAGATCCTGCGGCCGTACTTCTTCTTGACCGGCCACAGCAGACGGCGGGCCTTGTCGAGGTTGCCGTTGTCCGGCCAGCTGTTCAGCGGCGCGAACCGCTGCATGCCCGCGCCCGCGCCACCGCGGCCGTCCTCGATGCGGTAGGTGCCCGCGCTGTGCCACGCCATGCGGACCATCAGCGGCCCGTAGTTGCCGAAGTCGGCGGGCCACCAGTCCTGCGAGGTGGTCAGCACCTCGTCGACGTCCCTGGCCAGCTCGTCGAGGTCGACGCCGGCGAACGCGGCCGCGTAGTCGAAGTCCCCGCCCATGGGGTCGGCCACCGGGTTGTGCTTGCGCAGGATCGCGAGGTTCAGCCGGTTCGGCCACCAGTCACGGTTGCTCCCACCCTCGGTCGGGTGGTTGAAACGCCCCGAGGAGACCGGGCACCCGCCGGCGCCCTCGGTGTTCATCTCTCCAACGACGGCGTCAGGACTGTCAGACACGGGAATCCTTCCAGGATCAGGGGTTGGTGCTCGTTGCGGTGGAACAGTCGGGGCACAGGCCCCGGTAGACGACCTCGGCCTCGTCGATGACGAAACCGTGGTCGTCGGACGCGATCAGACAGGGGGCGCTGCCGACGGCGCAGTCGACGTCGGCGATCACGCCGCACGACCGGCAGACGACGTGGTGGTGGTTGTCGCCGACCCGCGCCTCGTACCGCGCCACGGACCCCGGCGGCTCGATCCGCCGCAGCAGCCCGGCCGTGGTGAGTGCGCGCAGGACGTCGTAGACGGCCTGGTGGGAGACTCCGCCGAGATCCGCGCGCACGATACCGATGATCGAATCCGTGTCGGCGTGCGGATGGTCGTGCACCGCGGACATCACCGCCATCCGGGGGCGCGTCACACGCAGCGCGGCGTCGCGCAGCATGCGTTCGAAGTCCGACGTCGTGGGCACGGGCGCAGTCTTGCGACTTTTCTGGAACGAGTCAAGTCTTGAAGGTCAACAGTGCGTGAGGACACCCCGCAGGGCGTCCCGCTCGTCCCGGTCCACGGTCAGGTCGTACTTGTCCTTGGTGAGCACCCAGCGGACCGCGTACCCGCACCGGTTCTGCTCGGGCAGCCAGCTGGCGGGGTCCTGGTCGCCCTTCTGCCGGTTCGAGGTCGCGGACACCACGAGGAGCTGGTCGAGGTCGTTGGCGAACGCCTCCCGCTGGTCGCGGGTCCACTTCCGGGTACCGCTGCGCGCCGCCTCGGCCAGCGGCACGAGGTGGTCCAGGTCGGCGTCGCTCGCGTCGTGGAGCACCACACCGTCGTAGTCGGACACCCACGTCCCGGACACTGCCCGGCACGCGTCGTCGGTCTTCACGCCGGTGCCCTGCCGCTGGAGCGCCACCTCGCGCGTATTGCACCCGTCGCCCTGCCCGGACCAGTGTGGCCACTGGTCCCGGTCGTACCGGAACCCGGTGTCCTCCTCGGCGACGGTGAGCCCGTCGAGCACGGTCAGCGCGGTCGCGGGGTCGGCGGGCAGCGGCTCGGTCTCCTTCCCGGTCTCGTCGGCCCGGGTGGGGTCGCCGGTGAACCACCAGACGGCGACCGCGACCGCGACGGCGACGAGGAGACCGAGCAGACGACCGGTGGAGCGAGAACGAGCGCGGGGGGACACGCAGGTGATCTTTCCACCACCGGGCCCACTACCCCGGCAAGGGCACGCCCACTGCGTGAAGGACGCTTTCGGGACACTCAACGTCCCGAAAGCGTCCTTCAGGGCATCAGCGGCCGCCGCTGGTCAGTCGAGTTGGCGCAGGTCGATCGCCTCCGCCATCGCGCGGTAGCCCGCGTCCGACGGGTGCAGGTGATCACCCGAGTCGTACTCCGCCGCCAGGCGCCGCGGGTCCGCGGGGTCCCGCACCACCTGGTCGAAGTCGACGACCGCGTCGAACACGCCACTCGTCCGGATGAACTCGTTCACCGCCTGCCGCACCGACTCGCGTTCGTCGTTGTACGACCGCCAGCCCATGAACGGCGTGATCGTCCCCGCGACGATCCGCAGCCCCGACGCGTGCGCCCGCGCCGCCATCTGCCGCAGCGCCGCGCTCAGCGCCACTGGATCGGGGTGTGCCAGGTTCCCGATGTCGTTGATCCCCTCCAGCACGATCACCGTCCGCGCGCCGGTCGGCACCAGCATGTCGCGGGTCAGCCGGGCGAACGCGTTCTGCCCGCCGATCCCCGTTGTGCTGTCGAGGATCCGGTTGCCGCTGATCCCGCTGTTCACCACGCTGAGCCGCGTCGGTCCTGGGCGCGCCGCCAGCCGGTCCGCGAGCACGTCCGGCCACCGCACGTTCGCGCTGGTCGTCGACTTGTCGCCGTCGGTGATGGAGTCCCCGAACGCGACCACCGCGCCGTCCACGGCCGGGGCGTCGACCTCGACGGCGGTCACGTAGTGCCACGCCGGGGTCGGCGTGGTGAACGCGCTCCCCCGCTCGTCGGCGGTGTGGTCACCGGCGGAGGTCAGGAACGAGGTCTGGTAGGCGCGCGGGTGCGCGGTCACCGGCCCGGACGGCTCCGGTGTGAACACGCTGACCAGCAGGTCGCCGTCGGCGGGCACCGCGAACGGCACCGGGTCGCTCAGCACCTCCGCGCCCGCCGGGATGGTCACCGACGGCGCACCGCCGAAGGTCACCGCCCGCATCGTGCCCGCGACCGCGTCCGGGGTCGACGGCCCCGCCGCCACGGCGAGCGTCACCCGGCCCATCGTCACCGGCACCTTTCCGTACACATTGGACAGCCGGATCCTGGCCGCCCGGCCGCCGACGCTCGTGTGCACGACGTTGCGGATCGAGTGGTTCGCGAGCCCCTGGTCGGTGCCCGGCAGCGCCTGCGCCATCGCCGTGTGCCACGTGCCGACCCAGTCCCCCGCCTGCGCGGGCCGGAACTGGTCGAGAGCCACGACGTCGGCCATCGCCCGGTAGCCCGCGTCCTTCGGGTGCAGGTGGTCGCCGGAGTCGTACTCGGCGCGCATCCGGTGCGGGTCGGCCGGGTCGCGCAGCGCCGCGTCGAAGTCGGCCACCGCGTCGAACGCGCCGCCGTGCCGGACGAACTCGTTGACGGCGAGCCGCACGCCCTCGAGTTCCTCGGTGTAGTTGCTCGACCCGCCGAACGGCGTCAACGTCCCGCCGACCACGCGCAGCCCCTTCGCCTTCGCCTGCGCCGCGACCTGCCGCAGCGCGGCGATGATCGGCTCCGGTTCGCGGTGCTGCGGCTTGCCGCCGATGTCGTTGATGCCCAGCAGCACGACCACGGCACGGGCGCCGGGCACCGAGAGCACGTCCCGGTCCAGCCGCGACAGCGCGTTCGGGTTCCACGTGCTGTTGAGCAGCCGGTTCGAGCTGATCCCCGCGTTCACCACACCGAGCCGTGACGGGCCCGGCGCGGCGTTCAGCCGGTCGGCCAGGTAGTCCGGCCAGCGGTGGTTCGCGTTGCGCGTCGAGTTGTTCCCGTCGGTGATCGAGTCGCCGAACGCGACCACCGTGCCCTCCGCGCTCCCCCGCACGTCGACCCTGCTCACGTACGGCCAGAAACCGATCTGCTGGGTGAACGCCCCGCCCGCCTCGTCGGCGGTGTGGTCCCCGGACGGCGTCAGGTACGAGGTCTGGTTGGCGACCTGGTGGTAGGTCACCGGCCCGGACGGCACCGGCGTGTACACGCTGACGAGCAGGTCCCCGTCCTCCGGCACGGCGATCGCGACCGGGTCGCTCAGCACCTCGCCGCCGGCGGGGATGGTGAACGACGACGCGCCGCCGAAGGTCACGGGGCGCATCGTGCCCGCGACCGCGTCCGGCGCGTCCGGGCGCGCGGCGACCGCGACGGTCACGGCGGTCATGCGGACGGCGGCCGTGCCGAGGACGTTGGTCAGGCCGACCCGCACCCGCGTGCCGCCGACGCTGGTGTGCACGACGTTGCGGACGGTGCGGTCCGCGTACCCGGTCGGAGTGTTGGGCACGGTGCCGGACGCGGACGCCGACCAGGTGCCGACCCAGTCACCCGGCGGCCCGTGCGGTGCGGGTGCGGCCGCCCCGGTCGGTGTCGTCAGACCGAGCAGCAGCGCCAGCACCACGCTGAGCGTCAGCCCTAATCGTGGGACGTAGGACATGGGACCTCCTCGCGTTAGCGATCACCGCGAACGAGTGCACCGAGAGTCCTCCCCGCCGGTCAAGCGTTGTCCGGTTTTCTGTCCGGCGACCGTGGCTCGACCGCGATTCATGATCGCTGCTCCTACCATGGCCGCATGCAGAAACGCGGGGTGTCACGCACCCTTCTGGCCGCCGTTGTCGCCGTGCCACTGCTGGTCGCAGGAGCGGCCGACAGCCGCGCCGACGCGTTACCCCGCGAACTGCTGTACTTCAACCACATCTACGGGGTGCTCGACGCGGGCACCGCCGAGGCCATCGAGAAGTCCGACTACCTGCGCCGCTTCGCCGACTTCGAGCTGCGCACCACCACCGGCGCGGGCGGCCACACCTGGACCGGCCGCTACCTGCTGGGCCGCGAGACCTACCTGGAACTGTTCGGGGTCGGTGACCTGCCCGGCCCGGACGGCGGCGCGGGCGCGGGCGGCATGGGCCTGTCGACCGAGTGCGCCGAGGACCTTCCCGGGGTGACGGAGGAACTGCGCGACGAAGGCATCACTGAGCCGATCGAGTTCACCCAAACTCGCGACTTTGGTGACGGTAAGCCAGTTCCGTGGTTCGACTCGGTGTTCACCACGGATCGCTACGACGCGTTCGGCGCGTGGGCGATGGAGTACCGCCCCGAGTACTTCGCCGACCCGCGCAGCAAGACCGAACCCCCGAACCACGCCCGCGACGTGGGCCGCGAGCGGTACCTGCCGGACGGCTACCGCCACCACCTGATGCGGGACGTGACCAGTGTGCGCATGGCCGTCACCGCGCGGGACCTGGCGAACACCGTGCCGCTGCTGCGCGCGGGTGACTTCACCGTCGTGGAGCACCCGAACGGCGGTGTCATCGCGCACAGTGACGACATGACGATCCGTTTGGACGTCGCCCCGCCGGACCGGATCGGGCTGCGGCAGGTCGAGATGTCGCTCAACCGCCCCGTCGGCTACCGGCACAAGGAAAAGATCGGCAGGTCCACGCTCGTCGTCGGTCCGTTCACCCGGGCCGTGTGGACGTTCGGCAGCCCGCACGGCAAGCGGTAGTACGTTCGATCATGTGGTGACACCGGCGCTCGCGAGTGGACAACGGGTTCACGACGCCGCCTACGCCAAGGCGGTGCGGGACGTGGCGAACAACGTCGTCGGTGACGTGTTCGTCGCGGGCGAGTCGTGGCCGACGCTGTGGGTGCGGGACGCGGCGTACGCCATCGACCTCGGCGCCGGGCTGCTGCGTCCGGACATCGCGCGTGCCTCGACGCGTGCCGTTGCGGCCGCGGGCCGGTGGGAACAGGACCGGGCAGCGCACTTCGGCCGGTGGCCGAACCTGACGGACGCGATCGTGGGCACGATCGGCGCGTGGGCGTGCTACGAGGCGACCGGGGACCGGGACTTCCTGGCGTGGAGCCATGAGGTGACCCGCGCGAGCCTCGCACGAGCAGAGCAGGAGGTCTTCGACGGCGGCCTGTTCCGGGGTTGCGCGAGCTTCATGGAGTCGAACAGTGGCTACCCGCCGAGGTACGCGTTCCGCGGCCGGGCGGTCGGTGCCACGAAGGCGTTGAGCACCAACGTGCTCCACCACCGGGCCTACACGATCGCGGCACACGCGGCCCGCGTGCTCGGCGAGGACCCCGGCCCGTTCGCAACCCGTGCGGCGGCGGTGAAGGACGCGATCAACGACCGGCTGTGGGTGCCGGAACGCGGCCGCTACGCGTACTACGAGGACGCCGCCGGCGGCGTGTCGGACCGGTGGGAAGGGCTCGGCACGGCGCTGGCGCTGCTGTGGGGCGTGGCGGACGACGCCCAGGCCGCGACCGTCTTCTCGACGGTGCGGCCGACAGAGCACGGGTTGCCGTGCCTGTGGCCGAAGTATCCGTTGTGGACGCGGTGGCTGGTCAGGGACGAGTACCACTACCACAACGGGACGGTGTGGCCGTTCGTCCAGGGCTACTGGGGCTGGGCGGCGGCGGTGCGGGGCGCGGTGGACGTGTTCACGGCGGAACTGGACGCGCTGGCCGGGTTGGCGAGCCGGGCGCCGACGTTCCACGAGTTCTACCGGGCGGGCCGCCCGGACGGCTCGGCGCGGCAACTGTGGAGCGCGGCGGGCTACCTGGCGCTGGTCCACCACGGCCTGTTCGGCCTGCGCTTCGCCGCCGACCGGATCGGCTTCGCGCCGACGGTGCCGGAGGGCTTCGGCGAGGTTCGCTTGTCGAACCTGCCGTACCGCGACCTGACACTGGACGTCACGATCACCGGCACGGGCACGCGGATCACGACGTTCGCGGTGGACGACGAAACGCGAGCCGACCACACCGTCCCGGTCACCCTGACGGGCCGACACCGCGTGGACATCACGATGGCGTGAGGCGCTCCGGCAGGCCGAGCCGCGGGAACCGGTCGGCGTGGAACGTGGTGATCTCCGCGATCGCCCCGCCGGTGACGCGCAGGACGTCGATCGTCAGCGGCAGGTACGCGCCCTCCTGCTCGCGCCAGTGGTAGAAGGCGACGGCCGGCTGCCGGTTCGCCGACGCGGGAACGGCACGCAGGTGCGTCATGCCCGCGAAACCGTCCTCGACCCAGCTGGTCACGACCGCGTCGTGGCCGACGTACAGGCCCGGGGTGGGCGGCATCGAGGAGCGCACGTCGTCCCGCAGCATCGCGGCGAGCGCGTCGATGTCCGTGGCCACGCACGCGTCGGTGTAGCGCCGCACCAGGTCGCGCGTCGCCGCGTCCTCCTCCCCGCCGGTCCAGTCCTGCCGCTGCGCGGGCAGGTGCTCCCGCATGCCGGCGCGGGCCCGCTGCAGCGCGCTGTTCACGGAGTTGACGGAGTCCCCGAGCAGCTCCGCGACGTCCTTCGCGGGCCAGCCGAGCACGTCCCGCAGGATCAGCACGGCGCGCGGGCGCGGCGCGAGGTGCTGGACCGCGACCAGGTACGCCAGCTCGATCGTCTCCCGCGCGACGGCGACGGTCTCGGGCTCGTCCGCGTCACCCGCGGGCAGTTCGTCGAGCAGCCGGTCCGGGTAGGGCTGCAGCCACGGCACCTCACCGCCGGACGCGGGCGCCGGACGGTGCTTGGCGAGCAGGTCCAGGCAGGCGTTGGCGGCGATCCGGTACAGCCAGGCGCGGAACGTCGACCGCCCCTCGAAGGTCTCCCGCCGCCGCCAGGCACGGAGGAACGTCTCCTGCACGGTGTCCTCGGCGTCCTCGAACGACCCGAGCATCCGGTAGCAGTGCACGTGCAGCTCCCGCCGGTGCCGTTCCGCCAGTGCCGAGAACGCCGGCTCGTCGGCCTCGCCGAGACCGCGCACGTCCGCCGGCCGCGTGTCCACACCCATCACGTCATCCTCCCGCGTTGTCGTGTTCCGTCACAGGTGAGACGGATGCGGGCGCGACAACTCATCACTGACGGGCCGGTCGCGGGGCGGCCGAGGATCGTTGTCCCGCTGGTCGGGCCGCGTTTCACTGGCAGGTATGACGCTCGCGCAGATCGGGTCCTGGCTGATGCTCGCCGCCGGTGGGTTGTTCGCGGGCGGCATCCTGGTCGTGGCGGTCGAGCGCACCAGCCTCTGGCGGCGCATGCCGGTGCAGCAGTACGCCGTCGACTTCCGGCGTTCGCTCGCGCGCGTCGACCCGATGCTGCCGATCCTCGGCGCGGTGAGCGGCATCGGTGCGCTGCTGTTCGCGCTGAACAGCAGCGGCCGGGCCGCGACGCTGACGTGGGTGGCGGTGGGCCTGTTCGGCGTGATCATCGTCAGCTCGCTGGTCGTCGCCGAGCCCATCAACGCCCGCTTCCGGCGGTTGCCGGAGGGTGACCCGCCCGACGGGGCCGAGCGCCTGCGGGTCACGTGGCGACGCTTCCACTACGGCAGGACGCTGCTCGGCATCGCGGCCTTCACCTGCGCCGTCGGAGCCGTGTCCTAGTCGCTGAGGACCTTCTCGACCGCCGCCGTCAGCTCCGGGTCGTCCGGGGTGGTCCCCGGGCGGAACCGGGCGACCACCGCGCCCTGGCCGTCCACCAGGAACTTCTCGAAGTTCCACTGGACGTCGCCCGCGGCGCCGTCCTTGTCGGGGGTGGCGGCCAGCTCGGCGTACAGCGGGTGGCGGTCGTCGCCGTTGACGTCGATCTTCGACATCATCGGGAACGTGACGCCGTAGGTGGTCGAGCAGAACGTCTCGATCTCCTCGGCGGTGCCGGGCTCCTGCCCGCCGAACTGGTTGCACGGGAACCCGACGACGGAGAAGCCGCGGTCGGCGTAGCGCTCGTGGAGTTCTTCCAGGACGCGGTACTGGGGCGTGAGGCCGCACTTCGACGCGACGTTGACGATCAGGTACGCGCGCCCCGGCAGGTCGGCGAGCGTGGTCGGCTCACCGGCGAGGGTCGTCAGCGGGATGTCGTGGAGTGGCACGGCCGCCACCCTACCGGGGCAGCGCGTGGGGGCGGTCACAGCTCAATCGCCCTCGCCGCGTTCCGCCGGAGCGCTATCCTGCGAGGTAGAGCCCTGGGGGTAGCTCATGCCCTCGGTACGTCCGACCAAGGACGCAGGACCTTCGCGTCCGCCGGGCGAACCGAGAGAGTGGCATGGCCGACCTGATCATCACCATCGCACTGTGCGTGGCGGTCGCGATCGCCTACGCGACGGCGGCGCTCATCCAGGCCCGCTACGCCCACCTGCCGGTCATGGAGCTGCTGCGCATCCCGCAGTTCTGGGTGGCGCTCGCGCTCAACGGACTCGGCGCGGCACTGCACGTCACGTCGCTGGCGTTCGGTCCGTTGTCGCTGATCCAGCCGCTCGGGGTGCTCACGCTGGTCATCGCGGTGCCGTTCGCGGCGGCCACCGCCAAGCGCAAGGTCACGCGGCTCGAACTGCAGGGCATGACCAACACGGTGATCGGCCTGGCCGGGCTCGCGCTGCTCATCACGACGTCGGGCACGACCGAGACACTCGGCTCGACCGAGCTGGTCGCGTTGCTGGTCGCCACGGTCGCCGTGGTCGGTGTGCTGGGTGCGCTGGGCAACCGGCCGGGCGCGTCGACGCTGTGGGAGGCCATCGCGGGTGGCGCCGGGTACGCCGTCTGCTCGGCGCTGTGCCAGACCGTGGTCGTGACCGTGGGCGACGAGGGGCTCGGCGTGCTGCTCGAGCCCATCACGATCGTGGCGATCATCGGCATCGCCGTCTTCGCGGTCGCCGCGACCCTGCTCACGCAGCGTTCGTACCGCAACGGGCTCGCGGCGCCGCTCGCCGTGACCAACCTGGTCAACCCGGCCACCGCCACGACCATCGGTGTCGTGCTGCTCGGCGAGCACCTCGCGACGACGCCGGTCGAGGTCGTCATCGCCGTCGTGTGCGCGCTGCTCGCCGGGCTGGGCGTGGCCCAGCTGGCCCGGGCCCGCGACGTCGTGCCGGGCCCGGCGGCCACCGCCCCGCGCGAGGACGTCCCCGCGGGGGCGTGACCGCCACCCCGAGTAACGCATGCCGGTCAGCGGGTTCTACGCCGACGAGCCCACGCCGGGCCGGGGCGCGTGCACGCGGTGCAGTTCGTGCACGGCGTCGGTCCAGTACGCGGCGAGCGCGGCGGGTTCCGGTGCGCCCTCGGGTGCGAGCACGGTCAGCGCGGCCCGGTCACCGTAGGTGGCGAAGAACGCGAAGCACTCGTGGGCGGGCGGCAGCCACGGCAGGGCGGTGGCGTCGACGACCGGCGCACCCGCCAGCGTCATCGGCGCGGTGAGGCGGAGGTTCGACAACGTCATCGCGACCTGCGTGTGGTCGGTGATGCGCCGCATCGCCCAGGCCGCGGCCGGGTGGCCACCGCGCCGGGTGATGGCGGCCCAGACCCGCCGGTACCGCTCGGTGCGCCGACGGCCCGCCGCGGCACGCACGGCACGCAGCCGCTGCGCGGGTGCCGCGTCGCCGCACGGCAGGTCGACGCGCATGAACCCGAGCCTGCTGCTCAGGTCCTCCTCCCCCGCCGCGCGGGTGTCCACGGGGATGTTCACGGGCCTGCGCGACACCTCCGGTCGCGGCGACCACCGGTCCAGCGCCGAGGACATGGCCGCGAGGTGGACCTGGTTGACCGTCGCGCCGGTGCGGCCCGCGATCTCCGTCAGCAGCGCGACGTCCACCTCCGCCGACGCCAGCACCCGGCCCGGCCCGTACGCCTTGCGCGGCACCGGCGGCGCGGGCAGCTTGGTGCGCACCAGGTCGGCGGCGATCGGCAGCAACGCGGGCCAGCCACGGCCGCGCACCCCGGCGGGGCCGGTGGCGGCGGGGATCTCGTCGTCGCCCAGCAACGCCATCACGGTGCGCAGCGCACCGGCCGCGTCCTGGCGGGCGTGGTGCACGAGGTAGTACAGCCGCCAGCTCTCGCCGTCCTCGCTGTCGTCGGTGACCCACAGGCCCCACGGCGGCCGCGCCGGGTCCGGGCCACCGGCCAGGATCTCGTGCGCGGACAGCACCCCGGTGTGGCGCGGCAGGGTGCCGACGTGCCGGGCGACGTCGAAGTCGGGGTCCCGTTCCCACTGGACCGTCGCGCGGGCGACGAGCCGCTCGGTCAGCCGGGGCAGCCGGTCGAGCCGGGCCGCCACGCGCGCCCGCAGTTCGTCGACGGTCGGGCGTGGCCCGGCGAGCCGGAACACGAGCCCGAACCAGGTGTCAGCGGGGTTCGGCGCGATCTGCCCGAGGCGGGCGAACGCGGTGCCGAGGAGGTCAGCGGGAACCGTGGGTAAGTCGTCCATCGCGCGACGCCTTCGCATGAGTCGGAGAGGTGGCCCGAGTATTCGGTCGGCGGCATGACAACGCCATGACTCTGGCTCGCTCGCGCTGATCTACTGTCGGGGGATGACGGCAGGGCGACCGATCCCCTCGCAGGACGACGTGCTCGGGTACTTCGACACGCTGTCGAACTGGGGACGCTGGGGTGCGGACGACGAGCTCGGCACGCTGAACCACATCACCGACGAGGTCCGGCTGGCGGCGGCGCGGGCCGTGCGCCACGGCAGGAGCGTGTCGTGCGCGTGGGAGGTCGCCGTGCCGGCGGAGATGGAACGGTCGACGACGACCTGCCCGTGCGCCGCCGACATGCCGGGCGCCGAGCACATGCCCGCACCGTTCCACCGGGACCGGCGCTGGGGCTTCTCGAACGAGCGGCTCGGCATCGTGTTCCACGGCAACACGATCACCCACGTCGACTCCCCGTGCCATCTCTACTGGGACGGCACGATGTACAACGGCCGGCCGCATGAGCTGGTCGACGCCGAGACGGGTTCGGCGTGGGCGGCCGTCACCGCGGCGGCGAACGGGATCACCACGCGCGGTGTCCTGCTGGACGTCGCGAAGGTCCGCGACGTGCCGTGGTTGGCGCCCGGGGAGGGTGTGTTCCCCGACGACCTCGAGGAGGCCGAACGCCGCCAGGGGGTGCGGGTGCGGTCCGGCGACGCGGTGCTCCTGCGCACCGGCCACGGCCGCGCCCGGCACGAGGCCGGTCCCGCCGGTGGCGTCACGCAGGCGGGCTGGCACGCGTCGTGCCTGCCGTGGCTGCGGGACCGGGAGGTCGCGCTGATCGGCGCCGACACCCCGCAGGACGTGCAGCCGTCGGGGTACGACGACGTGCTGATGCCGGTGCACGCGGTGGGCCTGGTCGCGATGGGTCTGTGGCTGCTCGACAACTGCGACCTGGAGGCGTGCGCGGCGACGGCGGCCGAGCTGGGCCAGTGGGACTTCCACCTCGCGGTCGCGCCGGTCCGCTTCGCCGGCACGTCCGGCAGCCCGGTCAACCCGATCGCCACGTTCTGATCCCGCGACGTCTTGCCCCCACGGGCGGAAGCTCACTAGCGTGTAGCAGATTCTGTGAGTTTCCGACAACGTGGGGGTCCGATGTCGAAACATCGTCTGGCCAGGGCAGGGCTCGCTGCCGCCGTAGTCGCCGCCGGGTTGCTCGTCGCGCCCGGGGTCGCCGCGGCGGATCCGACCAACCTGCCGACCAGCCAGTACACGCTGTCCGCCAACTACAACCAGTTCGACACGATCAACTCCGCTCTCGTGTCCAGGCTTGGCGTCGCGTCCGTCAGCACGGTGATGGCGAACGCCAACCACGACCGCACCGGCCTCCCGTCGTCGTTCTCGGTTCCGGGGTTGGAGACCGGTTTCCGGTTCGACAGCGGGGACAACTCGAGCTGCACCAACTACCCGCAGGGCATCACGACCAGCCGGGACGCGGTCGGTCCCGGCGGACATTACGACGGTCACCAGCTCGTCGTGGTCAGCTGGTACACCCGCGACGAGTGCGGCGGCAGCCAGGAACGCAGCCGCATCACGATCGTCGACTGGGACGCGGACTACCCGAACAAGTACCGCAAGGTCCTGCTCGTCGAGCCGACCGGCACCGCGACCACGCCGAACTTCAAGGACATCCCCATTCACGCGGGCGGTGTCTCCTGGTACGGCCACTACCTCTACGTCGCCGACACCGGCCGTGGGATGCGCGTGTTCGACATGCGCAAGATCCTGAAGACGAACACCGGCGGCACGGCGGACCAGATCGGCCGCCAGCCGAACGGCGAGTACTACGCCCACAACTACGCCTACGTGCTGCCGCAGGTCGGCACGATCACGTCGAACACCACGTCGGGCACGAGGCTCAACTGGTCGACCATCTCGCTAGACCGGGTCAGCAGGTCGATCGTGATGACCGAGTACACGTGTGCGTCGGGCTGCACGTCGTACCCGAACCGCGCGCCGAGGGCGATCCGCTTCCCGTTCGCGGCGGGGTCGACCACGTTCGCGGCGTCGACCACGGCGACGCAGGCGCTGCGGCTGCCCTGGTACAAGCTCAACGGGCTGGCGTCGCACAACGGGCGCTGGTGGTTCTACTCGTCGGGTGCCAAGCAGTTGTACTACTGGACGCCGTCGGCCGGGTCCACGACGTACGGGTTCGTGAGCCTGGGTGAGAGCATCTCGTACTGGGAGGACTCGACGAACCCCGACCTGTTGTGGACGCTGCAGGAGGGCGTCGGCAACCGGAACGTGTTCGCGGTGCGGCAGGCGAGCTACGACGGCTGAGGCGTGACCTGGAGGAGCCGGTGCCAGGCCGTCGTGGAGACGGTCAGCACCGGCCCTTCGGCGTTCTTGGAGTCGCGGACCAGCACCCCGTCACTGGTAGATGGGGGTTGCTTCCACGCCACTTCGACGCAGTCCGATCCACCCTCGCCGCTGTAACTGCTCTTCCGCCAGGACGTCTGCGACAACCCCTTGACTCCCTCGGTCGTACTCGTCGGCCAGGTCGGCCGCGAACTCCCGAGATTGTCCCTCATCCAGGGCAACATCCGTAAGCATCGGCACCAGCTCGCGGTAGCGGCGGACGTAGCCGGGATCGTCGAGGATCAGACCCCCTCCGCCGAGATTGTCCAGGTACACCATCGGGCGGTGCTCCTGGAACTCCATCAGGCGGAAGGCCCCGCCGACAGCGGATCGCTCCCCCGCCGAGCTGGGCACGATCCGCAGCGAGACGTTGTCCAGGGCGGCGGTGAGCACCAGATGCAGCAACTGCTCGTGCATGACCTGGTCACAGCCGATCCGGAGCCGCAATGCGTGCTCGTGAACGAAGAAGGTGAACCGCCCTGGATCCGGCAGGGTCAGGATCCGTTGCCGCTCCACACGGGTACGCACAACGCCAGCCATCGTGTCCGCATCGAGCATGGGATTGCGAGCAGCGATGAGCGCACGGGTATAACCCGGAGTCTGTACCAGGCCATTGATCACCTGTGGCTCATAGATGATCGACTGCTCGGCCGACGACTCGTGAAAGATCAACGACTGGAGCGAACCGTCGATCCACTTGTCCGACAGGTAATAGCCTTCCTGACTCTCGGCCATCCGGGTGAAGTCCACGATCGGCTGCACCTCCGACCGCTGCACCCCGCACATCACCGCGTACTGGATGACGTCCGTCGTGGTCGACGGCCGCCGCCCGTTCTCCATGCGCGACACCCTGGTCGGTGGCCAGCCCAACCTGCGCGACAGCTCATCCCCGGTGATACCGGCCTTCTCTCGAACGCGGCGCAGCATCCCACCGAGTTCCCGATAAGCAGCCGACGTGTGACGAACACCCATACCCACCACGCTATGGCCCGCCACCACCACAACGCAGGCACGCCACGCCAGATCCACCCCAAGGACGCAACCCACCCGTCCCCTGTCCCCCGGCGGCAAGGAACCACCGAATGCCCTGGTTCCACCGATGATCATGCTCGGTTGTGCGCGGGGTGGCTTGGGGTTTCCCTCCGGGGGGTCCTCGCCGGACGGGCTGATCTCGGGGAGGGGGCCTTCCGGTTCGGGCTTGTTGAGATTTGGCGAGGATGGGTGGCCTGCCCTCCCGTCGACCTCCCTCCGGGCTATCACACCGCGTCAAGGGGCCGGTGTTTCTGGCACGGGGTGCTTTCGGCAGGCCCCTTGCCCCGGTGTGATCGGGCTTCGCCAGGTCGACGGGAGGGCAGGCAGACCGTCTTTGTGGGCTTGCGCCCGGGCTTGTGCACAGGGCTGGGGGCCCGCTTCGCGGGCCGGGGCGCGCAGCGCCCGGGCGGTGCTGTGAAAGGCGCCTTACCGGCGCTCAGTGCTGCGAAAGCGCCCTTCGCAGCACTCGGCGATGCCGCGAAGGCGCCCCTCGCAGCACGGCACCCGGCGGATGCCCGCCGGGCGCTGCGCAGCGGGCCTGACCAGGCCGTGCTTGCCGCAGGGCCGGAACAACCAGGTTGACCATCGGTGGATCCAGGCTCAACGTCCCGAAAGCGTCTTTCAGGGCATGGGCTCAGCCGACCGGTTCCAGGACTCGCGTCTCCTCCGTGGCCACCTTGTCCGCGCGTGGGCGGAGCAGGCGCGGCGTCCACCAGTTCGCCTTGCCCAGCACCGTCATCAGCGCGGGCAGGATCACCGCGCGGATCAGCGTCGCGTCGATGAGGATCGCCGCCGCGAGGCCGACGCCCATCTGCTTCATGTCGATCGTGCTCAGGGTCGCGAAGATCGAGAACACGCCGATCATGACCGCGGCCGCGCTCGTCACCACTCCGGCCGACCGGGTGATGCCCGCCGCGATCGCGTCCTTCGTGGACAGCACGCCCGCCGCCTCACGGATGCGGCTCACCACGAACACGTGGTAGTCCATCGACAACCCGAACAACGTCACGAACAGGATCACCGGCAGCCACGCCGTGATACCGCCCGTCGACGTGAAGCCCAGCAGGCCCTCCGCCCACGTGTTCTGGAAGACCAGCACCAGCAGCCCGTACGCGGCCCCCGCCGACAACAGGTTCAGCCCGATGGCCGACAGCGCGATCACCGGCGCTCGGAACGCCCACAGCATCACGAGGAACGTCAGCAGCAGCACGAACCCGATCACCCACGGCAGCGCACCGGTCATGGACTCGATGAAGTCGTTCTCCCCCGCCGTCTGCCCGCTGACCGCGTACTCGGCGCCCGCGACCGTGCCGATCGTGGCGGGCAGGAGCGTGCTGCGCAGCCGTTCGAGCGACTGGTCGGCCTCGGCCGAACCGCCGTCGTGCGGGATGCCCGCCGAGATGAGGTGGATCCGGCCGTCGCGGACCGTGGTGACCCGCGGCGGCTGGTCGTGCGCGAAGCCGGGGTCGTCGGCGATGCGGTCGAGCAGCCTGCCGACCGCGGCCTCGCCGTCCGCCACCGCCGACGCCGGCACCCGCACCGCGATCTCGTGGGATGCCCCGGTGCTCGGGAACGCCTCGGTCATCCGGTCGTAGGACCGCATGATCGGGATGCTGCGCGGCAGGTCCGCCTCGCTCGGCGCGTTCAGGGTCATGCCGAACGCGGGCACGGCCAGCGCGGCGAGCAGACCGACCCCGACCACCAGCGTGGTCTTCGGCCGCCGCAGGCTCGGCCGCAGCACCGCACCCCAGAACTTCGACGTCCCCGCGTTGTCGCGCATCGACAGCCGCCACAGGAACGGGATCCTCGGCTTGTCGACCCACCGGCCGAGCTTCGCGAGCAGCGCGGGCAACACGGTGATCGAGCCGATCATGGCGGCCAGCACGACGAGGATCGTGCCGACGGCGATCGAGGAGAACACGACGTCGTTCACGACGAACATGCCCGCCATCGCGACGGTCACGGCGATGCCGGACACCACGATCGCGTGGCCGGACGTGGCGGCGGCGATCTCCACGGCGTCCACGTGCCCGGCGCCCTTCGCGCGTTCCTCCCGGTCGCGGCGCACGTAGAAGAGCGAGTAGTCCACGCCGACCGCCATGCCGATCAGCAGGATCATGCTGGCCGTGTTGTCGGTCGCGGGGATGAGGTGCGAGGCGAGCGCGGACAGCCCCAGCGCGGCGCCGACCGCGGACATCGCGAGCAGCACGGGCACCCCGGCGGCGATCAGCGCACCGAACACCACCAGCATGATCACCAGCGTGACGGGGATGCTGATCAGCTCGGCCTTCTGGAAGTCCTCGCCGAGCGTCGCGGAGAGCGCCTTGTCGAGCGACGCGCCGCCGACCTGCTCCACCAGCAGGTCCGGATGCCGCTGCTGCACGTCGGCGGTGGTGTCGAGCAGCCGATCGACCCGGTCCTCCGCCGTGTCCGGGTCACCGGCCAGCTCGACGTTGACGAGCACGGCGGTGCCCTTGGGCGACGGCACCGGCTCGCTCACGTCCCCGACCTCGCGCAACCGGCCCATGGCGGCCCGCACGTCGTTCGCGGCCGCGGTCGCCTCGGCCTGGTCCAGCGCGCCGTCACGGGCGGAGATCAGGACGTTCTCGGTCGCCGGACGGGTGAAACCGGCCTCGTCGACGATGCTCTGGTAGGTGGCCAGCTCACCCTTCGGGTTGTCGTCGAAGTCGGCCTGTTTCGTCCCGGTCAGCTGACCGGCGCCGACGCAGATCGCCACGAACACGAGCCAGGCCCCGATCGCGCGCCACGGGTGCTCGGCACTCCATCTTGCGATCCGCACGGTTAACAGCGGTTTCCCCATGGTCGTCCCCTCTCAGGTCTTCGTGCAGGCACAAGGCTCGTGCACGAAGACATCGAGGGGCTCCGGGCTGACCCCGGACCGGGCTCAGGGATCGCCCTGAAACCCGGAGTGTGATGCGACGGCGACCGTCAGCGTCGGCGGCGGGTGCCGAACAGCCCGCGGGTCACCTCGCGGCCGACCGCACTGGCCGCCGAGCGCAGGAACGACCTGACGGCACTGTTCCCCATCACCTTCTCGACGAAGCCCGGATCGTCCTCTTCCTTCTTCTTCGGCTCCGCCTTCTTCTCCTGCGGAGCCGGTGCCGCCGGGGCCTTCCGCGCCATCCGCTCGTAGGCCGACTCGCGGTCGACCGTCTGCGCGTACGTGCCGTGCAGATCCGACGCCGCGGCGGCCTCCTTCACGGCGTCGTCGCCGATCGTGCCCATCAGCGACCGGGGTGCGCGCAGACGGGTCCACGCCACCGGCGTCGGCGCACCGGTCTCGCCGAGGACCGTCACGATCGCCTCGCCGGTGCCCAGCGACGTCAGCGCCTTCTCCAGCTCGTAGTGCGGAGTCGTCGGGTAGGTCTTCACCGTGCGGGCCAAGGCCTTCTGGTCGTCCGGCGTGAACGCGCGCAACGCGTGCTGCACCCGCGCGCCCAGCTGGGACAGCACCGCGTTCGGCAGGTCCGTCGGCAGCTGCGTGCAGAAGAAGACGCCGACGCCCTTGGAGCGGATCAGCTTGACGGTCTGCTCGATGCGTTCGACGAACGCCTTCGACGCGTCGTCGAACAACAGGTGCGCCTCGTCGAAGAAGAACACGAGCTTCGGCGCGGCGAGGTCGCCCGCCTCCGGCAGCTCCTCGAACAGCTCGGCCAGGAGCCACATGAGGAACGTCGAGAACAACGCGGGCCGGTCGGACAGGTTGCCCAGCTCCAGCAGGCTGATGACCCCCTTGCCGTCGGCCTGCCGCATGAGGTCGGCGACCGACAGCTCCGGTTCGCCGAAGAACTCGTCCCCACCCTGGGCGTCCAGATTGGACAGTGCACGCAGGATCACGCCCGCGGTCGCGGACGACACACCGCCGATGCCCTGCAGGTCGGCCTTGCCGTCCGGGCTCGTCAGGTAGGTGATGACGGCACGCAGGTCCTTCGTGTCGAGCAGCGGCAGCCCTTTGCCGTCGGCCCAGTGGAAGATCAGGCCGAGCGTGGACTCCTGGGTCTCGTTGAGCCCGAGGACCTTCGCGAGCAGCAACGGCCCGAACCCGCTGATCGTCGCGCGGACCGGCACGCCGATGCCGCTCGTGCCCAGCGAGAGGAACTGCACGGGGAACGCCGACGCCGCCCAGTCGTCACCGGTGTCCTTGGCGCGCTTGGTGATCGCGTCGTTGGCCGTACCCTGACGGGCCAGCCCGGACAGGTCACCCTTGACGTCGGCCATGACGACCGGCACCCCGGCGGCGGACAGCTGTTCCGCGATGCCCTGCAGGGTCTTGGTCTTCCCGGTGCCGGTCGCACCCGCGACGAGCCCGTGCCGGTTCATCATCGCGAGCGGCACACGGACGCGCGCGGCCGCATCGGCGGTGCCGTCGACCACGACGGCACCGAGCTCGACGGCGGCACCCGACGTGGCATACCCGGCCGCGATCTCCTGCGTGGCACTGACCGTTTCGGACATCAGCACTCCCCTCGCCGACCAGCGCTGTCATCAGCGGAAAGTCTAGGAGGGTCGGCGGATTCCGCCACTCGAAGCGAGGCGCCCGCGGTGTGCTCGCTCGTCGACGGGCTCGACAGCTGCCTGCGGCCCGCGCCCTACCCCGGTCCGCTCGCGCCGCTGGACTGAACATCCTCGTCGGGCTCCCGCTCGCGCAGCACCAGGTACACGGCCCGGACCGTCGTCAGCAGCGGAACGGCGAACAACGCGCCGACGATCCCCGCCAGCTCCACACCGACGGCCACGGCGATGATCACGGCGACCGGGTGCAGCTTCACCGACCTGCTCACCAGCAGCGGCTCGAACACGTTGCCCTCCAGCTGCTGCACGAGCAGTACGACACCGGTCATCACCAGCGCGATCAGCGGCCCCTGGCTCACGAGTGCGACGAGCACGGCGACGAGCCCGGTCACGAACGCCCCGATGATCGGCACGAACGCGCCGAAGAACACGAGCGCGGCCAGCGGCAGCACCAGCGGCACGCCCGTGATCCACAACCCGAGCCCGATGCCGACCGCGTCGATCAGCGCGACGACCACGGTCACCCGCACGAACGACGTGAGGTCGCCGAACGCCCGGTCGCCCGCGCGGCGGATCCGTTCGCGGTGCCGCTCGGGCAGCGGGCTGGTCGTCCCCCGCCACATCCGCCGGCCGTCGTGCAGGAAGAAGATCAGCAGGAACACCACGAGCACGAACCCGGCGAGCATCGTCCCGGCGGTGGACAGCACACCGAAGGCACCGGAGGCGATGGCCGACCGGTTGCGGTTGAACCAGCTCTGGCCCTCGGCGAGCACCGAGTCGAGCTGGGCGCCGGTGAGCCCGAGCGGCCCGTTGGTCAGCCAGTCACGCAGCTGTCGGTAGCTCTCGTCGAGCTGCGTGCCGAGGTCGGGCAGGCCGGCGACGAGCGTCGCGACCATGAACCAGACGAGCCCGCTGAGCGCGGCGACGCCGACCAGCAGCACGATCGCGGTCGCCAGGCCCTTCGGCACCCGGCGCCGGACGAGCAGTGACACCCCGGGGGACAACAGCGCGGCGATCAGCAACGCGACGGCGACGGGCACCACGACGATCATCAGCCGGCTGACGACCCGGCCGAGCACCCACAGCGCGACGGCGAAGATCAGCAGGTAGAGGCAGGTCAGCGCCCCTCGCCGCAGCGCCCCGTCGTCGGTGCTCACCGCACTCAAGGTAGCGGCCCCGGGGGTGCCGTGCTCAACAACAGGGAACGAAACGGCTCCGTCCACAGTCGAACGCCGCAACGAAGAGCGGGAGGCCCAGGTGACGTACCCACAACAGCCCTACGGCGGATTCGGCGGCTACGGCCCGCCGCCATCGCCGCCGCAGAAGAAGAACACGGCGGCGATCGTCGCGGTGGTGGCCGCGGTCGTGGTGGTGCTGGCCGGGTTGGGCATCACCGGGTTCGTGGCGCCCGGGTTCTTCCTCAGCGACGACGACACGAAGACCGGCGGAGGCACGACCACCCCCACGCCGACGACCACGTCGTCGGAGAAGCCGGACACCGACGGCGCCGAGGACGCGCTCGCGGTCGTGGCGGACGGGCTCGACGGCCACGACACCGGCGCGCTGCGGGACATCGCGTGCGCGGACGCGGAGGAGATCGTCGACGAGGCCATCGGCGACGCCGACGCGATCACCAAGGCCGAACTGGTGGACACCGAGGAGGTGTCCGACGACGAGGTCATGGGCACCGTCGAGGTCACCGTCAACGACGAGTCGGCGGACTTCGAGATCACGGTCGTACTGGCCGACGACGAGTGGTGCTGGCAGGACATCCGCCAGGCGGATGGCGGACCGACCGCGTCGTCCGAGCCGCCGGAGCCGTCCACCGGCCCGAGCGGTGGCGAGCCGACCGCGAGCGGGAAGCCGGTGCCCGCGGCCGCGCTGACGGCCATGCAGGGCTTCCTCGACGCGATCAACTCCGGCGACGCGGCAGCCGCGAAGGGCACGCTGTGCGAGGACGCGATCAACACGCCGGAGGACGTGGACGAGTTGGTCGGGTACGACCCGGACCTGCGGATCGACCCGTCGATGGACGGGATCGCGACCGGGGAGCAGTCGGTGCAGCTGTACCTGCGGGGCACGGCCAAGGGGCAGGACCTGGAGGGCTACTCGACGAACCTGTGGGTGACGAGCTACGACGGCGCGTGGTGCGTACACGCCTTCCGCGCGGTGGTGATCTGAGCCCTCGCCGCGCTGGTGCGGTGCCGCGGTTGTGCCCGCGCGGAGCCGGTCGGCATCCGGCTCCGCGCGGGCTTCCTCGTCAGCGGGTGGTGTAGGTCAGGCAGTTCGCGGCGTGGTCGCCTTCGCCGGGGCCCACGCGGACCGCGGACGCGGTGCACTCCAGGTTCTGGTTGTGCACGCAGTCGGCCCTCGTGCAGGCGCCGACCTGGGACACGATCTTCGGCAGGCCGCCCTTGGCGGACAGCGGGATGAAGGTGCCGCAGTCAGCCGCGCCGTTCGAGCCGCTCACCGTGATCGCGAAGGCATGGCAACCCCGGTGGTCGTTGTACGAACACGCGGTGACCGTGCACTCGCTGACAGCGGGCATTTCCGTGGTGGTCATCTCGTAACTCCTCCCGCAACAGTTCGGCGCATGAAACGTTGCCACCACTTTTATGACTCCGCAACAGGAATGGTTAGGCCATCCTAACCTTATCTACCTGCGGAAACCGCTTCCGGAAATGACCTGCGAAATGGTCAGGAACGATTTAGCGCGGCGGCGATCGCGGCCGCGACGGCCGGTTTCGTCACCGACGACGCCTGTGCCCACGCCTCGAAATCGAGCACCGCGTCGAAAGCGCCGCCCGCCGCGATCGCGACGGTGCGTTTGACGTCCGCGACGAGACCGGGGTCGAGCGCCGCATAGCGGGTCGCCGTCGCCACCGCCACTTCGAGGGGGTCGTCGACGACGTCGAGCACGAGCCCGGTCGCGGCGGCCTCCGTCGCGTCGAGCGTGGCGCCGTCCAGCAGCACCGCCAACGCGCGTTGCGGGCCGAGTACGTCGACGAGGAAGTGGGTGCACCCGCCACCCGGGTGCAGGCCCAGCCGGGTGAACGTGATCCCGAACCGCGCCCGCCGGCCCGCGAACCGCAGGTCGCAGCACAGCGCGAGGTTGGCGCCCGCGCCGACGGCCGCGCCGTTCACCGCCGCGATGGTGGGGATCGGCAGGCGCCGGACCCGCAGGAAACTGTCGTACGTCGCGCGCAACCGGTCCCGCAGCGCGTGGACCGGGAGGCCGGGGTCGCCGAACGTCGCGTCCAGGTCGGCACCCGCGCAGAACGCCGTGCCGTTGCCGGTCACGACGAGTGCGCGGGCGTCCGCGTCGGCCGCGACCGCGTCGACGGCCACGCACAGTTCGTCCTGCAGCGCGGGTGAGATCGCGTTCCGCCTGCCTGGGTCGTCGAGCCGCAGCACGCGGACGCCGGGGGCGGGTTCTTCCAGCAGCACAAGGGACATCGTCATCGTCCTGGTCGGGTCGTCACGGCCGTCCACAGTGTCTTCTCGTCGGTGGCCGCGAGGTCGTGCAGACGGGCCGCCCAGCGGTGACCGGTCTCGTCGCGGAGCGCCCACAACAACGTGGTGTACCGGTGCAGGGGGTGTTCGTGGGTGATGCCCATCGCGCCGTGGAGCTGGTGGGCGAGCCGTGCGACCGTGGTCGCCACGGGTTCGAGCAGTGCGGCGGCCGCCGCGACCCGCGAAGGTTCGCGGCCGAGCGCGGCGGACGCGGCGACCTCCAGCAGCACCCGTGCGCACTCCATCTCGGCCAGCCGGTGCGCGACGGCCTGCATGCGCACGAGCGGCCGGTCGAACTGGACGCGCGTGGTGACGTGCTCGCGGGTCAGGCGGCACACGGCCTCGACGGCACCGAGCGCCGCGTGCACCCGGAGCACGGTGAGCCCGGCGGCGTCTCCCGCGACCTCCTCCGCCGCCACGTCCACGCACGTCACGCGCAGGCGGGCGCGCCCCGCGACGTCGCGCCACGGCCGGACGGTCACGCCGTCGGCGGACAGCTCGACGCGGGCCGCGCACCCCAGGCCCAGGAGCAGCACGGTGCCCGACGGTTCCGCCACGTCGGCGGTCGCCGTCACCCGGCCGTCGCGGACGGCGAGGTCCTCAGCCACGGCGGCGACGGCGCCCGGGTACCCGGTGGCGACCTCGGCCAGCGGCAGCGGCAGCGCATGCCGACCGGTGGCACGGACCAGCGCGGCGAGATCGGCGAACGTGCCGCCGGAACCACCGTCGGCCTCGTCGACACCGACCGTCGTCCAGCCGAGGTCGACCGCGGTCGCCCACGGGTCCGGTGCCGACCCGAGTACCTCGTCGCCCATGCGGCCCACGTCGTCGCCGTCCGGGGCGGGCGCCTCGCGGGACACGATCGTCAGGAGCATCTCGTCGGTGCCGCCGCGAATCGAGAACCCCGGGGCGGCCAGTTGTGCCTGCGCGAGCAGCCCGGCGAAACCGTCACCGCCCAGCTCCGGCACGACGTCGCTCACCGTGCGGGCCACGTCCACGAGGTCGCGTTCGAACGTGGTGCCCAGGTACTTCAGCACGGCCGCGGCCGCGGCGGGTGCCTGTCCGGCGTCCATCCGCTCCGCCACCCGGCAGGCCAGTTCCCGCAGCGTCATCAACCGGGCGACCGCAATGCCCACCGCGGCCGGGTCGTGCGGCTGGTCGAGCAGCGCCGCCAGCAGCGGGTACGTGGACAGCACGCGTTCCATGCCGCCACGTTCGAACGACAGCTGCTCGGTGACCTGCCGCCAGCCGCCGCCCTCCACGCCGATGACGTGGTCGGCCGGGACGTCGTCGAACAGCACCTCGTTGAAGTGGTGCTCGCCGGACAGGTCGAGGACCGGCCGGACCGTGACGCCCGGTGCGCTCATGTCCACGACGAACTCCGTGAGGCCCTCGTGTTTGCCGCCGCTGTCGTCGGTGCGGGCGAGAACGTACGCGTGCGTGGCGCGGTGCGCGTAGGTGGTCCAGATCTTGCTGCCGGTGACGCGCCACCCGGCACCGTCGCGGATCGCCTTCGTGCGGACCGACGCGAGGTCCGAGCCGGACTCGGTCTCGCTCATGCCGAGGCAGAACGTCACCTCGCCGGCCGCGATGCCTGGCAGCAGCGCCTCCCGCAAAGCGGGCGAGCCGTTGCGGAGGACGGCCGGCCCGATCTGGCGGTCGGCGATCCAGTGCGCGGCCACGGGCGCACCGGCCCGCAGCAGTTCCTCGGTCACGACCAGCCGGGCCAGGTTGGACCGGCCAGCGCCGAACGGCTCGGGCCACGTGAGCCCGATCAGCCCCCGTCGTGCCAGCTCACGCGTGAACGCCGCGTCGTGCCCGCGCATCCACCCGTCGCAGCGGGCGGGGAAGTCGTGGGCCGCCACCAGTTCGCGGACGGTGCGGCGCAGCTCGTCCAGTTCGTCATCCATGCACGGCCTCCCTGGCCACCACGTAACCGCGGGTAGCCGCCTCGGTGAGCACCTCGGCGGCCACCGACAACTCCCGCTCGGACGGCGGTTCTTCCTGCCGGGCACCCGAGGTGTCCACGCCCAGGTCCCGCAACCGGTCCGCGAGCACCTGGCCCCGCGTGGTCAGCAGCCGCGGTTCGGCGCCGAGCCGGACCGTGCCCCACCGGGTGCGCAGCCGCACGGGCCCGCCCGGCGCGGCGGTGACGTGTTCGACCCGCTCGACGATCCGGGCCGGGTCCGCGCCGCCGTACAGCAGGAGCAGGTCGCGGGCGGCCGCGGCGGCGTCGGGCGCGCCACCGCCGCCGGGCATCCGCACGCGTGGCGCCCGGTAGTCGCCGATGGCGGTCGAGTTGACGTGCCCGGCCAGGTCGACGTTCGCCGCGTCCAGCACCACCAGGTCCGCGCGGCGCACGAGCGTGCCGAGCACGTCTCCCCGCCACACGACCGTGTCGCCGAACGCGACGAAGTCGGTGGTGGACGTCGGCAGCTCGGTGGCGGGGCCCTGTGTCGCGAACCCGGCCTCGAACAGCTGCCGGAACTCGCCGCCGAGGCGGGCGGCGACCTGACCCGCGAGCACCGGCCAGTGGAACCCGGTGAACACCCAGCCCCGGAACTCCCTGGCCGCCAGTGCGAGGAACGCGACGACCTCCTGGTTCACGCGGTCCCCCCGGTGTAGGCGGCGACGTCGCGCGGGTAGCGGCCCGGCACGCCGTCGGGAGCGGCCGCGCCGGGTGCCACGACGACCGTGTCGACCAGCAGCCCGGGCAGGTCGGCCCGCACCCCCTCGGGCAGGCCGAGTTCCTCCGCGACCACCACGACCCGGCGAGCCGCCTGTGCCGCCGCCACCGCCTCCCCGGGCGGGGCGCTGAACACGCTGTCGCCGTTCGGGTCGGCGCGGTCCACGTGCACGAACGCGACGTCGACCGGCAGCGCACGGACCACGGTCGCGACGCCGAACGACGTGGTCACGGCCGCGAGCATGCCGCCGGACCAGTCGTCGGTGGCGTACCCGGTGTCCGGGTGCACGTGGACCGGCGCGAACGGCAGGCCCCGCGCGGCGGCGCCGAGCGCGGCGGCCAGGACACCCATCGGCAGCTCGTGCCACCGGATGTCGGCCCTCTCCTGCCAGGCACGGCGGAAGTGCCACGTCGGCGCGGGGCCGACCGCGTTCCAGCAGTGCGCGAACGTCACCTCGGCCACGACACCGGCGCCGATCAGCCGGTCCAGCAGCAACCCGCCGGACGCGAGCACGACGTGCAGGCCGCGGACCTCCTGCCGCACCAGCTCCTCCCCCACCGCGAACAGCTGCGTGCCGAAGTTGCCGAGCCAGACGGTGTCGCCGGGCGACACGGTGGCGACGGCGGTGGCGACGGAGGTGGCGAGCGTGGTCACCGGCGGCTCCCGGCGGCCTGCCGCACGAGGAGCTGTGCGGGCCGGTACCGGGGATCGCCGAACCCGTCCAGCAGCCCACGCAGCCCGGCCAGAACTTCGGCGGGACCCGCTTGTGCCAGGTACTCCAGCGGGCCGGCGGGGTGGTTCATGCCCAGCCGCAGGGCGAGGTTGACGTCGTCGGGGGTCGCGGTGCCCTCCTCGACGAGCGTGAGCGCCTCGTTGACCATCGTGTGCGCCAGCCGGTCCACGACGAGCCCCGGCAACGCGAGCACGGGCACGGACGCGGCGCCGACCGCGTCGGCCACGTCGTGCGCGGGCGCGATCCTCGCGACGTCGTCGGCCACGACCTCGGCGAAGAACTCGTCCTCGATGCGGTGCAGCCGCACCCACCCGACGCCGTGCGGGAGCGCGGACACCCAGCCACCGTGCGACGAGTCGACGACCACGCGACCGTGCCGGGCCAGCGACGTCACGACGGTCACGTCGGCCTCCGTGCAGGAGGACGTCCGGTAGACCGCCAGGTCGCCGTCCGAGGGCAACGGGAGCTGTGCGGCGCCGGGCCCGGTGAGCCGCACGCGCGACGAGGACGGTCGCGGTTCGCGGGTCACCGCCGCCTGCGCGGCCTTCGGTTTGCCCTCGGCGTAGTCGTAGTAGCCGCGGCCCGCCGCCCGGCCGGTGGTGCCCGCGCGCACCAGCTGCCGGGTGCGCGGGATCGGCCGGTACCGCGGGTCGCCGAACTCCCGCAGCGCGGTCTCCGACGAGCCGAGGTGGGTGTGCAGGCCGGTGAAGTCGAGCAGTTCGAGCGGGCCCATGCGGTGTCCGAGCGCGCCACGCACGGCGGCGTCGACCACCGGCGCCGCGACCCCTTGCGTGACGAGGAGTTGCGACTCGTAGTACAGCGGACGGCAGACCCGGTTCACGATGAAGTTCGGCGAGTCCGCGCACAGCACGGCCGTCTTGTGCAGCGCCGCGACCCACTCTCGGGCCCGGTCCACCACCTCGGGGTCGGTGCGCGCGCCACGGACGATCTCGACGAGCCGCATCTTCGTCGGCGGGTTGAAGAAGTGCATGCCCACCACGCGTGCCGGGTCGCCGTAGGCCACGCCGAGTTCGCCGATCGACAACGACGACGTGTTGGAGGCGACGACGAGCTTCTCGTTGCCCGCGGCGCGCACCTCGGCGAGCAGGGACCGCTTGGCGTCCATGCGTTCCACGATCGCCTCCACGAACAGGTCCGCGTCGCGGACGGCGTCGGCCACGCTCGCGGCGGCCGTCACCTCGACCGGTCCGTCCGCCAGCATCATGGCGTGCCCGCGAGCGGTCGCCTCGGGGTCCGCGTCCACGATCGTCACCGTCGCCCCGGTCTCCGCGAAGACGCGCGCGATCCCGCGTCCCATCGGGCCGAGCCCGGCCACCGCGACCCGCATCACGCGACCCGCTCGATCACCGCGGCCACACCCTGGCCACCGCCGACGCACAGGCTCGCGACCCCGAGCGCCGTGTCCCGGCGAGCGAGTTCGTGCAGGAGCGCCACCACCAACCGGCACCCGCTCTGCCCGGTGGGGTGCCCGAGCGCGATGCCGCCGCCGTTGACGTTGACGCGCTCCTCGTCCAGCTTCAGCTCCCGGACGTTCTGCACGATCTGCGCGGCGAACGCCTCGTTGATCTCCACCAGGTCGAGGTCCGCTGTGGACACCCCGGCCCGGGCGAGCGCCCTCGGGATCGCGGCGGTCGGCCCGATGCCCATGACCGTCGGGTCCACACCCACCGCGCTGAACGACCGCATCCGGCCCTGCGGGGTGAGCCCGTGCGCGGCTACGGCGTCGGCGCTGGCGAGCACCACGGCCGCGGCTCCGTCGGCCATCTGGCTGGCGTTCCCGGCGGTCACCGTGCCGCCGTCCACAAAGGACGGCCGGAGCCGGGCGAGGCGTTCTGCCGTGGTGTCGGTGCGGAAGCCCTCGTCGCGGTCGAGCACGTCGCCGTCGGCGAGGGGCACGTCGACCACCTGGCCCGCGAAGTGCCCGTGCTCCCACGCGGCGGCGACCCGCTGGTGGCAGCGCAACGCCCACGCGTCCTGGTCCGCCCGCGACACCCCGTACCGGGACGCGATGTTCTCCGCGGTCTGGCCCATGTTCAGCCCGCACACGGGGTCGGTGCCGCCGTCGCGCCAGCCGTCGGCGAGCACGATGTCGCCGCGCCGCACCCCGCCCCACCGCAGTGCGCCGGGCGCGAGGTAGGGCATGGTGCTCATCGACTCGGCGGCCACCACGACCGCGATGTCGGCCTCCCCGGACGCGATCGACCGCCACGCCAGCTGGACGGCCTTGAGCCCGGACGCGCACGCCATGTTGATCGTCTGTGACGGCGCAGCTTCGGGGAACCCGGCCCGCAGCGCGACCTGGCGGCCGGGGTTCGGCCCGTTGCCCGCCTGCCTGCAGTTCGCGAGCACGACCTCCTCGACCAGCTCCGGCCCGACGCCCGCCCGGCGCACCGCCTCGCGGGCGGCGAGCGTGGCCAGCTCGACCACGGGGGTGTCGCGCAGGGCACCGCCGTACCGCCCGTTGGGTGTGCGGACGGCGCCGAGCAACAGGACGTCACGGGACACGGTGTACCTCCGGCTCTTCCGCGCGGACCACTCGCCGCGCCTTGTGGGTCGTGCGGGGCAGCTCGCCCGGCGCGACGATGTCGATCACGGCGCGCACAGCCAGTTCCGCCCGGAGCGCGGCGGCGAGCCTGCCACGGAGATCGTCGTTCTCGGCACCCTCGACCTGCACGCGCAGCGCGGTCGGGTAGCCCGTGGCGGGATCGGCGAGCGCGGGGTCGAGGACGACGCGGAACTCCACGAGGTCGCCGACGGTCCCGCGCACGACGTTCTCGACCGCCGACGGGAAGACGTTGACGCCACGCACGACCAGCATGTCGTCGGCGCGGCCGCGGACACCGCCGACGAGCCGCGCGTGCGTGCGGCCGCAGTCGCAGCGGGAGCGGTCGCGGACCACGACGTCACCGGTCCACCACCGCACGAGCGGGCAGGCCTGCTTGTCGAGGTGGGTGAGCACGAGGACGCCGGGCTCACCGTCGGGCACGGGCGCGCGGGTGACCGGGTCGACCACCTCGGCGTAGGTGAAGTCCTCGGCCAGGTGCCCGCCCGCCTGCGCGGCGCACTCCCAGGCAGTCGGCTGGAACTCGAGGCAGCCGTAGCCGTCGTAGCAGCGGGCGCCCCACTCGCGTTCGATCAACGCCCGGGTGGCGGGGACCTGGCCACCCGGTTCGCCGCCGACCATCACCTGCCGGACCGTGGAGTTCGCGAGGGGCGTGCCGAGGCCGCGGGCGCGGTCGGCGAGGTGCAGCAGGAACGACGGCGTGCCGCCGACGGCCGTGGTGCCGTACCGGAAGATCGTCTCGATCTGACGTTCCGTGTCGCCGGAACCGCCGGGGATGACGGTCGCGCCGAGCCGCGTGTAGCCGAGGGTGCCGCCGAGACCGCCGACGAACCAGGCGAACGAGAACAGGCACTGGTACACGTCGCCCCGCCGCACCCCCTGACTGTAGGCGGCGCGGGCGTACAGGTCGGCCCAGCGGTCGAGGTCCTGGCGGGTCCAGGCGACCGGGGTGGGCGCGCCGGTGGTGCCGGACGAGAAGTGCAGGCGCGCGACCTCTTCCCGTGGCACGGCGAGGAAGTCGCCGTACGGCGGGTGCTCGTCGATCGAGCGCTGGTAGTCCGCCTTGTCCGTGCACGGGAGCGCGGCGAGGTCGTCGAGGTCGCGCAGGTCCCCGGGGTGCCAGCCGAGGTCGTCCCACCGGCGGCGGTAGTGGCGGCTCGTCGCGTGCAGCCGGGTCAGCTGGGCGCGCAGGAGTTCCAGCTGGTGGTCGCGGATCCGGTCCGGTGACCAGGTCTCGCAGTCGTGCCACGTGTCCACGTCAGACCGCCTCGAGCACAGCACCGGTGCACATGGTGCTCGCCGGACTGCCGAGGAACGCGACCAGGGCGTCGGTGTCCGCATCCGGAGTCGTGATGATCGCGTTGACCCGGACACCTCGGGGCGCGGCCTCGCGAGCGAGGCTGCGGCACAGGGACGTCACCGCACCGGTGAGTGCAGGACTGTCCACTGTGGTGCACCGGATCAGCACGCCGTCGCCGGGTGCCGAGGCCACCACGGCGTCCCGTGCGTCGACGAACGCGTCGGCCAGCGTCGCGGCGACGGCCCCGGACGCGGCCTCCGCGAGACCGAACTCGCCCGCGACCTCGATCACCACGTGGCTCATGCCGTGACCTCGGTCGCGATCGCACGCGACAGCACCAGCCGCTGGATCTCCGACGAGCCCTCGTAGATCTCCAGCACGCGCTGGTCGCGGTAGAGCCGTTCGGCCGGGCACGGCTTGCAAAAGCCGTCACCGCCGTACACCTGGACGGCCAGGTCCACGGCCCGGTGCGCGACCTCGCTCGTGTGCAGCTTCGCCATCGCGCCCGGCAGCGACACCGACTGCCCGGCGTCGTAGGCAGCGGCGGCCTGGTAGGTCAGCATCCGCGCGGCGGACAGGTCCACGGCGAGGTCGGCGAGCCGGAACCCGATGCCCTGGTTCTCGATGATGGGCCTGCCGAACGTGTGCCTGCGCGCGGCCTCCCGCGCGGCCAACTGATACGCGGCGTAGGCGATGCCGAGCCCCTGCGCGGCGACGCTGACACGGCCGAGGTCGAGCGTCCGCAACGCGAGCTTCAGCCCGCGGTTCACCTGCCCGAGCACGTCGGCTGCTTCGACGCGCACGTCGTGCAGCTTGAGATTGCTCGTGCGGGTGCCGCGGATGCCCATCTTGTCCTCGACGCGGTCGATCACCACGCCGGGCGCGTCGGCGGGCACGACGAACGCGGTGATGCCGCGCGCGCCGGCGTCCGGATCGGTCTTCGCGAACACCACGTAGCGGGTGGAGACGCTGCCGTTGCCGATGTAGATCTTCTCGCCGGTGAGCCGGTACCCGTCGCGGTCGGGCTCGGCGCGCGTGCGGATCGCGGCCGCGTCGCTGCCCGCGCCCTCCTCGGTGAGCGCGAAGCTGATCGCCTCGCCCGCGCGCAACGGGCCGAGCAGGTCGCGCTTCTGCTCGTCGGTGCCCGCCAGGCGGACCGGCACCGCCCCGAGCGCGTGTGCGGCGAGGATGGCGCCGGTCGACGCGCACGCGGCGGAGACCTCCTCCACCACCGCGGTGATCGCGGTCATCGACAGACCCGCGCCGCCGTGCTCGGCCGGCACGAGCATCCCGGACAGCCCGGTCTCGACGAACGTGTCGATGTGCTCGAACGGGTACCGCTGCTCGCGGTCGAGATCCTCGGCCAGCGGCGCGAACCGTTCCGTGGCGACCTTGCGCGCCAGGTCCCGCCACCCCGTGGCGTCGGAGTCCAACGTCGGTTCCCAGAGCACCGTCATGGTCGCGTCTCCTCGCCATCAACCTTGCCAAAATCAACGTCGACGTAGATGCTGACAACCGTACACAGGGGACCTATGAAGTCAAGGGGCTGCCGAGCATGGGCAAGGTCACCGTCAGCAGGGACGATCCGGTCGCGGTCGTCACGCTGGACTCGCCGGAGAACCGCAACGCGCTGTCGACCGACCTGCTGGTCGAACTGGCCGACACGCTCGACGCGCTCGACGCCGACCCGGCCGTGCACGCGATCGTCCTGACCGGCGGCGGCACGCTGTTCGCGTCGGGCGCGGACGTGCGGCAGCTGCGGGACGTCGCACCGGTCGACTACGCGGCGTCGGCGCGAGGCGCATGCTGGCGGCGGATCGGCGCGGTGGACACGGTGCTCGTCGCGGCGGTCGCCGGGTTCGCGCTCGGCGGCGGCTGTGAGCTGGCGCTCGCCGCCGACCTCGTGGTGGCGGCCGACACCGCGGTGTTCGGGCAGCCGGAGGTGAAGCTGGGCCTCGTCCCCGGCGCGGGCGGCACGCAGCGGTGGGCCAGGGCGGCGGGCCGGTACGCGGCGACCGGGGTGGTGTTGACCGGCCGGACCGTGGACGCGTTCGAGGCCCGTGATCTCGGCCTGGTGCACCGGATCGTGCCCCCGGAACGGCTGGTGCCCGCCGCGGTCACGGTGGCGGCGGAGATCGCGGCGAACGGACCGCTGGCCGTGACGGCGGCACGCGCGGCTCTGCGGCGGGCGGAGGAACTGCCGCTGTCGGCGGCCCTGGAGTACGAGCGGCAGCAGCTGCTGCTGATGCTGACGAGCACGGACCACGTCGAGGGAATCACGGCGCTGCTGGAGAAGCGGCAGCCGCGGTTCACCGGACAGTGAGGATGGCCATGTCGATCGCGCGAATCTCCCCCTCCGTCAAGGAGTTGCGGACAGCTGTGGGTGATGCCGTGCTCGTCACGGCGGCGGGCCTCGAGTACTCGGACGACGTGGCGGCGTTCGTGCGCGGGCTGGACACCGCGGCGCTGCCGAGCGTCGCGGTCGTGAGTGGACGGTGCGACGCGAGCGCGCTGGCCGTGCTCGCGTCGGTGACCCTCGGGTTCGTGACCGACGACGCGGTGGTCGACGTCGACGCCGCGACGGTGCTGGCGCTCGGCCTCACCTCGTCGCTACCCGCCGCGCTGGGTGGCGCGCGGGCCAGCGGCCTGCTGTTCACCGAGTCGGTCAACGCGCACGGGTTGCGGGCCGCGGGGCTGGCCCGGTTCGGTGATCCGGAGGCCGCGGTGAAGCGACTGGCCGAACCGTCCGCCGCGTTGCTGGTGCGGTCGCTGCGGGTGGCCACGCGGTCCACGCCCGCGCAGGCCCGCGATTACGACCGCGAGCTGCTGGCATGAGCGCGCTCGTGTTCGGGTGCGGTCCGATCGGTGCGCGCGGCGACGCCGGGTGGACCGAGTCCATGGCGGCGCTCAGTGCCGCGTGGGCGGGTGGCATCCGGCACTTCGACACCGCGCCCAGCTACGGCGACGGCACGGGTGAACGGCTGCTCGGCGAGGCACTGCGCTGGTGGCCGCGGGACGAGGTGGTGGTGTCGACGAAGGTCGGCCGGGTGCGGATGGCGATCGCCGACCCGTACGGCACGGACACCACGCGCAGGGAGCCGTCGTTCGACTTCACCGCGACCGCCGTGAAACGCGGTGTCGGTGCGAGCCTCGACCGGCTGGGTCTGGACCGCGTCGACACGGTGTTCGTGCACGACCCCGACGACCACCTGGAGGTGGCGCTCGCGGAGACCTTCCCGGCGCTGCGTGAGCTGCCGGAGGTGGGTGCGGTCGGCGTGGGCACGACGTCGGTGGCGACCGCCCGTGCGCTGCTCGGTGTCGTGGACGTGGTGATGATCGCGAACCGGTGGAGCCTCACCCGCCGCGACGCGGCCGGGCTGCTCGACGCGTGCGCGACGCGTGGCGTGGAGGTGCTGGCGGCGGCACCGTTCGACTCGGGCCTGCTCGCCGACCTGGGCGCGAAGTACCTCTACCGCGACGCGCCCGCCGAGGTGCTCGCCCGCGTGCGGGTGATGGCCGCGATGTGCGAGGCGCACGGCGTGCGGCTGCCCCAGGCCGCGTTGCGGTTCCCGCTGCGGCATCCCGCGGTGCGCCGGGTGGTCGCGGGCATGCGGTCGACGACCGAGGTGCGGGAGAACCTCGCGTCGCTCCACACGCCCGTGCCGGAGGCGTTGTGGGCGGCGCTGGATCAGCTCGTCACGTAGACCTCGAACACGCGGTCCGCGTTGTCGTCCCTCCACATCGGACCAGGTGGGTAGTAGAAGGCGAACTCGTCGATGCCCGCCTCGCGGTAGCGGCCGGTGAAGTCCTCGACCGCCGTCGCCGAGCGCCAGATCGGTGTCGCGGTGACGGCCGGGCTGCCCGCCAGCAGCATCTTCCTGATCGGGCCGACGTGCTCGGCGCGCCGCCTCGTGAGCGCGAGGTGGTCGTCCATGCTCATCCCGAAACCACCGTAGGACACCCAGCGGTCCGCGTGTCTCGCCGCGATCCGCAATGCCTTCTCGCCGTGTGCGGCCACGGTGAGCGGGATCCGGCCGACCGGTGCCAGCGCGGGGAAGCCCTCCAGGACCGGGGCGCCGCGTACTGCGGCCGCCACGGTCTCGACCACGTCCGCGAACGGGACGTCCCGGCCCACGGCGCGGTCGGCGGCCGCGTACCCTGAGCCGAGGCCGAGTTCGAGACGGCCGCCGGAGATGTGGTCGACCGACAGCGCGTGGCGGGCCAGCACGGCCGGTGGGCGCAGGACTCCGTTGGCCACCAACGGCCCCAGCCGGATCGTGGTCGTCGCCGCCGCGAGCGCCGGGAGCACGCTCCACGCGTCCAGCCACGGCTGTTCCGGGTGGGCGGGGTTGAGCAGGTGGTCGTCGACCCACACCGTCGTGACGCCCATGTCCTCCAGCCGCCGCGCCCGTGCGAGCAGTTCCGGCCAGCCCACGTTCGGGATGAGCAGCGCGTGGATCACTTCGGGAACCCGCCGACCTTCGCGAGCCGGCCGGAGAGCGGCACCCCCAGCTTTCCGGTCACCCACGTGGCGTGCTCGATGGTCTCGCGGAGGTCCAGGCCGGTGTCGTAACCCATGCGGTGCAACGTGTAGACGACGTCCTCGGTGGCCACGTTGCCGGACGCGCCCGGCGCGAACGGGCAGCCGCCGATGCCGCCGAGCGACGCGTCGAGCGCCCGCACCCCGCTGCGCACGGCGGCCACCGCGTTCGCCACGCCGGTGCCGCGGGTGTCGTGCAGGTGGATCCGCATCGGCACGTCCGGCGACAGCCCGCGCAGGATCCCGAACCGGGTCTCCACATCGGACGGTACGGCGACGCCGATGGTGTCGGCGAGGCACACCTCGTCCGCGCCGAGGTCGGCGACCGCCGCGGCGACGGACGTGAACCGGTCCTCGGGCACCTCGCCCTCGAACGGGCACCCGAACGACGCGCCGATCGTGACCGCGACCTTCACCCCGTCGACCCGGCCGCGGCCGCGGATCTCCCGCACCACGTCGAGCGCTTCGCGGGTGGTCGTGCCCTGGTTGCGGGTGCTGAACGTGTCGCTGGCGAGCACGACGGTGGTCACCTCGCGGATGCCGGTCGCGACGGCCCGTTCGTAGCCGCGGACGTTGAGCACGAGGGCGCTGTAGTCGATGCCGTTACCGGGCAACGCTCTGGCGACCTCGGCGGCGTCGGCGAGCTGCGGCACGCGGTCGGGGCGGACGAACGACGTCACCTCGATCCGGCGCACGCCGGTGCGCGCGGCCCGGTCGACCAGCTCCAGTTTGTCCGCTGTGGACAGTGTGGTGGCCTCGTTCTGCAGGCCGTCCCGCGGTGACACCTCGACGATCTCGACGCGCTCCACGCGGCGCCTCCTATCCGGTCAGGGACGCGGCCGAGACGAGCCCGGATCCCCCGTCCAGTTCGATCAACGCACCGCTCACGGCGTCGGCGACCCCGGACCCGAGCGCCGCCACCCACTCGGCGACCTCGGCGAGCGTGGTGTCCCGGCGCAGCGGCGTGCCGGCGACGATCCGCGCCAGCACGTCCGGTGGCAGCTCGTCACCGACGCCGTCGGTGAGCACGGTGCCGGGCGCGAGGCAGAACAGCCGGACGTCCCGCCACTGCCGGGCGAGCGACCTGGTCAGGGCCGCGACGCCGGCACGGGCGGCGGCGGAGTGCGCGAGCCCGGCGACGCCGCGGTCCGGCGCGGACAGCGACAGGTTGACGATCCGGCCGCGTGCCGCCGCCAGCCCGGGGCGCGCCGCCTGGACGAGCGCGGCGAGCGCGGTGAGGTTCAGGTCGGCGACGGCGGCGAAGCCGCGGCGGGAGATGTCGGCAGCGGGGGCGACGAACTGGCCGCCCGCGTTGTTGACCAGCAGGTCCAGCGGCCCGAGCCCGGCGACGAACGCGGCGGCGGCGTCCCTGTCGCGGACGTCGAGCACCGTGTGCCGGAACCGCTCCCCCGCCAGGTCCGCGGTCCCGGCGAGCGCGTCGGCCCGCCGCCCGACCCCGACGACGGTGGCGCCCAGCTCGACGAGCCGCAGGGTGACGGCCCGCCCGATCCCGGACCCGGCACCGGTCACCAACGCGGTCCTGCCGGTCAGGGCGTCCGGGGGCAGTACCCGGCAGTCAGCGGGCCGCGGCGCGGTCATGACAACCCCGGGACGGGTGCGAGGAGACCGCCGTCGACGGGCAGCACGGCGCCGGTGACGAACGGGGCGCGGTCGAGGAGCCACCACACGGCCTCGGCGACCTCCTCCGGTTCGGCTGCCCGGCCGGTCGGGTGGGCGGCGGCGAAGTCGTCGAGCCCGTCGACCAGCCCGGTCCGCACGAGGCCGGGCGCGACGGCGTTCACGCGGACACCGCGGACGGCGTACTCGACGGCGGCGGTCCTGGTCAGCCCGACGATGGCGTGCTTGCTGGCGACGTAGGCGCTCGACCGTGGCACCCCGCGCAGCCCGGCTCCGGAGGCGGCGTTGACGATCGCGCCGCCACCGGCGGCGAGCAGGTGCGGGATCTCCGCCCGCATGCAGGCGAGGACACCGCCGACGTTGACCTGTTGCACGCGCCAGAACACGTCGTCCGGGTAGTCGGCCAGCTCGGCCCGCACCCCGGTGACCCCGGCGTTGTTGTAGGCGAGGTGCAGCCCACCACCCCAGGCGACGGCCTGCTCGACAGCGGCGGCGACCTGGTCGGGCCGGGACACGTCCACGCGGACCGCGAGCCCGCCGACCTCGTCGGCCACGGCACGCGCGGCGTCGAGGTCCCGGTCGGCGACCACGACGGCGACGCCCGCCCGGGCGATCCGCCGCGCCGTGGCGGCGCCGATCCCCCGACCACCGCCGGTCACGAACGCGACCCGGCTCATGCCGGGCCGCCGGGAGTCAGTTCTTCGGCGCCAGTGAGGACAGGGTCATCTCGATGAAGACCTCGCCGAAGTCGGCCAGGCTGCGTTCGCCCTCCGGGTTGTACCAGCGGTGGATCCAGTTGAACATGCCGATGATGCCCATCACGGCGATCGACGGGTCGATGTCCGAGCGGAACTCGCCCGCGTCGGCCCCCTGTTTGATCACCTGTGCGAGCACGCGGCCGTACCGGTCGGCGTTCTCCCGGATGTGGTCGGCCTCCGGGCCGGACATCACCTGGTGCACGTTCTCGCTGAGGAAGATGAACAGTTCCGGCAGCTCCGCCATCGTGCGGACGTACTCGCGCAGCGCGGCGGCCAGGCGTTCCCGCGCCGGGTCGGGCTGGGCCGCGACCTCTTCGAGGCGCGTGCGCATCGTCTCGATCGGGTCGTGCAGGAGGCCGACCAGCAGCTCCTCCTTCGTCCCGACGTAGTAGTACAGCGTCGCGCGGCGGATGCCCACCTCGGTGGCGACGTCCTCCAGCGTCGACTGGCCGTAGCCGAGCCGGGCGAACACGCGGCCCGCGCCCGCGAGGATCTCCGCCCAGCGGGCGTCCGACCGGCGGCCGCTCGCCTGGCGGCGCTCCATGCGCCTGCGAGCGATGTCGCTCGCAGGTTCCGCTGCCTTCGCGGTACGGCGTTGACGTGGCGCGGCCACTCCCGATCGAACCCCCTCGCGGTCCAGACACGATCTCTGCCGCCCTCACCCTAGACCGCACGGAGCGCTCGTTTGAGGACCTTCCCACTGGCGTTGCGCGGCAGTTCCTCGTCGACGTGGAACGTCGCGGGCACCTTGTACCCCGCGAGCCGGTCCCGGCAGTACGCCCGTACCGCGTCCTCGTCGAGCGACGCCCCCGCCTCCAGGACGACGTGGGCACGCACGACCTCGCCCCAGTGCTCGTCCGGCACGCCGACCACGGCCACCTCACGAACCCCCGGGTAGCGGCCGAGGACGTCCTCGATCTCCACCGGGTAGATGTTCTCGCCGCCCCGGATGATCATGTCCTTCTTGCGCCCGGACAGGTAGAGGTAGCCGTCGGGGTCCCGCCACGCCATGTCCCGCCGCGGAACCAGCCGTCGACCAGGACCTTCGCGGTCTCCTCCGGCTGGTTCAGGTACCCGGACATGACCGCGTCGGAGCGGGTGACGATCTCGCCGACCTCGCCGTCGCGCACGTCGACCAGGCCGCCGGTCTCGTCGGGGTCGCACAGGCGCAGGACCACGCCCATGCCGGCCTTGCCGATCGACCCGAGCAGGTGCTCCTGGCCGGCCAGCGCCAGCCGGTGGTCCTCCGGGGTGAGCACGGTCTGCAACCCCGCCTCGGTGCCCGCGCCGAACATGTTCATGAAGTCGCAGTGGAAGCGGTCCATCGCCCGGCGCAGCAGCGACGGCGACATGGGCGCCGCGCCGTAGCCGATCGAGCCGAGCTGGGAGAAGTCGCCCTCGATGACGGCCGGTTCGTGCAGCAGCGTGTCGATCATCGTGGGGACCAGGAACACGCCGTCCAGCCCACGGTTGGCCATCCAGTGCGCGACGGTCTTCGCGTCGAACGCGGGCAGCACGAGCGACGTGTGTCCACGTGCGACACCGGCGAGCGTGTAGAGCATGCCGCCGACGTGGAACAGCGGCGCCGCCGAGTAGTGGAACGAGATGTTCGTCATCCGCCGCTCGACGATGCACTGCATGACCATGTGCTTGGCCATGCGCTGGCTGTGCATGACACCCTTGGGCAGCGCGGTGGTGCCGCTGGTGAACGCGAGGCACACCAGCTCGTCGTCGGCGACGGGCGTGTCGATCTCGACGTCGTCGGAGTCGGCGACGAGCCGCTCGTAGGACTCGTCGCCGGAGTCCGAGTCGTAGCTGATCGTCGCGACCATGCCCGGCACGTCGACGGCGCGCACCATGTCGGTGTACCGGTCGGAGAAGAACAGCACCTTGGCCTCGGCGGTCCGCAGCAGCGTCTGCAGCTCGGGCCTGGCGAGGCGGAAGTTCAGCGGCACGTACACCGCGCCGAGCTTCATGCAGGCCAGCAGGGTCTCCACGTACTGTGGCGAGTCGGTGGCGAAGAGTGCCACCCGGTCACCCTTCACGACCCCCATCCGCGCGAGGGCGGAGGCGATGCGGTTGACCCTGCTGTTCACCTGGCGGAACGTGTAGCTGTCGGTGTCGGTGACGAAACAGTCCCTGTCGGGCACGGTACTGGCGTTGATCCGGATCCAGTCCGAGATGCGGGAGTTCTGCTGGACCACCATTGTCCACTCCGGAGTTGTCGCGAGAGGTCAGGACAGCTTCGGCATTACCTCGGTGCCGATCAGTTCGATGGAGCGCATCACCTTCTCGTGCGGGATGTTGTACGACTGCACGAGCAGGAGCAAGACGTCGACGCCGACCGCTTCGTAGCGTCGGCACATGGACACGAAATGGTCGGGGTCGCCACAGAGGACGGTCTCGTTGTTCACGAGGTAGTCGAAGTCGAGGTCCGTCAGGTCCATGCCGCCGAGCAGCTTGCGGGCGTACTCGTAGCTGCCGAGGTTCGTGCCCTCCTGCCACGCGCCGAGTTCGGCGATGGTCTTCAGCGACGTCTGGATGTACCACGGGAACGCCTCACGGGAGTCATTGTGGGCCTCCGCCGTGGTCTCCGCGCAGTGGGCCTGCGCGAACGTCGCGATCCGGTTGTTGACGAACTTCCCGACGGGCTTCACCTGTTCGAGGCCCTCGTGGTACCGGCCGATGCGCTTGGTGAGCGCCTCCGGCGGCACCGCGACCGAGAACGACAGCAGGCCCAGCCCCTTCTGCCCGATGATCTCGTGGCTGTCCGCGCTGGAGCTGGCGCCCCAGATCGGCGGGTGCGGCGCCTGCATCGGCTTGGGCACGACCCCGCGCGGCGGCAGCTTGAAGAACTCACCGTCCCAGCTGAACTCCTCCTCGGTCCAGCAGCCGACGATGACGTCCAGGGCCTCCTCCCACATGGGACGCGTGTCCGGCGGGCTGATGCCGAAGCCCTCGATCTCCAGGCGGGTGCCGGACCGGCCGGTGCCGAACTCCAGGCGTCCCTTGGAGAGAATGTCCACGGTGGCCGCCGCCTCCGCCGCCCGCACCGGGTGGTTGTACGGGAACGGCAGCAGCCGCACGCCGTGGCCGATGCGGATGTTCTCCGTGCGGGCCGCGATGGCGCCGTAGAACACGCCGGGCGCGGAGGAGAACGAGTACTCGTCGAGGAAGTGGTGCTCGACGGTCCACACGCTGTGGAACCCGAGCCGGTCGGCCAGCTCGATCTGCTGGAGCGTGTTCTCGAACGCGTTGTAGGCGCTGTCCGGCCCCCACGGGCGCGGCACGGGCAGCTCGTACATCAGGGCCAGCTTCACGACGCCCCCTCGCAGGCTCCGGGGCGCCGCTCGCGGTCGCCCTGTGTTTGTTGATTCGCTCCGCAAGCTCCGCTCATGGCGGCGGCTCCCGCGATCGATCCGGTGTGGACGGTGCCGGGAGTCAGTCCCAGGTCGTAGGCGACGAGTTGCCCGATCTGGCCGAACGTGACGTACAGGGAACCGTCCGCACCGACACAGCAGTTGGTGGGCTGTGTGCCCTTGCCGGTCTCGATGGACTCCTTCAGCTCGCCGTCCACGTAGACGTGGATGGCGTCGCCGATGCTGCCGCACACGTACAGGGTGCCGTCGCCGTCGAACGCGAACCCGTCCGGCATGCCCGACGGCAGCTTCAGCACCTGCCGCGGCTCGCCGAACTCGCCGCCGTCCACCTCGAACGCGAGCACCTTGCGGGTCAGCGACTGGCTCAGGTACAGCCGTCCGTCCGGACCGAACGCGACACCGTTGGGCATCGCGGGCACCACGACGTGCCCGAGTTGCGTGCCGTCCGGTCCGATCGCGACGATCCGGCCCGGGCGGATGTTCCGCAGGTCCTCCCAGTTGGCGCTGTCGGTGACGTACAGCGTGCCGTCCGGGCCGAAGCACAGGTCGTTGGGCCGGTGCGGGGCGTCGCCGGGCAGCGTGCCGCCGACGGTCGTGACCGTCCCGTCGGGGTCGACGCGCTGCACGCGGCCGTCGAACTCACGCGGGGCGTGCCAGTAGCCGGTGCCCTCGGCGGAGAGCCCGCCGTTGTTGGCGACGTACACCTCCCCGGAAGCGCCCAGCGCGCTGCCGTTCGGCCCGCCACCGCAGTCACCGAGCACCGTGACGGCGCCGTCGGCGGCGACCCGGCTGACCGACTCGCCCTTCATCTCGACGACCGCGACCGACCCGTCACCCAGCCAGGTCGGTCCCTCCGGGAAGCGGAGTCCACTCGCGACGATCCGTGGCGCGGTCATGCCTGTGCTCCCGCCGCTTCGAGTTCCGCGAAGTCCACCGGCGGGACCTCCTTCAGGCGCGGCATGACCTCGCCGGCGAACAGCCGCATGTTGGCCTCCGCCATCTCGCGGGACATCCCGGAGAACGAGCAGACCGCGTTGAACCCGTCGTTGCCGACCTTGGAGCGGATGTCCATGATCCGCTCGTAGCACTGGTCGGGCGTGCCGTAGATCTGCAGCTCGATGAAGTTGTCGACGACCTTGCTGCTGCCCTTGTTCTGGATGTAGGACGCGAGCTTGCGGTAGTACTCGTAGCCCTGCGTGTTCGCGAAGTGCCGCCCGCCCAGCTCGTAGTGCGACATCACCGACTCGTAGTAGGCGCCGATGTACTCCTGCGCCATGTCCTTCGCCTTGACCGGGTCCTTGTCGCAGCACACCCAGCCGGTGACCATCGGGGCCGGGGCGTCGGTGCCCTTCAGCTCGCGGAACTGCTCGCGGTAGGTCCGCATGTCCGACGAGACCTCCTCCCAGTCCTTCTGGGGGTTGATGAGGATGCCGGCGCCGACGTCGGCCATGATCCGCACCGACTCCGGCGACACCGCGGCCGCGTACAGGCGGTTGCGGAACGACTTCACCGGCGCGGGCCGCAGGTCACGCTTGGGGATCTGGTAGTACTTGCCGTCCGCCTCCAGGACCCCGGTTTCCAGCGCCCGCAGCACGATCTCGGCCGACTCGACGAACCGCGCCCGTGACTCGTCCATCGGCACGCGCAGGCCCTCGAACTCGATGCGGCCGAGACCGCGGCCCATGCCGAAGACGAACCGGCCGCCGGACATCAGGTCGAGCATCGTCACCTGCTCGGCGACCCGGACGGGGTCGTGCCACGGCAGGATCACCGCGCCGGACCCCAGCAGGATGTCCTTGGTGCGACCGGCCATGTAGGACAGGAACTGCACCGGGTCGGGGCACATCGTGTAGGAGGTGAAGTGGTGCTCGACGCCCCACAGCATCTCGAAGCCGAGCGGCTCGGCGAGGTCGCACAGGGCCAGTTCGTCGCGGTAGACGCGCTGGTCGTCGCTCGCGTCGCCGCCGCCCTGGAAGATCGTGGTGTATCCGACTCGCATCGGGGTCAGACCCTTCGTGTTGTCGTGGGCTGGTCCCCCAGCCGCTGGTAGGTGCCGTGGCAGAAGACCAGCGGGCGCCCCGCCGATCGCGCCGACAGGTCGTGCACGTCCGCGAGGACGAACCGGTGGTCGCCCGCGTCGGTGACCGCGTTCAGCTCGCAGTCGAACCACGCGAGCGCGGTGTCCAGCACCGGGGAGCCCTTCGGCGAGGGGTGCCAGGCGACCCCGTCGAACTTGTTCCCGCCGGACGTCGCGAATGCGCGGCAGGTGGCCTCGTCGTCCTCCGCGAGGACGTTGACGGTGAAACGCCCGGTCGGCTCGATCCTCGGCCACGTCGTCGACGTGCGGTCGACGAAGAACCCGACGAGCGGCGGCCGCAGCGACACCGACACGAACGTGCCGACGGCGAGCCCGGCCGGTCCGCTGTCCGTCGCCGCCGCCACGACGGCCACACCCGTGGGCACGTGCCGCATGACCGACCGGAACCGGTCGGGACTCACGTCTTCCGCCATCGCGGTCACCACGGCTCCCGTCCGTCGGTGGTCCCGGTCGACGCCAGACCGAGGTCGTGGCCGAGCCGGACCTGCTTGGTGTGGAGGTAGTGCACGTTCTCCCGGGCCGGGACCGTCCGGAGTGGACGCGCGGTGACCCGCAGCCCGGCCGCGCGCAGCGCGCGCACCTTGTCCGGGTTGTTGGTCAGCAGCACCACGTCCGTGAGCCCCAGCCGGGTGAGCAACTCCGCGGCGGGCGCGAAGTCGCGGGCGTCGGCCGGGTGGCCGAGCCGCAGGTTCGCGTCCACGGTGTCCGCACCCCGGTCCTGCAGCGCGTAGGCGCGGAACTTGTCCGCCAAGCCGATCCCCCGGCCCTCGTGCCCGCGTTCGTAGACCAACACCCCGCGGCCCGCCTCGGCGATCGCCCGCAGACCGGACCGCAGCTGCTCGCCGCAGTCGCACCGCAGGGACTCGAACAGGTCACCGGTCGCGCATTCGGAGTGCACGCGCACCAGTACCGGGTCCGGTCCGGACAGGTCGCCCAGCGACAGCACCAGGTGCTCCGTGCCGTCGTCCTCGGTCAGGGTCGCGGTGAACTCGCCGTACGCGGTCGGCAACGGGATGTCCGGCACCTCGCGTTCCCGCTTGCGGGCGGCCGCGATGTCCGCGATCCCGATCACCGGCAGGTCGTAGCGGGCGGCGAACTCGGCGACGTCCTCGCCGCGGACCATGCCACCGTCGGGCCGGGTCAGCTCGCAGATCACCATCACCGGCTCGACTCCCGCCATGGCGCCGAGGTCGACCGCCGCCTCCGTGTGCCCGGCACGCCCGAGGACACCGTCGGTGTGCGCGCGGAGCGGGAACATGTGGCCCGGGCGGGAGAAGTCCTCCGGCCGGGCGTTCGGGTCCGCCAGCCTGCGGGCGGTGATCGCGCGGTCACTCGCGCACACCCCGGTGGTCGTGCGGTCGAGGGCGTCCACGGTGACGGTGAACGCCGTGCTGTGACGCTCGGTGTTGTCGGCGACCATCAGCGGCAGGTCCAGCGCGTCGGCGCGCTCGGCGGTCATCGGCACGCAGACGATCCCGGAGCAGTGTCGCAGCAGGAAGGCCATCTTCTCGGGTGTCATGTGCGCGGCCGGGAGCACGAGGTCCGCCTCGTTCTCCCGGTCGGCCGCGTCCACCACGACGACGAACTCGCCACGGGCGACGGCCTCGAGCGCGTCGTGCAACTTGCCAACCATTTCGCGTGACTCCTCGCGTCATCACTCGTGTTGACGACGACGGTAGCCGCACGGCACGTCTACGTCAACGTTTGTGTTGACTATTGCCAAAGCCGCTGGTCGGAACCTAGATTGACGACGCGGCGCCCGTTTCAGCCAAGGACACAGGAGTCCCGCCAATGACCGTCAGCACCGAGTCCGCCGCCCTCCCCGCCGAGTTCGCGGGCACCGAGGGACACGCGCTCGCCATCGAGATGATGCGCGGGATGCAGCGCGTCCGGCTGTTCGAGGAAGCCACCATCGCCCTGTTCCACGCGGGCGACCTGCCCGCGATGGTCCACCTCTCGATCGGACAGGAGGCCGCCGTCGTCGGCGCGTGCCTCGCCACCGAGACATCGGACTACATGACCGGCAACCACCGCTCGCACGGCCACCCGATCGCGAAGGGCGCGCGACTCGACGCGCTCATGGCCGAGCTGCTCGGCAAGGCGACCGGCGTGTGCGGCGGCAAGGGCGGCAGCATGCACCTGGCCGACTTCTCCGTCGGCAGCCTCGGCGAGTCCGGCATCGTCGGCTCTGCCATCCCGGTCGCGACCGGCGCGGGGCTGGCGGCCCAGGTGAAGGGCTCCGGGCAGGTCGCGCTGTGCTTCTTCGGCGACGGCGCCGCCAGCGAGGGCGTGCTGCACGAGTCGATGAACATAGCGAGCATCTGGCGGCTGCCGGTCATCTACTTCTGCGAGAACAACGGCTACGCGGTGAGCGTCACGGCGTCGGAGTCCCTGTCGGTGCCCGACGTGTCGATGCGGGCGGCGGGTTACTCGATGCCGGGTGTCACAGTGGACGGTCAGGACGTGCTGGCGGTCTACCGGGCGACGCTTTCCGCGGTGCGCCGGGCACGGGACGGGGACGGGCCGTCGCTCGTGGAGGCGAAGACGTACCGGTTCCACGAGCACGCGTACGGGTTGACAGTGCCGTCGCCCTACCGCGACCAGTCCGTCGTGGACAGCTGGTTCTCCACGGTGGACCCGGTGACGCTGTTCCACGACCGGCTCGTCGGCTGGGGCTTCGACGCCACCGAGCTGGCCGCCGTGACGGCGGCCGTGCGGTCCGAAGTGGACGCGGCGGTCGAGTTCGCCAAGGCGTCCCCGTTCCCGCCGCCGGAGGCGGCCTACACCGACGTGTACTCGGAGGCTTCCGCATGACCACGGCGACCCGTGCCAAGCAGCTCGGTTTCCTGCAGGCCATCAACCGCGCGCAGACCGAGGAGATGGCCCGCGACGAGCGGGTGATCCTGATGGGGCAGGACCTGCGCGCCAACGTGTTCGGCGCGGCCGCGGGTGCGCTGGAGACATTCGGCCCGTCCCGGGTCCGTGACCTGCCGCTGGCCGAGGCCGGGTCGATCGGCGTGGCGGCCGGTGCCGCGATGGCCGGCCTGCGGCCGATCATCGACCTGACGGTGGCGAGCTTCGTGTTCGGCGCCATGGACCAGTTCGTGTCGCAGCTCGCGAAGGCGCGGTACATGTTCGGCGGGCAGGCGACGCTGCCGGTGGTCGTGCGGGCCGCGCTGTACTACCACGGTGGCACCGCCGGCCACCACGCCGACCGGCCGTACCCGATGTTCATGAACGTGCCGGGCCTGAAGATCATCCTCCCGTCGACCGCGCCGGACCTGTTGGGCCTGCTGAAGTCCGCGATCCGCGACGACAACCCTGTGCTGTGCTTCGAGGACGCGAACCTGTGGGGCCGCAAGGGCCGCGGCCCGCTCCCCACAGCGGAGGACCACATCGTGCCGCTGGGGTCCGCGGCGGTGCGGCGTGCGGGCACGGACGTGACGATCGTGGGCATCGGACTGGGTGCGTTCCTGGCCGAGCAGGCGGCGTCCGAGCTGGCGGAGGATGGCATCAGCGCCGAGGTGATCGACCCGCGGACGCTGGTCCCGATGGACTGGCCGACGATCCTCGAGTCGGTCACGCGCACGGGCAGGCTCGTGGTGGTCGACCCGGCCAACCGCACGTGCAGCGCCGCGAGCGAGATCGCCGCCCACGTCACCGAGGAGTGCTTCAGCGCACTGCGTGGCCCGGTAGTCCGCGTCACGACGGACGACACGCACGTGCCGTTCAGCCCGGCGCTGGAGAAGCAGATCTACCCGAACAAGGACAAGGTCGTCGCGGCGGTGCGCCGCACGTTCGTCTGAAGGAGAACACGTTGGCACGACACGAGGTCAGGCTCCCCCAGCTGTCGATGGGCATGAGCGACGCCGAGATCGTCGACTGGTACGTCGAGGACGGCGAGGAGGTCGCCGAGGGCGCGGACCTGGTCGAGATCGAGGCGGAGAAGGCCCGGCAGGTGATCACCGCCCCGCAGTCGGGAGTGGTCCGGGAACTGCAGGGCGACAACGGCGACGTGCTGGAGGTGCGCGACCTGCTGTGCGTCATCGAGACCGCGTGATCGCGGCGGCGGCCGCGCGGATCTCCTCGTCCTGGACGAACGTCCGCCAGCCACCGGAGTCCGCCAGCCTGCGCGGACTGCTCTCGACGGCACGCGCGACGGCGAGCACCGGCTCGGTCGCGGCTCCCATGTCGGCGAGGTAGCGCAACGCGGCACGCCGCACCGGGAGGACGTCGCCGTCGACGAGCGGCCGGACTTCGTCCGTCAGCACCGCGCGCGCTTCGGCCGTGTCGCCGGTGACGCGCCACAACGCGTGCGCGGACTCGACCCGCACCCAGTCGTCACCGGACCTGATCAGCACGCGAAGGGTGTCCGTGGCCCGGGCGGCCGCCGGGCCGATCCCACCGAGCGCCTTCGCCGCCGCGCGCAGGTGGCGGGCCGGAAGAGCAACCGGTCGAGGACCGGCGCGGCGACGGTGGCCGCCGGACCCCACGCGCCGAGCACCGCGCACAGGTTCGACACGAGGTGCTGGTTCGGCTCGGTCTCCAGGCGGGTCACCACGGCGTCGAGGAGGACGCCTGCGTGGTCCGGCAAGGAGACGAGCACTCGTGCACGGCGGGCGACGACACCACGTGACCATCGCGTGGGAAGTGAGTCTCGACGGTGCCGAAGCCGAGGCCTGGCCCGGTCAATTGCTCGACCAGCCCGCCACGCAGCGCGGGTCGTGCAGGCGGGACAGCGCCCACACGGCCGCGTCGCCGACCCGGTCGACGCCATCCCACATGGCCGATCACTGTACGGTTAGCATGCGCGCGTGTTCAGAGTCGCGTTGCACAACGACCATGTGACCTGTTTCGAAGTTGTCGTGCACTACCTGCAAACGCTGTGTTCCTTCTCGTTCGACGACGCGCTGGGTCTGACCAGGCGGATCGACCAGGACGGGACGGCGGACGTGGCGGAGCTGCCGGGACGGGACGAGGCCGAGCAGCTCGCCGTCGCGTTCCAGCGCCGCGGCATTCACGCATCGGTGCGCACGGCGTGACCGACGACGAGGTCCAGTACGGGATCACCGACGACTTCGACGCGGTCGCCGTCAGCGACGGGATCGCGGTGCGGATGACGGACAACGTGGCCGAGACGCTGACGGAGATGATGCGCCAACTGCTGCGCCTCCTGGAGGACGATCGGGTGGAGCCCCGCGGCCGGTTCCGCCGCGGCCGCTCACCGGAGGCGGTGCTGCGCGACATGTTCCCCGACGCCTACCGCGACCGTCGCGAGGCGCAGTCGTTCCGGCAGCGGCACGCGCGCGTCCTGCGGGACACCGCCGCGGTTCGGCGGGTTCGCGACCGGGTCGTCGCGGGCACCACGCACGTCATCGACCAGGCGGAGATCGACGACTGGATCATCGCGCTCGGGCTGAGCCGGTTCCTGTTCGAGCGCAGGAACGCGCGGAAGACCAACGAACTGGGCTGCTGGATCAGCCACGTCCAGGCCATGCTGGCCGCCACCATCAACCCGAGGTTGACCGGCCTTCACCGGGACTAGCGCGGCGCCATGCGGAAGTCCGCCAGATCCGGGTAGTTCGCCCGGATCAGGTCGATCTCGTCCATCGCGCAGCTCGGGACCGCCGCCACGCGTTCGTCGGCCGCCACCTCGGACAGGACCGCCGCGGCCGACTCGTCGTCCAGGCTCGGGTCGAAGTGGCCTTCCGTCGCGGCGAGCAGGAGGCGGGAGACGCGGCCGCCGCCCGCCGAGATCACCTCGCCGGTCACCGTGGCCGACGGGTGCGCGAGTGCGAGCACGACCGCGGACACGAACGCCGGGTCGAGCTTGTCGTTCAGCCGCCCGTAGACGTCCGCCGCCATGCGGGACTGGGCCACCGGGGCGATCGCGTTCACCCGCACGCCGTGCGCGGTGCCCTCCAGCGCGAGCACCCTGGTCAGGCCGACGACGCCCATCTTGCCCGCCGCGTACACGCTCGACCGCTGCTGCCCGAACACCCCGACCGCCGACGTCGTGTTCACCACCGCGCCGCCGCCCTGTGCGACGAAGTGCCGCCACGCGGGCAGCAGCAGGTGGAACGCGCCCAGCAGGTGCACCGACAACGACGCCTCGACGTCGGCGTACCTGACGTCCGTGAAGTGGTTCGTCCTGGCGATGCCGGCGTTGTTGACCAGCACGTCCAGCCTGCCGAACGCCGCGACCGCCTGCGCCACGACGGCCTCGCCGCCCGCCAGGGACGCCACACTCGCCTCCGCCGCCACCGCCTCTCCCCCGGCGGCACGGATCTCCTCGACGACCCGCCGTGCCGGGCTGTCGTCGTTGGCGACACCGTCGACGCCGACGCCGATGTCGTTCGCGACGACCCGGGCGCCGCGCGCGGCGAGGTCGAGTGCGTACCGCCTGCCGAGCCCGTTGCCCGCGCCCGTCACGATCGCGACCTGTCCGGTGAAGTCGAGCATGTCGTCTCCTCTACCGTGCGCGCCGAGCCGTGAACTCCGCGAGGGACTGTTCCTCCAACGCCAGCCCGTACCCGAGGGCCTCGTCCGCCGCCGCCTTCAGATGGCGGTTGAGCACGGACTTCGTGCTCCGCAACGCGAACGGCGACAACGTCGCCCAGCGGGTGGCGAGCTCCCGCGCCGCTGACAGCGGGTCCGCGACCACCTCGTGCAGCAGACCCGCCGACACCGCCTGGTCCGCGGTGAGCAGTTCGCCGTTCAGCACCAGGTACTTGGCGCGGTTCAGGCCGACCAGCACCGGCCACAGCGCCGCGCTGCCGTTGCCCGCGGTGACGCCGCCCAGCACGTGCCGGTCGCCGACGCGAGCCGTCGGCGCCACGAACGCCACGTCCGCGAGGCTGGCGAGGATCGCGCCGAGCCCCAGCGCGTCCCCGTTCACCGCGGCGATCACCGGCTTGTCCAGGTCCAGCAGCGTTTCCACGATCAGCCGGGCCTCCTCGATCGGTGTCAGCCCGGTGAGCGTCGTGAACGTCCGCGTCGGGCTGCTGTCGCCGCCACGGCAGAACGTCGTGCCCGCGCCCGTGAGCACGACGACACGCACGTCGGGATCGCGACCCATGTCGGCGAAGACGCGTGTCAGCTCCGAGTGCATGGCGTCGTCGACGGCGTTGCCGTGTTCCGGGCGGTCGAGGGTGAGGGTGGCGATGTATGCATCCACAGTGGACCGAATCCGCGTGTAGTCCGCCATGGTCGGCGATTGTATGCAATCGCTGGTGCGAAAACTACTCCTCGCCGTCGAGGTTCCGCAGGATCTGGTCCCGGCCGAGCATGATGTGCTCGTGCATCAGCTGCGCGGCCCGCACCGGCTCACCCTTCGCGATCGTGTCGCGGATCAGCTGGTGGAAGAGGTTCGACCGCTCCAGTTCCTTCGTGGAGAACTCCCGCAGCGCCTCGAACACCAGCGGTGCGTCGACCGCGCTGCTGAGCAGGTGCGCGAGCCGGGTGTGCCTGCTGGCGGCGATGATGGCGGCGTGCACCCTGCGGTTGGCCTCACCGATCAGGCGGGTGCGGTCGAGGCGGTCGAGGTCCTTGCGCCGCATTGCCTTGCCGAAGTCGCGGATGCCGGCGTCGATGGCGGCGACGTCGTCCGGCGTGGCCCGCGCCGCGGCCAGCTCCGCCGCGTACGACTCCAGCCGCGCACGCAGTTCGTACAGGTCCAGCACGTCACCACGGTCCAGTGACCGCACGATCGCGCCGCGGTTGCGTTCGGTGATGACGAGCCCGTCGGCGGCGAGCATCCGCACCGCCTCGCGCACCGGCGTGCGGGACAGGCTCAGCTCGGCGGCGATCTTCGCCTCGATGAGCCGCTCCCCGGGTCGCAGCCTGCCTTCCACGATCCACGAGCGGATGGAGCTGTAGGCGAGCACCGGGCCCGCCATGCCCTCCTCCGGCAGCGGTCCCCCGCCGTACGCCGCCGCCACACCGTTGTCGTTCGCACCCATGACCAACACCCCTCACTGCCCGCTCGGGCGTGCAGAGTACGCGGCCGGTGACACCGAGTGCCCGGCGACGGGCGCACGCCATCGCAGGTGGTCGTCAGCATACAATCGGGGATCCGCGTCAACAAGAGTGCTGACAAACCCTTGTCTCGATCTCCGGATTGTGTGCAATATGTGCCCACTGTCGATTCAGGAGGGTGGCGCGGAGTTGGGTCCCCTGAGCGGAGTCAGAGTTCTCGAACTGGGCAGCTTCATCGCGGGCCCGTTCGCAGGCCAGTTGCTCGCCGACTACGGCGCGGAGATCATCAAGATCGAACCGCCGCGGACCGGCGATCCCATGCGGCACTGGGGAATCACGAAGGACGGCGAGTCCCTGTGGTGGCCGGCGATCGCGCGGAACAAGAGGTCGGTGACCGTCGACCTGCGGAGTGACCGGGGACAGCGCCTGGTGCGTGACCTCGTCGCCAACTGCGACGTGGTGCTGGAGAACTTCCGGCCGGGCACGATGGCGCGGTGGGGCCTCGACTACGAGAGCCTGCGTGCGGTCAACCCGGGCATCGTGGTCGTGCACGTCTCCGGTTTCGGCCAGTCGGGGCCCAACGCGGGCCACGCGGGTTTCGGCAGCGTGGCCGAGGCGGTGGGCGGCATCCGGTACACCACCGGGTCCCCGGACGACACTCCGGCACGCGCGGGCATCAGCCTCGGCGACTCGCTCGCGGCGTTGTTCGCCGTCATCGGCACACTGGCCGCGCTGCGGGAACGGGACACCAGCGGCGAAGGCCAGGAAGTCGACGTCGCGATCTACGAGGCGGTGTTCGCGCTCATGGAGTCGATGCTCGCCGACTACCACGTCGGCGGGGTCATCCGCACCCGCAGCGGCAGCGTCCTCCCCGGCGTCGCACCGTCCAATGTGTACCCGACCGCGGACGGCGCGGAGGTGGTCATCGCCGCCAACGCCGACTCGGTGTTCGGCAGGCTCACCGAGGCGATGGGCAATCCCGACCTGGCCGTCGACCCGCGGTACGCGACCCACCAGGCACGCGGCGCGGCGATGGCGGAGCTGGACACGCTCGTCGCCGCGTGGACGAAGTCGTACGACAGCGGCGAACTGGTCGAGCTGTTGCAGCGGCACGGCGTCCCGGTCGGGATGATCAACACCGCGGCGACCATCCTCACCGACGAACACTTCGCGGCTCGCGACATGATCCTGTGGCGCCAGGCCGCGAACGGCACGGAGCTGCCCATGAACGGCGTCGTCCCCAAGTTCTCCCGCACCCCGGGCGAGATCGAACGCACCGGCCCGGCGCTCGGCGCGGACACCGACGCGGTGCTCACCGCACTGGCGAACGTCGACGAGAACGAGCTGGCCGACCTCCACGCGGAGGGGGTCGTATGAGTGACCTACTCACCCTCGAAGACGTCACTGTCCGGTTCGGCGGTGTCGCCGCGCTCGACCACGTGTCGTTCTCCGTCCGCACCGGACAGATCGCGGCGCTGATCGGTCCGAACGGCGCGGGCAAGACCACCGCGTTCAACGCGATCAGCCGCCTCGTCCCACTCGCCGAAGGCCGCGTCCACTTCGACGGCACGGATCTCGCCCGCCTCGACGCGGCCGCGCTGAGCGGCATGGGCGTCGCCCGCACGTTCCAGAACCTCGCGCTATGGCCCGGCATGACCGTGCTGGAGAACGTGATGGTCGGCAGGCACGCCCGTGGCAGGGTCGGGTTCGTGTCGGCGCTGTTCGGCCGACCGGCCCGCAGGGAGGACCGTGAGGTGCGGGCCCGCGCCTACGCGATGCTCGACTACTTCGGCATCGCCGACGTGGCGCACCGCGAGTGCAAGGGTCTCCCGTTCGGCACGTTGAAGCGGGTGGAGCTGGCCCGCGCGCTGATCGCCGAGCCCCGGCTGCTGCTCCTCGACGAACCCGCGGGCGGTCTCGCGCACGGCGACGTCCGCGAGCTGGGCGAGCTGCTGCGGCGCCTGCGCGAGGAACACGACATGACGCTGCTGCTCGTCGAACACCACATGCAGTTCGTCATGGGCATCTCGGACTACGTGGTCGCGCTCGACTTCGGCCGCAACCTCGTCTCCGGGACACCCGCCGAGCTGCGGGACTCCCCCGAACTCGTCGAGGCCTACCTCGGGACACCGGTATGACCGCGCTCCTGGAACTCAACGACGTCCGCGCCTTCTACGGTGACGTCGAATGCCTGCACGGTGTCGACCTCACCGTCGACGACGGCGAGGTGGTCGTCGTGCTCGGCGCGAACGGCGCCGGCAAGACCACGCTGCTGCGGTCGATCTGCCAGCTCGTGCGCACCGAGGGCGACATCTCCTTCGGCGGCAAGCGGATCGGCGGCAAGTCCACCTACGACGTGGTCCGCCGCGGCGTGTCGATGGTCCCGCAGGGCCGCGGCACGCTCGTGGACCTGTCCGTCGACGACAACATCCGCGCGGGCGGGTACGTCCGCCGCGACAGGGACGTCGAGTCGGACGTCCGCTACTGGTACGAGGTCTTCCCCCGGCTGGCGGAGCGGAAGTCGACGTCGGCGGGCAGCCTGTCCGGCGGTGAGCAGCAGATGCTCGCCATCGCGCGGGCGCTGATGAGCCGTCCCACGTTGCTGCTGCTGGACGAGCCGTCGCTCGGGCTGGCGCCGATCGTCGTGCGGCAGTTGTTCGACGTGCTGGCCCGCGTGTGCGCGGAGCGGTCGGTCGCCATGGTCGTCGTCGAGCAGAACGCGGCGCTGGCACTGGAGATGGCGCGCCGCGGCTACGTCCTGGAAGCGGGCACGGTCGCCGTCACCGGCCCCGCCGACCAACTGCGCGACGACGAGTCCGTCCGCCGCGCCTACCTCGGTTACTGACACCCAAGGGAGGGTGCCGTGACGATCACGACCACCGACAGGGCCGGGACACCGACCGGCCGGACACCCAGGGGCGGTGACGTCCTCGCCGCGCGCAGGCGCCGTTCCGCCACCCGCAGCCTCGGCGTGGTCGTCGCGCTGCTGGCCGCGTTCTCCGTGTACGCGATCATCGACGGCGGACTGACCCTGTACCTGCAGCGCGTGATCGACGGCGCGACCAACGGCGTGCTGTACGCCATGGTCGCGCTGGCGCTGGTGCTGGTGTTCAAGGCCACCGGCGTCATCAACTTCGCGCAGGGCGCGATGGCGATGGTCGGCACGTTCCTCGCGTTCACGGCCGTGGACAAGTGGGGCCTGCCGTTGATCGTCGCGATCGTCGTCGGCATGGTGATCTCGGCGGCGGCCGCCGCGGGCATCGAACGGACGCTGGTCCGGCCGTTCGACCCGAGCAACCACCTGGCGATCACGATCGTCACGCTCGCCCTGTACCTGGCGTTCAACGCGCTCGCCGCGCTGCTGTGGGGGTTCGACCCGCGTGGCTTCCCGACGCTGTTCCCGCACGACGCGGACGACTACCTGTCGATCGGCGGCGCCCGGCTGTACTACACGAACCTGGGCACCGCGTTGCTCGTCGGCGTCGTCGTGCTGGTGCTGCACCTCGTGCTCTCCCGTGCCCGGCTAGGGCTCGCGTTCCGGTGCGTTGCGTCGAACCTGGAGTCGTCGCGGCTGCTCGGCATCCACATCGGACGGACCGTGCAGAGCAGCTGGGCCATCGCCGCCGCGGTCGGCACCCTCGCGGGTTGTCTCGCCGCGCCCACCACCTACCTGGACCCTACGTTCATGGACAAGATCCTCGTCTACGCGTTCGCGGCAGCCACCCTCGGCGGGCTCGACAGCATCGCGGGCGCACTCGTCGGCGGGGTCGTCGTCGGCTTGTCGATCGCGTTGCTCACCGGCTACATCCCCGCACTCGGCGGCCAGTTCGGCCTCGGCTGCGCGTTCTTCGTGATCATCGCCGTGCTCCAGTTCAAACCCTCCGGCCTGCTCGGCCGCCGCACCCAGGACCGTGTTTGATGGCCAGGTTCACCATCGAGGAAGGCAGCACGGCGCACCGCAACCTGCGCTGGGGTGGTGGCCTCGCCGCCGCCGCGGTCCTCGTCGTCCTGCCGCTGCTGATCCCGTCCGTCGCCCAGATCGAGACGCTCACGCAGATCGTGTGCTACAGCGTCGCGATCCTCGGGCTCGGGCTGCTCACCGGGCACTGTGGACAGATCTCGCTCGGGCACAGCGCGTTCGTCGGCATCGGCGGGTACACGACGGTCATCCTCGTCGCCGACCACAACTGGCCCTACCTGGCCACGATCCCGGTGAGCGTCGTGCTCTGCCTCGTGGCCGGCGCGCTCGTCGGCATCCCGGCGCTGCGCATCCGCGGGCTCTACCTCGCGACGGTCACCCTCGCCGTCGCGGCGCTGTTCCCCGTGCTCGTCAACAAGTTCCCGAGCTTCACGGGAGGTCCCAACGGCAAGTTCGCCGCCGAGGAGATGACGGCGCCGGACTGGTTCTTCGTCAACCCCTACACCCCGACCGGCCCGCCGACCGACCACTACTACGCGATCCTCGCCGTGGCCGCGCTGATGTTCCTGATCGCGGGCAACATCGTGCGCAGCAGGATCGGCCGGGCCATGCACGCGGTGCGCGACGCACCGCTGTCCGCCTCGGCGGCCGGGGTCAGGGTCGCACCGGTGAAGATCTTCGCGTTCGCGGTCAGCGCCGCGTTCGCGGGCGTCGCGGGTTCGCTGCTCGTGATCCAGGTGCCGGCGGTCTCCGACGCCCGGTTCGACCTGTACCTGTCCATCTTCCTGCTCGTCGCGCTGATCGCCGGGGGCAGCGCGTCGATCTGGGGCGCGATCCCGGGCGCCATCGTGTTCGTGGTCCTGCGCACCTACATCGCCGACTGGGCGGAGTCGCTCGACCTGCTCAGCGGCCGACCCGACGGCGGGCAGATCGTCGGCATCGCCTCCGGCGCGCTGCTGATCGCCTTCGTGTTCCTGTTGCCGGGCGGGGTGATCGACGGACTGGCGCGGCTGCGCCGCCGGGTCCTCGAGATCGTCCCCCGGCCCCCACACGACTGGGAGCGGTACCGCTTCGCCGCGCCGTCCCGGACCGAACAACCGGCTGTGAGAGAGAGCTGAACCATGACCCGATCCACCTGGCAACGGTGCCTGGCGATCCTGGCGGTCACCGCCGCCACGTCCGCGCTGGTGGCGTGCTCGCACGAGGAGGCGAAGCAGGCCGCGGAGGCGCAGAAGTGCGGCCCGTCGTCGTCGAAGCCGAAGGACGCCACGTCGCCGGACGACGGCACGATTCCCACACCCAACCCGGACGCGAAGAACTGGGGCCAGTCCGACGGCTGTGTCTACACCGGACCCGGTGACTTCACGCTCGACCTGACCGACTGTCCGTCGAGCTTCGACAACAACGCGGGCATCACCGACGACGAGATCCGCCTGTTCACCAGCATGCCGCACTCCGGCGCGCTGGCCGCGTACGGCGCGATCAGCGAGGGCATCAAGACGTACTTCGACTACGTCAACCGCAACGGCGGTGTGCAGGGCCGCAAGATCAGCATCGACGTGAAGGACGACCAGTACCAGCCGGACCAGACGCGCAAGAACGTCGAGGAGGCGGTCCAGTCCGGTGAGTACGCGGCGAGCTTCGCGGTCCTCGGTTCGCCCAACAACCTGAACCTGATCGACTACACGAACAAGAACTGCGTCGGCCACTACATGGTCGCGGCGTCGGACAACGAGTTCGGCGACCCGACGAACCACCCGTGGACCACCGGGTTCGGCCTGGACTACTACAACGAGAGCGGCATCTGGGCCACCTGGATCAAGGAGAAGTTCCCGCAGGGCGCGAAGGTCGCGACGATCTCGATCGGCAACGCGCTCGGGCAGGCGTACATCAACGGGTTCAAGCGAGCGGTCGCGCAGACCGACGGCATCGAGATCGTCGACGAGCAGACCAACGACGTCACCGCGCCGAACGTGGACAACGAGGTCACGAGCGCGGCGGCGTCGAAGGCGGACGTCGTGGTGCTCGCCGAGGCGGGCACGTTCTGCACGCAGGCGATCGGTGCGATCGAGAAGTCGTCGTGGGACCCGGTCGTGGTCGCGGCCCAGCCGTGCGCGCAGATCCAGACGACCTACGCACCGCTCGGCAAGCAGGGCCTGACCGGCAACGGCACCAACGTGGTGCGCTACTACTACGCGCCGACCGACCCGGACAACACGAACGCCGAGTTCGCGAAGCTGTACACCGACACGGTGACGGCGGCCGGGCTGGACGCGAAGAACGCGCAGATCGCGAACGGCTGGTTCTGGGCGTGGTACATCGTGCAGGCGCTGCAGGACGCGTCGGTGATGAAGGGCGGCCTCACCCGCGCGAACATCAACATCGCGGCACACTCGTACACGTCGACGTACCCGCTGATGATCAAGGGCGTCGAGGGCAGCGTAAGCGGCACGCAGGACGCGTACCCGTTCGAGGCGGGCGGCATGTACACCTACACCGGCGCGACGCCGAGCACGACCGGGCACTTCGAACCGGCGGGCCCGCTGATCGACAACGGCGGCAAGCTCGGCAACTGGGAGAAGGCCAAGGGTGGCAACTGATGCCCGCGGGCTGGCACGGGCCGTGGCGACACGGTCCGTGTCCAGCCGCGAGCTGGTCACCGAACACCTGGCCCGGATCGCGGCGTCGGACCTGAACGCCGTGGTCACGGTGGACGCGGCACGCGCGCTGGCGGAAGCGGCGGCGCTGGACGCACTACCCGAGCCCCGCGGCCCACTGCACGGCGTCCCGATCACGGTGAAGGACGCCATCGCGACCGCCGGTCTGCGGACCACCGGCGGCTCGCCAGAACTCGCGCACCACGTGCCGGAGTCGGACGCGCCTGCCGTGGCCCGGCTACGGGCGGCGGGCGCGGTCGTCCTCGGCAAGACGAACGTGCCGACCTGGTGCGGCGACATCCAGACCTACAACCCCGTGTTCGGCACGACACACAACCCGTGGGACGTGACCCGCACACCGGGCGGCTCGTCTGGCGGCAGCGCGGCGGCCGTCGCGGACGGGCTGTCCGCGTTCGACCTGGCGTCGGACATCGCGGGCTCGATCCGCATCCCGGCACACTTCTGCGGCGTGTACGGGCTGAAACCGTCGGTCGGCGTCATGCCCGGCGAGGGCTACGTGGACCACGTCGGCGCAGGCGCGGTGCCACCCGACGGCAACGTGCTGGGACCGATCGCCCGCAGCGCGGACGACCTGGCACTGGTGATGTCGGTACTGGGCGTGCCGACAGGTCCGGTGCCGACCACGTTCCGGGTAGCGACCTGGCTGGACGACCCGTCATGCCGGGTGGGCAACGAGGTCGCGACCGTGCTGGGACGAACGGTGGACACGCTCGCGACGGCGGGCATGCGGATATCGACGCCACCACCACCCACCACCTTCGACGAGCTGTGGGCACTGCACCTGGACATGGTGCTGGCGGCGGTGGCCTACAACCTGCCGGAGAACGGGGTGCCCGAGGCGACCGCCACCCACCGCGGGTGGCTGGCGCGGGCAGAGGACCGCGCACGGGCACGGTCGGCCTGGTCACGCTGGTTCACCGGGTACGACGTACTGCTGATGCCGGTCACCGCGATGCCCGCGTTCCCACACGACCAGGAGGGCGACATCGGATCCCGCTCACTCGAGATCGACGGCGAGACCCGCCCGCACATGAGCACGATCGGGTGGTGTGGGTTGATCAGCGTGCTGGGCCTACCGTCGGTGGTGATGCCGGTCGGCCTGACGCCCACCGGGCTGCCGGTAGGCATGCAGGTGGTGGCACCACACGGCCACGACCACGTGGCGGTGGCCTTCGCGAAAGCGGCGGCGAACATCCTGGACATTGAAGACCGCATGCACCCCTCGAACGGCCTGCGTCTTTCAGGGCGTTGAACCGCCCGCGAAAGCGGCCCCAGCCCCGCGCACAAGCCCCCCCGGAGGGAAAACCACAAGAAAACCGGTCAATCCCGAGGCCCAAACCGCAACCCGAAATCCACCGCCGCAACAGTGACAAACGGCCGATACGACCCAAGCCACTCCAACGAACCACCAACCCGCCAACTCCCCCGCGCCAGGCACACACGCCCGGTAGCCCGCAACGGAGTCCGCGCCAACACACCACCCAACGTCTGCCAAACAACCGCCCGCAACGGAACCGGCAACCGCACCCCAACCCGCCCCACCTTCACCCGAGCCTCCGCCACCACCGTCCCATCCACCCGGGCAACCCCCCGGAACACCGGCTCGTGAGCCACCTCGAACGAAGCCATCTCCTTGGGAATCCCCCACAACTCACGCCCACCAGCCCGAGAAGCGGCGCTGTCCACCCAAATCGACGTGATCGACACCCCAGGCACGACACCACGCCGAACCACCGGCGCGGCCAGCAACTCGTGATACGGCAACAACCCACCCGGCTGATAGTCCACGAACCCCGTCGCGACCACAGACCGACCGAACACGGACACCGGCCGCACCCCGGACGGCAACGGCGGCAACACCCGAGTGGGCACCAACCACAACGACACGTACCCGAGCCCCCGCAGATCCCAAGGCTCCGGCGGATAAGCAGTCATCGGCCACCCTCCCGAGCAACAACCGTCAGCCGCAACGCCCCAGGCGCCGACGACGGCACCACAGGACTTCCCGGCGACACCGGACTCAACCGCCGATAACCGGCACCCAACGCCGGCCGAGGATCGACCTCCCCCTTGTTGGGCCACAACGACATCGCACGCTCGGCCTGCGCGGTGATGGTGAGCGCCGGATTGACGCCAAGGTTCGCCGAGATCGTCGACCCGTCCACGACATGCAGACCGTCGTGACCGAACAAACGGTGGTACGGGTCGACAACCCCGGTCTCCGGCGACGTCCCGATCGGGCACCCCCCGATGAAGTGCCCGGTGAGCGGAATGTTCGCCAGATCGGTCCACGCACCACCAGGAATGCCCTCGATCTTCTCCGCCATCCGACGGGCCACGTCGTGCCCGGCGGGAATCCACACCGGGTTCGGCTCGCCGATCCCCTGCTTCGTCGTCATCCTCCGGCGCCCGAACAGACCACGCCTCGTGTACGTGGTGAGCGAGTTGTCCAGGCTCTGCATGACGAGCAACCCGATCGAACGTTCCGACCAGCGGCGCGGCAGGAGCAGCCGGGGCAGGTCGCGACGACGGCGCACCATCTCCCGCAGGCCCAGCGCCCAACGGCGACGGCCCGTCTCCGGGTCGACCAGCACCGTCATGAGCAGACCCATGATGTTGCTGCCCCGCCCGTAGCGCACGTTCTCGACGTGGGTGGTCGGGTCCGGGTACATCGACGACGTGATCGCGACGCCGACGGAGTGGTCGACGTCGTCAGTGCGGGTCTTGACGCCCAGCACGGCCTCGGAGTTGGTCCTGGCGAGCGTGCCGAGCCGGCCCGAGACACCGGGCAGACTCCCCCGGTCACGCAGCCGGTGCAGAAGTCGTTGCGTACCAAGGGCGGCGGCGGCGAACACGACCTGGTCGGCGGTGAACGTCCGGGCGCGGGCGCCACCCGTCCGTCGCGTGTGGACGACGTAGCCACCACCCGGCCGCGGCCGCACGTCGGTGGCGGTGGTCAGCGCGTGCACCTCCGCGCCCGCCTTTTCCGCCAGGTACAGGTAGTTCTTGACGAGCGTGTTCTTCGCGCCCTGGCGGCAGCCCGTCATGCACGAGCCGCAGTGCGTGCACCCGGTCCGCGACGGTCCCGCGCCGCCGAAGAACGGGTCGGGCGCCGCCTTCCCCGGCCCGTCGCCGAAGTACACGCCGACGTCGGTGGGGCGGAACGTGTGGCCGACGCCGAGGTCCCCGGCGACCGCGCCGAGCACGCGGTCCGCCGGGGTGCTCGTGGGGTACCTGGTCACGCCCAGCATCCGCTTGGCCTGGTCGTAGAACGGCGCCAGCTCGGCACGCCAGTCAGTGATGTCCGCCCACTGCGGATCGCGGTAGAACCGGTCCGGCGGCTCGTACAGCGTGTTCGCGTAGACGAGCGAACCGCCGCCGACGCCGGCGCCGGACAGCACCAGGACGTCCTTGAGCAGGGTGATCCGCTGGATGCCGAAGCACCGGAGCGCGGGCGCCCACAGGTAGTCGCGCACCCGCCAGCTGGTCTTCGCGAACTCGTCGTCCGCGAAGCGCCTGCCCGCCTCGAGCACGCCGACCCGGTAGCCCTTCTCGGTCAGCCGCAACGCGGTGACGCTGCCGCCGAAACCGGAGCCGATCACCAGCACGTCATAGTGCATCCGCGCGCTCCCTGCCGCTTTCGGTCGCGGTGCCGGTCTCGACGACCGCGTACTCGCTGACGTCCAGCCGGGCGGTGCGCTCGCGGTACTCGCGCACGAGACCCGGCCAGTTCGTGGTGATCCGGCCGTTCTCGCCGCGGTACCAGCTGTCGCACCCCGCCCACACGCTGCGGCCCAGCCGGGCGCGCATCTCGGTGTCGAACCGGTCGGCCGCCGTCCGTTTGACGTCCACATAGGACCCCGGACGTGCGGCGACGAGCCGGACGAGGTCGCGGATGTAGCCGAACTGGCCCTCCATCATCGCGATGATCGAGTTGCCGCCGAGGTTGGTGTTGGGGCCGTAGACCAGGAACAGGTTCGGGAAGCCGGGCACGGTGATGCCGAGGTGGGCGCGGGCGCCGTCGGCCCACTCCTCGTTCAGGTCACGACCGCCGAGCCCGCGGATCGTCATCGGGGCGAGGAAGTCGGTGGCGGTGAACCCGGTGCCGTAGACGAGCACGTCGGCCTCGTGCACGCGCCCGTCCCCGGTGCGGACGCCGTTCGGGAGGATCTCGGCGATCCGTTCGGTGACCACGTCGACGTTCGGCTGGTTCAGCGCCGGGTACCAGTCGTTGGAGAAGAGGAGCCGCTTGCACCCGATGCGGTAGTCCGGCTGGAGCCGGGCACGCAGTGCCGCGTCGGGGACCTGGACGTGCAGGTGCAAGCGGAAGATCGAGTCGAGGACCCGGCCGAGCGGCAGCCACGTGGTGAGCGCGGTCGTCAGCAGTTCGCCGATGCCGAAGGTCGCGCCCCTGCCGACCTGCTGGCTGGCGGGCAGCGCGGTGAACATCCGGTGGTGCCACGGCCGGTAGGCGCGGTCCGGCTTGGGCACGACGTAGGGCGCGGACCGCTGGAACACCGTCACGCGGGCGGCCGAGGGTTGGATGCGGGGCACGAACTGGATCGCGCTGGCGCCGGTGCCGACCACCGCGACCGCCTTCCCGGCCAGGTCGACGTCGTGGTCCCAGCCCGCGGAGTGGAACGCGGGTCCGGTGAAGGTGTCCGCGCCGGGCAGGTCGGGCACGATCGGCCGGGACAGCTGGCCGACAGCCGGGACCAGCACGTCGGCGGTGACGGTCGCACCGCCCGCGACGTCCACCCGCCACACGCCGCGGCGCTCGTCGAACGCCGCGCCGGTCACCTCGGCACCGAACCGGACCCGGTCGAGCACGCCCTCCGCCTCGGCGGTCCGGCGCAGGTAGGCCAGGATGTCGGCCTGCTCGGAGTAGCGGCGCGGCCAGGTCCGGTTGGGTGCGAACGAGTACGAGTACAGCGACGACGGCACGTCACACGCGGCGCCGGGGTAGGTGTTGTCGCGCCACACGCCGCCGAGGTCGGCGGCCTTCTCGAGGATCGTGACGTCGGTGAACCCGGCCCGGCGCAGCACGCAGGCGACGCCGATGCCGCCGAACCCGGCGCCGATGACGACGACGGACGGTGTCGTTGTGCTGGCCACAGGGTGACGCTAGGGGGCGGGCGGGCGCCTCGGCCAGACAACAGCGGCCAGGCGATCCATAATTTCGGCCATGACGTCGTTGGCCGAGTCCGCGGTGCGGCACTGGGACTTCCCGCGCGGTGTCGCGGGCACGAGCGTGCTCGTGCGGTTCGGCGCCCGCCACGGGCTGTCCGAACGCGCGTTGCTGGCGGGCAGCGGCCTGGCCGCCGCACAGCTGGCCGACCCGTCCGTGGAGGTGGAGGCCCGGCAGGAGCTGCGGGTGGTCCGCAACCTGGCCCAGGCGCTGCCCGACTCCGGGGTGGCGGCCGGCCGCGAGTACCACGCGACGACGTTCGGGATCCTCGGCTTCGCGTTCCTGTCCAGCCCGACGATGCGGGACGCGGTCGCGGTCGCGCTGCGCTACTACGACCTCAGCTTCGCGTTCAGCATCCCGGAGGTGACCGTCGCCGACGGCCAGGTGCGGCTGGCGCTCGACGACCGCCTGCTCCCCGCCGACCTGGCCCGCTTCCTCGTCGAACGGGACCTGGCCGCGATCCACACGGTCGTCGACGAGTTGCTGCCGACCGGGGTGCCGCTGACCGGGCTCGCGTTCCGCTTCGCCGAACCGGCGACGACCGGCCAGTACGAGCGCACCTTCGGGTTGCGTCCGACGTTCGGCGCGCCCGCGAACGTGGCCACGTTCGACGCGTCCTACCTCGACGAGCCGCTGCCGCTGGCGGACGCGCACACCGTGGCCATGTGCGAGGCGCAGTGCCGGGACCTGGTGGCGCGACGCCGGGCCAGGACCGGCACCGCGCACCAGGTCCGCGAGCGGCTGACCCGTCTCGGCGCGCTCGGCTCGCCGATGCCCGCGATCGCGCGCGAGCTGAACCTGAGCACCCGCACGCTGCGGCGCAGGCTCGAGGAGGAGGGCACGAGCTTCCGCGCGCTGCTCGACGAGGTGCGCGAGGCACTCGCGGAGGAGCTGCTCTCGATGGGCGCGGTCCCGGTCGAGGACGTCGCGGTCCGGCTCGGCTACGCGGAGGCGTCCAGCTTCATCCACGCCTTCAAACGCTGGAAGGGCGTGACACCGACGGCGTACGCCCGCCGACGGGCCGTCCCGGAGTAGCGTCTCGCGGGTGACCGTGGTGGTGGGCGTGGACGGCGCGGGGCGGACCCACCGCCTCCGCACGATCCTCGCCGCCAACGGATCCGGCTGGTGGTTCACGGGTGTGGAGGGGCTGGCAGCGGCCCGCGACGGGCTCGTGGTGGTCGACGACGCGCACCGGCTCGACGCGACCGCGCTGCGTGCACTGACCGCGGCGGCGCGCACCGGAACGCGGCTCGCGATCTCCCGCCGCCCCGCGATCACCAGCCGGGAACTGGCCGAACTCGACGAGCTGGCGGCCGCGGACGGGGTCGAGGTGCTGGCGCCGCTCGACGTGGACGGGGTGGCCACCCTCCTGGCGACGGCAAGCGGGCGGCCGGTGTCCCCGGACGTCGCGGCGGAGGTGCGTGCGGAGTCGGCGGGCATGCCGGTCGTGGTGGCGTTGTCACGGGACCGGGACGCGCTGGTCGCCAGGACACAGCGCGTTCTCGCCCTGCTCCCGGCGGAGGCGCGGTCGGTGGCGAAGCTGCTGGCGCTGCGCGTCGACCTGCCGGACGAGGTGCTCGGCGACGTCATGCCGACGCTGCGCGAGGCCGGTTTGCTCGTGCCCGGTGGCGAGCGGATGATCCCCGCGCTCGCGGACGTGGTGCTGGCCGAGCTGTCGCCGCCCGAACGACGGTCCCTGCACGACACGGCCGCCCGCGCCATGCTCGCCGCCGGTGCCGACCCCGTGACGACGGCGACCCAGCTGCGTGCGGCACACATCCGCACACCGGCCGCGGCGGCGGTGTACCTGCTGGCGGGTGAGCGGACCCGGTTCACCGACCCGGCGGCCGCGCTGTCGTGGTTCGACGACGCCGCCGACGCGGGCGCGGACCCGGCCGCCGTCGCGCCGGGCAGGGCGGAGACCGCCACGCTCCTCGGCCTGCCCGCGGACATCGAACCCGGGACGGGGCGTCTCGCGCTGGCCGCGGGAGCGGCCGCCGCGCACGACGGCCGCGCGGCCCGCGGCGCGGACACGCTCCTGACCGCGCCCGCGCCCGGCCCGCTGCTGGCGGTCCCCTTGCTGGCCGCGACGGGACGGCTGGCGGAAGCCAGGCGGGCCGCGGCGTACGTCGCCGAAGAGGTCGTTGCCGGTCAGCCGCGGCCCCCCGAACGGGTTGCGCCCCGTACCGGCCCGCTGGCCCGGTTCGCGATGGCGGCGATCGTCGCGGCCGAGAACCCCGCGTCCGCCGTTCCTCTCCTCATCGAGGCGGCCGAGGACGTCGAGCGGGCTACCCCGGTCGCCGTTCTCCCCGACACCCCGCACGCCATCGGGGCGATCACCGCCGTCGCGACCGGTGACCTGGCCACGGCCGAGCACCTCCTGACCCGTGCGCTCACCACCGCGGTCGGCGGCCCCGCCGCCGAGGAACGGCACCGGCTGCTGCTCGCGTGGGCCCGCATGCGTGCGGGCCGGTACGACACCGCGCTCGCCGAGCTGCGCCGCACCAGCGACCCACCCGGCCGCGAACGCCTGCTGCGGGCCGCGCTCAGTGCGGGCATCGCGCGCCGCCGCGGTGACATCGCCGGGCTGCACGCCGTCTGGGACGCCGTCGAACCGGTCCTGGCGCGCCAGGCGGTCGACCTGTGGCAGCTGGCAGCCGTCGAGGAACTCCTCGTCGCCGCCGCCCGGTTGCGGCACCGTCGCCGCATCGAGCCGGTGCTCGCCGCGCTCGACGAGATCGTCACACCCGCCTGGCGGCCCGCGCTCGGCTGGCTGCGCGTGCAGGTCGCGATCGCCGACGACGACCCCGAAACCGTTGCCGCGCAACAGCTCCCTGGCGTGCTGGGGCAGGCGGCCGCGATGTGGGCGACCGTGCTGGCGGGCGGGGCGGTCGACCCGGACGCCGTCAGCGAACTCACCGAAGCGCTCGCGGACCGGCAGCTGCCGTGGGAGGCGTCGCGGCTCGCGGGCCAGGCCGCGATCACCACCACCGACCCCGCCGCCGCGCGCAGGCTCCTCGAACGCGCGCGGGAACTGTCCGAACCCGACAAGACGATCAGCGCGGAGAGCAGCGGCCTGTCCGAACGGGAACTGGACGTCGCCCGCATGGTTCTCGCGGGCAGCACCCACCGCGAGATCGGGGCGCAGCTCTACATCTCCCCCAAGACCGTGGAACACCACGTCGCGCGCATCAGGAGCAAGCTCGGCGCCACCTCGCGTGCGGAGCTGCTGGCCATGCTCCGGGACATCGTCGCCGAGTGACCGGGTGAGCGCGGACCGAGAGATTCGGTCACAACCGACACGGAAGCCCCGTTCCACCGATCTACCCCCTAGCGGCCCCCAACAGTGACGGGGGTCTCCCCGATGTCCGCACGGGGCCTCCCGCCGCAACCTGGTGTCACGCCCGAACGCCAGGGCCGCTGATCCAGGAGGTAGCCATGACCGTCAACGTGACCGAAGCCCTGAAGGACTTCATCCACAACCTGATGACCGACCGGCAGTTCGCCGGGAACTACGCCGAGGACCCGCAGGGGATGCTCGCCGCGCAGGGCGTGACCGACCACGACCTGTCCGGTGTGGACGTGCAGGCCGCGGTGCGCGAGGTGTGCGGCGACCCGTCCGTGCCCGCCGAGGCCCGCACGGCCGTGCAGAACGCGGGCCCGCCGCCGTCGAGCGGGGCGTCGCACTCGGTGGACAACGTGGTCCAGCACCTGAACCACATCACCTACGCCACCTACGAGGGCGACGACTACATCACCAACCTCATCGACCAGTCCGTCGACAACAGCGTGGACGTCAGCGGTCCCGTGTTCGGCGACGTCAACGCGGTCACCGGCGAGCAGGGCCAGATCATCGACGGCCCCAACTTCGGCCAGGCCAACACCGGCGACGGCGCGGTCCAGGCCGGGCGGGACGCCGAGGGCGTCAACACCGGGGTCAACACGGGCGTCAACGCGGGCGGCGACGTCGAGAACGCGGTCGTGGGCGACGGCAACCAGACCGCGCAGGTCGAAGGCAGCGCCGACGGCACGGTGTTCAACTTCGGCGACGGCGACGTCAACAACCTCGGCAACGCGGACGTCGACGACTCGGCCGTGTCCTTCGGTGAGGGCGACGCGACCAACCTGTCCGACGTCACCGTCGACGACGGCTCGGCGATCGCGGTCGGCGGCAGCGCCAGCGGCTCGAACGTCGAGGACAACGACACGACGGTCGTGACCACGGTCGAGGACAACGACACCACGGTCAACGACAACGACACGACGATCCAGGACAACGACACGACCGTCACCACGGTGCAGGACAACGACACCGCGGTCGCGGGCGACGACCAGCTGGCCGTGCAGTAATCCCCACCACCAGCGAGCAGGCCGGTCGGGCCACGAGGCCCGCACCGGCCGCGCGCGTGCGCCGACCCGGGAGCCCCCGATGACGACAGCAGCGACCACGACAGCGCCCGCCGCGCGGGCCGGTGACCTGGTGGACCTCGGCCTGCGTGCCTGCGAGGCGTTCGGCAGACCGGACCTCGCGTCCCGGCTGGCTGCGGTACGGGCGCGGCTCGCCGACCCGGTGTTGCACGTCGTCGTCGCGGGCGAGTTCAAACAGGGCAAGTCCTCCCTGGTGAACGCGCTCGTCGGCGCGCCGGTCTGCCCGGTCGACGACGACGCGGCCACCGCGGTGCCGACGTTCGTGCGGCACGGCGACGACGCGAGCGCCGAGCTGGTGTGGCAGGGCGGCGAACGGCGGCGCGAGCCGATCGCGCTGGCCGACGTACGTGCGCACGTGGTCGAGAACGGTGCGCTCGACGAGCGGGTCGCCGGGGTCGAGATCCGGATCCCGAGGGCGATCCTCGCGAGCGGCCTCACCCTCGTGGACACACCGGGCATCGGCGGTCTCGCCTCCGCGCACGCGGCCGCCAGCCTCGCCGCGATCTCCATGGCCGACGCGGTCCTGTTCGTCACGAGCGCGGCGCAGGAGCTGACCCGCAGCGAGGTGGACTTCCTCCGCCGCGCACGCAAACTGTGCCCGACGGTGGCGTGCGTGCTCACCAAGACCGACTTCTACCCGGCGTGGCGGCGGATCCGCGAGCTGGACGAGGCGCACCTCGCTGCGGAGGGGCCGGACATCCCGCTCGTCGCGGTGTCGTCGGCCTTGCGTGCCCGCGCGGTGAAGAACAGCGACGCCGGCCTGAACGCCGAGTCCGGCTACCCCGGGCTGATCGAGTTCGTGCGCGACCTCGTCGGCGGCTCGGCCGAGCAGCGGCTCGCGACCGAGGCGGCGGCCGAGGTGGTGTCGCTGTGCGACCAGCTGGAGGCGTCCTTCGCCGCCGAACGGGCCGCGCTCGCCGACCCGGTCGCCGCGCAGCGGGTGGTCGACGAGCTGACCGCGGTGAAGTCCCGCGTCGAACAGCTCAAGTCCGCGGCGGCCCGGTGGAACCAGACCCTGAACGACGGCATCGCCGACCTCACCTCGGACATCGACCACGACCTGAAGTCCCGCATCCGCGCGGTCACCGCGGAGGCCGACGAGGCCATCGACGAGAGCGACCCCGCCGACACGTGGGCGGAGATGGGGTCGTGGCTGCAGGCGAAGACGGCCGAGGAGCTGCTGGCGAACTACGAGCTGCTGAGCGAGCGCGCCACCGACCTGTCCGAGCGGGTCGGCGAGCACTTCCGTGCGGCGTCCGGGACGGCGCTGCGCAGGCCGACCGTGCACGACCCGACCCCGCTCGCGGCCGGTGAGGTCGGCGAGGACCTGGACCTGAAGAAGATGCGCGTGGTCAAGCAGGCGATGGTCGCCCTGAAGAGCGCGTACGGCAGCGCCGTCATGTTCTCCCTTCTGGGCAGCATGGTCGGCATCGTCCTCGGTCCGATCGGCGTCGGGATCGGCCTCGTGCTCGGGCATCGTGGCCTGCGCGAGGAGAAGAAGCGACAGGTCCAGAAGAGACGGACGGAGGCACGCAACGCCGTGCGCCGGTACTGCGACAAGGTCACGTTCGTCGCGGCCAAGGACTCCCGCGACACGCTGCGCCGCGTGCAACGCGAGCTGCGCGACCACTACACGGCGCTGGCCGAGGAGCTGAACCGGTCGAACGCGGCGGCCCTCGCCGCGGCCACCGAGGCCGCGACCCGCACACAGTCCGACCGCGCCAAGCGGCTGAAGGACGTCGACGCCGAGATCGAGCGGATCCGCAAGCTCCGCTCGCGCGCCGAGGCGGTCTCGCGATGAAACTCGTCGACCGCACCCGTTCCGTGCTCGCGCACGGTATCGAGGTCTATCGCGGGACGCCGCACGCCGCACGGCTCGCCACGCTCCGGGACCGGCTCGACCAGCCGTTGCGGGTCGCGGTCGCGGGCCGGGTCAAGGCGGGCAAGTCGACGCTGCTCAACGCGCTCGTCGGGGAGCGGCTCGCGCCCACCGACGCGGGCGAGTGCACCAGGATCGTCACCTGGTACCGGGACGGGCACACCTACCAGGTGCGTGCCCAGGTCGGTCGCGAGCAACGGCAGCTGCGGTTCGCGCGCGAGGACGACCGGCTCGACATCGACCTCGGCGGGCTGCGTGCCGAGGACGTCGACGAGCTGGTGGTGACGTGGCCCGCGCAGGCGCTGCGGGCGGTCACGCTCGTCGACACGCCCGGCATCGGTTCGCTGACCGAGTCGGCCGCGCGCCGGACGTGGGACCTGCTGGTGCCCGACGAGGAGGAGACGCCCGCGGACGCGGTCGTCTACCTGATGCGGCACCTGCACGCCGGGGACGTCGAGTTCCTGCGTGCGTTCCACGACTCCGAGGTGTCGCGGCCGAGCCCGGTCAACGCGATCGGCGTGCTGTCGCGCGCCGACGAGATCGCGGTCGGGCGGCTCGACTCGATGGCGTCGGCCCGCCGCGTCGCGACCCGGCTCGGCGCCGACCCGAACGTGCGGCGGCTGGTGCAGTCTGTGGTCCCGGTCGCCGGGCTGCTCGCGGAGACCGCGGTGACGCTGACCGAGGAGGAGGTCGCGCGGCTGCGCCGGATCGCGGACCTGCCGGTGAAGGAGGCCGAGGAGCTGCTGCTGTCGGCCGACCGGTTCGTGTCGTCGAAGCCGGAGCTGGGCCTGACCGAGCTGGAACGCACCGCGCTGCTGACCCGGTTCGGCGTGTTCGGGGTCCGGTTGGCGAGCACCATGCTGCGCCGCGGCGTCGCCGAGAAGGCGAGCGAGCTGGCCACCGAGCTGACCGACCGCAGCGGGCTCGGGCACCTGCAGGAGTTGTTGCGGTCGCTGTTCTTCGAGCGGCGCGACGTGCTGAAGTGCCGGTCCGCGCTGCTCGCCGTCGCCGAGGTCACCCGCGGCTGGGCACGGCCCGGGTCGGAGCGGCTCGCCGCGGAGGTCGAGGAGGTCGTCGCCTCCGCGCACCCGTTCAACGAGCTGCGGGTGCTGTCCGGGCTGCGCGCCGGCTGGGTGCGTGGCAAGGACGAGGTGCTCGACGAGCTGGAGCGCGTGATCGGCGGTGCGGGCGGCGCCGCGCACCAACGGCTGCGGCTGCCCGCCGACGCGGACGGCGGGCAGGTGAGCGCCGCCGCCACCACCGCGCTGGAGCGCTGGCAGCGCCGCGCCGAAAGTCCCATGACCAGCTACGAGATGGCGGTCGCCGCACGCGTGGCGGTCCGGTCGTGCGAGGGCATGCTCGCCGACCTCGCCCGTTCCCGTTAGGAGTTTCGCGATGTACGCACTGGGCATCGACCTCGGCACCACGTACACGGCGGCCGCCGTGTGGCGTGACGGCCGCGCCGAGATCGTCTCGCTGGGCGACCGGACCGCCGCCATCCCGTCCGTGGTCCTGCTGCGCCAGGACGAGACGTTCCTGACCGGCGAGGCCGCGAACCGACGAGGGCTGACCGAGCCGAACCGGGTGGCGCGGGAGTTCAAACGGCGCGTCGGGGACACCACGCCGATCATGCTGGGCGGCACCCCGCACTCGGCGGAGTCGTTGATGTCCCGGCTCCTGCGCGCGGCGGTCGACGAGGTCGTGAAGCGGGAGGGCGGCCCGCCCGCGCGGGTGTGCGTGTCGCACCCGGCGAACTGGGGCCCCTACAAGATCGACCTGCTCGGCCAGGCGGTGCGCATGGCCGACCTCCCGTCGGTCCTGTTCACCACGGAACCGGAAGCCGCGGCCACGCACTACGCGCAGGAACAACGGCTGGGCGTCGGCGCGGTGGTCGCGGTCTACGACCTGGGCGGCGGCACCTTCGACGCGGCGGTCCTCCGCCGCACCGCGACCGGCTTCACCATCCTCGGCAAACCGGAAGGCATCGAACGTCTGGGCGGCATCGACTTCGACGCCGCCGTGTTCAACCACGTCCGCACCGCGCTGGGCGGCAAACTCGACGACCTGGACGAGGACGACCCGGCCGCGATCGCCGCCGTGGCCCGGCTGCGCGAGGAATGCGTGCAGGCCAAGGAAGCGCTGTCGGCCGACACGGACACCACGATTCCGGTGCTTCTGCCGTCGGTGACCACGGACGTGCGGTTGACGAGGGGCGAGTTCGAGTCGATGGTGCGCCCGGCGCTGCACGGGTCGATCGAGGCGCTGCGGCGGGCGGTGCGGTCGGCCGGCTGCACGCCGGAGCAGCTGCACTCGGTGCTGCTGGTGGGTGGTTCGTCGCGGATGCCCATCGTCGGGCAGCTGGTGAGCGCCGAGCTGGGCCGACCGGTCGCGGTGGACACCCACCCGAAGCACGCGGTGGCGCTGGGGGCGGCGTGGCGCGCGGGTCTTGCGTGGCGCGGGGCCCCCGCGGGTCGCGGCGGCCCGGTGACCGACGGCGGCGCGACGGCAGCGGGGCCGGGTGGACCGCCACGCGGCGCGGGCCTCGCGGCGGCGGGTGCGGGCTTCGCGGCGGGCAGGGCGAGTGTGCCGGGTACGTCGTCGGCACCGGGCCGGGGTGGACCGGCGAACACGTCGGCGGCCGTTGGCGGACCCGCTCCGCGTGGGGCAGCGGGCGCGCGCCCGGGTGGTGCGGCCGCGTCCGGACCACCCACCAACGTGAGCGGCACCCGAGACACCGGGCGCCCGAACCTCGCGGCCCGTGGTGCCGAACGCCCCTCGGAACCGGTCAGCCCACCGTCCGCGCCCGAACCCGACCGGCGCAAGCGGCTCATGGCGCTCGGCGTGGCCGGTGCGGTCGTGGCCCTCCTGGCCGGTGGCGGCGTGGGACTGGCGCTCATCAACGGCGACGACGGCGGTGCCGGTGCCGCGGCGAACCCGCCGTCGAGCACGGTGCCCACCACGGCGAACTCCCTGCTGCCACCGGACGAGCAGTGCACCGACGCGATCATGAGCAACCCGAGCTGGGTGTGCCTGACCGCGGCGGTGGTGGCCGACGGGAAGCTCACGATCCAGTACGTGAGCGACGGCGGCGCGCTGAGCGTCGGCGGTGGCAAGCACCTGCACATCTACGGCAGCGACGGCACGAACCCGCCCGACCGGATCATGGGTCACCAGGTGCCGGAGTCCGAGCAGGGCGAGTGGTACGTCGAGGACCGCAGGCCGTCGGTCGTCGACGTCACCTCGCAGAAGTACGTCACCGCGGTCGGGGACGCGCCCAAGGTGTGCGCCCGCATCGCCACCGCCGACCACGTGCTGGTCAAGGCCACCGACGGCAGCTACCGCACGGGCAACTGCGTCCCGGTGACCAGGGCCGAGGTGACCCCCACGGAGGCCCCGCCGCAGACGCCGCGTCCGAACCGTCCACCCCAGACGCACCACGAGACCACGACGACCGAGACGACGAGCAGCTCAACGGAACCCAGCACGACGGAACCGCCCCCGGACAGCGAACCAGCCACCCCGCCCTCGGAACCGGAGAACGCGGAGGGCTGAGAGCGATGCCCTGAACGACGCTTTCGGGACACTCAGCCTGGATCCACCGGTGGTCAACCTGGTTGTTCCGTACCTGCGGCAAGCGCGGCCTGGTCAGGCCCGCGCACAAGCCGAGCGCCAGCCCACGAAGACGGCCTGCCTGCCCTCCCGTCGATGCCAAACCACAACAATCCCAATTCGTGAGGCCCCTCCCCGAGATCAGCCCGTCCGGCGAGGACCCCCCCGGAGGGAAACCGCCCCGTACACAACCGAGCATGATCATCGGTGGATTCGGGCTCAACGTCCCGAAAGCGTCTTTCAGGGCATTCACTCCAGGGTGGTGTCGTCCGCCTCGTCGTCGTCGGTGGCGGGGAGTCCTGGTATCGGCGGTTCCGGCCGTAGCACGACGTCGTCCGGCCACTCCGGTGCCGGGTCGTCTACGGGCACCTCGTCCGTGTCGGGGATCACCTCGTGCGTGCTCTCCCCGGTCGCGGGGCCCGCGCCCGCGCCGAAGTCCAGTTCCTCCGGATCGCTCCACTCACCGGACGGCGGCATCGTGTCGAGGTGCTCGCCGAACGTGTCGGCGCCCACCGGTTCCGCGGCGGTCAGCAGGTCGAACCAGTCCGCCCGCGCGTCGGGGTCGGGTACCGGGCCATGAGCGGCCACGTACGGGGCCAGCGCTTCCGCCACCTCGACCGGGGCCGTGTCGGCGTACGCCACCACCGCCTCGGAGACCAGTGCCGACGGCAGGTCCGGATGCCCGTTGGCGGCGAGGTAACCGGCAGGGTCGTCGCCGTAGGCCTGCCGTGCCTCGGCGTCGCCGACGAGGTCGGCGAGCAGGTCACGGAGGGGTCGGGCGGTCATGGTTCCAACTCTAGAGAACCCGGCGCGCCCCGGCGTCGGGGAAACCCCCAACGAGACCCCCTGGGCGCGTGGCGGGCGCGACGACGTCGGGTGTGGTCGTGCCCGCCACGCGGGTTCACCCCACGGATCCGACCTCCGCCACCTCCCGGGCCGCACGCAGGAACCGGGCGACCGCGGCCGCCCGGTCCAGTCTGGTGGACGGGACCTCCAGCACGGCGGAGATCCAGTTCCGCCAGTAGGGGCTCGGGATCCGCTTACCGCGCTCCCACCTGGCCACCTGCCTGCGGTTCACGCCGTCGTTGCCCGACATCTCGGCCAGTCGTTCCGCCAGCGCCACCTGGGTGAGACCGCGCCGGTGGCGCAGCTCGCGGATGAGGTCGCCGACCGGCACACCGAACGGGTTGTCGACCATGATCAATTCATCGCCTCACATACGATCTCGGGTAGTGGTGCTCTTGTCACGACCCTGTTATCGCCAGTGGGCGGAGCGCAGTTACCCCAAGTGCTCATCTCATCGCGCAAAGTGTTACCGGCGCGGATTCGTTGATATTTCACCGATCTGACCGGTAACTGGCCCCCTATCGGGCACCCCTCGGCCCTGCCATCCTGGGTTTCGCCGACGGTTGGGGGTGACGGGATGGCGCCGGATGCAGGGCCGGCAGCCCTCGCACCGCCCACAACGGGTGATCCCCGTTGAACGTCGGTACGGCAACGGTCGCGGCGCCGACCCCGATGCCGTCGAGCCCCGGATCCGGTTGGCCACCCGCCCAGGTGGCCGCCGGATCCGGGGTGTCCGTCAAACGCACAGCGTCCACTTAGGACTCGTCGAGCAGGGTGCGGGTCGGCTCGTGCCGGACCTCGCCCGCGTGCGTCACGCAGGCGCCCGCGACGATCTCGTCATCGAAGTCCGGCACCAGCTCGTCGCCGGAACGCAGGAGCAGCAACAGGTTCACCACGTTCGTGCTGTAGAGCTGGCTCGCCTGCGCGGGCAGCTGGCTCGGCACGTTCGCGCCACCCCAGACCGTGGCGCCGCCGACGGCGACCTCCTCACCCGGCTTCGCGCCCTCGACGTTGCCGCCCGACTCGGCGGCCAGGTCCACCACGACCGAGCCGGGCCGCATGGCCGCCACCATCTCCTCGGTCACGAGCAGCGGCGCGGTCCGGCCCGGCACGGCGGCCGTCGTGATCAGCACGTCCGCGTCGGCGACGTACGGTGCGAGCAGCTCGCGTTGCCGCCGCGACCGTTCCTCGCTCATCTCCCGCGCGTACCCGCCCGCACCCTCCAGCGGCGGCAACTCCAGGTCGACGAACTCGGCGCCGAGGCTGCGGACCTCCTCGGCCGATGCGGCGCGGACGTCGTAGGCCTTCACGATCGCGCCGAGGCGGCGCGACGTCGCGATCGCCTGCAACCCGGCCACACCCGCGCCCAGCACGAGCACGGTGGCGGGCCGGATCGTCCCGGACGCGGTCATCGACAACGGCATCAGCCTCGGCAACCGCTCGGCGGCCACGATCGCGGCGCGGTACCCGGCGACGAACGCCTGTGACGACAGGGCGTCCATGGTCTGGGCACGCGAGATGCGCGGCACCAACTCCATCGACAGCGCCGTGTGCCCGGCGTCGCGCAGCGCGCGGACCAGGTCCAGTTCCTGTGCCGGTGGAAGGAAGGAGACGGTGATCGCGCCCGGCGCGAGCTCCGCCACGCGGTAGACGGGGAGCGGCTGCACCGACAGCACCACCCCGGCGCCGCGCACCGCGTCCGCGGCGACGGAGGCACCCGCCTGCCGGTAGTCCTCGTCCGAAAATCCCGCCGCGGCGCCGGCATCCGGCTCGACCACGACATCCCCAGCGACATCGGCGATGCGAGACACGAGACCGGGCACGAGCGCGACTCTGCGCTCCCCCGGCCGAGTCTCGCCGACCACGGCGATCTTCACCTTTCGAAGATAGCCCATGCATTGACGATCACACGGTCGTTTCCACCGTTCGGCGGACCCGGCCCGCTTCCGTCAGCGATAACGTGGCCGCCTGTGAACAGGCCATCACGCAGACCTCGGCCCCGCTCGACGTCCCTCGTCACCACCGCCGTCGCGGTCGCTTTGGCCACGGCGGGCTGTGCGGGCGGTACCACCACCGGCGCCACCGCCGAAAGCACCCCGACCCGCGCGGACGCCATCTCGACGGACGCGGCCGAGCCCGCGACGATGCTGGTGCGCGTGACCGGCACGGTCGTGCCCGGCGAGCAGCCGGGATGCCTGCTGCTGGACACGGGCTTCACGACCTACGTCCTGCTCGGCGGTGACCGGGCGGCCGTCCAGGAGGCCGAGGAGAACGAGGAGGAGGTCACGGTCACCGGTCAGGCGCACACCCCGAAGCCGACCAAGTGCACCGGCGGCATCCCGTTGGCGATCGAGCAGTTCACCCCCGCGACGTAACGCTCACCGGACCCGTCGACGGCGGCAGCGACGGTGATGACGGTGATGACGGTGATGACGGAGACGGCGACGGCGACGCCGTGCCGCTCGTAGCGGGTGGGCTCGGGTCGATGTCGAAGCTCGGGGTCCCGGGCGGCTGCGGCTGCGTGCTCTCCTCGATGATCTGCGGTTCGTCCTCGGAACTCACCCCGCACCCCGACAGGACCAGTACGCACGCCAGCACCAGCGCCCTCATTCGGTGACCTCCGGCAGTTCCACGACGAACCGCGCTCCGCCACCGGGTCGCTCCTCCGCCCACGCCCGTCCGTCGTGGCCGCGCACGTGCTGCGCCACCAGCGCGAGCCCGAGTCCGACACCGCTGTCGCTCGTGTCGCGCGCGGCGGGCGAGCCGCGGGAGAACCGCTCGAAGACGTGTTCCCGCTCGGCCTCCGGCACGCCGGGCCCCGCGTCGTCCACCTCGATCCGCGCCCGCCCGTCGCGGCTGAGGATCCCCAGCCGCACCAGCCCTTTCCCGTGCCGCGTCGCGTTGTCGAGCAGGTTCACCACCACGCGTTCCAGCCTGCGGCGGTCGCCGGTGATCCACGGGCGCGCGGACACGTCCAGCACGCCCGGGGCCAGGGGGCCGTGGTGCGCGGTCACGGCGGCGACCAGCTCGACGAGGTCGACCAGCTCGAACGTGGACCGGTCCTGGTCGTCGCGGGAGATCTCGAGCAGGTCGTCGACCATGCGGCGGAAACGGCGCAGGTCGGTGTCGAGCAGTTCCACTGCCTGGCGCGAACCGGGCGGCAGCTCCGCGCGGCGCCGGTACAGCACCGCCATGGCGTTGAGCATCGTGGTCAGCGGCGACCGCAGCTCGTGGCTGACGTCGCCCGCGAACCGGGTGTCCCGCGCGACCCGCTGCTGCAGGCGCTCCGCGGTGTCGTTGAACGCCTCGGCCAGCGGCACGAGGTCCGGGTCGCCGGTCGCGGGCAGCCGCACCCCGAGGTCGCCGCGTGCGGCCTCCGCGGCCGCCGCCGTGACCCGCCGCAGCGGGCGCAGCGCGTGGGTGGCCGCCCACCGGCCGAGCAGCGCACCGGCCAGCGCGCTCGCGAGCGTGCCCGCGATCAGGAGCCAGCTCAGGAACTTGAACGTGCGGTCGAGCTCGCGCATCGGCGAGACCTCGAAGTACGTGGCGGCCAGCTCCGGCAGCGGCAGCCCGACCGCGAGCACCGGGACCTCGCCGAGCACGGTGCGCTGGTGCGCGGCCTGCCCGTTCCGCACGGTGTCGAGGAACCCGTCCGGCAGCCTGCGCGGGTCGACCCGGTTGCCGCCGGAGAACCAGTCGCCGCCGTCGACGAGCAGGACCGCCGACTCGACCTCGGCGCCGAGCCCGGTCATCAGCTCGGAGAGCCCGTCGGGGTTGCGGCGCAGCTGCGCCTCCACGAGCCGCGAGTTGCCGGTGGCCTGGGCGATCGCGCTGCGTTCCCGCTGACCGAGCATGTACCCGGTGGACAGGTGCCAGGTCGCGACGGCGAGCGTCCCGGCCACCACGAGCGACACCAGGCTGAACCACGCCATCACCCTGGCGCGCAGGGGAAGGCGGCTCACGATGTTCATCCGCGTGCCCCGATCACGGCGTCCCCATCCGGTAGCCGACTCCCCGGACGGTGATGACGTGGGTCGGCTGCCCGGGGTCTGGTTCGATCTTGCGCCGCAGCCTGCGGACGTGCACGTCGAGCAGCCGCGTGTCGCCGAAGTACCCGTACTCCCACACCCGCTCCAGCAACTGCTCGCGGGTGACCACGGCACCGCCCGCCAGCACCAGCGCGCACAGCAGCCGGAACTCCGTCTTCGTGAGCGGCACCTCGGCGCCGTCGCGGACCACCCGGCCCTCGGCGACGCGCACGCTCAGGTCACCCACGTCGACGACCGACGGGATGTCCGGGTCGCCGGTGCGGACCCGGCGCAGCAGCGCGCGGATCCTGGCGCTCAGCTCACCGGCGTCGACCGGCTTGGACACGTAGTCGTCCGCGCCCGCCTCCAGCCCGGCGATGACCTCGTTCGGCCCGGTCCGCGCGGTGACGACGATGATCGGCAGGTCGCCGCGCTCCCGGATCCGCGCGCACACCGCGAGCCCGTCCATCCCGGGCAGCATCAGGTCGAGCAGCACGACGTCGGGTTCCCGCTCGTCGCGTGCGAGCAGCGCGAGCGCCTCCTCGCCGGTGGCGGCCTGGATGACGCGGTAGCCCTCGTCGGCCATCGCGAGGCCCAGAGCCTCCCGGATCCGTGCGTCGTCCTCGACGAGCAACAACGTGGTGGTCATGGGGAATCGTCAGCCGTTCGTCAGGTTTTCCGGGCGCGGACACGGCAAGGATGTCGAGGTGACCGACACCGCGCCCGGCATCGCGGGCCACCTGCCCGCGGAGATCCGTATCGCAGCGGCCGACCCCGGCTTCCGCACCGGCCTCCCGACATGGTTGCGCGGACCGCTCGACGGCTGCACACCGGGCGTGATCCGGGAGGCCGCGGTCGTGCTCGGGGAACTCGTCGACAACGCCTTCGACCACGCCGAACCGCCGTACCGCGTGGCGGTGACGGTCCGGTCACACGGCCACCTCATCCGGCTCGCGGTCACCGACGCCACCCGCGGCTGCGCGGACGGCTGGCGGCTCGGCCGCGGCCTGCGGGTCGTGCGTGGCATGTGCGCGCGGTGGGGCGTCGAGCAGGCGCTGATGGGCGGCGTGGTGGCGGGCAAGACGGTGTGGGCGCTGCTGCCCGTGCTCGTCCCGCCGCGCGGTGCCCGCCCGTCATGAGTCCTGCCCGGTCACAGACCGACCTCGGCCCACACGGTCTTGGCACTGGCACGTCGTTCCACGCCCCAGCCCCGCGACAGCCCGTCGACCAGGGCGAGCCCGCCGCCGGACTGCCACCGGCCGCCGCTGTGGGCGGCGCAGTCCTCGACGAACACCCGCAGCGCCCGCCGCTGCGGGTCGACGGCGATGCGCAGCACGTACGGCGGGAGACCGTGCGCCCGCGCGTTGCCGACCAGCTCCTCGGTGACGAGGGCGGCGTGCAGCCTCGGCACGGGTGGCACCGCGGCCAGGTTGTCCTGCACCCAGCACCGGACCTCGTCCGGTGGCGGCTCGTCGGCGGTCGGGATGATCAGCGCGACCTGGTCGGCGAACGGCAGGGTCACGCGGTCTCCCTCGTCGCGTAGCGGCTGACGCCGACGCAGGCGAGCACCGCGCGGACCGTGTCCGGTTGGCCGGTGAACACGACCGACCCGTCACGGACCGCTCGCAGCCAGCTCTGGCGGCCGAGCCAGATCCCGGCCAGACCGCTCAGGGTGCACGCGAGGCGCACGTCGGCGCCGCGGGGCGGCGCCCCGCGGTGGACGGTGGCACCCGACGGCGACAGCGCGAGCCACCAGCGGCCGCTGTCCAGCGCGTCGGCGACCGCCACGGCCACGGTCAGCGGCTGTTCCGGCAGCCGGTCCTGCGTCATCTGCCCGCAGATGTCGTGCAGGAGCACGTCGGTGTCGAGGTCGCGGAGGCCGGGTGGGGTCAGCCAGCGCTGGCCCCACCGGCCCAGCTGGTCGACGACCGGCCGGAGGCCCCGCCCTGCCTCGGTCAGCCGGTACCGCTTGTCCCGCGGGTGGTGGACCACCTCGACGACCAGCCCGTTCGCGACGAGCGTGCGCAACCGTGCGGTGAGCAGGCTCGCCGACATCCGGGGCACGCCCTTGGCGATGTCCGCTCGCCGTTCCGCGCCGCGCAGGAGCTCCCGCAACACCAGCAGGGTCCACGGTTCGGTCAGCACCTCGGCGGCACGCGCGACCGGGCAATGCTGCTCGTAGCGGTACACCTGCTGCCTTCCCGTCGACGACGCCGATGCCCCATCCTCACCGCGTGGGCAGGTCACGGACCTGACGACTTCCTGACGAATTCACCCGGTCGGCCGCTGGTCACGGCGTATGGGGTGGTCCTCGGGCACCTCCACCACCACGAGCCGCAGGCCGTCCGGGTCACGCAACCACATCTCGACGAGCCCCCACGGCTCCCGCGTCGGCGCGCGCTCGACCGCGACCCCGCGGTCGGCCAGCTCCCGTGCCGTGGCCTCGATGTCGCGCACCTGCAGCCACAGCACGACGTCGTCCCCCGGGCCGCCCTCTCCACGTCCGGACACCTCGAGCAGGCCGTTGCCCAGGAAGAACACCGTGCCGCCGGGGAACTCCCGGTACACGGCCAACCCGAGTGTGTCACGGTAGAAGGCCACCGTCCGGTCGGGGTCGCGCGGACGCAGGATCATCCGGCTCATGAGGAATTCCATGCCCCGCAGCATCCCGTGCGCGCGCTCGGCTCGCCACGGACGGGGCACTCGTTCACACTTCCACCAGGAGGAGATGTCATGGCAGTCGACGTCGCACCGAGTGTGGTCGTGCGCCGGTCCCCGGCACAGGTCGCCGCGTTCATGTTCGACCCGGCCAACGACCTGCGGTGGACCGGCGGGATCACCGCGAGCACCCCGGCACGGCCGGGGCCGCTGACCGAGGGCGCGACGGTCACGCGGACGGCGAAGTTCCTCGGGCGGACGTTCACGTACGGGTACGTGGTCACCCGGCACGAGGCGGACCGGCTGGTGGAGATGCGGGTGGACCGGCCGTTCCCGATGACGGTGCGCTACGAGCTGGCCGAGCACCCGGACGGGACGCTGGTGTCGATCCACGCGACCGGCACACCGGGGCGGTTCTTCGGGTGGGCCGGCCCGCTCATGGCGCGCCAGGTCCGGAGGAGCATCGCCGCCGACCTGCGCCGGTTGCGGCAGTGCCTGGAGGAGACGCCGTGACGTCGCCGGTCACGTGCCCGACTCCAGGTCTCCCTCCGCCTTCAGGTACAGCGCCCGCACCGCCCGTAGGGTGTCCTCGTCCGGGTTCGCCCACAGGTCGCGTTCCGCCGCCTCGAGCAGGCGCTCCGCGATGCCGTGCATGGCCCACGGGTTCGACTCGGTGAGGAACTTCTGGTTCTCCTCGTCGAGCAGGTACGTCCGCGCGAGCTGCTCGTACATCCAGTCCGAGACCACGCCCGCGGTGGCGTCGTAGCCGAACAGGTAGTCCACCGTGGCCGCCAGTTCGAACGCGCCCTTGTAGCCGTGCCTGCGCATCGCCGCGAGCCAGCGCGGGTTGACCACGCGGGACCGGAACACCCGCGCGGTCTCCTCGGTCAGCGACCGGGTGCGGACCGACTCGGGCCGCGTGCTGTCGCCGATGTACGCGGCCGGGGCGCGGCCGGTGAGCGCGCGGACCGTGGCGATCATGCCGCCGTGGTACTGGAAGTAGTCGTCGGAGTCGGCGATGTCGTGTTCGCGGGTGTCGGTGTTCTTCGCCGCCACCGCGATCCGGCGGTACGCGGACTCCATGTCCTCGCGGGCCGGGGCGCCGTCGAGGTCACGGCCGTACGCGAAACCGCCCCACACCGCGTACACCTCGGCCAGGTCCCTGTCGTCACGCCAGTTGTGGCTGTCGATCAGCGGCAGCAGTCCCGCACCGTACGAACCCGGCTTCGACCCGAACACCCGCGTGGTGGCGCGGCGTTCGTCGCGGTGGGTGTCCATGTCGGACCGCACGTGGGCGCGGACGTGGTTGTCCTCATCGGACTCGGCCAGGGCGGCGACCATGCGGACCGCGTCGTCGATCAGGTACACCACGTGCGGGAACGCGTCGCGGAAGAAGCCGGAGATGCGCACCGTCACGTCGATCCGGGGGCGGCCCAGCTCGGCGAGCGGGATCACCTCCAGGCCGCTCACCCGGCGGGACGCCTCGTCCCACCTCGGCCGGACCCCGAGCAGCGCGAACACCTCGGCGATGTCGTCGCCCGCGGTGCGCATCGCCGACGTGCCCCAGATGGACAGTCCGACCGAGCGCGGCCACTCGCCGGTGTCGCCGCGGTAGCGGGTCAGCAACGACTCGGCCATCGCCTGACCGGTCTCCCACGCGAGCCTGCTCGGGATCGCCTTCGGGTCCACGGAGTAGAAGTTGCGGCCCGTCGGCAGCACGTTGACCAGGCCGCGCAGCGGTGAACCGCTCGGGCCGGCGGGCACGTAGCCGCCGTCGAGCGCGTGCAGCACGTGGTCGATCTCGTCGGTGGTGCGCGCGAGCCGGGGCACGATCTCGGTGGCGGCGAACGTGAGCACGTCGACGACGGCGGGTTCGACACGGCCGAGCACCTGCTCGCACACCGCGGGCACCGCGTACGCCGCCCAGTCACGTGCTTCCATTGTGGACACCAGCGCTTGGGACAGTGCCTCGGCGCGGTCGACGTCCGCCCGGGCGGACGTCCCGTCCTCGTCGAGGCCCAACGCCTCCCGCAACCCGGGCAGGGCGTTCGCGTCGCCGCCCCACACCTGCCGGGCCCGCAGCATCGACGAGACCAGGTTGATCCGCGCCTCCCCGGTCGGTGGCTCGCCGAGCACGTGCAGGCCGTCGCGGATCTGCGCGTCCTTCACCTCGCACAGCCAGCCGTCGATGTGCAGCAGGAAGTCGTCGAACTCGGCGTCGTGCGGGCGGTCGGCCACCCCGAGGTCGTGGTCGAGCTTCGCGGCCTGGATCAGTGTCCAGATCTGGGCGCGGATGGCGGGCAGCTTCGCGGGGTCCATGGCGGCGATCGACGCGTGCTCGTCGAGCAACTGCTCCAGTCGTGCCAGGTCGCCGTAGCTCTCGGCACGTGCCATCGGTGGCACGAGGTGGTCGACGAGCACGGCGTGCGCGCGCCGCTTGGCCTGCGTGCCCTCGCCGGGGTCGTTGACGAGGAACGGGTAGATCAGCGGCAGGTCACCGAGCGCGGCGTCGGTCGCGCACGACGCGGACATGCCGAGGTTCTTGCCCGGCAACCACTCCAGGTTGCCGTGCTTGCCGAGGTGCACCATGGCGTGCGCGCCGAAGGTGTGCCGGATCCACCGGTACGCGGCCAGGTAGTGGTGGCTCGGCGGCAGGTCCGGGTCGTGGTAGATCGCGACCGGGTTCTCGCCGAAACCGCGTGGTGGCTGGACGATCAGGACCACGTTCCGCGCCAGGAGCGCGGCGAGCACGATGTCGTCCCCGTCCACGAACAGCTCGCCGGGCGGCGGCCCCCAGTGCTGTTCGATCGACTCCCGCAGCTCGGCGGGCAACGTCTGGTACCACGCGCGGTACTCGGACGCCTGGATACGAACGGGGTTCCGGGCGAGCTGTTCTTCGGTGAGCCAGTCCGGGTCCTGTCCGCCCGCCTCGACCACCGCGTGGATCAGCGCGTCGCCGTCGCCGTTTGCCATGCCGGGGAGGTCGCCGACGTCATATCCCCTCTCCCGCATGGCGTTCAGCAGCCGCAGCGCACTGGCCGGGGTGTCGAGGCCGACCGCGTTGCCGATCCGCGCGTGCTTGGTCGGGTACGCCGACAGCATCAGCGCGATCTTCCGGTCGGCGACCGGCGTGTGGCGCAGGGCCGCGTGCCGCACGGCGATCCCGGCCACGCGGGCCGCGCGTTCGGCGTCGGGCACGTACACCGACAGGCCGTCGGCGTCGAGTTCCTTGAAGGAGAAGGGAACCGAGATGAGCCGCCCGTCGAACTCCGGCACCGCCACCTGAGTCGCGGTGTCCAGAGGGGACAGTCCGTCGTCGCTCTCCGACCACGTCGCGCGGCTGGTGGTGAGGCACAGGCCCTGGATGATCGGCGCGTCCAGCGCCGCGAGCGCACCGACGTCCCACGCGTCGTCCTCGCCGCCCGCGCCCGCGGTGGCCGGGGTGGCGCCACCGGCGGCCAGCACGGTCACGACGAGCGCGTCCGCCGTGCCCAGCAACGAGATCAGGTCGTCCGGTGCGGTGCGCAGTGACGCGCAGAACACCGGCAGCGCCTGCCCACCCGCGTCCTCGACCGCGTCCGACAGGGTCTCGACGAACGCGGTGTTCCCCGCCATGTGGTGCGCGCGGTAGTAGAGCACCGCGACGGTCGGCCCTTCGGTGCATCGTGGTGCACGCTCCAGCCGTCCCCACAACGGGGTCGGTGCGGGTGGCGCGAACCCGTGCCCGGTCAACAGAACCGTGTCGGACAGGAAGTGGGCCAGCTCACGGAGGTTGTCGCGGCCCCCGTGCGCGAGGTACGCGTGCGCCTCGGCGACCACCCCGCCGGGCACGGTCGACAGCTCCATCAGCTCCGCGTCCGGCGCCTGCTCACCACCCAGCACGACGACCGGGCGCGGTCCGGCGAGCAACGCGTCCAGGCCCTCCTCCCACGCGCGGCGGCCACCCAGTAACCGCACCACCACCAGGTCGACGCCGTTGACGAGCGCCGGCACCTCGGCCGCGGTGAGCCGCGCCGGGTTGCCGAGCCGGTAGTCCGCACCGCTCGCGCGTGCGGAGAGGAGGTCGGTGTCGGAGGTGGAGAGCAACAGGATCACATCGTCGGACTCTATATTCGGTCCGTGCCCACACGGAACCGTCAGACGGACGCCTGTCCCGGCGTGCTCGCCGTGCACCGCGCGGCGGATGGCGGTGTGGCACGGATTCGTGTACCGGGCGGGCAACTGTCCGCCGCCGCGTTTCGCGCGGTCGCCGACGGCGCGGCCGAACTCGGCGACGGCGGCGTCGAGCTGACCTCGCGGGCGAACCTCCAGGTGCGCGGGCTCGCCGACGGCGCCGAGACAGAACTCGCCGCCCGGCTGTCCGAGGTCGGCCTCCTGCCCTCCGCCACGCACGACAAGGTGCGCAACGTCCTCGCGTCGCCGCTGACCGGCCGCGACCGCGACGGGTTCGTCGACGTGCGGCCGCTGGTGTCCGAACTGGACGCCGCGCTCCGGGAGAACGCCCGGCTGGCGGCACTGCCCGGCCGGTTCCTGTTCGCGCTCGACGACGGCCGAGGCGACGTGGCGTGGCTCGGCGCGGACGTGGCCGCGCTCGCGACCGCCCCCGGCGCCGCCGCGATCCTGTTGGGTGGCACCGACAGCGGCCTGCGCGCGCCGCTGACCGACGTGATCCTTCTCATGCTCGCGTGCGCGGAGGCGTTCCTGACCGAACGCGCCGACGAGTGGCGACTCGCCGAACTGGACGACCGCGCGCGTCGGCGTGTCGCGACCCGGCTCGGCGCGTCGGTCGCCGAACCCCTTCCCTCCCAACCGATTCAGACCGGGCCACTCGGGCAGGTCACCGAGAGCGCACTCGTCGCGGGCGCGCCGCTCGGCTGGCTGGACCGCGCCCAGGCGGCCGCGCTCGCGGACACGGGCGCGCCGCTGGTGGTGACGCCGTGGCGCGCGGTCGTGGTCGCCGACCTGGCCGATACCGCGGACGTGGCGCAGCGGCTACGGTCTGCCGGGCTGCTGCTCGACCCGGACACGCCGAGGGTCACCGCCTGCGTGGGGCGTCCGGGCTGTGCGAAGGCGTTGTCCGACGTGCGTGCGGACGCGGGCCCGGTGCCCGGGGTCGACGTGCCGGTGCACTGGTCGGGCTGCGGACGCCGGTGCGGGCGGCCGCGTGGCGAGGTGCTGGACGTGGTGGCGAACGGGGACGGGTACGTGATGACACGAGGTGACCGATGATCGACTATCTCCGCGACGGCGCCGAGATCTACCGGCGCTCCTTCGCGACCATCCGCGCGGAGGCGGACCTCGCCGCGTTCCCACCGGACGTCGAGCGGGTGGTCGTCCGCATGATCCACTCGTGCGGCATGGTCGACCTGACCGCCGAGGTCGCGTACTCCCCCGGCGTGGTCGCCTCGGCCCGTGCCGCGCTGCTGGCGGGCGCGCCGGTCCTGTGTGACGCGCACATGGTCGCCTCCGGCATCACGCGCCGCAGACTGCCCGCGGCCAACGAGGTCGTGTGCACGCTGTCAGACCCGCGTGTCCCCGATCTGGCCGCCGCGCTCGGCACCACGCGCAGCGCCGCCGCGCTCGACCTGTGGGGTGACCGGCTCGACGGGGCGGTCGTGGCCGTCGGCAACGCGCCGACCGCGTTGTTCCGGCTCCTCGAACTCCTCGACGCGGGCGCACCCCGGCCCGCCGCCGTGCTGGGGCTGCCGGTCGGGTTCGTCGGCGCGGCGGAGTCCAAAGTGGCGCTGGCGGAGTACGGCGTGCCGTACCTGGTGGTGCACGGCAGGCGCGGCGGCAGCGCGATGGCCGTGGCCGCCGTCAACGCGATCGCGAGTGAGCGGGAGTGACGCCGATGAGCACGGGCACCCTGTACGGCGTCGGTCTCGGTCCCGGCGACCCGGAGCTGATCACCATCAAGGCGGCGCGGTTGATCGCGGCGGCGGACGTGATCGCCTACCACAGCGCACGGCACGGCCGGAGCATCGCGCGGGGCGTCGCGGCCGCGCACCTGCGGGGCGACCAGATCGAGGAGCAGCTGGTCTACCCGCTGACCGTGGAGACGACCGACCACCCGGGCGGGTACCGCGGCGCGATCGCGGACTTCTACACCGAGAGCGCCGCCAAGCTCGCCGCGCACCTGGACGCGGGCCGGGACGTGGTGCTGCTGTGCGAGGGCGACCCGCTGTTCTACGGCTCCTACATGCACATGCACACCCGGCTCGCCGGGCGCTACCCGACCGAGGTGGTGCCGGGCGTGACATCGGTGAGCGGTGCCGCGGCGGTCACCCGGCGGCCGCTGGTCGAGGGCGAGGAGGTGCTGACGGTCCTGCCCGGCACGCTGCCGCCCGAGGTGTTGACGGAGCGGCTCGCGGGCACGAACCCGGTGGCCGTGCTGAAGTTGGGCCGCAACTTCGAGAAGGTGCGCAAGGCGCTCACGGACGCGGGCAGGCTCGACGACGCCGTGTACGTGGAACGGGCCACCTGGGAGGCGCAGCGGGTCGCGCCGCTGTCCGAAGTGGACCCCGACACCGTGCCGTACTTCGCGCTGGCGTTGCTGCCGAGCGGGCTGGCGATCGACCCGGCACCGGCGCCCGCACGTGCCGCCGGTCCCGGTGAGGTGGCGGTGGTCGGGCTCGGTCCGGCCGGCCGGCCGTGGCTGACCCCGGAGGCGCAGGAGGCGCTGGCGTGGGCGGACGACCTGGTCGGCTACGGCCCGTACCTGGACCGCGTGCCGCCGAACCCGAGGCAGCGCAGGCACGCGTCGGGCAACACGGTGGAGGCCGAGCGGGCGGCGCTCGCGCTGGCGCTGGCGCGGGACGGGTCGCGGGTGGTCGTGGTGTCCTCCGGTGACCCCGGCGTGTTCGCGATGGCCAGCGCGGTGCTGGAGGTGGCGGACGACCCGCGGTGGGCGGACGTGCCGGTGCGGGTGGTGCCGGGGTTGACGGCCGCGCAGGCGGTGGCGAGCCGCGCGGGTGCGCCGCTGGGGCACGACTTCTGCACGTTGTCGCTGTCGGACCGGCTCAAGCCGTGGGACGTGATCGCGTCCCGGCTGGCGGCGGCCGCGGCGGCGGACTTCGTGGTCGCGATCTACAACCCCGCGTCCCGCAGCCGCCGCGAACAGCTGGTGGCGGCGAAGGAGCTGCTGCTCGGCCACCGTCGCGGCGACACCCCGGTGATCATCGGACGGGACGTCGGCGGCCCGGCGGAGACGATCGAGATCGTGCCGCTGGCGGAGTTGGATCCCGCCACCGTGGACATGCGGTGCCTGCTGATCGTGGGCTCGTCGCGGACCCGGCTGACCGAGCTGCCCGACGGGACGCGACGGGTGTTCACCCCTCGGCACTACCCAGCCAGCTGAGGACCTCGTCGACGGTCGCCACGACGGGCACGTCCGGCAGCGCGGGCCTGCGCACGACGATGACCGGGACGCCCAGTTCGCGGGCCACGGTGAGCTTGGCCGCGGTGTGGTCGCCACCGGAGTCCTTGGTGACGAGGAGGTCGACGTCGTGCGTGGTCATCAGTGTGCGCTCGCCGTCCACTGTGTACGGACCGCGGGCGAGGACCAGCTCCTTGCGGGCCGGTAGCGGCAGGCCGGGCGGGTCGACGCAGCGGATGAGGAACCACCGGTCGGACCGGGCGAACGCGGCGAGGCCCTGCCGTCCGGTGGTGAGGAAGACGCGCCGGCCGAGCCCGGGGATCATCGCGGCGGCCTCGGTGAGGGAGTCGGCCCAGTGCCAGTCGTCGCCGGGGCCCGGCCGCCACCCCGGCCGCCGCAGGAGGACGTGTGGGACACCGGCGTACCGGGCGGCCTTGGCGGCGGCGGCGCTGATGCGCTCGGCGAAGGGGTGCGTGGCGTCGACGAGGGCGGTGACCTTCTCGGCGACGAGCCAGTCGGCGAGCCCCTGCGGCCCACCGAACCCGCCGACGCGTACCTCGCCGGCCGGGAGGCGGGGTCGCTGTACCCGCCCGGCGAGGGTGGAGATGACGCGCGTGCCCCGCCGCCCGGCGAGTTCGGCGGCCAGTTCGCGGGCTTCCCGGGTGCCCCCGAGGATCGCGACGCACCGGTTCACCGGCCACCTCCGCCCCGATGGCGCAACCCGTGTCGGTGCCCGCTGGTAGCGTGAAAACCGGGGGACCCCCAGGCCGATTGAATGGACCGTTCAATCGGCCACCGCCGGGGAGAGGCTCCGCACGCCCCCGGGGTCACGCGCCGGGTGGGGCGACCGGCGTACCAACCTGATGGCAGGCTGGGCACGTGAGCACGCCCCTGCGCCGCGGCTGGACCACCGGCGCCTGCGCGACCGCGGCCGCCAAGGCCGCGTGTACCGCGCTGCTCACCGGCGAGTTCCCCGACCCCGTGCGGATCCGCCTCCCCAAGGGGCACACGCCGTCCTTCACGCTGACCCAGACCGCGCGTACCGCCGACGCCGCCATGGCCGCCGTCGTCAAGGACGCGGGCGACGATCCCGACGTCACGCACGGCGCCACCATCCGGGCTACCGTCCGCCACGGGCCGCCGGGCAGCGGCGTGACGTTCCACGCGGGTCCCGGCGTCGGCACCGTCACCAAGCCCGGCCTTCCGCTCCCCGTCGGCGAACCGGCCATCAACCCCGTGCCGCGCGAGCTGATCCGCGCGGCGATCGCCGAGGCCGGTGGCACCGACATCGCCGTCGAGATCTCCGTGGACGACGGGGAGGAGCTGGCCAAACACACGTGGAACCCGCGCCTCGGCATCCTGGGCGGACTGTCCATTCTGGGCACCACGGGCGTGGTGATCCCCTACTCCTGCTCCGCCTGGATCGACAGCATCCGCCGCGGGGTCGACGTCGCCCGCGCCGCCGGGCACCGGCACGTGGCCGCCTGCACCGGCAGCACGTCGGAGAAGGCCGTCGCGCAGCTGTACGGCCTGCCCGAGGACGCCCTGCTCGACATGGGTGACTTCGCGGGCGCCGCCCTCAAGTACCTGCGCCGCCACCCCGTCGACCGGCTCACCATCGCCGGTGGTTTCGCGAAGCTGTCCAAGCTCGCCGACGGGCACCTCGACCTCCACTCCGGACGGTCGCGGGTCGACCTCGACCGCCTCGCCGCCCGTGCGGGCCTGCCTCACCTCGCCACCGCCAACACCGCGATGGAGGCACTGCAGCTCGCCCAGCGGGCCGGGGTGCCGCTCGCCGACCGGGTCGCCGAGGCCGCGCGCCACGAAGCGGCGAAAGTCCTCGCGGGAGCGCCGGTCGACGTGGACGTCCTGGTCATCGACCGCTCCGGACGCCTGGCCGGACGCGCGTCGTCGAGTACAGGTGCGAGTCCGGGAAGCCCTCCGCCGTGAGCACCTCGCCCACGATGATCACCGCGGTGCGGCGCACGCCCGCCTCGTGGACCAGCGCCGCGATCGTCGCGAGGGTGCCGCGCAGCACCACCTCGTCCGGCCGCGACGCGTACGCCACCACGGCGACCGGGCAGTCCGGCCCGTAGTTCGGCAGCAGCTCATCGACGACCTGGTCGATCCGCTGCACGGCCAGGTGCAGCACCATCGTCGACCGCGACCGGCCCAGCGTCGCCAGGTCCTCCCCCGGTGGCATGGCGGTGGCACGCGCGGAGATCCTGGTCAGCACGACGGTCTGGCCGACACCCGGCACGGTCAGCTCACGGCCGAGCGTCGCCGCGGCGGCCGCGAACGCGGGCACGCCCGGCACGATCTCGTACGGCACCCCCTCGGCGTCCAGCCGCCGCGCCTGCTCGGCGACCGCGCTGAACACGGACGGGTCGCCGGAGTGCAGCCGCACCACGTCGTTGCCGCGCCGGTGTTCCGCGACCAGCTCCGCGATGATCTGGTCCAGCGTCAGGTCGGCGGTGTCCACGAGCCGTGCGCCGTCCGGACAACCGGCCAGCACCTCGGCGGGCACCAGGCTGCCCGCGTACAGGCACACCGGCGTCGACGCGATCAGCCGCTGCGCCCGCACCGTGATCAGGTCCGCCGCGCCCGGCCCCGCCCCGACGAAGTGCACGGTCATGAGGTCTCCTCTCTCGTCACGACCCACTGTGTCACCGGCATCATCGGCTTCCACGCGGTGAACCCGCCCACCGGTGCGGCGCGGCTCACCTCGATCCTCGTCAGCGTGCCACCGAGCGCGGCGTGCCACCGGGTCAGCACCGCCTCGGACTCGAGCGTCACCGCGTTCGCCACGAGACGTCCGCCCGTGCGCAGCGCCGCCCAGCAGGCCTCGACGACGCCGTCGCCGGTCAGCCCGCCGCCGACGAACACCGCGTCCGGCCGGGGCAGGTCCGCGAGCGCGGCCGGTGCCCGGCCCTCGACCACCCGCAGTCCCGGGACCCCCAGCAGCCCCGCGTTGCGGTGGATCCCGGCGGCGCGTTCCGGCCGGGACTCGACGGCGACCGCGGCGCAGGACGGGTGCGTCCGCAGCCACTCGATCGCGATGCTGCCCGCACCCGCGCCGACGTCCCACAGCAGCTGTCCCGGCAGCGGAGCCAGCGCGGCGAGCGTGATCGCGCGGACCTCCCGCTTGGTGAGCTGGCCGTCGTGGTCGTAGGCGTCGTCGGGCAGGCCGGGGGTGCGACCGAGCGGGGTGACGCCGGGGGCGGCGCGGCAGTCGAGTGCGACCACGTTCAACGAACCCGCAGCCCCCGACCAGGTCGCCGCGGTGCCGTCGTGCCGTCGTTCGTCCGGGCCGCCGAGGTCGTCGAGCACCGTCATCGCGGTCGGGCCGAAACCGCGGTCGGTCAGCAGCGCGGCCACCTCGGCGGGGGTGTCGGCACCGGCGGACAGCACGAGCATCCGCCGGTGCGGCAACGGGATCAGCGACGACACCGGCCGCCCGACGAGGTTCACGACATCGACGTCCTCGGCGGGCCAGCCCAGCCGCGCGCACGCGAGCGACGCCGACGACACGTGCGGGTGGACGCGCACCCGGCTCGCGCCGAGCAGCCGCACCAGCGTGCCGCCGATGCCGAAGAACATCGGGTCGCCGCTCGCCAGCACGCACACCTGTCGCCCGGCGTGCTCGGTGAGCAGCGGTTCGACGGCTGGCAGGAGCGGCGACGGCCACGTGACACGCGTCGCACCGCCGTCCGGCAGCAGCGCGAGCTGGCGCGTGCTGCCGATCACGACTTCGGCGCCTGCCACGGCGTTCCTGGCCGGCGCGGTGAGTCCGGTCCAGCCGTCGGCGCCGATCCCGACCACGGTGATGGGTTCCACGACCGGGCACCGTAATCGACTTTCGGCGCGGTGTCTGACACGATGCGAGGGAACGAACAGCGAGGTGCGCGAGGAAACCAGCGCGAATCTGGTGCGGTCCCGCCACTGTGAGCCGAAGAGATTCGGTGAGCCAGACACTCGTCCCCCGCTGCGGAACCGACTCGGGCGCGGACCCGGGGAAGGATCGCGCATGACCTCGGGCTACCCGTTCTCAGCCGTCGTCGGCCACGACGACCTGCGTCTCGCTCTCCTGCTCAACGCCGTCCACCCCGCCATCGGCGGCGTGCTCGTGCGGGGTGAGAAGGGCACCGCGAAGTCGACCGTCGTGCGTGGACTCGCCGCGTTGCTGCCCGCCGTCGTCGTGGTCGAGGGCTGCCGGTTCAGCTGCGACCCGGCCGCACCCGATCCCGCCTGCCCCGACGCGCCGCACGACGGCGCCGCCACGACCACGCCCGCCCGGCTCGTCGAGCTGCCGGTGGGTGCCACCGAGGACCGGCTCGTCGGGTCACTCGACCTGGAACGTGCGCTGACCGCCGGAGTACGGGCCTACCAGCCGGGTCTGCTCAGCGCGGCGCACCGCGGTGTCCTGTACGTCGACGAGGTGAACCTGCTGCACGACCACCTGGTGGACCTGCTGCTCGACGCCGCCGCCATGGGCCGCGCGCACGTCGAGCGGGACGGCGTCTCGGTGTCGCACGCCGCGTCGTTCCTGTTGGTGGGCACGATGAATCCCGAGGAGGGTGAGCTGCGGCCGCAGCTGCTGGACCGGTTCGGCCTCACCGTGGAGGTGGCGGCGGCGCGGGACGTGGCCGTGCGCACGGAGGTGATCCGGCGGCGGCTCGCGTTCGAGGCGGACCCGTCCGGGTTCGCGGCGCGGTGGGCGGCGGAGGACGCGGCGCTGGTGCGGCGGATCACCACGGCACGCGCCGCGCTGCCGTCGGTGCGGCTGCCGGATGCCGAGGTACGCAGGATCGCCGCCTTGTGCGCGTCGTTCGACGTGGACGGCATGCGCGCGGACCTCGTCGTGGCACGGGCCTCGGTGGCGCACGCGGCGTGGCGCGGCGCGGGCGAGGTCGCCGCACAGGACGTCGAGGCGGCCGCGCGCCTGGCGCTGCCGCACCGCAGGCGGCGCGACCCGTTCGACGAGCCGGGCATCGACGAAGAGCAGCTCCAGCAAGCGTTGCGGGACGCCGATCCCGACCCGCCACCGGACGACGACCCTGGTGGTGGCCCGGGTTCCGGCGGCGACCCCGCCGATTCCACAGCGGACCCGTCGGGGACGCCGAACAGCGGCAACGGGAACACCACCCAGCCCGCCGCGACACCGGATCCCGCGTTCCAGGCGCGGCTCTTCTCCGTCGACGGCGTCGGCGAAGGCGCCCCGGGCCGCCGTTCCCGCGCCCGCTCGGGTTTCGGCCGCACACTGCGCGCCACACGGGGACGCGGCCACGGCCTGCACCTCGTCGGCACGCTCGCCGCCGCCGCGCCACACCAGCTCGCCCGCGGCCGGAGCGGACCCGGCATCGTGCTGTGGCGCGGTGACGTCCGCCGTGCCGTGCGGGAAGGCAAGGAGAGCAACCTCGTCCTGTTCGCGGTGGACGCGTCCGGGTCGATGGCGGCGCGCAAGCGGATGTCGGCCGTCACCGGGGCGGTGGTCTCGCTGCTGCTCGACGCCTACCAGCGCCGCGACAAGGTCGGTCTCGTCACGTTCCGCGGCGGCTCCGCCGACCTCGTGCTGCCGCCCACGTCGTCGGTGGAGGCGGCCGTCGCCCGGTTGCGGCGCCTGTCCACCGGTGGCCGCACCCCGCTCGCCGACGGGTTGCTCCGCGCGCACCGAACCCTGGCCACGGAACGGTTGCGCGACCCGAGACGGCGACCGCTGCTCGTGGTCGTCACCGACGGCCGCGCCACCGTGCCGCTGCGCGCGGACCCGGTGGCCGACGCCATGCAGGCCGCCGGGCTGCTGGCCGGGGACGGGGTCGCGAGCGTGGTCGTCGACTGCGAACGCGGCCCGGTCCGGCTCGGCATCCCCGCCAGGCTCGCGCACGCGCTGAACGGCGCCCACGTGCGGCTCGACGAGCTGTCCGCCGACCACGTCACCGGCGTGGTGCGTGCCGCCAGGAGCGTCGCCTGATGCCGCAGGGGAAACCCGAGGCGGTCCCCGACGACGGGCTCACCACCCGTCAGCGCCGCAACCGGCCGCTGCTGATCGTCCACACCGGACCGATGAAGGGCAAGTCCACGGCCGCGTTCGGGCTCGCGCTGCGCGCGTGGAACCAGGGCTGGCCGATCGGCGTGTTCCAGTTCGTCAAGTCCGCCAAGTGGAAGGTCGGCGAGGAGACCGCGTTGCTCGCGCTCGGCGAGGTGCACGAACGGACCGGGCAGGGCGGGCCCGTCGAGTGGCACAAGATGGGTGCGGGCTGGTCCTGGTCACGCAAGCAGGGCACCGAGGTCGACCACGCGGAGGCCGCGCGCGAGGGCTGGCGGGAGATCACCCGCCGCCTGCACGAGGAACGTCACACCCTGTACGTGCTCGACGAGTTCACCTATCCCATGAAGTGGGGCTGGGTCGACGTCGGCGAGGTCGTCGAGACGCTGGCGAACCGGCCCGGGCGCCAGCACGTGGTGATCACCGGCCGGGACGCGGCACCCGAACTGGTCGCGGCCGCCGACCTCGTCACCGAGATGACGAAGGTCAAGCACCCCATGGACACCGGCGCGAAGGGCCAGAAGGGAATCGAGTGGTGACACCGGCGCTGGTGATCGCCGCACCGTCGTCGGGCAGCGGGAAGACCGTCGTGGCAACGGGTCTGATGGCCGCGCTGCGCAGGGCGGGCCACCGGGTGGCGCCGTTCAAGGTCGGTCCCGACTACATCGACCCCGGCTACCACACGCTCGCCGCCGCACGGCCCGGCCGCAACCTCGACCCGGTGCTGGTCGGCGAGTTCCTCGTGGGACCGCTGTTCGCGCACGGGTCCTCGGGCGCGGACATCGCGGTCGTCGAGGGTGTCATGGGACTGTTCGACGGGAAGGTCGGCACGGACGGGTTCGGTTCCACCGCTCACGTCGCCGAACTGCTCGGCGCGCCGGTCGTGCTGGTCGTCGACACCCGGGGCCACAGTTCGAGCCTCGCCGCGCTGCTGCACGGGTTCCGCACGTGGCGGCCCGGCGTACGGCTCGCCGGGGTGATCCTGAACCAGGTCGGCTCGGACCGGCACGAGGCCGTGCTGCGGGACGCGTGCGAGGACGTCGGGCTCGCCGTTCTCGGTGTGCTGCGCAGGAACGCGGCGGTGGACGTGCCGTCCCGTCACCTCGGCCTCGTCACCGCGGCGGAGCACGGCCCGGCCGCGGTGCGGGCGGTCGACGCGATGGCCGACCTGGTGGCGGGCGGCGTCGACCTCCCGGCGATCGTCCACCTGGCACGGTCGGGCACCGGGTTCCCGCCGTGGGCACCGGACATCGAACCGGTGCCGGGAACGCCGGTGGTCGCGGTGGCGGGCGGTCCCGCGTTCACGTTCGGCTACGCGGAACACACCGAGCTGCTGCGCATGGCAGGTGCGGAGGTCGCCGTCGTCGACCCGCTGCGCGACACCGCGTTGCCACCCGGCACCGCCGGGCTGGTGCTGCCCGGCGGGTTTCCCGAGCAGTACGCGGCCGAACTGTCCGCCAACACGGCGCTGCGGGCGGCCGTGGCGGCCGCGGACCTGCCGGTACACGCCGAGTGCGCGGGCATGCTGTACCTCACGCGGTCGCTCGACGGCCACCCGATGTGCGGCGTGCTGCCCGCGGACGCGGCGATGACGAGCACGCTCACGCTGGGCTACCGGGACGTGGTCGCACCACACGACTCGGTGCTGCACCCGGCGGGCACCCGCCTGACGGGCCACGAGTTCCACCGCACCACCGTCACCCCGGCGCACGGCGCCGAACCGGCGTGGCGGTGGCGTGGCGGCACGGACGGGTTCGCGGGTCCGCGCCACCACGCGTCCTATGTGCACACTCACCCGGCGGCGAGCCCGGCCTCCGTCGCCCGTTTCGTCGCGCGCTGCGCCACTCGGTCGAGCAGCACCGCGAACGCGACACCGAGCACCAGCCACAACACCGCCTGAGTGCCGAGCGAGGCGACGCGGAAGTCCCACAGCGTCTGCGCGGGGAAGTCGGCAGGCACCTCGTGGAACCGCGGCAGCAACGCGGCGACGACGGCAACGGCGACGGCGTACCCGATCCCGGCGCCGACACGGGCGAGCCACCCCGGCCGAGCACCGGCCCGCACCGCGACCACCGCCAGCACCAGCGACAGCGCCACCATCGCGAAGTAGGCGGCCGTCCGGTCGCCGATGGTCTCCGCGTGCCCGACCGCGGGCGGGTTCGGCGGGTAGACGAGGAACGGCACGAACGCGACGGCCACGAAACCGATGGCGGTCAACGCGAACGCGGTGGCACGCGGCGTCGGCGTGCCGATCCGCCCGTGGGCGAAGGCGAACGCGAGCGAGAACAACCCGCCGAGCGCGGCGCCGAACGCGCACGTGGCGATCGCCAACCCGAGCGTGCTCTGCACCTCGCGGCTGACCTCGGCCGTGCTGTGGTCAGAGCCGTGGTCGTGGCTGTGCGCACCGGCCTCCTCGATCGAGATGGCGACCTCGACCGGCGGTTCCCCGACCACGGCGGCGAACCCGAACGCGACCACACCGCCGACCAGCCCGGCGAGGAGACCCCAGACCAGCAGGGTGCGCATCAGTGGCACGGGAAACCGAGCAGGTGGCGACCGTCGTGCACGAGCTCGTGCAGGTAGGTGCCGTCGAACACGGACAGGGCGCCCTGTTCCGTGCTGACGAAGTACAGGACGATGACGAACAGCAGCCCCGCGAACACCGCCCACGGCAGGATCTGCCGGACCGGGATGACGGGAATCTGAAGGGGCACGGGCGCGTGCGCGGCCTGCGACATGTCGCCTCCTCGGGCTCGTGCGGCCCGGTTCGTGGAGCGTTTCGACGGCAGAGGGTCTGACTCGTGTCCCCGAGGACACATACAGCGGCGCGACCGTGCCGGGTTCTCACCGGCTTCCTCGTACCATCAGGTCCCTCGCAACGTATTCAGCCCGGTCGTCGGTTGTCAACAGGAGAAAGATGACCATGCGTCTCGTGCTCGTCTGCCACGGCGCCACCTCGGCGACGCGCCGTGCCGCGTTCCCCGCCGACGAACCGCTGGAGCACCCGGAGGTCGTGCTCGAGCCGCTGCGCGCCGACGTGACCTTCCGCACCCCGGCCGTGCGGTGCCTGCAAACCGCGGTCGCACTGGGTGTGGACGCGGTGCCCGACGACGGGCTGCGGGACTGTGACCACGGTATCTGGCGGGGCCGCACGCTCGACGAGGTGACCGCGGACGATCCACTGGCCGTGCACGCGTGGCTGACCGATCCCGCCGCCGCACCCCACGGCGGCGAGTCCACTCGGGACTTCCTCGGCCGGGTCGGCGCGTGGCTGGACGCGCTTCCCCGCGAGCACCACCGGATCGCCGCGGTGGTGACCCCGGCGATCGTGAAGGCCGCCGTGGTGCACGCGGTGCTCGGCACACCCGCGTCGTTCTGGCGCATCGACGTGCCGCCGCTGTCGCGGACGGTGCTGTCCGGCCATCCGATGTCGTGGACGCTCCGGCTGCCGGTCAGCCCGTGAGGAACCGGCGCAGCGGGCCAAGTCCCATCGGACCGAGCGCCAGCGCCTTGGCGTGGAAGGCCTTGCGGTCGAAGCCGGTGCCCTCGGCTCGTTCGGCCGCCGCGCGGGTCTCCCGCCAGAGACGGGCGCCGACGGCGAACGACAGGGCCTGTCCTGGCCAGCCGAGGTAGCGGTCCACCTCGAAGCGCGCCGTGGCCGGGTCGAGCCCCGCCACGTCGACGAGGACCTGGCGGGCGACCGCCGGGGTCCACTCGCTCGCCTCGGTGACGCCGTTGTGCCTCAGGATCGGCGGCCGCAGGTGCAGGCCGAGGTCGATGACGACGCGGGCCGCGCGCCACCGCCGGTCCAGCAGCATGCCGATCCGCTCCCCCGCGTCCCGGATCAGCCCCAGCTCGTCGGCGAGCTGTTCCGCGTAGTGGGCCCAGCCCTCGGCGTACCCGTGCACGTGGCACAGCGAGCGCTGCCACGGGTGCGACGGCAGCGTCATGGTGATCGCGTGCTGCAGGTGGTGGCCCGGCAGCGACTCGTGGTGGAGCGTGCTGACCTCCCGCCACGTCGCGATCCGGTCGGCGTCCGAGGGAACGGTCCACCACACCCGGCCGGGCCGGGTGAGGCCGGGGTCGGGCGGGTTGTAGTACATGACACCGGCGTCGGCTCGCACGATGTGGCACTCGACGGTCCTGGTGCGCGCCGGGATGTCGAAGTGGGTGCCGTCGAGGGCGTCGGTGGTCTCCGCGACGCGGTCACGCAGCCAGCCGACCAGGGCGTCGGCGCCGGACAACCGGTACCGCCGGTCCTCGTCCAGTGTGGACAGTGCGGCGGGCACGCCGTCGGCGGTGATCGTGGCCGCCTCCGCCGCGAGGGCCGTGTCCAGGTCACGGAGCAGGGACCAGCCGTGGTCGTACAGTTCGTCCAGGTCAACGGTCGCGCCGAGGAACGCCCGTGCGGTCAGCTCGTACAGCTCACGGCCCGCGGCGTCGTCAGCCGTGGCGTGCGCGGCGAGTTCGCCGGTCAGGAACGCGGCGAACTCGGCGGTCGCCCGTGCCGCGGCCGCGGCGGCGCCCGCCAGGCGGGTCGCGAGTGGGCCTTCGCCGGGGTACCGGCGGGCGAGTGCCGGGTAGAAGTCGTCGCGGGTCGGGTCCACCCAGGACGCGCACTGGGCGGCGACCGCGCGGATCTGGCGCAGTGGCACGACATGCCCACGCTGGGCCGAGGTGCGCAGCGTCGTCGCGTAGTCCGACAGCGCGCCCGGCACGTGCTCCAGGTTGACGGCCACGGCCGCCCAGTCGTGTTCGGTGCCGGTCGGCAGGTCGTCGAACACCTCGCGGACCTGGTGCACGGGGGTGGCGAGCGGTGCGAGGAGCCGGGTGGTGAACCCGGCCTCGTACAGGTCGGCGTCGCTCGCCGACCGTTCGGCGAGCGCGGCGCCGAGCGGGTCCGAGGTATCCACTGTGGACGCGGCGGTGGCGAGTTCGTGTCGTGCCGCGAAGGCCTCCGGGGACAGGTCGGGGATGACGACCTCGGGGGTCTCGCCGAGCGCCTGGGCCGCCTTCGGGTCGAGCCGTGCCAGTCCGGCGAGGTAGTGGTCGGCCGCTGCCACCGGGTCGGTCATCCCGCGTCCCGCAGCCTGGGCAGTACGGCGCGGCCGAGCAGGTCGACGCCGTGCCGGTCGGTGGTGCCGTGCGGGGTGCCGAACTCGACCCGGCTCGCGCCCGCCTCGAAGAGCGCGTGCGCGTGGTCTGCCACGTCGTCCGGGGTGCCCGCGAAACAGAACCGGTCGAGCAGGTCGTCGGGGATGAGCCTGCCCGCCTCGTCGTGTGCGCCGGCGGCGACGAGCGCACCGAGGCGCGCCGCAAGTTCCGGGTCGACGGTCACTGTCCGGTCCAGCGCGACGACCACGTCCACGTACATGGCGACCTCCGCGCGGGCCCGTGCCCTGGCGACGGTACGGTCCTCGTCCACGACGGTCACGGCACCGGCCACCACACCGACGTCCGCGTCACCGAGCCAGGACCGCATCAACGCCACCATGTCGGGGTTGGCGCAGCCGCCGAGCTTCACCTCGTCCGCGCACCCGGCGGCCACCCGCGCGCCACGCGGACCCCACGTGCCGAGGAGCACGTCCACCCGTTCGCGGTGGACCGGGTACCGCGCGAGCCCGGGCGGGACGCGGAACACCTCACCCTCGTACGCCTCGCCACGCAGCACCGCCGCGACGACGTCCACCGCCTCCCGCAGTGTCCGCAGTGGACGGTCCGCGGCGACGCCGACCCCGTCGAGCCACGAACCCCGCGCGAGCCCGAGGTAGGCCCGGCCGCGAGACACCGCGTCGAGCGCCGCGACCTGCCCGGCGATCTCGACGGGGTGGGTCAGGTACGGGTTGAGGCACGCGGCGCCGAGCCGGACCCTGCTGGTGTGCGTGGCCATCACGATCAGCGGGAAAAGCGACGGCTGGTAGCCGAGGTCGTTGAACACCGACACCCCGTCGAAGCCGAACGACTCGGCCGCGACGGCGAGCGCCGCGTAGTCGGCCTCGGTCTTGTCGGTCTGGAACGCCAGCGTGACCGCACGCGTCACGTCAGGTCCTGTGTGGACATCCGAGACACGCCGGTGCGCTCGATGCGCATGACCATCCGCTCCTCCGGGTCGGGACAGGCGACCTCGCTGTCGGCCGCCATCCAGTCACCGGCGGCGAGCGCGCGCTGCTTGGCGGGCAGCAGGGGCAGCACCGCGGCCATGGCGTACAGGCAGAAGTGCCGTCCCTCGGGGATCGTCACCCGGCTCGACTCGCGCACCTCGAAGAAGTCGCCCGGCCGCAGCCCGCACACCGACCGACCCTCGATGCGATCGACCACGACCCGCAGGTCGTACAGCTCCATCTCCCCGCTCACCGGCCCACCGTCCTGCCGAGATCGTCCCGGTACACCACACCGTCCTTCATCACGAACCGCAGCGTCCGCAACGCGGCGATGTCCCTGGTCGGGTCGTCGCGCACGGCGATCAGGTCGGCCCGTCTGCCCGGCTCGACCGTCCCGGTGCGACCGTCCACACCGAGCCACCGCGCGGGCCGGACGGTCGCCGACCGCAACGCGTCCAGCACCGGCATCCCAGCGTCGACCATGAACTCCAGCTCCCGCACGGTGGCCGTGGTGTCGTCGAACGGAGCGTGCGGCGGCATGTCACTGCCCATCGCGATGTCCACGCCGTGGGCGAGCGCGTGCCGGAGGCTGTCCCAGTGGGCCGGTCCGGCACTCAGCGCCCGGTCGATCATCCACGTGGGGACGCCGTTGGCGACGAAGAACTCCTCGCAGCGGCTGACCACGATGGTCGGCACGTACCAGACCCGCCGCGCCGCCATCAGTTTCACGACGTCCTCGGTGAGCTGGTAGCCGTGCTCCACGCAGTCGAGCCCCAGCTCGACCGCCCGCGCGACGACGTCGGCGGGCCCGGCATGGGCGGTGACCTTGCGGCCCCAGTCGTGCGCGACACGGAGGACGGCGGCCATCTCGTCGTCGTCGAGCTGTGGGGTGTCGAGGTGCTCGTGCTCGCCCGCGATGCCGCCGGACACGCACACCTTGATCAGGTCCGCGCCTGCCCGCAGCTGCTGTCGCGTGGCGCGGCGGAAGCCGTCCGCGCCGTCAGCCTCCAGGCCGTCCGCGTCCCACCCGTGCCCACCGGTGCAACACAGAGCGTGCCCGGCGGTGAAGATCCGCGGTCCGTCGACGGCACCGGCGTCGACCGCCTTGCGCAACGCGAAGTCGGTGTAGCCCCGCTCCCCGACGAGACGCACGGTGGTGACGCCCGCGTGGAGGGTGCGGCGCGCGGAGTCGGCCATCAGCAGGACCAGCTCGGCGGGGTTGGCGCGGTGGACGGTGTCGGCGAGCGTGCCGGGCAGGGCGAGTCCGAAATGGACGTGCATGTTCACGAGGCCCGCCATGACGTGGTCCCCGTCGAGGTCGACGACGCGTGCGTCCCCCGGCGCCTCGGCGAGCACGTCGTCGGCGCCGCCGACCGCGCGGATCGTCCCGTCGGCGCCGACCCAGATCCCGGCGTCCGACCGGACATCGTCCCGAACACCGTCGAACACGGCACAGCCGACGAGAACCAGATCCCTCCGGACGGTCACAGGCACCCCTCTCGATCGGGTGCCATCCTAGTGCGGAGGCGCTACAGGTACCTCCGCTCACGAGGACTGTTGCCGATGTCCCGGTACAGCGCGAAGTCCGCGGCCACCATGCCGTGCCCATCACACAGCAGGCACGGCCCGGGCGCCCATCCGCTGACGTCGAACCCGGCGCTCGCCAACCGCGCGATGTCGCCCCACCGGACGAACCCGGACCCCGCGCACCGGGGACAGTCGATCTCGCTGGGCCCGATCCCGATCAGCTGGTCGACCGTCCGGGGAAGCCCCGGCGTCACGGCGGTCCCGAGCATGAGGAAGTCCAGGTAGTAGGGTCCCGGCCACCCGATGTCGAGCGGCCGGTCCTCCACGACGGACCACACGCCGTCCAGGTCGTCGAACGTGACGGTCTGAACTCCGGACAGGTCCTCCCGGCTCGGGAACCCGTACGCCTGTATCCCCGCGCGGAGCAGGTCCGGCTCACGCTGGTCGACGACGAGCACACAGACGAAGTAGTCCCCGGGCGGCACGTCGATCTCGTAACCGGCGTCGATCGCGGCGTCGAAGAGCAGCACGTCCTCGCTGTCGAGGCCGGCGACCAGGACGAGGGGCACCTCCCAGCCGGTCTGCACCCCCGACAGCTCCTCGGAGATGTAGAAGTCGCCGAAGACCCGCACGCTTCGCCGCACGTCACCGTGGAACAGACCCGGGCCGACGACCGGGTGGTCGTCGTGCCACTGGGTGTGGCTGACGAGACCCTGGCCGGTGAGGACCGTCGTGTCGGTGCTGCGTTCCCGCCAGAAGTGGTCGATCGCGCGCTTGCCGAGGTGGCCGAGCAACTGCCCGGCGAGCGGGAACAGCAGGCTCTCGATCATGGCGCACTCCCACGTGGCCGGACGGTCGCACTCGAACGTACGACGCGCAGGCCACGAGGGGAATGCCCTTCAGGGCAGACCAAGGAGCACCGACCAGGCGTGTCCGCCGAGTGCCCTGGCGACCCCCGCCGGGAGGTTCAGCCCCACCAGCGGCGCGCCGCCGCCACCGTCGCCCCGGCCTGGGCGTACCCGGCGTGCGCGGCCGGGGTGCGGACCGCCGGGTCGAGCGGGTCGCCCGCGAAGATCGCCGCGGTCCGCTCGTCCGGTGTGACCACCTCGACGTGCGCGCCACGTCCGGTCAGCTCGGCCACCTGCGTCGTGGTCTGGGGGTCGGCGACCGGTGCGACGACGAGCACCCGGTCGTACCCGGCTGCCAGGTCGACGTTGTTGAGCGACCGGACGCCGCCGTCGACGTACCGGGTGCCGCCGATCGTCACCGGCGGCCACACCCCCGGCACGGCGCAGCTGGCGGCGACGGCGTCCACCAGGTCCACATCGGACCCGCGGTCGAACACCGCCGTCTCCCCCGTGAGCGCCTCGACCGCGACCACCAGGAGCGGGCGCGCTGGCCAGTCGTGCACCGGGAGCCGGGCGGCGATCACGGCCCGCCGCTCGGCCTCGGGCACGGTGTCGGCGGCGAGCGCGAACCTGCCCCGCGCCCGCCGCTCCTCGGCCGGGTCGGCGGGCTCCTCGGTCGCGCTCGTCAGCTCCTCCCACAGCGCCAGGTGGGAGCGGCCGGACGGGGCCAGTTCCCGGTTCTGGCGGGCGGGGTCGACCTGCCTGGCCATGATGTCGGGCAGGTCGATCCCGGTGGCGAGCTGGGTGGCCACGACGGAGCCCGCCGACGTGCCGAGCAGGAGGTCCGCGCCCGCCACGTCGACCCCGGCCGCCGCGAGCCCGGCGAGCAGCCCCGCCTCCCACGCGATACCGGCGAGCCCGCCACCGCCGAGGACCAGCGCACGCGTCGTCATGCCCGGATCATGTCACGCGCACGGTCAGTCGGCGTGCGCCCAGGCCTTCGTGAGCCGCACCTTGCCGCCGGTGTGGAGCAGCGAACCCGAGTAGAGCCTGCTGGCCAGCAGGACGATCAGGACCACCGAGCCCGCCAGCAGGCCGAGCGACGCGATCGGTTCCCACACCATCGCCTCGTCCGCGAACAGCCGGACCGGCATCGCGATCGCGGCGGAGAAGGGCACATAGGACAGCACGGTCATCACGGTCGCGTTGTCGGAGAAGAACATCACCGCGAAGTACGGCCCCATGACGAGCATCATGACGACGCCCATGGTGGACCCGAGGTCCTCCTGCCTGCTCACCAGCGACCCGGTGACCGCCCACATCGCGGCCAGCAGCACGAAACCCAGGCACAGGAACGGCACGAACCACCCCAGCGCGGGGGCCATGACCGCCAGCAGCTCGCTCTGACCGCCGATGCTCAACGCGATCGGCGCGGCCACGGCGATCACCACGACCTGCCCGAGCGTCAGCAGCGCGTGCCCGATGATCTTGCCGGCGAGCAGTGCGCGGACCGGGATCGTCGCGACCAGGATCTCCACGATCCGGGTCTGCTTCTCGGTGACCGTGCTCTGCGCGATCGCGGCGCCGCCGACCCCGAACAGGAGGAACAGCAGCGAGAACACCATGATAACGACCTGCCGCTCGCCCTGTCCGACAGCGGCGGGGTCGAGCAGGTCGACCGGCGGCGCGGTGGCCAGCTGCTCGACGACGTCCTCCGGCGCGTCGTCCAGCCCGATCACGCGCACGCCACCGGCTGCGTCGCCGGTGGTGTCCGGCACGACCGCCGCGTCGACCTCCTCGGTGCGCACCAGCTCCTCGGCGGCGGCGACGTCACCGACCTCCCGGACCTCCAGGTCCGTGTCGGCGAGCGCCCGCACCACGTCCGGCCCGACCGCTGCGACCTTGTCGGGGCTGCCGCCGAACACCGAGGGCAGGATGGCGAACGCGAAGATCCCGGCCACGGTGACGACGAGACCGATCCAGAACCCCTTCGTGGTCAGGAAGGCCTTGATCTCCCGTTCGGCGACCAGCCGGGTCGCCGACGAGAACGAGGTGGCAGCCATTCAGATGACCTCCTTGAAGATCTCGTCGAGCGACGGCACGACCGGTGTGAAGCTGCGGACCTCGCCGCGGCGCAGCGCGTCGGCGAGCACCTGCTGGTCGACCCGGCCGCCGTTGGTGCCCGCGTTGGTTTCCGCGAGGTCGAACACGGCACGCGGCCCGTCCAGGTCGACGATCCGGACGCCGGGGTGGTCCCGCAGCCAGCCCGCGTCGGCGTCGACGACCAGCTCGAAACGCGAACCCCCGTGCCGGGCCCGCAGCTCCTCGCGCGCGCCCGCGGCGGCGATCGTGCCGCCGGAGAGGATCACCAGGTCGTCGCAGAGGCGTTCCACGACGGCGAGCTGGTGGGAGGAGAACAGCACCGGCACCCCGGCCGCGGCGCGCTCACGCAGCACGGCCAGCACGGTGTCGACGGCGATCGGGTCCAGGCCCGAGAACGGCTCGTCGAGGATCAGTGCCTCCGGCTCGTGCACCAGGGCGGCGGCCACCTGCACGCGCTGCTGGTTGCCGAGCGAGAGCGCCTCGAGCTTGTCGCCCGCCCGGTCGGCCAGCTCCAGTTGGTCGAGCAGGCGGGCCGTGTTCGCGGCGGCCTGCTCGGTGGTCAGGCCGTGCAGCCGGCCGAACCACTCGATCTGCTCGGCCACCTTCATCTTCGGGTACAGCCCGCGTTCCTCGGGCATGTACCCGAACCGCTGGCGCACCGACTGCGTCACCGGCTCGCCACGCCACGTCACCGATCCGCCCTGTGGGGCGAGCACCCCGAGGATGATCCGCATCGTCGTGGTCTTCCCGGACCCGTTCGCCCCCAGGAACCCGGTCATGCGGCCGGGCCGGACGTCGAACGACACGCCGTCGAGCACGCGGTGGTCGCCGAAGCTCCGGCTGATGGTCGTCACCTTCAACATGACGGGAACGGTAGGGAACGACCGCCCGCGTGCGCGTCCGGCGCGAGACCGACGGGGAGGTCCCCCGCGCGATCTACCCGAGTGGCTCCGCGCCGCCCGGCGCGACGATTCCCCGCTCGTACGCGAACACCACGGCGTGCGTCCGGTCCCGCAACCCGAGCTTCGTCAGCACCCGCGACACGTGCGTCTTCACGGTCGCCTCGCCGAGGTACAGCTCGGCGGCGATCTCCGCGTTGCTGGCCCCGCGCGCGAGCTGCACCAGCACCTCGAACTCCCGGTCGGTCAGCTCCGGCGGTCGGTGCGCAGGCGCCGCGGGCGCGCCCGCGGAGAACCGGGCGATGACCCGCCGGGTGACCTCGGGCGACAGCAACGCGTCCCCGCGGGCGACCACCCGGACCGCGTCCACGAGGTCCTCCGGCGACGCGTTCTTCAGCAGGAACCCGCTCGCGCCCGACCGCAACGCCTCGAACAGGTAGTCCTCGCGGTCGAAGGTCGTGAGGATGACGACCTTCGTGTCCACCGCGGCCAGGATCCGGCGGGTGGCCTCCAGGCCGTCGATCCCCGGCATCTGCACGTCCATCAGCACCACGTCCGGCCGCAGCCGGGTGGCGAGGTCGACGGCGGCGAGCCCGTCCCCGGCCTCGCCCGCGACCTCGACGTCGTCCTCCATCCCGAGGATGACCCGGAAGCCCGCGCGGACGAGGTCCTGGTCGTCGGCGAGCAGCACCCGCAACATCACGCCTCCCTCGCGCCGACGGGCAGGCTCGCCCGAACCCGGTAGCCGACGTCCCTGCGTGGCCCGGCCTCCAGCTCACCGCCGTGGACCGCGACCCGCTCCCGCATACCGGCCAGGCCGAACCCGCCGCCGTCGCTCCGGCCGGCGGCGCCGCGGCCGTCGTCGGTGATCTCGACCTCGAGTGCCGTGTCGAGGTAGCGGACCCGCACCTCGGCGCTGCGCGCGCCGGCGTGCTTCACCACGTTGGTCAACGCCTCCTGCACCACCCGGTAGGCCGACACCGCGACCCCGTCCGGCACCGGCCGCGGTTCGCCGTACACGCCGTGCCGCACCTCGAGCCCCGCCGACCGGGCCGACGAGACCAGCTCCGGCAGCCGGTCGAGCCCCGGAGTGTCCTCGCGTTGGTCGCTGTCCTCCGCACGCAGCACGCCGAGCAGCCCGCGCAGGTCCGAGATGGCCGTGCGGGCGGTCTCCTCGACGGTCTGCAACGCGTTCCTGGCGAGGGCCGCGTCCTTGTCCAGCGCCCGGCGGGCCGCGCCCGCCTGCACCCCCATCACCGAGACGTGGTGGGCGACCACGTCGTGCAGGTCCCGGGCGATCCGCACCCGTTCGGCCACGATCGCGCCACGCGTGTTCTTCTCCTGCGACTCCCGCAACTGCTCGGCGCGCCACGCCAGCTCGGCCCGCCGGTGCGCGGACAGCCACGCGGTGTTGCCGAACCAGTACGCGGCGAGGAAGAACATCACGTTGAACACGACGCCGTACAGGAACGACGCGAGCCTCGGGTCGAGCGGCCCGGCGGCGTCCTCGAACTCCGAGATGTCCGGCCACGGCAGGGAGATGACGATGGACATCGCGAGCCAGCCGAACATCACGACGATCACGCCGATCCGCGACCAGCGCGCGACCACCCGGTTCCGCTCCCACGCGCCTTCGGTGTAGATCGCGAGGAACAGCACGATCGACGGGATCAGGTTGTCGCCGATCTGCCGCGCCTGCGCGCCGATGAACAGCACGCCGACCACGACCAGCACGGCGAACGGGTACCGGCGCCGCACGGCGAGCGGCAAGGGCAGCGCCGCGCTCCAGATGAGCTGCTCGGGCAGCCCGGGCGCGGCGCCGAACGCGAAGGCGCCCATGCTGTTGATGAGCACGGTCATGCCGAGCGCGCCGACCAGCACCAGGGCCGCGATGCCCACGTCGATCCGTTGTTGCGCGGATGTGGGACCGGGGCGCCGCCACCTGCTCCAGTCCGGTTCGTCCCTCCCCATGCGGGCCAACGTAGCCCATGCAGGTCACGCCGTGGCCGCTGCCCGATGGCCGGGTCCGACCTGGTGCACAGGCCGCGTGCGGACGTGGGGCTGGGGCACGTCACTGATCGGCTCGACGGGCCGGCCCCGATCGACGGCTGTGTGCCATCGGGTGCTCTTCGCCGTCCTCTTCGGACCGACTGTCGATGGCTACGCTGCTCGGGCGCTGGAACTGGTGGCTCCCCCGGTGGCTGGACCGGGCCATGCCGCGCGTGCTCGACCACACGCCGCCGACGCTGGCACCGGAACGCGTGCCGAGCATGGCCGAGTGACGCCACCGGGACCGGCGGGCCACGCACGATCAGCCGCCACCCCGGCCGGGAACGAGACCTCGGCGCTGCGCGAGAACACCCGCCTGGAAACGGGTTCTCGCGCCCAGCGACGTGGCCAGCTCGCTGGTGCGGCGGTGCACCGTGCGCAGGCTCACCCCGAGCTGCCGTGCGATGGCCTCGTCCTTCAACCCGGCCGCCAGCAATGACAACAACCGGGCGTCCGCGCTGTCGCCGACGTCCGGCACCACGGGCTCGGCCGCCTGCCACAGCAGGTCGAACAGCTTCACCAGCGCGTCGAGCAGGGTCGGTGCGTAGACGACGAGCGCGCTGTCGATCATGCCGCTGGTCTTGCCGGTGAACGGCAGGATCGCGGTGGTGTGGTCGGCGATCGCGAGTTTGAGCGGCACGTCCGCGTAGATCCGCGCCTCCTCACCGCTCGCGACGGCCTCGTGCAGCAACGCGAGCGCGCCGGGCACCTCGAGCGCCTCCGGTGCGTAGATGCCGCGGATCCGTACGCCCCGGGACAGCAACGTGTGCTCGGCCGGGTTCGGCTGTTGCGGGTCCTGGGCGTACGGCGGCCGGTCCAGGACGCGCAGCTCGGCGGAGGCCGCCTGCTGCAGCTGGAGGAACTGGGCCGCGACCGCCTCCTTGCCGAGGACGATGCGCAGCTGGTCCTCCGGCCGGTGTTCGGTGGGCAGCCCGGAGGCGAGCGCCGCCGCGGCACGGCGGATCTCGGCGATCTCGGTCTCCCGCCGCGCGACGAGCACGTCGACCGCGGTGTCCGGTGGGGTGGCGACGAAGCGGGCGGGCCGCCCGGGGAGCCTGCTGACGAGGCCGAGCGACTCCAGGGTGGCGATCGCGCCGCGTACGGAACGGGCGCCCCGCCCCGCGAGACCGGCCAGCTCCGTCACGGTCCTGCGGGGGTTGCGCAGCAGCACGCGGTAGACGCTCTCCGCGTCCGGCGGCACGCCAAGAGGTTGCAGCACGTGGCGTTTATATGTCATGGCAGCCCTCTGCCACCACATTCACCTGGTACTCGCGGTCGTCGCCGGGATATCAACTGCCGGGAAGATCGGTGATCGAGCAGGAGGTTCCGGTGAGACGTTTCGGAGTGGTCGTGGTCGGGCTGGCGCTGGTACTCGCCGCGCCGGCGGCGGTGGCCGCGGAGCCGTACGCGGGTGGCTGGCAGTCGCCCCGGTGCGGGGTGGTGGACGGTGACGGCTCGGTCAGCTTCACGAGGAACGAGGGCCGCGCGATCACGCCGACGTCCGTGCCGCAGCAGGCCGTGCAGTACACCTACGATGTGGTGCCGGTCGGGTCGAACGCGCTTCTCGCGGTCGACAACCGCGGCGCGCTGCGGACATCCGGGGACGCGGGCTGCACGTGGACGGCGCTGGGCGGCGTGACCGGGCTCGACGTCCCCCGGCTGACGGCGGCGGGCGACGGTTCCGCGTACGTCTGGGACCAGAACGGCCTGGCCCTGTACCGGGTGCGGGGCACGCGGGTGACGGCGCTGCCGCCGGTCGCCACCGGCTGGGGCCTCGGTGTCGCCGCGCTGGCGGTGAACCGGGACGTCCCGTCGCACGTGCGGGTCGTGCTGGGCGACGGCACGGTCCGCGACTCCCACGACGCGGGCGCCTCGTTCGACACGACCGGCCTTCCCGTCCGCGACGGCGCCGACCTCTGGGTGTACAGCGCGTCGATCGACCCGGCGGACCTGGACCACATCACGATCGGCACCATGGGCGAGGGCGTCTACACGACGTGGCTCGGCGGGTGGCAGTGGACGCGGGCGACGATGGGCAACCCCGGCGAGTCCGTGAACGCGTTCTCCGTCGCCGTGTCACCCGCGAACCCCATGGTCGTGTGGGCGCAGGGCATCAACATCGCTGAGCACGACGCGCACCACCCGTCGGAGGGCAGGCACGTCTACCGGTCCACGGACGGCGGCCGCACGTTCGGTGTCGCGGTCGACCACGTGCCGGGTCAGGTCACGCTGGTCAACGGCGCGTTGCTGGCGCCGCACCCGACGGACGCCGACGTCCTGTACTTCGTGTTCGGCACGTCGTTCGCGAACTACGGCACGGACCTGTTCCGCGTCGACGCCCGCCGCGGCACGCTGTCGGTGGCGCACAACGACCACCACGGCATCACGTCGATCCTGTTCAACCCCCGCGACCCGGCCGTGATGTACCTGGGCTTCGCGGCGGAGTGAGCGGGCGCGCCCGCTGGGTCAGACCATCGCGTCGACGGGCACCCACGTCTCGTGCTTGCCGGTGCGCTCGTCGCCCGACGAGCGGCCGCGCAACCTGCGGTTGAACCACGGGACCACGTGCTCGCGGTAGAAGCGGGCCTCCTCCAGCACGCTCTTGCGGCCCGCGGGTGCCGGTGCCACGACGTGCGCGGTGACGGGGTGGCCCAGCGTGGCGAGCACGCGCGACGCGACGCGGCGGTGCCCGTCCCCGTTGAGGTGCAGGCGGTCCGCGGACCAGTAGCCCGCCTTGCGGATCTCCTGGTCGTTGAACATGTCCACGAAGTCGAGGCCGTGGCGGTCGGCGAGGTCGGCGACCGCCACGGTCAGCTCCGTGCCCCGGCGGTGGATCATGCGGCCGAACGGCAGCCGGGCCGACGGGTCGGCGCCGCTCAGCAGGACCAGCCGCACGCCCGCGTCCGCGCAGCGGCGGACGACGTGCTCGGTGAGCCGCACGAGCCGGGCCAGGTCGATGCCGGGGCGCATCATGTCGTTGCCGCCGCCGTTGAACGTGAGCAGCGTCGGCGCGGGTGAGAGCGCGAGCGCCGCCTCGAGCTGGGTGGTCGCGATCGGTTCGAGCAGCCTGCCGCGGATCGCGAGGTTCGCGTACTGGACCGTCTCCCCGGTCGCGCTCGCCAGCCCGGAGGCGACCAGGTCGGCCCACCCCCTGATCGCGCCGCCGGGCAGGTTGTCGCCGACGCCCTCGGTGAAGCTGTCCCCGATCGCCACGTAGCGCGTGGTCACGACGCCACCCGGACGCCGGCCTGGATGACGGTGCGGCCCGGCCCCCACAGCACGGACGGGTCGCTGAACGGGTCGCCGTCGACGATCAGCAGGTCGGCGGCGGCGCCGACCCGCACGCGGCCGAGGTCGGGCCGGTTCAGGAGGTCCGCGTTGACCGACGTGGCCGAACGCAGCGCGTCGAGCACGCCGTCGACCTCGACCTGCAGCCGCAGCCCGTTGAGCTGTTCGTCCTCCAGCCCGCCCATCAGGTCGGTGCCGAACCCGACGCGGACCCCGGCCGCGCGGGCCAGCTCGATGGCCTTCGCGCCCGCCTCCAGCACCTCGCGGTTCTTCTCCAGACCGACCGCGGCCAGGCCGAACTCGGGGCCCCGCCGGGACATCGCGTCGTAGGTGGCGAGTGTCGGCACGAGGTACGCGCCGCGCTCGGCCATGAGCGCCGCCGTCTCGGCGTCCATGAGGTTGCCGTGCTCGATGGAGCGGACGCCGTTCTCGACCGAGTGGCGGATGGACTCCGGCGAGTAGGCGTGCGCCGCGACGTAGCTGCCGCGCCGGGCCGCCTCGTCGGTGACGGCGCGGATCTCCTCGGCCGAGTACTGCGGGACGCGGATCGGGTCGGCGAGCGACATCACGCCGCCGGAGGTCATCATCTTGATCGCGTGCGCGCCGCGCCGGAACCGGTCGCGCGCCGCGGCCCGTACGGCGTCGACGCCGTCGACGACCTCGGAGGTGAAGGCGTGGCACCCGCAGACGTCGGTGTCGACGCCACGGGGGTCGCCGTGCCCGCCGGTCTGGCTGAGCGCGGCGCCGGTGTAGAAGTAGCGCGGGGCGGCCACGGTGCCCTCGGCGATGGCGCGCGCGAGGCCGGGGTCGCCGCCCGCGACGTCACGCACGGTGGTGAACCCGCGGTCCAGCGCCGCCTTGAGCCTGCGCGCGCCGGTCAGCGCGAGGTAGCTGAGCGGGCTGGACTCGATGGCGAGCATGTCGAGCGAGACCCCGTAGGCGTGGCAGTGGGCGTCGATCAGTCCGGGTAGGACGGTGCGGCCACGCGCGTCCACGACCTCGTCGGCGATCTTGTCGGCGCCGCCCCGGTCGCCGACCGCGACGATCCGGCCGTCCTCGACGTGCACCGGCCCGTCGACCAGCTCGGCCGACTCGCCGTCGAACACCGCCGCGTTGATGATCGCGAGGCTCACCCTTGCTCCCTTCCGCCGTGACCTCAAGCACCGTACCCAGCCGAAACCGGAACCGAGTGGGCGCCTCGATCGTTGCTCGCACAACGTCCAGCCGACGAAAAGAGGCACTGTGGAGTTCGTCTACCCGCCGGTGATCGCCGCCTGCAAGACCATGTTCCGGGTTCTCGACCTGAAACTGGACGTGCGTGGCGCGGAACACATCCCGGCGTCCGGCGGCGCGGTGCTCGCCTGCACGCACGTCAGCTACCTGGACTTCATCTTCTGCGGCCTGGCGGGGCTGCCGTCGCGCCGCAAGACCCGCTTCATGGCCAAGGAACAGATCTTCCGGAACCGGATCGCGGGCCCGCTGATGCGTGGCATGCGCCACATCTCGGTGGACCGTTCGGCGGGCCAGGCGTCCTACCGCGAGGCGGTGACCAAGCTCAGGGCGGGCGAGGTGGTCGGCGTCTTCCCGGAGGCCACGATCAGCCGCTCGTTCACCGTGAAGGCGATCAAGTCCGGCGCGGTCCGCATGGCCGCCGAGGCGGGCGTCCCGGTGATCCCGATGACGGTGTGGGGCAGCCAGCGCCTCTGGACGAAGGGCCGGCCCAAGAACCTCACGCAGCGTCACGTCCCGATCCTGATCCGCGCGGGCGCGCCGTTCCAGCCGACCCCGGACGACGACTCCGAGGTCCTCACCGCCGACCTGCGCACGCGGATGTCGGCACTGCTCGACGAGGCACAGCGCGACTACCCGGAGAAGCCCGCGCCGGGCGCGTTCTGGTTGCCCGCGCACCTCGGTGGCAGCGCCCCCACCCCGGCGGAGGCCGAGTCCTCGGCGGCCGGGTCCACTTCGGACTGACGGCCGCCGGTCAGGCCGGGTCCGCCGCGCGGACCGCGGTGAGCAGCAGCGTCGTGTAGGTCATGGTGAAACTCCCGCCGTGGGCGTCGAGCACGGCGCCGATGCCGGACAGCAGTTCGGAGAGCGTCTCGGCCGGGAAGCGGCTGTGGCCGCCGGAGGTCGGGACGACGTCGAGCCACTCTTCCTTGGTGTAGGGCCGTTCCCAGTCGAACCGGGACTCCTCGGGTTCCGCGAAGGCGCCGACCGCGCGGAGCCCGGCCGTGGCCTTGTCCACGAACACCGAGTGGCCGCCGCCCTGCCTGGCCGCGTCGAAGACGGGGAAGCCGGGCACGACGCGGCGGTAGACGTCGGCGAAGGCCGCGCTCAGGTCGGCGGGCGGGACGGCGACGTTCCAGAACAACGCGAGCACCCCGCCCGGGCGCAGCGCCTCGGCCGCCTTGGCCGCGCCCGCCACCGGGTCCACCCAGTGCCAGGTCTGACCGGCGGCGACGATGTCGAAGGTGCGGCCCGCGGTGTCCCACGACTCGAAGGGCGACACCTCGACGTCGATCCCGCCGCGCCGCGCAGGCCCGGCCATGCGTTCGTCGACCTCGACGCCGAGCACCGCGCAACCCGCAGCCCGGAACTGGCGGGTGGCGATGCCGGTGCCGCACCCGACGTCGACCAGGTCCCGCCCGGGTGCGGCGGTGACGACGCGCTGGATCATGGCCTCGGGATAGCTGGGCCGGGTACGGTCGTAACGCTCGGCGTCCGCTCCGAACGACTCGGCCAGTTCCCGGGCCTGGTGTGATTCGCGGGTGGGTCCCGCAGCGGAAGTGGGCATGCGCCCACTCTAGTGGGCACGCGCCCACTCGAACAAGCTCGAACAAGGCGGGAGGCACGGTGCCGACAGGAGTGGCACTCCGCGAGGTACGCAGGCAGCTGTTCGACGCCGCGGAGCGGGTCCTGCTGCGCGACGGGCCCAGCGCGTTGACGAGCCGCGCGGTCACCACCGAGGCGGGCTGCGCGAAAGGCGTGCTGCACCGGCACTTCTCCGACTTCGACGCGTTCCTCGCCGAGCTGGTCCTGGACCGCATCGACCGCATGGACCCGCAGGCCGCCGCACTGCGCGAGGCCGCGGGCACGGGCACCGTCACCGTCAACCTCACCACGGCGCTGACCGCGTTGTTCGAGTCGGTGGCGGTGCGACTGGTCAGCCTGATCACCGCCCGCGACGGTCTGCGAGCCCGCCTGCGCGAGACGATCCCCGCCGGCGTCCCGGTCCTGACCGAGGGCTCGGCGATGATCACCGCCTACCTGGCGGCGGAACGCGACCTGGGCCGCATCGCCGCGGACGCGGACCCGGAGATGCTCGCGTTCCCCCTGATCGGCACCACGCACCTGCTGTACGCGGGCCGCGAGGACGCCCCGCCCGACGACGGCGCGGTCGAACGCATCGTGACGACGATCGTCGGCGGCGCCCTGCGCTGACCCCCCGTCAGACCCGCAGGAGCATGCCCGCCGGCACCCGGCCAGCGGCGGCCATGCGCGGCGTGCGCTGGTCGTCGCGGGTCGGTGGGCGGCTGCGGACCGGCCGCCTGCCGGGGTCCGCGTCGTCGCGGAAGTGCGCCACCTCGGGTGTGGTCCTGGCAGGCGCCTCGGCGGGCGCGCCGCCGGACAGCACCGCGATGCCGATCATGCTCGCGACGATCGACAGGTGGACGCCCACGTTCGCGGTGTGGAACGGGACGAGGGTCGGGTCGACGACCGCACCGAACTGCCACAGCAGGAAGTACACGACACCGCCGCCGATGAGGAACACCTGCGCGCCCCGGCGGTCCCGGCTCAGCGCGAAGCCCACCAGGCCGAACGCCAGGTGGACGACGTTGTCCAGCACGCCGACCCCGGTGTCCAGAACGGCGGCCAGCACGAACAACCCGGCCACGACCAAGGTCGCGACCTGCCCCGGCTCATGACGTGTGCGCTCGTACTCCCTCATTCCCGCCTTCCCCTCTGCCGACGCGGCTGGGACGCCCCACCGGAGTGGTGCACCTACACCATGCCCCCGAAACCCGTCGACGCGCGCGGCGACGCGCCGGTTCCCACCCGAAGATCAACGAATCCGGGTGATTAGCATCGCCGCGTGATCACGGTCGCGACCTGGAACCTGCTGCACCGCGTGCACGCCGAGAACTGGGACGAGGACGTACCGCGGCGGTGGCCGGACGAGGACGAGCGGATCGCCGCGATCACGGCCCGGCTCGCGGCGCGCACCGAGACGGTCATCGCGTTGCAGGAGGTCAGCGGGGACCAGCTCGCGAGCCTGCGGGAGGGGCTGCCCGGCCGCACGTTCCTGTCCTTCCGGTACCCGCGCGTCCCCACACCGCGCACGGGCCGGGACCCGCTACGAGACCGCGGCGAGCACCTGGTGCTGCTGGTGGACGGTCCCGCGACGGCGGTCACCGAGGAGTCGTTCGCCGACGACAGGGGCAAGGGCGCGCTCGCCGCGACCGTCGGTGACCTGCTCGTGATCGCCACCCACGTCAGCGGCGACCGGCGCCGCACCGGCCAGCTGGCGCGCCTGGCCGAGCTGGCCGGGCCCGAGACCGTGCTGCTCGGCGACTTCAACACCACGCGGGGCACGATCACGGCCTGCCTCGGCGACGGGTTCACGGTCGCCGGGTTCCCGGCCGACAGCCCGCCGACCCGCCCCGGCCCCGGCCGCGGGTTCATCGACCACGTGGTCACCCGCGGCGTCACCGCGGGCACGGCGACCGTGGCCGACTCCGGCGGCCTGTCGGACCACAACATCGTCCACGCCGGGATCACACCTCGAAGGTGAGCAGGCTCGCGGGTCGTCCACTGTGGATGTAAGCACCCGACAGGGGGCGAGGCCCGGTCGACGGCCGACCGGTCACCGGAACCGATCGTCCCGGCCGCGCTCACGGCGTCGAGTGGGCGAGCATCACGTCGAGGGCCTCCCCCGCGTCCGGCCAGAGCCGCGTCGGCGCGGACGCGCGGACGAAGTACTCGCGGCCGTCGTGGCGCCAGTGCACCGACCGGACGTGCCTGCGGCCCTCCGCAGCGTCGTACTCGTACTCCCAGTCGACGGCCGGGGCGCCCCGCACGACCGTTCTCTCCAGACGCAACTGTGCGTAGCCGTCCCTGGCCTCGGCCAGTCGGCGGGCGCAGTCGGCGCGCTCCGCGTAGACGTCCTCGCGCGTGGGTGCCGCACTGCCGAACCACAGCCTGGTCGACGTGCCCGCCGGATCGTCCACCCGCAGCGCACCCGGTTCGGCCGCCGACGTGACCGGCCAGCCGGCCGGGACGTGGGCCGTCATCCCGTCGGGGCCCGCGACCCGCGTGAACCCGGCCGTGGGCGCGGCCGAGCGGGTGACGGCGGCCAGCACCGCGGCGCAGACCACCAGGTTGCCGACCGCGACCAGGACCGCGAGCACGCGGCTGCTGGGTCGTCGTCGTTCGTTGTCCGCCAACTGTCCCCCAGTTGATTCTCGCTTTCCCGCCACTCGCGTGGGTAGCATCCGCCTGTCCCCACGGCACCGCGAAAGGAAAACACGGTGTACGACGAGGCCGACCAGCACCGAATTGCCCTGGATATCCGCGCGGCCGCGTTCGCCGCGTTGAGCGTGACCCACGACGACCACGTGGAAATCACCAGCGTGCGCCAGTTGCGGATCATCGAGGACGCGGCGCACCGCATTCTCGCCATGGGCCTCACGGACGAGACGGTCAACGACCTCGCGCGGTCGATGCTCGACCGGGTGGCGTTCGCCAGGCGCTGGACGTGGGTCGATCTGCCCGTCGCCACCGCGTTGACGGTCGTGGCGCTGACCGTGGGAATCGGCGCCGCGGCGCTCGGCGGGACGGGTGGGAACATGGTTCTCGCGGTTGTCGGTGGGATTCTCGGCAGCGTGCTGCTGGGTATTGTGGTGCTCCGGCACCGTCGCGAGTACTGGCGAATACGTGCCGAGCAGATCGCGCCGAAGATCCGGCACCACGGCGTGTAGGGTGCGATGCTACTCCGTGAAACCACGGTCGATTGCGTTAATTAGCCCGAATGCGCATGACAAATCAAGGACAATTCCCGGGGAACCGGAGCGATCAGTCCACAATGGATGATCAGCGCCCGCCCCGTGGACGCCGTGGTGATCACCACTGGTAGAAGTACGCCGTGCGCGATTTCATCACCGGTGTCCGGTTCTTCGGGCGTGGACTGGGCATCATGCTCCAGTCTCCGCGACTGCTGCTGCTCGGCGCGTTGCCCGCCGTGCTGACCACGCTCCTGCTGACCGGCGGACTGGTCGCGCTCGTCATCTGGATCGACGACCTGGCCGCGCTGGTCACCCCGTTCGCGGACGACTGGGCGTCGACCTGGCGGACGGCCGTGCGGATCACGGCCGGTGTCCTGCTGTTCGGCGCCGCGCTCACGGTCGGTCTGATCAGCTTCTCCGCACTGACCCTCGCCATCGGCGCGCCGTTCTACGAGTCGATCGCGGAGAAGGTCGAGGACGACCTCGGGCTCGCACCCGGCGAGGACCTGCCGTTCTGGCGGGCACTCGGCCTCGGACTGCGCGGCGGCCTCGCACTGGTGGCGCGGTCGCTGTTGTTCACGATCCCACTGGTGATCGCCGGGTTCGTCCCCGTGCTCGGGCAGACCGTGGTGCCGGTGCTGCTAGCTCTGGTGACCGCGTGGTTCTTCGCGCTGGAATTGGTCGCGGTGGCGTACTACCGCCGCGGCATGACACTGAAGGAGCAACGCACGACGCTCGCCAGGCGTCGCGGGCTGGCGCTGGGACTGGGCCTGCCGTCGTCGCTGCTGTGCGCGATCCCGCTGGTGGCGATCGTCGTCATGCCGATCGCGTTCACCGGTGGCGTGCTCGTCGCCCACGAGGCGCTCCGGAATGAACCCAAGTAGTTGAATGTTGAACCGCCCGTGATGGACAACGTCAACGAGTACCTGCCCAACGGTGAGGTCGCCCCCGACCGGTGGGTGACCGCGACCCACCTGTTCGAGGAGCCGCACGAGGAGACCACAGCCGAGCGCTGGGAGCGGGCGCTGCTGTTGTTCGACGCGAAGAACTACATCGACGCGGCGAAGCTGCTGGCGGACGTGGTGGCCGAGCACCCCGGCCAGACCGGGCCGAGGCTGCTGCTGGCGCGTGCGTACTTCCACTCGGCGCAGCTGCGGCGCGCGGAGGAGGAGCTGCGTGTCGTCGTCGACCGCGACCCGGCCGACCACTACGCGCACCTGCTTCTGGGACGCACGCTGGAGCGCCAGAGCAGGCACGACGAGGCCGCGCCCTGGCTGCGCCTGGCGGCCGCGTTCGCCGGGACCGCCCAGTAGGGTGCCGACCGTGTCCGAACCAGTCCTGCGCGCGGCGACGTCCGCCGACGTACCGGCCATCACCGCACTGATGCGGCGCTCGGTGCTCGACGTGTTCCCCCGGTTCCACACCGGGAGCGAGACGACGGCCGCCGCCCGCTACCTGACCGAACCGGACACGGTCCTCATCGACGACGGCACGTACTTCGTCCACGACGCGGACGGCGACGTCGTCGCGTGCGGCGGCTGGAGCAGGCGCGACAAGCTCTACACCGGCTCCGGCGCCGCACCGGCGGACGACCGGCTGCTCGATCCGGCGACCGAACCCGCCCGCGTGCGCGCGATGTTCGTCCACGGCGACTGGACGCGCCGCGGGCTCGGCCGCGCGATCCTCGCGAGGTGCGAGCAGGCGGCACGGACGGAGGGGTTCACGTCGCTGGTCCTGATGGCGACCCTCCCTGGGGTGCCCCTCTACCGCGCGTACGGCTTCCACGAGGTGGCCCGCACGCGGATCCCGTTCCCGGACGGCACCGTGATCGACGGCGTGTCGATGGAGTACCCGCTCGCACCGTGAGCGTCAGCAGGAATCTCCCCGAGTGCGTCAGCGGGGGTCGCCGGTCGTACCTCGGTCTTGCCGGACACCGCAGCGGCGACCACCGGCGAGACCGCCACTACTACGTCTTGTAGTATCTGCGCCGCGCCGGACGTGCCGGCCGGAGAGGAGCTGGTCCGATTCCTGGCACCCGCACGAGCACAGCCCTGTACGCCACGGTGTTCGTCGACCTGCTCGGCTTCACCATCGTCCTGCCGTCGCTGCCGTTCCGGGTGGCCGAACTGGGCGGCGACGCGTTCTGGCTCGGGGTGGTGCTCACCGCGTACTCGGTGTGCCAGGCGGTGGCCGCGCCAGTGCTCGGCAGGCTCGCGGACCGGTACGGCAGGCGCGGGTTGTTGCTGCTCAGCCTGGCCGGTTCCGCGGCGTCGCTCGTGTTGATGGGGGTCGCGGGCGCGATGTGGCTGCTGCTCGTCGCACGTGCGCTGGCCGGGCTGTGCGGCGGGAGCATCGGCGTGGCACAGGCGTTCGCGGCCGACCTCGCGGGACCGGCCGGGCGCACGAAGGCGATGGGGCTCGTCGGCGCCGCGATCGGGCTCGCGTTCACGGTGGGTCCCGCGCTGGGCGCGCTGTCGGCACCGTACGGGTTCACCGCGACCGCGTTCGTCGGCGCCGGTCTCGCGGCCGCGAACGGCGTGGCCGCCGCGATCGTCCTGCCGCGGGGCAACCCGGTGCGGACGCACCGCCCGGCACGGGCGCACGGGGTCGCGCCGTGGCCGCTCCTGGCGGCGGGGTTCGCCGCCATGGCCGCGTTCGTCGGCATGGAGACGACCGTGGCGTTCCTCGCCGCGGCCCGGTTCGACGCCGGGCCCGCGCTGGTCGGGGTGCTGCTGGCGGGCGCGGGCCTCGTCCTGGTGGTCGTGCAGGGGTTCGTGGTGGCACCGGCCGCGCGGCGGTGGGGTGAGGCCCGGCTGGCGACGGGCGGTGCGGTGCTCATGGCGGCCGGGTTGCTCGCGCTGCCGTTCCTCGCCGGGGTGCCGTTCGTGGCCGCCGTGCTGGTCGCGGCCGCCGGGAACGGTCTGGTGACGGCGACGACCGCGAGCCTGCTCGCCGCGGCGGGCCCACCGGAGCGGCTCGGCGCCCGCATGGGGCAGGGCCAGTCGGCGGCGTCGGCCGCACGAGCGTCGGGACCGCTCGCGGCCGGTGCGCTGTTCGAGGTCGCGATGGTCGCGCCGTACGTGCTCGGCGGCGCGCTCTCACTCGGCGTCGCGTTCCTCGTGAACAGGCACGGCGCACGCGCCGGCATCGGCGGCTGAGTCCGGGGGCGGCCGAACGGACGGACATGGGCGCCGGCTTCTCGCCCATGGCAGCGCCCGTCTTGGCCGTGTTCCATCGAGGCCGTGACGAACACGCTGACCGCCGACGACGTCGAGTTCCTCCGCCGACCCCTGCACGGGTTCCTGACCGTGGCCGCCGGGCCGATCCCGCCACAGCCCCGGCCGGTGTGGTTCGAGGCCACCGCCGAGGGCACGATCCAGCTGTTCACGGCCCCGGACTCGCTCAAGGTGCGGCATCTGCGCCGAGACCCCCGCGCCTCGATCGTCGTCGCCGCCCCGGCGGGTGAACGCGAACGCTGGCTGTCGGTCGCGGGCCGCACGACGGTGACACCCGACGGGGCGCACGACCTGTGCGCGCGCCTCGCCGCCCGCTACTGGGACCTCGACGACCCGGCCCGTGCCGACGAACTCGCGGGGATGCTCGCCGGGGAGTGGGTTCGTGTCGTCGTCCACCCGGAGACCGTGCGCCGCTACGGGCCCTGACCCGTCCGCGCGGGTCGGCACCACCCGCCTCGGGCCCTGCCGTCGCGCTGTTCGTCCCAGATGGACGTGTTCTGACCGGGGCGCCTCAGTTCCGCGCGGTCCTGCCGAAGGACGGGTCGTGGCGGCGCAGCTCGGTGAGCGCCAGCGTGCGCTTGTGTACCTCGTCGGGACCGTCGGCGATCGCGAGCGCTCGCGCCTGCACGTACAGGTGGGCCAGCGGGAAGTCGTCGGTCATGCCGCCCGCGCCGTGGACCTGGATGGCGCGGTCGGCGATCTGCTTCAGCATGGCGGGCGCGGCGATCTTGATGGCGGCGATCTCCACCCGTGCCTCGCGGTTGCCGACGGTGTCCATGAGCCACGCGGCCTTCATGGTCAGCAGCCGGGTCCGTTCGATCTCGATGCGGGCCTCGGCGATCCAGTCCTGGATGTTCGCGCGGGCGGCGATCGGCTGCCCGAACGTCACCCGCGACAGGGCGCGTTCGCACATCAGGTCCAGCGCCCGTTCCGCCATGCCGATGGCGCGCATGCAGTGGTGGATGCGGCCGGGGCCGAGCCGCGCCTGCCCGATCGCGAACCCGTCGCCCTCACCGGCCAGCAGGTTGGACACCGGCACGCGTGCGTCGGTGAACGCGATCTCGCAGTGCCCGCCGTGCTCCTGCATGCCGAACACCGGCATGCTGCGCACGATCTCGACGCCCGGGGTGTCGACCGGCACCAGCACCATGCTCTGCTGCCGGTGCGGGGCGGCGTCCCGGTCGGTCCTGCCCATCACGATCAGGACGCGGCAGTTCGGGCTCGCCGCGCCGGTGGCCCACCACTTGCGGCCGTTGAGCACGTACTCGTCGCCGTCGCGCTCGATGGACAGCGCGATGTTGGTGGCGTCCGAGCTGGCGACCGCGGGCTCGGTCATCGCGAAGGCCGAGCGGATCTCCCCCGCCAGCAGCGGGTCCAGCCACTCCTTCTTCTGCTCGTCGGTGCCGAACAGCGTCAGCACCTCCATGTTGCCGGTGTCGGGTGCGGAACAGTTGCACGCCTCCGCCGCGAGCAGGCCGCGGCCGTGGATCTCCGCCAGCGGCGCGTACTCCACATTCGACAGTCCGGCGCCGAGTTCGGGGTCCGGGTGGAAGAGGTTCCACAGCCCCCTGCGCTTCGCCTCCGCCTTCAGCTCCTCCATCACCGGCGGCTGGACGTGCGGGTCACCCACGACCCTGAGCTGTTCGTCGTACACCGGTTCGGCGGGCAGGACGTGCTCGGCCATGAAGGCGAGCAGCCGGTCCCGGTAGTCCCTGGCGCGGTCGGTGAGGGTGAGGTCCATGTTCGGCTCCTTGCGCGACGCGGTGCCCGCAGCATCGTCGAACTTGAACTCGACGTCAAGTTGCGTCGCGGAGCCGTTCGACGTCCGCCAGCGCCGCGCGGAGCCGCGCCGCGGCCTGGTCGAGCACGGTCCGCTGGTCACCGGCGGGCCGGACGCGCAGCGCGTTGACCCACAGCGTGGTCAGCGTCGACACCAGCGACTCGAAGTCGACGTCAGGCCGCAGGCCGAGCGCGAAGGTCAGGTACGCGTGCCGGGAGACCATCGACGACAGCGCCGCCGCGGTCAGCTCCGGGTCCAGCGCCGGGTCGGCCACCCCGTCCCGCTGGAGCCTGCGGATGCCGCGCACGTTGCGTTCCTCGAACGCCCGCGCCCGCAGCAGCCGCAGTTCGAGAAACCGCTCGTCGATTCCCGTGACCTGCTCGAACACCCGTAGGAGGGCCGCGTTGTCCCGGTAGTACTCGAGGTAGGCGCGGGTCGCCTCCTCGATCACCGCGACCGGGTCGGAGTGGTCGAGGCGCGCGTCGTGGATCCCCGGGTGCAGCATCTCCTCCTGCACCTCCTGGAACAGCGCGACGAAGATCTCGTACTTGTCGGCGAAGTGGGTGTAGAACGACCCGTTCGCCACGCCCGCCGCCTTCGCGATCGTGGTGGTCGTGGCCGTGAGGTAGCCGTCGCGCGCGAACACCTCGCGGGCCGCCGCGAGCAACGCGGCCCGCGTCTGCCGCCCACGCTCCGTCTGCGGCAGCTTCTGGTCGAGGTCCATGCCGGCAGCATAGTTGAAGTCGAGTTCAAGTTCAGGCTATCGTCCCGGCATGGCGACCCCCAACCGGCAGGTCCGGCTCGGCGCGCGTCCGGTCGGCCTGCCCACACCGGACGACTGGCAGCACACCACCGAGGACGTGCCGGAACCCGGCGCGGGCGAGTTCCTGGTGCGCACCGAGTACGTCTCGCTCGACCCGGCCATGCGCGGCTGGATGAACGACGCGCGCTCCTACATCCGGCCCGTGCGGATCGGCGAGATCATGCGCGCGGCCGCGCTCGGCAAGGTGGTCGCCTCGAACCACCCCGGCTTCGCGGTCGGCGACCACGTCACGGGCACGTTCGGCGTCCAGGAGTACGCGGTGTCCGACGGACGCGGGGTGATCAGGGCCGACCCGGCGGTCGCACCGCTGCCCACCTACCTCGGCGTGCTCGGCCTCACCGGGCTGACCGCCTGGTTCGGGCTCCTCGACGTGGGCAGGCCCGAGGCGGGCGACACCGTCGTGGTCTCCGGGGCGGCGGGCGCGGTCGGCGGTGTCGTCGGCCAGATCGCGAAGCACCTGGGCTGCCGGGTGGTCGGCATCGCGGGCGGCGCGGAGAAGTGCCGCCTGGTCACCGAGGAGTTCGGGTTCGACGCGTGCGTCGACTACCGGTCCGGCGACCTGCGCGCGGCGCTGCGCGAGCACACCCCGGACGGGGTCGACGTGTACTTCGACAACGTCGGCGGCGAGATCCTCGACCTGGTCCTCACCCGGCTGCGACTGGGCGCGCGGGTCGTGCTCTGCGGCGCGATCTCGCAGTACAACGCGACCGAACGCCCGACGGGTCCGGCGAACTACCTGTCGCTGCTGGTGAACCGCGCGTCGATGACCGGCATGCTGGTGTTCGACTACGCGGACCGGTACGGCGAGGGCATGGCCGCGCTCGCCGACCTCCTCGCCACCGGCGCGGTGACCGCCCGCGAGCACGTCGTCGAGGGCACGGTCGACGACTTCCCCGAGGTGCTCCTGAAGCTGTTCACCGGGGAGAACACGGGCAAGCTGCTGCTGCGGATCGCGGACCGGTGACCGTCCTCGAGGTGCGCACCGACGACCTGCGCACCACCCGTTTCACCGAGTACGCACCGGAACCCGCCGACGGCGAGATCGTGGCGCGGGTACGGCACTTCGGCCTGTCCGCCAACAACATCACCTACGGCCTGCTCGGCGACGCGGTCGGCTACTGGCGGGTCTTCCCCGCCGAACCCGGATGGGGACGCCTGCCGATGTGGGGTGTCGCCGAGGTCGAGGCCAGCGCGCACCCGGAGGTCGCCGAGGGCTCGCTGCTGTTCGGGTACGTGCCGATGGCCTCGCACGTGGTGCTCACCCCGGCCAGGGTGCACGACCGCGGCTTCACCGATGCCTCCCCGCACCGCCAGGCACTGGCACCCGCCTACAACAACTACCGCGGGCTGGCCGCCGACCCGCTGTACGACCCCGAACACCCGGGCGAGCTGCCGCTGTTCCTGCCGCTGTTCGCGTTGTCGTTCCTCCTCGACGCCCACCTGGCCGATCAGGCGCGCACCGTGATCGTCTCCAGCGCCTCCAGCAAGACGTCGCTCGGACTCGCCCGGCTGCTGGCCCGGCGCGGCGTCGAGGTCGTCGGGCTCACCTCGGCCCGCAACGCCGCGTTCGTCGACGGTCTCGGGGTCTGCACGACCGTGCCGTACGAGCGGGTGGCCGAGCTCCCCGCCACCGACGCGGTGTTCGTCGACGTGGCCGGGAACCCGGACGTCCGCCGCGCCGTGCACGAGCGCCTCGGCGACCGGCTCACCGGCAGCGTGCTCGTCGGCGCCACCCACGGCTCCGTCCGGAGTGGACCGGCGCTGCCCGGGCCGGAGCCGACGTGGTTCTTCACGCCCGACCACATGCGGACCCGCGTCCGCGAGTGGGGCGCGGCGGAGTTCGACCGGCGGTTCGGCGCGGCGCTTCGTGACTTCGCCGCGTGGACCCGCGGCTGGTTGACGATCACCACGTCGACCGGTGAGGAGCAGGTCCGCGCGACCTACCTGTCCGTCCTCGACGGGGCCGCGGACCCCGCAACCGGGCACCTCCTCGCTGTGCGCTGAAGTACGGGTCGGTGGCCATGGCGTCGGCCTTCGCGATGCGGCTCGCCGCGATGTCCGGTGTGGCGCGGGCGCCTGCCGAACCGCGTCGTCAGCGCACCTCGATCAGCGTGAACTCGACCTCGGGCACGGTCCGGCGGCCGTCGGTGAGCGCGGCTCCCCACTGCGTGTACTCGGGTGTCTTGTCGCGGTAGCCCCGGTTGCCGCGCAACGCGATCCGCGCCGAGTCCTTCACGCTCACCGCGTGCGGGTACGGGCCGAGCACGGTCGCGACGCGGAACAGCACCGAGTTCGCCAACAGCAGGTCACGGCAGCGGTCGATCTCGACGGCCTGCGACCGCCAGCCGTAGATGTGGTCCTCGGTCTGCAGGCCCAGGAACCGCCAGTTCGACACGCCGCGCAGCACCACCTCGCGTGTCTCGTGGTGCTCGATCGACAGCTCGTACAGCCGCGCCGGGACGTCCGTCCACTCGGCGAGGAACCCGTTGTCGGCCCAGCCGTTCATGCTCCACACGTTCGCGAACGTGCCGCCACCGCCGCGCACCCACACGCCGTACTTGTGCGCGCCCCGGTAGGTGTACCCGGGGTCGCCGCTCGGCGCGTCCGCCGGGTGCCACTTCACGAACTGCGTCGTCACGTCGGCCAAGTAGGAGTTCTCCCCCGACTGCCACAGGACGTTCACCGCGCCCGGGGTCTGCCGGGCCGTGTCCAACCCGATGCCGCTGACCGTGTTGCGGCCGCCGCGCGGCGTCTCGACCAGCGCACGCGGCCGGTCCGGGTCGCTGAAGTTCGGGTGCCCGTCAGTGGCCAGCAACCACGTCTGCCGAGGGTGCAGGCCGATGAGGTTGGTGTCGCGGCGCAGTTTCAGCGTGCCGGTGAACCGGTACTGTCCGATCGGGACGAACACCGTGCGGTACCGGTCCACCGCCGCCTGGAACACGGCCAGGTCGTCCCCACCCGCGCCGATCGTGCGGCCCATCCGCGCCGCCACGTCCGCGACACTCACCCAGTCACCCGGCGGCAGGGGCGTGTCCGACCGCAGCATCGCCTCGATCCGGTACGCCGGCACACCGGGCACGGCGTCGGCGTGCACGCCCTCCGACCGCCGCTCCCCCGCCGTCAGCGCCCGCTCGACCCGCAGGCCCAGCGTCAGCTCGCGGACCTGGGCGGACGACGCCGGGGCGCTGGTACGTGCGCCGCTCTGCGCCGACAGCAGCAGGTCGCGGGTGCCGGTGGTGGTGCAGTTCAGCAGCGTGAGCTGGTTGCTGCGGCGGATCCGCTCGTCCTCCGCGCCCGGGATCGCGGTGCTGTCGTTCAGCACCACGGCCACGTCACTGACCCGGTCGAAGTGCGTGTCCGCCACGTACAGGTGCTGCCACTGGTCCGGGAACGACTCGAACGCCCTCGGCGTGTCCGACACCACCGCCCGCACCACGACGAGCTTGGCGTCGTTGAACATCGTGACCGCCGCGCGGCGCTGACCGGTGAACCGGCAGTCCAGCACCGTGGTCTGCCAGCCGGCCGACGCCGCGTACGCGGCCAGCCCGACCTCGCCACCGGTCACCCGCACGCGGTGGATCAGGTTCGCGTTGTGGTCGATGCCCGATCGCCCGCCACCCACGTCGATGTCCATGTCCTGCAGCAGGCACAGCTGAGCGCCGCCGAACCGGACGCCGATCGCGTCCGGGTTGCCCGGCCCGATCTCCAGGTCCACGTTGACCATGGCGGTGCCGAACGTGTCGTTGTTGGCGTAGGCGATCGGCCCGCCGACCGGGCGGCGGCGGAACCCGAAAAGCTCCCGCGCGGTCCCGGTCGCGTAGCCGGGGGTGTTCTCCCCCAGCACGAACACCGGCCGCCGCCCGCCGTACCCGATCACGCGGACCGAGTCCCACATGTTCACCGGCGCCGACAACCGGTACCGGCCCTCCGGCACCAGCACCACGCCGCCGCCGTCACCGTGCGGGAAGCCCCGCGCGCCACCGAGGATGTCACCGAGCTTGTTCGCGATGCCGCGCCGCGACGCCTCGTCGACCGCGGCCTGGACCGCGGCCGTGTCGTCGCCGACGCCGTCACCGTGGGTCTCGAACCCGGGCCCGCCGAGCACGACCGCTGTCGGGTCCGGCGGGCGGGTGCGGTAGACGGACCGGAACGAGACCGGGTCCCGGAAACCCGTGGCCGCGGTGGCGAGCCCGGGTAACAGCGGGAGAGCAGCGACACCGGCCCCCAGCGCCACGAACCCGCGCCGGGACAGGGAGAAGCCCATGGGAACTCCTTTGTTCCGAAAGAGATCAGCCTTTGAGACCCGTCTGCGCGAGGCCCTGGACGAACTGCCGCTGCGCGAACAGGAACACGACCAGCACCGGCACGACGGTCAGCGTGGTGGCGGCGAGCTGCACGTTCCACATCGGACCGCCGTACGCGTCGACGTACTGCGTGAGCGCGAGCGGCAGGGTGAAGTTGTCCTTGCTGGACAGGAACACCAGCGGTTCGAGGAACAGGTTCCACGAGTGCAGGAACGTGAAGATCGCGACGGCCGCGATCGCGGGCCGGGCCAGCGGGAACGCGATCCGCCAGTACATGCCCGCCCGGCTCAGCCCGTCGAGCCGGGCCGCGTCCTCCAGTTCGCCGGGCAGCGCGAGGAAGAACTGCCGCATGATGAACGTCGCGAGCACGCTCGGCGCGCCGATGATCGGGATGACGATCAGCGGCCAGTGCGTGTCGATCAGGCCCAGCTCGTTGACGAGCCGGAACAGCGGGACGATCGTCACCTCGGACGGCACCAGCAGCCCGCCGAGCACGACCACGAACAGCACGTTGGCGCCAGGGAAGCGGATCCGGGCGAACGCGTACCCGGCCATACCCGACACCAGCACGGTGCCGACGGTCACGAGGACCGCGATGTAGGCGCTGTTCCAGTACTGGGCGGCGAACGGCTGCAGGTCGAACACCCGCCCGTACGCCGACGTGGTCGGGTTCTCCGGCCACAGCGTGGGCGGGACCCGCAGGATCTCGCTCATCGGTTTGAAGCTGGACGTGACCATCCACCAGGTGGGGAAGATGAACGGCACCGCGAGCACGCACAGCGCGACGAGCAGCACGACCCGGCCGACCCTGAGCCGGGGCCGGCGACGCGGCCTCGGTCGTGGCGGCGCAGCCACCTGGGGTCGCGTGCTCACCCGTTCGACCACGTCAGACCTCATGGTGCACCCACCGCTTCCTGGTCTGCCACTGGACCAGCGTCAGCACCGCCACGAGCACGAACAACGCGACGGACACCGCGCTGGCGTAGCCGAACTCCTTGAACTGGAACGCCTGCTGGTACAGGTAGTAGACGAGCACCGTGGTCGACGTGCCCGGCCCGCCCTGCGTGAGCACCGCGATCTGCGCGAACACCTGCAGCGAGCCGACGATCGTCAGGATCGTCACGAGCAGGATGGTCGGGCTGATCAGCGGGACCACGACCGACCGGAACGTCCGCCACGCCGACGCGCCGTCCACGCGCGCCGCCTCCCGCAGCTCGGCGGGCACGCTCTGCAGCGCCGCGAGGAACAGCACCATGTTCAGGCCGACGTTCTTGAACACCTGCACGATGATCACCGACGCCATCGCCGTCGGTCCTTCGCGCAGCCAGTTCGGGCCCTCGATCCCGACCTGCTGCAGGAACCCGTTGATGCCGCCGTCGGCCTGCAGCAGGAAGCCCCACACGATCGTCCACGCCACCAGTGACACGACCACCGGGGAGAAGAAGAACGCCCGGAACGTCGCCGTGCCACGCATCTTCTGGTTCAGCATCACCGCGAGCGCCAGCGCGAGGGTGATGTTGAGTACCACGAGCCCGACCGAGAAGACAGCGCTGACGCGCAGCGAGTCGGAGAACCCCGGATCGTCGAACATCCGCTCGTAGTTCTCGCCGCCGACGAACGTGAACTTGTTCGCCAGCACGTTCCAGTCGTGCAGGCTGTACCAGAACACGGCGATCAGCGGGCCGATCACGAACGCGGCGCTGCCGACCACTTGCGGGAGCACGAAGGCGTACCCGGTCAGCGCCTCACCTCTGCTGCCCGGCAGTCGCCGTGTCCTGGCCACGGGGTCAGGCCTTCAGCAGCGGGGTCATGGCCTCGCACACCGACTTCGCGACGGCGTCGACGTCCGCGTCCGCGGTCCACAGCGCGTCGAGCTTGGCCCGCACGGCCTGCTGCAGCTGCGCGAAGTTCTGGTGCGCGGGCTTGGTCACGGATCCCGGGATGCCCTCGACCACCACGGTCTGCAGCTGGTCCTCCGACAGCTTCGGGTTGGCGGCCTTCAGCGTCTGCGCGTTCAGCAGCGACTCGCGCGGCGGCGGGAAGTAGGTGGCCAGCTTCTTCGCGTTCTCCGGGTTGGTGAAGTAGGCGAGGAAGTCGGCGGCGGCCTGCGGGTTGGCGCCGTCGGCGAACACGCCGATCGCGGCCTGCCCGATCACGTTCCGGTGCCCCTCCGGCCCGTCCGGCAGCGGCACCAGGTCCCACGCGAAGGTGTCCTCCAGCGCGGACGCGCGGCTGATCTGGGTGACGGTCATCGCGGCGTCACCGGCGAAGAAGTCCGCGGTGGTGCCCGGCCCCGGCATGGCCTTCTCGGTGAACACCTGGTCGTGGATCCACGTCAGCGCGTCGGTCATCTGCTGGGACGTGAACTCGCACGTCGTGCCGTCGTCCGACCACGGCTTCGCACCGAAGGACGTCCACACGGTGGCGAGGTTCTCCCACTGCGCGAAGTCGAAGTCCCGCACCACGAGCCCGCTCTTGCCGCTCTTCTTCGCGGTGGCGGCGCTGATCTCGGCGGCCTTGTCCCACGTCCACTGGCCGTTCGCGATCAGGTCGGCCGGGTTCGGCTGGCCGGCCGCCTTGAGCTGGTCGGTGTTGACGAACACGCCGAACGGGCTGTTGGAGAAGGGGTAGCCGTACAGGCCGTCCTCGTTCTCCCACAGCTTCAGCGCGTCCGGCTGCAGGTCGTCGAAGTCGTAGCCCTCCGCGTCCTTCAGCGTCGGCCGCAGGTCCACCAGCGCGCCGCTGCGGACGAACTCGGGCGCGTTGCTCTCGAAGATCCACGCCAGGTCGGGCGCGTTGCCGCCCGCGATCTGCGTGGTGAGCCCGGTGGTGTACTCCTCGAACGGCATCGTCTCGAAGGTCACCTTCGTGACGGTGTCCTTGTGGTCCGCGACGTAGGCGTCGGCGATCTCCTGGAACATCGCGAGCTGTGCCTCGTCGGCGGTCCACACGGTCATGCGGAGGGCCACGGGGCCGGAGGCCGATTCTTCGCCACCGCACGCGGTCAGTGTCAGCGCGGCGGTGGCCGCGAGGGCGACGCCGAGTCGCCATGGTTTGGTCATCGTTGACTCCAGTGGTTCTAGTAACCGGTGACGCCGTCCGGCCAGCGCAGCTCGATGCCCTCGGCCGTGAGCAGGCCCTGGAACTGTTCGAGCAGCGCCGACTTGGCGTGGATCTCGTGCGGGGTGCGGCCGTCGTCGAGGCAGCTCGCGGCCAGGTGGCCCGCCACCTCGCCGATGTTCCACTCGACCGGGTGCAGCCGGTAGCAGCCGTTGGTGATGTGCGTGGTGCCGATGTTCTTCGCCGCCGGGAGCAGGTTGCGCACCCGCTGCGGCAGCAGGGATCCGAGGGGTAGCTCGAACGGTTCCGCGCCGACGTCGAGGTAGTTGTCGCCACCCGTCGACGGGTGCAGGTCGATGCGGTACATGCCGATGCCGACGCTGTCGGCGTAGTGCCGGGCGCCGCCGGGACCGCGGACCGCACGCGACACGTCCTGCTCGACGATCGTGGTGACCGCCCGGATCCGCCGCCCTTCCCGGATGTACGGGGCCTGCGCCAGACCGTGGTCGGTGCCCATCACGTCCGGCCGCAGCCGCAGGCCGGGGAAACCGGTGCCGCCGTCGGGCCGGGGCGCCTCGGTCTGCATCCAGTACAGCATCGAGAAGCTCAGCTGCCGGGCGTCCTCGAGCCGCCGCGCCGCGGTGTCGGAGTCGACGCCGATCACCGGCGCCTCGAAGTAGTCGATGTTCGGCCAGTTCACCAGCGTGATGTCGCTGGCGTAGTGCCCGGGAGTGAACAGGTCGCGCGCGGCGATCCGGCGGAACGTCCACAGGTTCCCGTCGCCGGGGTTGACGCTCTGGTCAGCGTTCACGGCGAGCGCGTCATCACCCGGGTTGGGGTCGAAGACACGCGGTTTCGGTTGCAGCGTGCGCGGGTTGGGCGCGGAGAAGCTCAGCAGCGGAGAGCCCCAGAACGACGGTTCCACAGCACGCCAGTGGTCGTAGCGCGCGGGCCGGTCGATCGTGTGGTCGCCGTCGACGTGCTCGATGGCGAAGCAGAAGCTGATCGCCTGCATGTTGTCCGGTTGCGCGACGTCGGGTGCGCTCGGCTCGCCGGTCTCGCCCCGCGACTCGAACCCGGTCACGAACTCCGTGCCGGTCAGGGGAAGCAGCTCACCGGTCTCGGTCGCGTCCAGCACGTACGCCGCGGTGATCACCGTCCGCTCACCGTCGCGGAGGTCCTCGACGGTGACCGCGCGGACCACGTCACCGTCCACATCGGCCGCCACCACCTTCGCGGGCTGCAGGACCGTCAGGCGGCCGTTGGAGAGCCACGGCGCGAGCAGTTCGTCGATCACCGCGACCGCGACCCTCGGTTCGTGGCACAGCTTCGACACCCAGCCCGCCCCGGGGTTGAGCGCCTTCCACTCGCGGGCGACGTCGGTCAGCGGGTAGGCGCGGCGGTAGTACTCGCGGATGCCGTCACGCAGTCCGCGGTAGGTGCGCGTGGCGCCGAACTCCTCGATCCACGGGTGCTCGTCCGGCGGCACGGCCTGCGAGGTGAGCTGCCCGCCGAGCCATCCGAACTCCTCGGTCAGCGTCACCCGCCTGCCGCGCCGCAACGCGGCGAGCGCGGCGGCGACGCCACCGAGGCCGCCCCCGGCGACCAGGATCTCGGTCTCGATCTCGCGCACAGGACTCCCTTTTACTTCTTGGGTGGGACAACGGTTTCCCCGCGCGTGACCGCGCAGGGCAGCAGGCGGTGGCGGTCGGTCTGCCGCGCGGGGTCGTCGATCAGCTCGATCAGCAGCGCGAGCGCCTGCTCCCCCATCTCCTCGCGCGGGATGTGGAAGCCGGTCCACGTCAGGTCGCTGTCGACCGGCATCTCCGGCTGGCCGAGGTTCGCGATCGAGAGGTCCTCCGGCACGACCAGCCCGCGTTCGGCGGCCGCGACGCGGATGCCCTCCGCGCGGTGCCCCTCGGCGAGCACGAGCCCGGTCAGGTGGTTGTCCACCACGAGGTCCACGATCTCGGCGGGCGTCAGCTCGTCCGCGTCGAAGGACATCGGCCGCAGCCCGGCGTCGCGCATCGCGGTGCGGTACCCGGCGACGCGGTCGGCGACCGACTCGCGGTCGCTGCGCTCACCGACGAACCCCACGCGTTCGTGGCCCTGCGCCAGGAAGATCCGCACCACCTCCTGGGTGGCGTGGACGTAGTCGGCGCCGACGTAGGGCAGATCCGCGGTGCCGGGCAGCTCGCGGCGGCCGACGAACACGAACGGGAACCCGTCGTTGATCAGCGCGACCAGCTCGTTCTTGTCCTCGGCGCGGCCGAGCAGTACGCAGCCGTCGGTGATGCCGAGGTGCGCGCGGGCCTTGCCGGACAGGCGGCGGCGCCCGTTCTCGACCGTGGCGCTGGTGAACAGCAGCAGGTCGCAGCCCCACCGCTCGGCCTCGGCCTCGATGCCGACCAGGAACGGGTGGTAGAAGTCCGCGCCGCCGCGCGGGAACACCGGCTCGTAGGTGAACACGCCGAGGATGTGGTTGCGGCCCTTCGCGAGCCGCTGCGCGACCGGGTTCGCGGAGTAGCCGGTCCGCCCGATCGCGTCGAGCACGCGCTGCCGGGTCACCTCGCCGATGCGCGCGTTGTCCCCGTTGAGCACGAGCGAGACCGTCGCCTGGCTGACCCCCGCCATGCGGGCCACGTCGGCCTGGGTCACGCGCCTCGTCGTCATCGCCACTCCGTTGTAATGCGCATAACTGCAACTCGTTGCCGTGGATCCTGACTGTGTGGCGTCGCCGCTGTCAAGGTTGTTATTCGTATTACTTCAGCAGAAGCGGCTCCGCAGCGCACACGAGCGGACACTGCCCGTTGACGAGCAGCAGCGCATGGCCGACGATGAGCTGGCTTACCTACTCGTGAGTAGTCTCCGTCACCGATGCCGGAAGAGGAGCCATGCCCCGACGTCTACTCGCGGCCGCCACAGCGGCGGTCGCCGCGCTGAGCCTCGTCACGACCTCGTCCGCCGCGCAGGCCGACGACGGGCCGCTGAACTACGTGGCACTCGGCGACTCCTACAGCGCCGCGTCGGGGGTTCTGCCTCCCGACCCGTCCGCGCCGCTGCTGTGCCTGCGCTCCACCCGCAACTACCCGCACGTGCTCGCCGCCACCACCGGCGCGCGGCTGACCGACGTGACGTGCGGTGCCGCCGAGACCAAGCACTTCACGACCGCGCAGTACCCCGGGGTCGCACCGCAGGTGAACGCGGTCGGCCCGGACACCGACCTGATCACGATGACGATCGGCGGCAACGACAGCGGCGTGTTCATCAGCGCGATCCTGGCGTGCGGCGCGGCCGGGATCCTCACGCTCGGCAAGGGCAGCCCGTGCGAGGACACCTACGGCACCAGGTTCGAGGACACGGTCCGCGACACCACCTACCCGGCGCTGGTGTCCGCGCTGAACGCGGTGCGCGCGAAGGCGCCGGGCGCGCAGGTCGGCATCCTCGGCTACCCGTGGATCCTGCCCGCGACGGGCGGCTGCTTCGACAGGATGCCGGTGGCCACCGGCGACGTGCCGTACCTGCGTTCGCTGCAGGCCACGCTCAACGACGCCGTGCGCCGCGCCGCCGCCGCGACCGGTGCGACCTATGTGGACATGAACGCGGTGTCCGAGGGACACGACGCGTGCAAGCCGTACGGGGTGCGGTGGATCGAACCCGTGTTGCAGACCACCAACCCGGTCGTCGTGCACCCGAACGCGCTCGGCGAGGCGAAGATGGCCGCACAGGCGATCGCCGTGCTCGGCCTGGGATAGCGCGCCTGGCCTCCAGCGTGGCTCCGCTCGGTCCCGGCATGATGACCTGTTGCCGGAGCAGGAGGTCATCGTGACGATCGAAGAGCTGTTCGCGCAGGCCAGGAACTCGGTGGAGGCCAGGATGGTCTTCGCGGAACCGATCGAGAAGGACGGCACGACCGTCATTCCCGCCGCGCGCGTCGCCGTGGGCGGGGGCGGGGGCAACGGCCGCGACGAGCAGGGCCGGCAGGGCGAGGGCGGCGGTCTCGGGCTGACCGCCCGCCCCGTCGGCGCGTACGTCATCGCCGACGGCGTGGTCCGGTGGGAACCCGCGGTGGACGTGAACCGGATCGTCGCCGTGGTCGGCTCGGTCGCCGTCGCCGGGTTGTTGTTCGCGGCGCGGGCCGTGAAGCACCGAACACGCCCGCACCAGTGGTGATCATGGGAGAACTCCCGCATGGTGGTGGTGCACACTTTCCAGGGTGGTCGGATCCGGGAGGTGTGCGAGCCGAGGAGCCGTCATGATCACCACGAGGCCGGACCACCAGACGTTGCTGGCCGCCGTCGAGCTGGCCAACCGCGCGCCGTCGTCGGTGCACGACACCCAGCCGTGGCGCTGGCTCGTCGGCAGGTCCTCGATCCACCTCATGGCCGACCGGACCCGCCACGTGCCGGTCACCGACCCGTGCGGCCGGGACCTCCTGCTCAGCTGCGGCGCGGCGCTGCACCACCTGCGGACCGCGCTCGCGGCCCTGGGCTGGGCCACGGTCGTGCACCGGGTGCCCTACGACCATGACACCGCCCACGACACCGACCACCTGGCGGCGATCGAGCCGAGGCCCCACGTCCCGACCGAGGACGACGTGGCGCTGGCCGCGGCGATCAGCCGGCGGCGGACCGACCGGCGTCGGTTCCGCCCGAGGGAGATCCCGTCGGAGTACCTGGACCTGCTGGTGCGCAGGGCGGCTCGGGCGGGCGCCGTGCTGGTGCCGGTCACCGACGGCACGTCGCGGTGGGTGCTCACGCGTGCGTTGTCGGCGGTTCGGCGCCAGGCCGAGGATTCGCGGCACCGGTTGGAGCTGTCGGCGTCGACGGGCCGGAGCCGGGTCCGGAACGGCGGGCTGGACACGGCCAAGCGGACGTTCCCCGGTGGCCTGCTCGTCGACGAGGTGAGCGCGGAGGACTCCGGGCAGCTGCTGGTGATCGCGACCTCGCGTGAGGACGCGGTGTCGGTGTTGCGGGCCGGTGAGGCGGCGAGCGCGACGTTGCTGACGGCCACGGTCCTGGGCTTGGCCACGTGCCTGTTGTCCCGGCCGCTGGCGTTGTCGGACACCCGGACGGTGGTGCGGGACCAGGTGCTCGACGGCACCGCCTGTCCGCAGTTGATCGTGCGGGCCGGGTGGGCGCCTCCGGCCGCGGCGCCGTTGCCGCGCAGCCCGGTGCGGCGTGCCGAGGACACCGTGGACTACCTGCCGGGTACCCGGCATCCGTGACCTCGGCGACGGTCACCGGGTCACACGAGGTCCCTCGGCACCGCGGCGTCCCAGTTCCGCGACCGGACCCGGCGGTCGCCCTCGAAGGCGTCGAGCCGGGCGTGGAGGACGAACTCGTCCCGCGTGCAGGTGAGCACCTGGCAGGTCTCGACGCGGACCGACCAGTCCCCGCGCGCGAAGGTCATCGTCCAGCGCGTCTCGCCGCGGGGCGAGGCGAAGTCGTCGGCGGTCCAGCTGTACCGCTCGCACACCCGCTTGCCGATCTCGATGTCGACGTCCTCGTAGCGGATGGTGCCGGTGTCCTTGACGACGTCGAGCGACGACGAGTAGTCGATCATGCTGCGGCGCACGTCCCACCGGTACTCGCTCGGCGTCAGGCGCGTCGTCGCCAGCGGCGGGGCGCCCTCCGGCTCGTCGAACACCGTGCCGGTCACCTCGTCGGGCGCGGCGACCGGGCGCACGGGCAGCGCGAGCGAGCTGCCTTGCGTGTACACGGTCATGCGCACCGGTTCCGGCGGCGGCCACGCGAGCGGCCAGTACGAAGTGGAGAGTGAGAGCCGGATCCGGTGGCCCGCCGGGAACGCCTGCGCGACACCGTTCAGCGGGATCTCGACCGCGTAGCGGCGCCCCGGCTCCAGCTGCCCCGGTTCCTCGTGTGACTCGTGGTGCGTCAGGTTGAGCAGGCCGTAGGTCACCCGGGTGGCCGAGCCGTCCTCCGCCACGTCCGACAGCCGCGCCGCGACCGTCGCGACCGGACGGTCGACCGACACGTCCAGCCGCACCACCGGGGCGCCGAGGATCTCGCAGGGTTCGGTCAGCACGTCGGTCTCGAACACCATCGCGCCGCCGTCCTCCTCGCGCTGGTCGTAGGGCAGGTCGGGCGGGGCGTTGTAGGAACACCACTTGCCCGCGAACTGCCCGAGCGACAACGGCGACTCGACCGACAGCACGGCGTCGACCGGGTCCGAGTCCTTCGGCACGATCCGGTTCGGGGCGAGGGGGTGCACGTCCTCCCGGATGTTCTTCGACGGCCACGCGGGCTCACCGACCCAGCGCCCCGGCCGCTGCTCGTACGACGTGGACGGCGGCACGCTGTCCTGCATCCACGTGCGCAGCACCGGCTCGTCGGGCTCGTCGGGCGCCACGCCCTTCAGCCAGCGGTCGAACCAGCGCACGACCTCCTGCAGGTAGCCGATCGCCGGGCCCGGCACGCCGAGGTGCGGGTACTTGTGGGACCAGGGCCCGATCAGCCCCTTCCTCGGCACGTCGAGGCCGGCCATCAGCCGCAGCACGGCGTTGGAGTAGCCGTCCGCCCAGCCGCACGAGGCGAACACCGGCACCTGCACGGCGGTGTAGTCCTCGCACACCGACGCGTGCCGCCAGTAGTCGTCGCGCCGCTGGTGGCGCAGCCATTCCGCGACCCACGGGCGGGCCGCGTCGAGCCGTTCGAACCACAGGTCCCGCCACCGCTCGCCGACCAGCGCCGGGTCCGGCGGGCACGTGCTGTAGGCGAACATCGTGCCCGACTCGGCGAGGTTGTCCGACAGCAGGCAGCCGCGCATGTAGTGCATGTCGTCGGCGAAGCGGTCGTCGGTGAACGAGGCGATGCAGATCGCGCCGAGGCTGGGTGGTTTGCGGGCCGCCACCTGCAACGCGGCGAACCCGCCCCACGAGATGCCCATCATGCCGGTCGTCCCGTCGCACCACGGCTGCTCGGCGAGCCAGGCGAGCACGTCCTCGGCGTCGCGCTGCTCCTGCTCGAGGTACTCGTCGGTGAGCACGCCCTCGGACTCGCCGCTGCCCCGGATGTCCACCCGCACGCAGGCGTAGCCGTGCCCGGCCAGGTACGGGTGCGCGATCGAGTCCCGCACCGACGTCAGGTCCCGTTTGCGGTACGGGATGTACTCGCAGATCGCGGGCACGGGCTCGTCGTCCGACGACACCGGCCGCCAGATCCGTGCCGCCAGCCGGGTTCCGTCCGCCACCGGTATCCACACGTGCTCGTCCTCGGTGACCGCGTGGGGCAGCGAGGTGACGACCCGCATCACACCTCCTCGAACACGAACGGCAGCGCCGCGACGCACCGCCTGTACTTCTCCTCCATCTCCGCCACGTCCCGCGCGCCGACCACCATCTCCGCCAACTGGTAGCTGTAGCTGTCCTGGAAGTTCATCTCGGACAGCCGCTGCCCCTCCCCGACCTTGACGCGCACACGCACGCCGTCGATCTCCCGCTCGACCCGCGCGATGTCCGAAGTGGACGGCACGCGACGGACCACGCCGTCGTCGAACCGGCGCAGGTACCAGTGGGCGGAGATGTCGTACGGCCCGCCGCCCTTCGGTCTTCCTGGGTCCTCCCCCAGCGCGGCCTTGATCAGGTAGTGGTGGTTGGGGAAGCCGTCGACCTGCTCGAACAGGTCCGCGTGCGTCTGCGAGTGCCGCGGGTTGATCTCCAGCAGCCCGACGTCACCGGTCGTGGGGTCGCAGAAGTACTCGATGCTGAACGTGGTGTCGGTGAGTCCGATGTGCTCGATCACCCGCGTCGACACGTCCGTGAGGCGCCGCACCATCGACGAGGGCAGCCGCGACGGGTACTGGTGGCGAAGGAAGCTCGACACCCCGGGGTAGACGAGGGAGTCGAGCACGCCGTGCACCACGACCTCACCACCGTGGCAGTACCCCTCCACCGCGGCGCGTTCCCCGGTCATCGCCTGCTCCGCCAACGCGGACTGGCCACCGGCGGCGGCGATCTCGGGCGGCAGTTCCGCCTGCGCGAGCACGTACTCGAACGGTTCCCCCACCCGTGCCACACCGTCCCTCATCTCGGTGACGGCGCGCGTGAACTCCTGCTCGTCGGTGACCTCGAAGGCCAGGTCGGAGGAGAACGACTTCACCGGTTTGAGCCAGAACGGGTAGCCGACCTCGCCGGGTGGCCGCGCGTCGTCCAGGTCGACCAGGGCGAACGGGGGCAGCTCGGTGATCGCCTTGCGCTGTTCGAGCCGGCTCCAGTACTTGTGTTCGCAGCGCAGCACCGCCTCCAGGCTAGGGCCGCGCACGTCGAACCGGCGGCACAGCAGCGGCACGATCGTGCTCACGGGGAAGTCCCAGAACCCGATGATCGCGTCGATCGGCCCGTCGAACGCGGCGAGCTTCTTCTCCGCGGTGCGCAGCAGGTCGACGATCGGGATGTCCCCGACCTGCAGTTCGGCGATCGTGAGCAACCCGTGGAACTCGTACCGGTCCGCGTCCGGGACCCGGTGCAGCAGTTCGCGATTCCAGTCGTCGAGCCCGAGCACGACGATGTTCCTGCGTGAACCCATGCAGCGAGGCGTACCCCACGGAGATCGCTTCTGAACTCTCCGCCGGCGCCACGCATAGGACCGGCCCCGCACGGGCACCCAGACGCACGTGGACGAACTGCGGGTACTCGACGCGTACTGGCGAGCCGCCAACTACCTGTCGGTGGGCCAGATCTATCTGCTGGACAACCCGTTGCTGACCGAGCCGTTGCGGCGTGCGCACGTGAAGCCGCGGTTGCTGGGTCATTGGGGCACCACGCCGGGTCTGAACTTCGTCTACGCGCATCTGAATCGGGTGATCCGGGCGCGTGACGTGGACATGATGTACGTGATCGGTCCTGGTCATGGTGGTCCGGCGATGCTCGCGAACACGTGGCTGGAGGGCAGTTACACCGAGGCCGACCCCGGTGTGCCACGGGACGTGCAGGGCATGCGTCAGCTGTTCCGGCAGTTCTCGTTCCCCGGCGGCGTGCCCAGCCACGTCGCACCGGAGGTGCCCGGCTCCATCCACGAGGGCGGCGAGCTGGGCTACTCGCTGGCGCACGCGTTCGGGGCCGCCTTCGACAACCCCGGCCTGGTCGTGGCGTGCGTGGTCGGCGACGGCGAGGCGGAGACCGGGCCGCTCGCGACGAGCTGGCACGCCAACAAGTTCCTCGATCCGGTGCACGACGGGGCGGTGTTGCCGATCCTGCACCTGAACGGCTACAAGATCGCGAACCCGGCGGTGCTGGCCCGCATCCCGGAGGAGGAACTGGACGCCCTGCTGCACGGCTACGGCTACGCGCCGCGCCACGTCACCGGCTCCGTCGACACAGACCCGGACCGGATGCACGAGGACATGGCCGCCGCCCTGGACGCCGCGTTCGACGAGATCGCCGCCATCCAGGCGCGTGCCCGGACCGGGGGTGACCGTACGCGGCCGCGGTGGCCGCTGATCGTGCTGCGCTCGCCGAAGGGCTGGACCGGGCCCGCCGACGTGGACGGCGTGAAGGTGGCCGGTACGTGGCGGTCGCACCAGGTGCCACTTTCCGGGGTCCGCGACAACCCCGAGCACCTCGCCCTGCTGGAGGACTGGCTGCGTTCCTACCGGCCCGACGAACTGTTCGACGACCGGGGAGCGCCCCGTGCCGAACTGCTGGCGCAGGTACCCGATGGTGACCGCAGGATGGGGGCCAACCCGCACGCCAACGGCGGCCTGCTGCTGCGTCCCCTCGACCTGCCCGACTTCCGCACCTACGCCACCGAGGTGGACGAGCACGGCGCCTCGACTTCGGAGCCGACCCGGGTGCTGGGCCGGTTTCTGCGGGATGTGGTCCGCCAGAACGCCGAGTACCGCGACTTCCGGATCTTCGGCCCGGACGAGACCGCGTCCAACCGCCTCGACACCGTGTACGAGGCGACCGGCAAACAGTGGCAGGCCGAGACACTGCCCGGCGACGAGCACCTGGACCCCGACGGCCGCGTGGTCGAGGTGCTCTCCGAACACCTGTGCCAGGGCTGGCTGGAGGGCTACCTGCTGACCGGCCGCCACGGCCTGTTCTCCTGCTACGAGGCGTTCATCCACATCGTCGACTCGATGTTCAACCAGCACGCGAAATGGCTCAAGACCAGCCGGAAGCTGCCGTGGCGGCGCCCGGTCGCGTCCCTGAACTACCTGCTCACCTCGCATGTGTGGCGACAGGACCACAACGGCTTCTCCCACCAGGACCCCGGGTTCATCGACCACGTCATGAACAAGAAGGCCGAGGTCATCCGGGTGTACCTGCCCGCGGACACCAACACCTTGCTGTCGGTGGCGGACCACTGCCTGCGCAGCCGCGACTACGTCAACGTCATGGTCGCCGGCAAGAACGAGACGCCGGACTGGCTGCCCATGGACGAGGCCGTCCTGCACGCCACGAGGGGTGCGGGCATCTGGGACTGGGCAGGCAACGAGGGTGGGGAGGAGCCGGACGTCGTGCTCGCCTGCGCCGGTGACGCACCCACGCTGGAGGTGATGGCCGCGACCGCGATCCTCCGCGAGCACCTGCCGGACCTGAAGGTGCGGGTGGTCAACGTGGTCGACCTGATGCGCCTGCAACCCCGCACCGAACACCCCCACGGCATGACCGACCCCGAGTTCGACGCCATGTTCACCACCGACAAACCGGTCATCTTCGCCTACCACGGCTACCCGTGGCTGATCCACCGCCTCACGTACCGGCGCACCAACCACGTGAACATCCACGTCCGCGGCTACAAGGAGGAAGGCACCACCACCACACCGTTCGACATGCTCGTGCTCAACGACCTCGACCGGTTCCGCCTCGTCATCGACGTGCTCGACCGCGTCCCCGGCCTCGGCACCAGCACCGCGCTGGTCCGCCAGCGCATGGCCGACCTGCGGGCCCGCCACCACGAGTGGACCCGCGAACACGGCGAGGACCTGCCCGAGGTCCGCGACTGGGTGTGGCCGTACTGATGACCGCCGTGCTGGTGGTCAACGCGGGCTCGTCGAGCCTGAAGCTCGCGCTGCTCGACGACGCCGACGAGGTCGTCGGCGCCACCACCGTCGAACGCTGGTCGGGCGGTGACGAGACCGACGACATCGAGGAGTTCGTCGAGGGCCTGCCCGGCGTCGACGCGGTCGGACACCGGATCGTGCACGGCGGCCCCCACCTGACCGACCCGGTGCGGCTCGACGCCGACGTCCGCGACCGCATCGCGGGCCTGACCGAGCTGGCGCCGCTGCACCAGCCACGCGGCGTCGCGGGCATCGACGCGGTGGGCGCGGTGCTGCCCGGCGTGCCCGCGGTGGCGTGTTTCGACACGGCGTTCCACCACGCGATGCCCGAGGCGGCCAGGACGTACGCGCTGCCCCGGCGGTGGAACGAGCGCTGGGCGTTGCGGCGCTACGGCTTCCACGGTCTCTCACACGCACACGTGGCGCGGCGGGTGGCGGAGCTCGCGGGTCCGGACCGCCGGATCGTGAGCTGTCACCTGGGGGCTGGCGCGTCACTCGCGGCGATCGCAGGCACCCGTTCGGTCGACACGACGATGGGGTTCACGCCGCTCGCCGGTCTGGTGATGGCGACCCGGTCCGGTGACGTCGACCCCGGGCTGGTGCTGTGGCTGCTGCACCACGGCGGTGTGTCGCCCGACGAACTGTCGGACCTGCTGGAGCACCACAGCGGGCTGGCCGGGTTGACCGGGGGCAGCGGCGACCTGCGGGACATCGTCGGCGAACCACGGCTGCGTCCCGCGCTGGACGTGTACCTGCACCGGCTGCGCGGGGAGGTCGCGGCGATGGCGGCGGCGATGAACGGCCTCGACGTGCTCGTGTTCACCGGCGGTGTCGGCGAGCACCAGCCCGTGGTGCGCGCGGAGGCCGCGGCGGGACTGGCGTTCCTCGGTGTGGCCGTGGACGCGGGCACGGAGGTTAACGGCGACTCGGAGATCACCGCACCGGGTGCCGCCGTGCGCACGTTCGTGCTCACCGCCCGCGAGGACGTGGAGATCGCCCGTCAGGTCCGTTCTGTGGTCTGACAGGGACTCGGTTCCCCAGGCCTTGTCCTCGGGCATACGGTTGTCCCGCGACGAACGAGCCGAGGAGGCGTCGTGGCCATCCGGGTCATGCTGGTGGACGACCACGAGATCGTGCGGCGCGGCCTCGCGGACCTCATCGGGACGGCCGACGACCTGGAGGTCGTCGGCGAGGCCGCGGGCGTCGAGGAGGCGTTGGCGAGGACGCCGCAGGTGAACCCGGACGTGGCGGTGCTGGACGTCCGCATGCCCGACGGCAACGGGATCGAGCTGTGCCGTGAGCTGAGGTCGCGGCTACCCGGCCTGATCTGCCTGATGCTGACGTCCTACGCCGACGACGAAGCGCTGTTCGACGCGATCATGGCCGGGGCGTCGGGGTTCGTGCTGAAACAGGTGCTGGGCCTGGACCTGCTGGACGCGATCCGCACCGTGGGCGCGGGCGAGTCGTTGCTCGACCCGAAGACGACCACCGCGCTCATGAACCGGATCCGCCGGGAGCGGGCGGCGCCGAACCCGCTCGACGCCCTCACCGAGCAGGAGCGGGCCGTGTTCGACCTCATCGGGGAAGGGCTCACCAACCGGCAGATCGGTGAGCAGCTCTTCCTCGCCGAGAAGACGATCAAGAACTACGTCTCGCACCTGTTGAACAAGCTCGGGATGCAGCGGCGGACCCAGGCCGCCGTGCTGGCGGCCGAGCTTCGGTCCCGTAGGCAGGAGAGCTGAGCTTCCCGTCGGCCCGGTCACACCGGGTTGAGGGGAACCCGCCACACGAGTCGTGTGCCGCCGTCCGGGTTGGGGCACACCGTCACCGCTCCCCCGCACTCCCGTGCCCGCCGCTCGAGGTGGAGCAACCCGCTCCGCGCGACGTCCGGCGGCATGCCCACCCCGTTGTCCGTCACCCCGACGACGAGATCGGCTCCGGCTTCGACCGTCACGACGATGTCCGACGCGTGTGCGTGCCGGACCGCGTTGCTGACGCCCTCCCGCAACGCCGCCAGCGCGTGCTCCGCCACCTGTTGGGGCACCAGCGTGTCCACGGCACCGGAAATCCGCACGGCGGGCGACATGTCGGTGTTCGCGCTGGCCTCGGCGACCAGGTCGAGCATGCGCCTGCGGAGGCTGGCCGGGCTCTCCTCGCCCGCCGTGTGGAGGTCGAAGATCGACGTGCGGATCTCCCGCATCGTCTCGTCCAGCTGACCGACGACCCGGGTCACGCGGGCCCGGGCCTCACCGTCGGTGATGCGCCCGACGATGGCCTGCAGGCTCATGCCCGCGGCGAACAACCGCTGGATCACGTGGTCGTGCAGGTCGCCCGCGATGCGGTCGCGGTCGGCCAGCACGTCCAGCATCCGTTGCTGTCGTTGCTTGTCGGCGAGTTCGAGTGCCAGCGCGGCCTGCGCGGCGAACGACGCGAGCATCGGCAGCTCGTCGTGGCCGAACTGGGCGTCCCCCTTGTCGCGCAGTGCCAGCAGCAGGCCGCTGAGGCCCGTCGCCGAGCCGAACGGCACCGCGTCGGCCGGACCGAACTCGCCGAAGAGGTCGGCTTCCGAACCGAGTGTCAGCGCGAAGTCCGCGTAGACGGTCGGCTCGCCGTCGTTGATGACCGTCGCGATCGCCGGTGTCGCGGTCGACAGGCGGTGGCCGATCATCTCCTCGCCCCGGGTGCCCGCGCCCGCCTCCACGGTGAGCGTCTCGCCCTCCTCGTCGGCCAGCAGGATCAGTGCGGAGTCCGACCCGGACAGCTCACGCGTGCGCAGCGCGATCAGCCGCAGCGCCTCCGCACTCGACCCGCCACCGAGCAGCAGCCCGTTGACCTCGGCGGACGCGTGCTGCCAGCGCTCACGCAGCCGCGCCTGCTCGAACAGGCGGGCGTTCTCCACGGCCACACCGGCCGCGGCGGCCAGCGCTTCGAGGACGACCACGTCGTCGTCGCTGAACTCGGTCTCGCCCCGCTTCTCGGTCAGGTAGATGTTGCCGAACACCTCGTCCCGCACCCGGACCGGCGTGCCGAGGAAGCTGCGCATCGGCGGGTGGTTGGCCGGGAAGCCGACCGACGACGGGTGGCCGGTGAGATCCGGCAACCGGATCGGGTACGGGTGCTCGATCAGGTGCCCGAGCAGTCCCTTGCCCTCCGGCAGGTGCCCCATGGTCGCGCGGGTGTCCGGGTCGATGCCGACGTACACGAACTCCGAGAGCCCCTCGTCGCCCAGCACGCCGAGCGCGCCGTAGCGGGCGTCGACCAGCTCGACGGCGGTCTCGACGATCCGCTGCAGCGTGCCTGCCAGCTCCAGACCGGCGCCGACCGCGACGACCGCGTCCAGGAGTCCCTGGAGGCGGTCGCGGGTCTTGCCGATCTCGGTCAGCCGGTCCTGCAGCTCGTTCAGCAGCTCGTCGAGGCGCAGCCCGGCGAGCGACGCACCGACGGCCGAACGCTTGGGTCTCGCTGCCCCTGTGCCGTCCGGCATCCCACAACTCCGCTCTGGAATCCGGTGACCGCTGGGCAGTTCGGCCACCGCGCAACCAATCCAGGGTAACCGCACCGGCGAGCACTGTCAGGGATCGCCGGAGTGTGTCCCGCCGTCCGCGACCACGCCGCCGAGCGTGGGGACCATCCACTGAGGACGCGTCAGTCGAACGCGAGGTCCGTGCGGATCAGCGGGCGGCCGGGCAGTTGGCCGGGCGCCGGGGCGCGCAGGCCGTCCATCATGATCGCCAGTACCCGGCCGGGCACGAGCCCCGCGACGTCCGCGGTGACCGAGTGCGCCTGGTGCACGACCGAGACGAACAGCATCGCGAGGTCGCCGACACCGACGTCGCGGCGCAGCGTGCCCTCGTCCTGCGCGCGGCGCACCACCTCGTCGAGCACGTCGAGCAGTTCGTCGCGGACACGGGAGGTTTCCTCGTCGGCCCGTACGACCGCCGTGACCCGCGGCGACTTGGCCTGCACGCTCACGTGCAGCCACGCCGACTGCCGCATGATGCGCGTCAGCGCCGCCCACGCGGTCGGTTCCTCGGCGAGCGCGGCCCTGGTCTCGTCGGCGACCGCCTGGAAGGTGTCGCGGAAGACCGCGCGGATCAGCGCGTCACGGTCGACGAAGCGCCGGTAGAGGGTGCCGACGCCGACCGAGGCCCGGCGCGCGATCTCCTCCATCGGCACGTCGGCACCGCGCTCGGCGAAGATCTCCCGCGCCGCCACCAGGATCTGGTCGCGGTTGCGGCGCGCGTCCGCACGCAGGGCTTTCGTCACCAGCGAATTATCACATCCACCCGAAGGTGGACGGAGCGCGTCCGCTTGGCTACGGTCGATGACAACTGGACGACTTTCTTCCGGATCTTGGGGGTTCGATCGATGTCCGACGCCTTCCCGCCCCGCGAGTGCCCGTTCCACGGCGACGCCTCGACCACCTCGCCGGGGCCGATGACGAAGGTGACGCTCCCGCGCAGCGGGCAGGAGGTGTGGGCCGCGTCCCGGCACGCCGACATCCGCGCCGTGCTCACCGACCCGGCCTTCTCCGCCGACCGCGCCAACCCGCACTTCCCGAACCCGACCGGCCGCCGCGTGCAGCAGGACGGCTCGCTGAAGCCGTCGCTGATCACCCTCGACCCGCCGGAGCACGGTCCGGCCCGCCGCGCGGTGCTCGGCGAGTTCACCGTCAAGCGCCTCGCCGCGCTGGGGCCGCGCATCCAGCAGATCGTCGACGAGCACATCGACGCGATGCTCGCGACCGAGTCCCGCACCGCCGACCTCGTCGAGGCGCTCGCGCAGCCGGTGCCGTCGCTCGTGATCTGTGAGCAGCTCGGCGTGCCCTACGACGACCACGAGTTCTTCCAGTCCCGGTCGCGCACGCTGCTGTCCCGGTCCGCGGCCGTCGACGAGATCCGCACGGCGGCCGACGAGCTGCGTGCCTACATGGACAAGCTGGTCAGCGAGAAGGAACCCGTGCCGACCGACGACCTCATCGGCAGGCAGATCGCCAAGCACCGCGCGGAGGGCACCTACGACCACGACGCGCTCGTGAGCCTCGCCGTGCTGCTGCTGATCGCGGGCCACGAGACGACCGCGAACATGATCTCCCTCGGCACGGTCGCGCTCCTGGCGCACCCCGACCAGCTCGCGCTCGTCAGGGCGGACCCGGCCAGGACCCCGGACGCCGTCGAGGAACTGCTGCGGCAGTTCACGATCGCCGAGTTCGTGACCTCGCGGGTGGCGGTCGCCGACACCGAGGTCGGCGGTGTGACCGTCCGGGCGGGCGAGGGCGTGCTGACGCTCGGCAACGCGGCCAACCACGACCCGGCCGTCTTCGCGGACCCGGACCGCCTCGACGTCACGCGCGGCGCCCGCAACCACATCGCGTTCGGCTACGGCGCCCACCAGTGCCTCGGCCAGAACCTCGCGCGGGTGGAGCTGCGGATCGTGTTCGACACGCTCTTCACGCGGGTGCCGACGCTGCGGGTCGCCGCACCGGTCGCGGAGCTGTCGTTCAAGGACGACGCCACGGTCTACGGGCTGCACAGCCTCCCGGTCAGCTGGTGAGGGCCTGGGTGCCGAGGACGACCGCGAGCGCGAGCCGCTCGGCGTCCTCGGTGCCGGGCTCGGCCGTGTAGACCATGATCCGCAGGTCGGCGGCGGCCACGATGAGCGTGTCGCAGTCGAGCGCGACGCGGCCGACCGCCGGGTGGTCGATCACCTTGTGCCGTCCCGGTTCCCGGCGCGGCGCCGCGCCGCCGGACTCCCACAGCTCGGCGAACCGCGGGCTCCGCGCGCTCAGGTCGGCGACGAGCCGTCGTAGCGCCTGGTCCGCGGGATAGCGGGCGGCGGTCGACCGCAGGTCGGCGACCAGCCCGGCCTCCAGGACGGCGCGTTCCTCCGGCGTGTGCACGACGCGGGAGCCGGGACCGGCGAGATGGCGCCAGATGGCGTTGCGTTCGAGGCCACGCAGGCCGGAGGTCTCACCCATGAGCGCGTCGTAGGGCGCGTTGGCCACGAGGAGGGTCCAGGTGGCGTCGTACACGACGACGGGCGTGTGCGCGAGCCGGTCGAGCAGCCGCTGCACGCTCGCCGGGAGGGCGGTCGGGACCACGTCGTGGCCGGGCGCGGCGTGCCCGGCCAGCCGGTGGAGCAGGTCACGTTCGTCGTCGGACAGCCGCAGCGCACGGGCGAGCGCCGCCACGACCTGCGCCGAGGGCGAGACCGCCCGCCCCTGCTCCAACCGCGTCAGGTAGTCGGCGGAGATGCCGGCGAGACCGGCCAGCTCCTCGCGGCGCAGCCCCGCGGCCCGGCGGCGCCTGCCCACCGGCACCCCGACCGCCTCGGGCGTGACACGGTCACGCCACCGCCGCACCGTCCGGCCGAACTCCCACGACTCCACGCCACCAGTCTGCGCGCGGGCGCCGCCGTTGTCCTGGCCCTGGCGTTCCTACCCGAAGGTGACGATCGTCCGCGCGCCCTGGCCGAGCTGCTCGAACGCGTCGTTCACGCCGTCGAGGTCGGTGGTCGACGTGGCCAGGGCGGCGAGGTCCAGCTTGCCCTCCTCGACGAGGCCGAGCAGGCGGGGGATCTCGACGTCCGGGTCGCTCGACCCGAACACGCAACCGTGCAGCGTGCGGCCGAACCAGTACAGCTCCAGCGCGTTGAACTCGACGATGTTGGCCTTGCTGCCGACACCGACGACCGTCACGGCCCCGCCGCGGCGGCTCGCCGACCACGCCGTGCGGATGGTCGCGGGCAGCCCGACGCAGTCGAAGGCGTGGTCGGCGCCGCGCCCGCCGGTCAGCTTCCGGATCGCCTTGGTCACGGTCTCGTCGGCGACGAGGAAGTCCGTCGCGCCGTGCCGCGCCGCGAGGTCGGCCTTGGCCTCGCTCACGTCCACCCCGATGATCGGTCCGGCGCCGACCGCGCGTGCCGCCTGCAGCGCCGAGAGGCCGACCCCGCCGAGCCCGACGACCACCACGGACTCACCCGGCTGCACCCGGGCGGTGTTGAGCACGGCGCCCGCGCCGGTCTGCACCGCGCAGCCCAGCACCGCGGCCTGCTCCATCGGCACCGTGTCCGGCACCTTCACGACCCCGGCGGCCGGCACGATCGTCTCCTCCGCGAACGCCGCCGTGCCCAGGCCCGGGTAGACCGGGCTGCCGTCGTCGAGGAACGCGTACGGCGCGCGGGCGGTCTCCTCGGCGTGCACGCACAGCCACGGCTCGCCCTGCAGGCAGAACCAGCACTCGCGGCACGCGGGCGCCCAGTTGAGGATCACGTGGTCACCGGCGGCGACCCGGTCGACGCCCTCGCCGACCGCGATGACCACGCCCGCGCCCTCGTGCCCGAGCACCGCGGGGACCTCCTGGCTGAGCGTGCCGTTGGCGAGCGACAGGTCGGAGTGGCAGACACCGGCGGCCGCGACCCGCACCTTCACCTGTCCCGGACCCGGGTCCCCCAGGGAGATGTCCATGACCTCGAGTCGGCCACCCTGCTTGGTCAGCACCGCTGCACGCACCATGGATGCGACTTAATCACACAGCCTCATGCCGCGTCGTGGAACACCAAGCCCAAAGTGTGCCGTCGTCCGGATCTGATCACCGACACCCCGTGCCGCACCGGCGAGGCGCTCCAGCCCCGTGCCGACCGGACCGGGCGGTCCCGCGTGGTGAACACCAGGCCGTGCCCCTGCGGCAGCAGCGTGGCGGTCCCGCGGGACTGGGCGCGTGGCCGCTGCTCGACCAGCAGGAACTCGCCACCGGTGTGGTCGACGCCCGGCTCGTTCAGGTTGATCACCACCTGCAGGGGGAACACCTTCTCGCCGTACAGGTCCCGGTGCAGTGCGTTCCAGTCTCCCTCGTCGTAGCGCAGGAGGATCGGCGTCGGCCGGGTCTGGCCCGCGGCGTGGCACTCCGCCAGCCACTCGTCGAGCGTGTCCGGCCAGCGTTCGTCGCGGCCCAGCCGTGCCGCCCAGTCGCGGGCGATCGGCAGGAGACGCGGGTACAGGTCCCGCCGCAGCCGGGCCACGGGCTCGGGGAACGGTGCGCGGAAGTAGCGGTACTGGCCGCGGCCGAACCGGTGCCGCGCCATGTCGATGGTGGCGCGGAACCGGTCCCGTTCGTCGTAGAGCGCGGCGACGTCGGCGCACTCCTGTTTCGTCAGCAGGCGCGGCAGGAGCGCGCAGCCGTACTCGTCGACCTCCTCGGCGACGGCCGTCCAGTCGATCTTCACGCCGCCTCCATCGTCAGCAGGGTCCGCTTCGCGTCCGGACCGCCCGCGTACCCGCCGAACGACCCGTCCGAACGCACGACCCGGTGGCAGGGCACGACGACCGGCACCGGGTTCGTCGCGCACGCCGTGCCCACCGCTCGGACCGCCTTCGGGCTCCCGGCGGCGGCCGCGACCTGCGCGTACGTTTCGGTACGGCCGTATTGGATCGCGGGCAGGTGGTCGATGACGGCGCGCCGGAACCCGCGTGCGAGCCGCAGGTCGAGCGGCACGTCGAACGCGGCCCTGCGCCCGGCGAAGTACTCGTCGAGCTGCCGCGCCACGGCGTCGAGCCGGGCGGGTGCGTGCAGGACCCGGGGGCTGACGGCCTCGGCGAGCCGGGCGAGCTCCGCGTCGTGGCCGACGTTCTCGTACACCACCCGCACCAGCCCGACCGGGGTCGCGGCCAGCAGCAACGCACCGACGGGCGTGTCGACCACGCGGTAGGCGACGTCGAGCAGCCCGTCCCGTTCGGCGTCGGCGACGAGCCGGGCACGCAGCCGCGCCGAGGGCGCTTCCTGTGGTAGCGCGTCGAAGTTCATGCGGTCTCCTCCTCCGTGTACAGCTCGCGGAGACGTTTCATGCCGTCGGCGGCCGCACGGCGGGCGGCGGCCTCGGTGCCACCGGTGATCGCCGCGATCTCCCGGTACGGCAGCCCGGCGAGGTGGTGGTAGGCGACGGCCAGCCGCTGCTTGTGCGGCAGCTGTTCGAGCGCGGCCCACAGGTCGCCGTGCCACTGGTCGGTCGTGCCCCGGTCGGGCACGTCGGCCACCGCGACCGGCCGCCGCCGCCCGGCCCGCCACCCGTCGAGCGCCTTGCGGTGCGCGATGGTCACGAGCCAGGCCTCGACGTTCGCGTCGGCGGGCAGGTCGGGATACGCACGCAGCGCGGCGAGGAAGGTCTCCGACCACGCGTCCTCGGCGTCGACGGGTCCCAGGACAGCGCGGCACACCCGCAGCACCATGGCCCCGTACTCGTCCACGATCCGCTCGAAAGGTCTCACACCACGAAGACGTCCCGGCCCCACGAAACGTGAGACTGCCAGGTCGCGGGCGGACTGTCGCGTTCGTCCTGTCGCGTTCGTCCAATGGAACTGTCGGTGGTCCGTGCGAGTATGCGGCCGTCAGCGATCGACCAGGAGGAACAGTGCGGTACGGATACTTCGGCACCATGCGCGTCAAGCCGGGCCACCGGGACGAGGTGGTGGCGACGCTCGTCAGCGGGCAGGACGGCCTGAAGGCGGCGGGGTGCGACCTGTACGCCGTGGGCGTGTCCGATGACGACAAGGACCTCGTGTGGGTGAACGAGATCTGGGTCAGCAAGGAGGCGCACGACGCGTCCCTCCGGTTACCCGAGGTGAAGGCCGCGATCGCGAAGACCATGCCGCTGCTCACGGGCGAGTTCACGAGCCAGGAGGTGGAGATCGTCGGCGGTCTCGGCGTGGCCTGACGAGACCGGGTGCACGCGCGGGGTGGGTAGGGTCGGGGCCATGGCCAGGATCGCGTTCATCGGGCTCGGGATCATGGGCTTGCCCATGGCCGTCAACCTCGTCCGTGCCGGGCACGACGTCACCGGCTTCAACCGCAGCCCGGGCAAGACGGCCCGGTTCGCCGAGCAGGGCGGCACCGCCGCCGACAGCGCGAGAGCGGCGGTCGACGGCGCCGAGGTGGTGATCACCATGCTGCCCGACTCGCCGGACGTCGAGGCCGTCGCGGACGACGTGCTGACCGCGGGCGGTGCGCTGTGGATCGACATGAGCACGATCGCGCCCGCGACTGCGCGGACCGTCGCCGCACGCGCGCACGAGGCCGGGCTGCGCGCACTCGACGCGCCGGTCAGCGGCGGCGAGAAGGGCGCGGTCGACGGCACCCTGTCGATCATGGTCGGTGGCGCGGTGGAGGACGTCGAGGCGGCGCGGCCGGTCCTCGACGTGCTCGGGAAGACGATCGTCCACGTCGGACCGACGGGTGCCGGGCAGACGGTGAAGGCCGCCAACCAGCTGATCGTCGCGGGCACCATCGGCCTGGTCGCGGAGGCGCTGACGATGCTGCGGACGCAGGGCGTCGACCTCGCGCCCGCCGTCGAGGTCCTGTCGGGCGGGCTCGCGGGCAGCACCGTGCTGGACCGCAAGGCCGACGCGATGCTGGCCCACGACTTCACGCCGAGCTTCCGCGTCGACCTGCACCACAAGGACCTCGGCATCGTGCTCGACTCGGCCAGGGACGCGGGCGTGCCGCTGCCCCTCGGCGCGGTCGTGGCACAGCTGATGGCCGCGGCCCGCGCCCAGGGGCACGGCGACCTCGACCACTCGGCGCTGCTGCTGGTACTCGAACAGCTGGCGGGCGCGAAGCGGGACTGAACGTCCACTTCGGACCAACGGGATGGCACGGACCCTGCCGACGACCAGGATCGCGGCAGGGCCCGCTCGCCCGACACTCCGACGTCAGCGAGCCAACAACCTCGACCTAGCTGGAGGTCAAGCCCGCCGCGCGGCGCACGTCCGCGACCAGTGCGACCGCGGCCGCGCTCGGCGGGTTCGCGGTCACCGTGACGGTCTCCCAGCGGGGCACCGGTTCGGCGAGGCCGATGAACCGCACCCGGTCGGTCTTCACCGAGAACGACTGCGGCACCAGCGCCACCCCGAGTCCGCACGCGACGAGGTCCAGCAACGAGTGCACGTCGGTCACCTCCAACGCGACGTGCCGCGCGCCGACGACCGAGTCCACCAGGTCACGGGTGCCCCAGTCGGGTGCGAAGTCCACGAACCGCTCACCGGCCAGCGCCGCCGCCGGCACCCGATCGGCGCTCGCCAGCGCGTGGTCCGGCGCGCACGCGAGCACCAGCGGCTCGGTGGCGAGCGAGGTCACCACCACCTCTTCGGGGTACGCGGCGGGCCGCGACACGAACGCCACGTCGAGCTTTCCCTGCGCCACCAACGAGGTCAGCTCGCCCGATCCGCCCTGCCGCAGCTCGACGTCGAGCCCGGGGTGGGCCGACACGAAGCCCGCGAGCACGGCGGGCATGTGCACGACGTGCAGGCACTGCAGCGACCCGATCGCCAGCGTGCCCCGCAGCAGCCCCTGCACGGCGGCGACGGCGGCCGCGCACGCGTCCGAGGCGGCAAGGGTCCGGCGGGCCTCGGCGAGCAACGCGGCACCGGCCGGCGTCAGCCGCACCTGGCGGGTGTTCCGCACGAACAGTTCGGCCCCCAGCTCCCGTTCGAGGGCCCGCACGGACGCCGACAACCCGGACTGCGCCACGTGCAGCCGTTTCGCGGCCCGCGTGAAGTGGCACTCCTCCGCGACCGCGACGAAGTAGGACAGCTGCCGCAACTCCACGATTAATCACCCTGACCGATCAACCCGATCGAAGACTTCTGTTGGACAGCTTAATCAGAGGGCGGGAAGCTGGAAGCGCACAAGGGTCTACCAAGGAGGCAGCACGATGCAGTCCCGTCGCATCGGCGACACGCAGGTCAGCGCCATCGGGCTCGGCGGCATGCCGATGTCCGTCGAGGGCAGGCCGGAGGACGAGCAGCAGTCCGTCGACACGATCCACGCCGCACTCGAGTCGGGCGTCACGCTGATCGACACCGCCGACGCGTACTCGCTGGACAACCGGGATATCGGGCACAACGAGTCGCTCATCGCCCGCGCGGTCGCGAGCTACGGCGGCGACACGTCCGACGTGCTGATCGCGACCAAGGGCGGTCACACCCGCACCGAGGGCGGCGGCTGGGGCCGCGACGGCAGGCCCGAGTACCTCAAGCAGGCGTGCGAGGCGTCGCTCAAGCGGCTCGGCGTCGAGGCCATCGGCCTGTACCAGTTCCACCGGCCGGACCGGCGCGTCGACTACGCCGACTCGGTCGGCGCGATCCGCGACCTGCTCGACGCGGGCAAGATCCGGTACGCGGGCATCTCCAACGCGAACCCCGACCAGATCAGGCTCGCCAACGAGATCCTCGGCGGCCGTCTCGCGAGCGTGCAGAACGAGCTGTCGCCCCGGTTCCGCTCCAGCGAGCCGGAACTGGACCTGTGCGACGAACTCGGCATCGCGTTCCTGCCGTGGAGCCCGCTCGGCGGCATCGCACGGGCCGGTGAGCTGGGCTCGTCCTTCCACGTGTTCGCCGAGGTCGCGAAGGACCGGGGCGTGAGCCCGCAGCAGGTGTGCCTCGCGTGGCTGCTCGCCAAGTCGCCGGTCGTGATCCCCATCCCGGGTTCGTCGCGGCCCGCGACCATCCGCGACTCGGCCGCCGCGGTCCACCTGGAACTGACCGCCGACGAGTTCGCCAGGTTGGACGCCAACCACTGACGCACCCCGGGCCGCCGGACTCTGCCAGAATCCCGGGGTGGAGTTCGGCGTGCTGGGTCCGGTGGCGGTCTGGGACGACGGGCGGCCGATCGCCATCGGCAGCGGCAGGCAGCGGTTCGTGCTCGCCGCCCTCCTGCTCAACGCGGGCCGCCTCACCAGCACCGACCGGCTCGTCGACGCGCTGTGGGACGACCCGCCGTCGACCGCCCGCCCCCAGCTGCACAACGTCATCAGCAACATCCGCCGCAGGCTGCGCGCGGCGACGGGTGGCGACGGCGAGCTGATCGTCACCCGCCCCGCGGGCTACGAACTGCACCTCGGCACGCACGGGCTGGACCTCGTCCGGTTCCGGGACCTGGTCGCGCAGGGCAGGCAGGCCGGTTCCGGCGGCGACCACGGGCGCGCGGCCGAACTGTTCGCCGGCGCGCTCGCGCTGTGGCGGGGCCCCGCACTCGCCGACGTCGCCGACGACCTCGCCGCCACCACCAGGGCACTGCTCGGCGAGGAACGGGTGAGCGCCGCGGAGGCGCGGCTGGAGGCGCAGGTCGCGCTCGGCCGTTACGACGACGTGCTGCACGAGCTGGAGCCGGTGCTCGCGGACCACCCGTACCGGGAACGGCTGCACGAGATCCGCATGGCGGCGCTCGCCGCGTCCGGTCGCCGCGCCGACGCGCTCGCCGCCTACCGCAAGCTGTACCGCCTGTTCTCCGACGACCTCGGCGTCGAGCCGGGACCCGCGCTCCGCGACCTCGAACAGCGGATCCTGCGCGGTGAGCCACCCGCCCCCGCGCCCCGGCCGGTGACCGTGCCGAGGCAGCTGCCCGCCAGCTCACCGATCCTCACCGGCCGCGACGAGCTGATCGACGAGATCGCCGCCGACCTGGCCCGCGCCGACCAGGCGGCCGGACAGGTCCGCGTGCTCGTCGGGCCCGGCGGTGTCGGCAAGACGTCACTCGCGCTGGCCGCGGCGCGTCGCGCCGACCACGCGTTCCCCGACGGGCAGCTGTACGCCGACCTGCGCGGCGCCCAGAACGCACCCGCCGACCCGCACGCGGTCGTCGGCCGGTTCCTGCGCACACTCGGCGTGCGCGGCGCGGAGGTGCCCGACGACCGGGACGAGCGGATCGCGCTGTACCGCAGCCACCTCGCGGGCAGGCGCGTCCTCGTCGTGCTGGACGACGCGGCGGGCGAGGAGCAGGTCCGCCCGCTGCTGCCCGCCACACCGGGCAGCCAGGCGCTCGTCACCTCACGGCGGCGGCTCGACGCGCTGCTGGGCGCGACCCGGTGGTCGGTGCCGGTGCTCGCGCCCGGCGACGCGGTCGCGTTGCTGGCGGCGGTGATCGGCGAGCAGCGGGTCGGCGGCGCGCCCGAGGCCGCGGAGGCGGTCGTCGAGCTGTGCGGGCGGCTGCCGCTCGCGGTGTGCGTGGCCGCCGCCCGGCTCGCCGTCCATCCCGAGTGGACACTCGAGGAGTTCCGCGGCAGGCTCGCGGACCAGGTCGGCCGCCTCGACGAGCTGTCGGTCGGCGACCTCGACGTCCGCGCGAGCATCGAGCTGAGCTACCAGGCGCTCGACGAGCCGCTGCGGGTGCTGCTGCGCAGACTCGGGCTGCTCCTCACCCCCGACTGGCCGACGTGGGTGGCGCAGGAACTGGTCGGGGAGCCGTCGACCGCACGCGTGGAGCGGATGCTGGAGCGGCTCGTCGAGACGCACCTCCTCGAACCGCTCGGCCGGGACGCGGTCGGCCAGTACCGCTACCGGCTGCACGACCTGATCCACGCCTTCGCGGCGGAACGCGCCGAGGCCGAGGACCCGGCCGACGAGCGGGCGGAGGCGGTCGGGAAAGTCCTGTCGTCGTGGCTCGCGCTCGCCACCGAGGCCGACCAGCGGGCCGACCACCACACGATCTACTCCAGCGGGCTGGAGGCCGTGGCCGCGCCACAGGTCGCGGTACGGGCGACCCGCGACCAGCCACGGGCGTGGCTGGAGGTCGAGCGCGCGAACCTGACGGGTGCGATGGAACAGGCCAGCGCGCAGGGCCACGCGGAGATGGCGGGCCTGCTCGCGCTGCGCATGTCCGGGTTCCTCGCGTTGCGCGCCTACGACGACGAACGCGAACACGCACTCGAGGTGGCGGCGAACGCGTTGCGCACGACCGGCCCCGACGACCTGCTGCTGAAGATCCTGCAGGCGCTGTTCGCGGTGTACGCGCAACGGGCCCGGTGCGCGGAGATGCCCGCGCTGGCGGCAGAGGCGCTGACACTCGCCACCACGCTCGGCGACCACGACCGGACGATGCGCGCGCTGCTGCACGCGGGCGTCGCGGCGCGACGGCTCGGCAGGCTGCGTGAGGCCGCCGAGATGCTCGACGAGGCCATCCGCGAGTGCGACCCGGCGGCGCCCGGCTCCGCGCTGCCGTCGCTGCTGATCAACCGCGCCGAGGTGCACCGCGACCTCGGCGAGCCCGCCCGCGCGCTGCCGCTGGTCGAGGAGGCGCTCGCGATCCGCCGCACGCAGGGCAACCGGCGCCTGCAGGCGATGAACCTGATCATCTACGCGTACGCGCTGATCGACGCCGACCGCCTCGACGACGCGGAGGCCGCGCTCGCCGAGGCACGTCGCCTGACCGAGGCGATCGACGACGAGCTGCACGCGGCCTACGTCGAGCAGACGATGGCCGACGTGGACGTCCGACGCGGCCGGTTCGCCGCGGCCCGGCGCAGGCTCGACCGGGCGTTGCCGGTGTTCACGGCGCTGGGCAACGCGGACGGGTCCGCGGAGGCGCACCGCACGCTCGGGGAGCTGGCGATGGCGAACGGCGATCCGGCCGCGGCCCTCGGGCCGTTGCGGGTGGCTCTGGAGACATGGCACCAGCTGCGTGCCCCGCTGGAGGAGGCCCGGCTGCTGGCCCGCCTCGCCCGTGCGCAGGAGGCGGCAGGGGACGCGGACGCGGCCCGGGCATCGGAGACGGAGTCCGAGGCGATGCTGGCCGATCTCGGCCTCCCTCGGGTGTGCCTGCGCCTGCGGTAGATCCGGCAGGAAGCGGCCACGGCGCGCACCCGGGACCGCGGCCGCGGCGAGGCTGGGCACGCAACTGTTCGTCGGGGAAAGGATCTGGACATGCGCAGACGCTGGCTTGTCGCGCTCGGGGCCGTGGTGTCGCTGTCGGGGGCGGTGTTCGCGCTGCCCGCGTCGGCCGCCGAACCGGACACGGCGGCCGAGCGGTACGGCTGGGGTGAGCCCATCGCGGCGGGGTCGGACGAGTTCGACTACGGCTCGGAGGCCGAGCCCGCGGTGCCGGACCAGGAGAAGTGGTCACTCGCGGGCGGCGGAGTCGGCCAGTGCTGGCCGGGCCACTCGGACAACGGGCGGCGCTGCGACGAGAACACGCGCGTGGTCGGCGGTGTGCTGCGCCAGACCGGTGAGGCGAACGGCGACTCCGGCTGGCTCGCGTCCCACGTCGGGCAGCGGTACGGGCGGTGGGAGGCCCGCGTCCGGTCGCAGGCCACCGGCGAGAACAACGGACGCCAGTACCACCCCCTGCTGATCCTGTGGCCGGACTCGAACCAGTGGCCGGAGGACGGCGAGTACGACTACCTCGAGAACGGCGCTCCCGGCGAGGACTGCGCGGAGGCGTTCATCCACTACCCGCACGACGCGGACGCGCCGGTGCAGCAGGAACACGCCCAGCTGTGCGGCGTGGACCTGTCCGGGTGGCACAACATCGCGATCGAGTGGACGCCCGACCACGTGAAGGGCTTCGTCGACGGCGTGGAGTGGTTCAGCTTCTCGGGTGGCGCCAACGACGTGCGGGACTGCATCCAGTGCGCGCCGTCGATGCACCAGACCATCCAGCTGGACAACTTCTACGGCGACGACCTGCAGCCCGCGATCTACGAGGTCGACTGGGCACGCGTCTACGCGCTCGGCTGATAGCGGGTGACCGGCTGCGTGGCGCGGACCAGCGCACGCAGCCGGTTCAGGTCACCGTCCAGCGCGCCGAGCGCCCTCGCCTGCACGAGCACGTTCCCGATGGCCGTCGCCTCGACCGGGCCCGCCACCACCGGCAGCCCGCACGCGTCCGCGGTCAGCTGGCACAGCAGCGCGTTCCGCGCGCCGCCGCCGACGATGTGCACGACGTCGATCTCCTTGCCGGACAACGACTGCGCGTCCTGCACCGCCCGCCGGTGCGCGTCGGCCAGGCTGTCCACGACGCACCGCACGATCGCGGGCCGGTCCTCCGGAACCGGCTGCCCCGCCCTCTCGCACGCCGCCACGATGCGGCCCGGCATGTCGCCCGGCGGCAGGAACACCGGGTCGTCGGGGTCGATCACCGCGCGACGCGGCCTGCGGGCGGCCGCCTCGAGCAAGTCAGCTGTGTTGGCATCCCACTCGCGCACGCACTCCTGCAGCAGCCACAGCCCCATCACGTTGCGCAGGTAGCGCACCGTCCCGTCGATGCCCAGCTCGTTGGTGAAGTTGGCTGCCCTGCCGGCTTCCGTGAGCACCGGCGCGTCCAGTTCCACGCCGACGAGCGACCACGTGCCGCACGAGATGTAGGCGAACCGCGTGTCCTCGGCGGGCACCCCGGCGACCGCCGAGGCGGTGTCGTGCGACCCGACCGCGATGACCGGCGTGCCGTCGTGCCGTCCGACGACCGTGCCCGGTTCACGCAGTGGCGGGAGGAGGGCCGGATCGGCGACCTTCTCGATCAGCGCGGTGGCCCAGGTGCGGGTGCGCACGTCCAGGAGCTGGGTGGTCGACGCGTTCGTCACCTCGGCGCCGATCTCTCCGGTCAGCCAGTACGCGAGCAGGTCCGGGATCAGCAGCAGGCGGTGCGCGAGGTGCAGCCGGGGTTCGGCGGCCAGCTGGTGGATCGTGTTGAACGGCAGGAACTGCAGGCCCGTGGTCGCGTACAACTCCGCCGCGCCGAGGCGTTCCAGGTTGTCGCGGGCGTGCGCGGTCCGCTCGTCGCGGTAGTGCACGGGGTTGCCGAGCAGCGCGCCGTCCGCGTCGAGCAGGCCGTAGTCGACCGCCCAGGAGTCGATGCCGATCCCGTCGACGGGCCCGGCAGCTCGCAGTCCGTCGAGAACTCCTTGGTACAGGGCGAGGATGTCCCAGTGCAGTGTCCCGGCGATCCGAACAGGACGGTTGGGGAACCGGTGGCACTCCCGCAGTTCCAGGGTGTCCGGGCCGACCGCGCCGACGATCACCCGTCCGCTGGCGGCGCCGAGGTCCGCGGCCGCGACCCTCATCGCAGGAAGGCCGCGGCCACCCCGGCGTCCACCGGGACGTGCGACCCGGTCGTGAGCGACAGGTCACCGGCGCACAACGCGACGACCGCCGCCGCCACGTGCTCCGGCAGCACCTCGCGCTTCAGCAGCGTGCGCCTGGCGTAGAAGGCACCCAGCTCCTCCTCCGGCACCCCGTACACGGCCGCGCGCTGCGCGCCCCAGCCGCCCGCGAAGATGCCGGAGCCGCGGACCACGCCGTCGGGGTTGATGCCGTTGACGCGGATCCCGTGCTCTCCCAGTTCGGCCGCGAGCAGCCGGACCTGGTGCGCCTGGTCGGCCTTCGCCGCCCCGTAGGCGACGTTGTTGGGACCGGCGAACACCGCGTTCTTGCTGGAGATGTAGACGATGTCGCCGCCGATGCCCTGCTCGACCATGATCCGCGCCGCCTCACGGCTGACGAGGAACGAGCCCTTCGCCATCACGTCGTGCTGGCGGTCCCAGTCGGCCTCCGTGGTCTCCAGCAACGGTTTCGACACCGACAGGCCCGCGTTGTTGACCACGAGGTCGACGCCGCCGAAAGCCAATACAGCCGTACGGAAAGCCTCCGCGACCGCGTTCTCGTCCGTCACGTCGACGGTCACCGCGATGCCCGTCTCGCCGATCTCACTCGCGACCTGCTTGGCGGTGTCGGGGTCGCGGTCGGCGACGACCACGCACGCGCCCTCGGCGGCGAGCCGCAGCGCGGTGGCACGGCCGATGCCCGAACCACCGCCGGTCACGAACGCGACGCGGGTGGCGAGAGGCTTGGGTTTGGGGCGCCGCTTGAGCTTCGCCTCTTCGAGCGCCCAGTACTCGATGCGGAACTTCTCGCGTTCGTCGATCGGCTCGTAGACCGACACCGACTCGGCGCCACGCATGACGTTGATGGCGTTGACGTAGAACTCGCCCGCCACGCGCGCGGTCTGCTTGTCGGCGCCGAAGCTGAACATGCCGACGCCCGGTACCAGCACGATCGCCGGGTCGGCGCCGCGCATGGCCGGGCTGTCCGCGTCCGCGTGGCGCTCGTAGTAGGCGCGGTAGTCGGCGCGGTAGGCCTCGTGGAGTTCCTTCAGGCGTGCGAGCAACTGGTCCAGTGGCGTGGTGGGCGGCACGTCGAGCACGAGCGGACGGACCTTCGTGCGCAGGAAGTGGTCGGGGCAGCTGGTGCCCTTCGCGGCCAGCTCACCGAGCCGCTCGCGGGACAGGAAGTCCAGCACGCCGGCCGAGTCGGTGAAGTGCCCCACCTGCGGGTGGTCGGTCGAGGCGAGCCCGCGGACCGCCGGGGCGATCCGGGCGGCGAGCAGTGCGCGGTCGGCGGGTGCGAGCGGCTCGACCACTACCGCGCCGAACGGGTCGGGCCTGCCGTGCTCGTCGAGGTAGCGCTGCGCGGTGGCGATGATCTCCAGCGAGTTGGCCTCGCACTCGTCGCTCGTGGCGCCCCACGCGGTGATGCCGTGCCCGCCGAGGACCACGCCGATGGCCTGTGGGTTGTCCCGCTGCACCGCCGCGATGTCCAGCCCCAGCTGGAAACCCGGCCGCCGCCACGGCACCCAGACCACGCGGTCGCCGAAGCACCGGCGGGTCAGCTCCGGCCCGTCCACGGCGGTCGCGAACGCGATGCCCGCGTCCGGGTGCAGGTGGTCGACGTGCGCCTGCTCGACGAGGCCGTGCATGGCGGTGTCGATCGACGGCGCCGCCCCGCCCTTGCCGTGCAGGCAGAAGTCGAACGCGGCGACCATCTCGTCCTCGCGCTCGACACCCGGGTAGACGCCGGTCAGCGCGCGCAGCCGGTCGAGCCGCAGCACGGCGAGGCCGCCTCTGGTCAGCGTGCCGAGGTCGCCGCCGGAACCCTTGACGTACAGGAGATCCACGTCGGTGCCGGTGACCGGGTCGGTGGCGGTGGTCGTGGCGGACGTGTTGCCGCCCGCGTAGTTGGTGTTGCGGGGGTCGGCTCCGAGCCGGTTGCTCCGTCGCAGCAACGCCTCGACCTGGTCCGTCATGCTGCCCTCAACCATCGAAGTTAAACGTTTCAATCGTGCCTCAGCATGGTGGAGCGACGAAAAGGTGTCAAGGACTCAGCGCTGGATCCGTGTCGAGGCCCGCACGACCAGCTCCGGCCGGAACCGGACCTGCTGGTGCTGGTGCGACGCGTCGCCCGACGCCTCCTCCAGCAACAGCCGCGCGGCCGTGCGGCCGAGCAGCTCCCTCGGCTGGCGCACCGACGTGAGCGGCACGGCCGCGGCCTCGGCGAACTCGATGTCGTCGTAGCCGACCACCGCGAGATCGCCCGGCACCGACAGGCCCTGCCGCACCATGGCCTGCAGCAACCCGAGCGCGAGCAGGTCGTTGGCGCAGAACGCGGCGGTCGGGCGCCGCGAGGCGGGCAGGCCGACGAGCCGCTCCCCCGCGCGCCTGCCCTCGGCCACCGTGAGCGCCTCGGTCGCCATGCGCACCAGCTCGATCGGCCGGTCCGCGGCGAGCGTGGCCTGCCGGGCGCCCTCGAAACGGTCGCGCACCTGCTGCACGCTCGCCGGGCCGCCGACGAACGCGATCCGCTCGTGCCCGGTCTCGAGCAGGTGCGTCATCGCCAGCTCACCGCCGAGCACGTCGTCGACCGCGACCGAGCACTGCTGCTCGTCGACCGACTGGCAGTCGACCAGCACCACCGGCATGCCGCGGCCAGGCATCTCCGCGAGCCGCTCGCCACCCGGATCGATCGGGGTGATCAGCACGCCCTGCACCCGCTGCTCACGCAGCCGCTCCAGGTACTCGCGCTCGCGGCCGCCGTCCTGGTTGGAGTTGCACAGGTAGACGACCATCCCCTCGGCGCGGGCCGCCTCCTCCACGCCACGGGCGACGTCGTTGAAGAACGGGTTGGCCGCGTCCATGACCACGTACGCGATGGTCCTGCTCTGCCCGGCACGCAGCTGGCGGGCGGTCTCGTTGCGGACGAACCCCAGCTCGACGATCGCGGCCTGTACGCGCAGGCGGGTCGCCTCGCTGACCAGGTGCGGACGGTTCAGCACGTTGGACACGGTGCCGATGGACACGCCGGCGACCGCGGCGACGTCCTTCATCCCGGGGGTGCTGTCGGTCATTCCGCCGCCCGCTTCAGCAGCAGGGACCGCTCCCGCTCGTTGCGGGTCAGCTCCGCGGCCCGCTCGAACTCCGCGCGGGCCTCCTCGGTGCGGCCGAGCTTGGCCAGCAGGTCCCCGCGCACGCTCGGGAGCAGGTGGTACTTCTTCAGTGACGGCTCGTCGAGCAGCTCGTCGACGACGTCGAGCCCGGCCTGGGGGCCGAACGCCATCGACAGGGCGACCCCGCGGTTCAGCTCGACGACCGGCGACGGCACGAGCTGCACGAGCCGCGCGTACAGCGCCGCGATCCGCACCCAGTCGGTGTCCTCCGGGGTGCGGGCGCGCGCGTGACAGGCGGCGATCTCGGCCTGGAGGACGTAGGGGCCCATCGGCTGCTCGAGGCGGGCCGCACGCTCCAGCGCCGCGAGACCGCGCCGGATCAGCAGCTGGTCCCACTTCCCGCGGTCCTGGTCGTACAGCAATACAGGTGTACCGTCCGGCGCGGTCCGCGCGCGGGAACGGGACGCCTGGATCTCCATCAGCGCGATCAGGCCGTGTGCCTCCGGCTCGCCCGGCACCAGCTCGGCGAGGATCCGGCCGAGCCGCATCGCGTCCTCGCACAGCGCGGGGCGCATCCAGTCGTCGCCGCCGGTGGCCGCGTAGCCCTCGTTGAAGACCAGGTACACGACCTCCAGCACGGACGCGAGCCGCTCCCCCAGCTCACTCGCCGCGGGCACCTCGAACGGGATCTTCTTCTGGGCGAGGGTCTTCTTGGCCCGCACGATCCGCTGCGCGATCGTGGGCTCGGGCGTGAGGAACGCGCGGGCGATCTCCTCGGTGGTCAGCCCGCCGAGCAGCCGGAGCGTGAGCGCCACCCTGGCCTCGGTGGACAGGACGGGGTGGCAGGAGATGAAGACCAGCCGCAGCAGGTCGTCGGAGATGGTGGAGTGGATCGCGTCGAAGTCCGGCTCCGCGGTCGGCAGCTCCTGGGTCTCCAGGTCACGGCCGATCTCGGTGACCTTGCGGTCGAGCGTCTCGCGGCGGCGGAACATGTCGATGGCACGGCGCTTGGCGATGGCCATGAGCCAGGCGCCCGGGTTCTCCGGGACGCCCGACTCGGGCCACTGTTCCAGCGCGGCGACGAGCGCGTCCTGCGCGAGTTCCTCGGCGAGACCGACGTCGTGCACCATCCTGGTCAGCCCGGCGATGAGCCGGGCCGACTCGATGCGCCATACGGCGTCTATCGCGCGGTGGGTCTCCAGCGTCGGCATGCGCCTATCAAAGCAGCTACGCCTACGCCTCCGCCGTCGCGGACGGGATCAGGTCCTCGGGTTCGAGGACCTGCCTGATCTCGATGTGGGACTCGACCCCTTCGGTGCACGGGACCCGCTTGACCCACTCGATCGCCTCCTCCTTCGACTTGACGTCGAGCAGCCAGAAACCGGCGACCAGCTCCTTGGCCTCGGTGAACGGGCCGTCGATGACGGTCGGCGTGCCGTTCGTGAACCTGACCCGCGCCCCCTTGGCCGACGGGAGCAGGCCCTCACCGGCGAGCAGCACGCCCGCCTTGATCAGCTCGTCGTTGTAGCGGCCCATCTCAGCTATGTCGTCGGCCGACGGCGAGGCGTCCTGCTCCGACGCCCCGTCGGTCTTGACCATCACCATGAAACGCATCGTCACTCCTTGAATGTGCTGTCGGTCAGTTCGCGGAGGCGCTCGGTGTGCTCGCGGTTCTCGTCGGTCATCGCGTCGCCGAAGTCGTCCGTCCCGGCGACCTCGCGGATCTCGATCTCGACGTTGCCGTGGCCGTCCTCGACCGGCCACTTCTTCACCCATTCGAGGGCTTCGTCGAGCGAGTCGACCTCGATCATCGTGTACCCCGCGATCAGCTCCTTCGCCTCGGCGAAAGGACCGTCGACGACCGTCGTCCTGCCGGTGCCCGAGAAGTGCACCCTGGCCCCCTTGCTGGAGGCCGTCAGCCCGTCGCCGGACACCATGACGCCCGCCTTGATGAGTTCTTCGTTGTAGCGACCCATGGCTTCGATGAGCTCGGGACTCGGCGCGACACCGGCCTCGGTCTCCTCGTCGGCCTTGCGTATGAGCATGAAGCGCATGCCTGTCGTCCTTCCCTCGTCGTTTCGTCGTCTCGTCCCAGGCTCGCCGAAACCTAGCCGCTGACCACACGTCGGACGAGCCTCCCCGGGATCGACACGCTTACCCCGATTCGGTCGCCCGTGCCACTCGACCGTTCATCGCACGCAGGTAGTCGATCAGTTCCCGCGGTTCCTCGACGGTGAACTCGCATCCCGCGGCGGCGAACCGGAACGCGTGCCATCCGAGGGTGTCGGCACCGGCGCGCACGCGGCTGCGGTGGTCGTCGACCGGCTCGACCACCCCGAGGTGCGGCGGCACCCGGTCCGCGGGCAGGTCGACGACGACCACGGCCTCGTAGGTGGGCGCGAGCGAGTAGAGCCTGCTGGTGGTGAACGACGCCGGGTCGCCTTCCGGCAGCTCCCGGAGCCGGAACCGGGCACCGGTCCCCCGGGCGTTCGCAATACGGTCGACCCGGAACAGTCGCCAGTCGTCCCGGTCGAGATCGAACGCGGCGAGGTACCACCGCCTGCCTGCCGCGACGAGGCGGTACGGCTCGACGTGCCGCGTGGTCTCCGCGCCGTCGTTGTCGCGGTAGCGGAACCGCAGCCGCTCCGTGTTCGTCACCGCGCCCGCGATCCCGGTCAGTTGACTTGGATCCACAGGATCCTGCGCACCGGTGACGAGCGGGACGGTCGCCGAGGAGAGCGCGCCGACCCGGTACCGCAGCCGCGACGGCAGGATCCGTTCGAGCTTGGTGAGCGCGCGGACGGCCGCCTCCTCGATGCCCTGGACGGCCTGACCGGCGGCGGCACGCAGACCCACGGCCATGGCGACCGCCTCCTCGTCGTCGAGCAGGAGCGGCGGCATCGCCGCACCCGCGACGAGCCGGTAGCCACCCTCGGCACCCATGGTCGCCTCGACCGGGTAGCCGAGTTCGCGGAGCCGCTCCACGTCGCGCCGGACCGTCCGCGGGCTGACCTCCAGCCGCCGGGCCAGCTCGCTGCCCGGCCACTCCCTCGGGGTCTGCAGGAGGGACAGCAACGCGAGGAGACGGGCGGCGCTCATACCGTGAGCATATGGGACCGATCCTGTCCTAATTGAGTGTCGGGGCGGCTCGGGTTTCCCGCCGGGGGTCCTGGGCACTGGAAGCGGTCAGGCAGGCGCGTGGCGCTGACGGTGGCGCCGTTCATCCGCATGACCAGGGCCCGGCGCGCGGAACTCAACGAGCAGGCCGAGCGGGTCGGGAAGATCCTCGGCGCCACGCCGGAACCGCACATCGGCGAGGTCACGGTAGGTGGACACGCCTGGCCTGTGGACAACTCCCCGGCGTTGTCGGCCGTCGCCCCTAGAATCGCCGCGTGACTCTCCCCGAGACCGCCACCCAGCCCGCGCTGGACACGCTGCGCCGCGTGTTCGGCTACGACGCGTTCCGGGGAAACCAGCAGGACATCATCGAACACGTCGTCGGCGGCGGGGACGCGCTCGTGCTGATGCCGACCGGCGGCGGCAAGTCGCTGTGCTACCAGATCCCGGCCCTGGTGCGGCCCGGCGTCGGCATCGTGGTCTCCCCGCTGATCGCGCTGATGCAGGACCAGGTCGACGCGCTCAGGGCGCTCGGTGTGCGCGCCGGTTTCCTCAACTCGACGCAGGACTTCGGCCAGCGGCACGAGGTCGAGGAGGCGTTCCTGGCAGGCGACCTCGACCTGCTGTACCTGGCGCCGGAACGGCTGAAGGTCGAGTCCACGCTGCGGCTGCTGGACCGCGGGAAGATCTCCCTGTTCGCCATCGACGAGGCGCACTGTGTCGCGCAGTGGGGCCACGACTTCCGCCCGGACTACCTGGAGCTGTCGCGGCTGCACGAGCGGTGGCCGGCGGTGCCGAGGATCGCGCTGACCGCGACCGCGACGGCCGCGACCCGCAAGGAGATCGCGCACCGGCTGAACCTGGACGACGCGCGCCACTTCGTGTCGAGCTTCGACCGCCCCAACATCCAGTACCGGATCGTGGCGAAGAACCGCCCCGAGCTGCAGCTGCTGGAGCTGCTCACCACCGAGCACAAGGGCGACGCGGGCATCGTCTACTGCCTGTCCCGGGCTTCGACGGAACGCACGGCGGGGTTCCTGTCCGACAACGGGATCGAGGCGCTGCCCTACCACGCGGGCCTGGACGCCGGCACCCGCGCGCGCAACCAGGCGCGGTTCCTGCGGGAGGACGGTCTCGTGGTGGTCGCGACCATCGCGTTCGGCATGGGCATCGACAAGCCCGACGTGCGGTTCGTCGCGCACCTCGACCTGCCGAAGTCGGTCGAGGGCTACTACCAGGAGACCGGTCGCGCGGGCCGCGACGGCCTGCCGTCGACGGCGTGGCTCGCGTACGGCCTGCAGGACGTGGTGCAGCAACGCAAGATGATCCAGACGTCGGAGGGCGACGACGCGCACCGCCGCCGCCTCGGCACCCACCTCGACGCGATGCTGGCACTGTGCGAGACGGTCGAGTGCCGCCGGGTGCAGCTGTTGAACTACTTCGGTCAGGAAGCGCAGGCGTGCGGCAACTGCGACACGTGCCTGAGCCCGCCGGAGGCGTGGGACGGCACGATCCCGGCGCAGAAGGTGCTCTCCGCCGTCTTCCGGCTGGACCGCGAACGCCGCCAGAAGTTCGGCGTCGGCCACATCGTCGACATCCTGCTCGGCAAGCAGACGGCGAAGATCCAGCAGTTCGGCCACGACTCGCTCACCGTGTTCGGCGTCGGCACCGACCTCCCCGAGCCGGTGTGGCGCGGCGTGATCCGCCAGCTGCTGGCCCAGGGCCTGCTGACCGTGGAGGGCGACCACGGCACGCTCGTGCTCACGGAGGCGAGCGGGGAGGTGCTGGCCCGCAGGCGCGAGGTCCGGCTGCGGCAGGAGCCCAAGCGCGCGGCGAAGCCGGCGAGGACCGCGAAGGCCAAGGCACCGCAACAGGAACTGTCCCCGGAGACGCAACCGGTCTTCGAGAAGCTCCGTGCGTGGCGCGCGGCCACCGCGAAGGAACAGGGCGTCCCCGCCTACGTGATCTTCCACGACGCCACGCTGCGCCAGATCGCCACCGAAGGCCCCAGCACGCTCGCGGAGCTGGGCGGGATCAGCGGCGTCGGCGAGAACAAGCTCGCGAAGTTCGGCCAGCAGGTCCTGGACACGCTCGCCGAGTGACCGAGCGCCCGGGCCGACGCGGCGTGACCGGCCTGAACAGTCCCTTTACCTGTCCTGCGTAGGCTCGCCGGGACGACAGGTGAGAGGGGCTGGTGTGCTCGCGTACCTCATCGGCGTGGTGCTCTTCGCGTTGTGCATCGGAGTCTCGCTGGCCCTGCACGAGGCCGGGCACCTGCTGACGGCGAAGGCGTTCGGCATGAAGGTGCGCCGGTACTTCGTCGGGATGGGCCCTCGCGTCTGGTCGTTCCGGCGCGGCGAGACCGAGTACGGGCTCAAGGCCATCCCCGTCGGCGGGTTCTGCGAGATCGCCGGGATGACCGCCCTCGACGAGGTCGACCCCGAGGACGAGCCGAGGGCCATGTGGCGGCAGAAGACGTGGAAGCGCACGGTCGTGATGGCGACCGGCCCGTTCACCCACTTCCTGCTCGGCTTCGTCGTGCTGTACGTCATGGCCGTCACGTTCGGCCTGCCCAACCTCGCCGAGAAGCCGGTCGTCTCACAGGTGTCGGCCTGCGTGCACGACGCGACGACCAACGAGCAGCTGGCGAACCCGACGTGCGCCCCCGGCGAAGCCGGTCCGGCGCAGGCGGCGGGGCTGCGGCCGGGCGACGAGGTGCTGTCCGTCGGCGGTGTGTCGACGCCGACGTGGACGGCGATGGTCGAGGAGATCCAGCGCGCGGACGGCCCGACGCCGTTCGTGGTGCAACGCGGCGACGAGACGGTGCGGCTGACCGTCGACGTCCCCCGCGTCGACCGGCCCGTCACGAACTCCGACGGTGAGGCCGCCGTCGCACAGGTCGGGGTCGCCGGTGTGATGGCGACCCGGTCGTTCGAGTACGGCGCGTGGTCGGCGATCGGCGGCACCGCCACGTTCGCCGGTGACATGTTCGCCCAGACCTTCCAGAAGCTGATCGAGTTCCCGCAACGCATCCCGGCGGTCGTGGACGCGATCTTCGGCGGCGAACGCGACCCGGACACCCCGGTCAGCGTGGTCGGCGCGAGCCGCATCGGCGGTGAGGCGGTCGAGGCCGGGCTGTGGCAGGTGTTCCTGCTCCTGCTGGCGGGCCTGAACTTCTTCATGGGCGTGTTCAACCTGCTGCCGCTGCTGCCACTGGACGGCGGGCACATCGCGGTGACCTGGTACGAGCACGTCCGCAACCGGCTGCGCGACCGGCGCGGCAAGACCGCCGCCGCGCCGGTCGACTACACGAGACTGTCGGGGATCACGATGGTCCTGGTGCTGATCGGCGGCGCGGTGTTGCTGCTGACCGTCACCGCCGACATCGTGAACCCGATCAGACTCACCCAATAGGGGTTTCGTCGTTGTACAGCCGGGTGACGATCCGTCCGTCACGGGTGACGTAACCGTTGATCAGCCCGGCCGTGCTGTGCGGCGTCGCGAGGTTTCCCCTGGGGTCCAATGCGATCACGCCACCGGTCGCGCCGAGCGCCGGGATCTTCTCGTTGACCACGGTCGCGGCGGCCCGCTGGACGGGCGCGCGCGTGTACTCCATGATCGCGGAGATGTCGTGCGCCGCAACCCCGCGGATGAACACCTCACCGGTACCGGTGCAGGACACCGCGACGGTCCGGTTGTTCGCGTAGGTACCGGCACCCACGACCGGCGAGTCGCCCACCCGGCCGACGAGCTTGTTGGTGAGCCCACCGGTGGAGGTGGCGGCGGCGACCCCGCGCCCGCGGTCCACGGCGACCGCTCCGACCGTGCCACCGCTGTCGACCTTCGCGTTCTCCTTGGCGTCGATCAACGCGTCCCAGCGCCGCTGGGTGAAGAAGTAGTCCTGGGTCGTGTAGGGCACGCCGTTCTGGAGCGCGAAGACGTCCGCCCCGCGGCCCGCCATCATGACGTGCCGGGACCGTTCCATCACCATGCGCGCCAACGAGATCGGGTTCTTCGTGTTGTGCACGCCCGCGACCGCCCCGGACCGCAGGTCGGCCCCGTTCATGATCGACGCGTCGAGCTCGTGCTCCCCGTCGGTGTTGAACACCGCGCCTTTACCGGCGTTGAAGTTGGGGTCGTCCTCGAGCACCCGGACGGCGGCCTCGACGGCGTCGAGGCTGGACGCGCCGTCCTGGAGCAACCCGTACCCGGCACGCAGGGCCCGCGTGAGCCCGTCCCGGTAGGCGGCTTCCCGCTCGGCGGACAGGCTCCCGCGCGGGATGGACCCGGCACCGCCGTGCACGGCGAGCACCACGTCCCGGATCACGGAACCCCCGGCGGGCGCGGCCGGCGCGGCCGGCGCCGCACCGGCGGCACCCCCGAACAACCCGACGGCCACACCGGCGGCGACGGCGGTGACCACCACCCGGATCCCACGAGACGGCAGGGACGACGACATGGGATGAACCTCCTCGAAACAGACGAAAGGTCATCCCCACCTTCGACCGTGTGACGACGACCTGTCCACCGCCAAACCGGTCACCGAGTCGTCCACAGCCCGCGGCGGCCCGGCTAGGCTCTGCCCATGTTGCTGCGCCAGCTGGAGTACCTGAGCGCGCTCGCACGCGAGGGGCACTTCGGGCGGGCGGCCGAGGCGTGCCACGTGTCCCAGCCCGCGTTGTCGGCGGCCATCCGCAAGCTGGAGGCCGAGCTGGACGTCCGGATCGTGCAGCGCGGCCAGCGGTTCGAGGGGTTCACGCCGGAGGGCAAGCAGGTCCTGCTGTGGGCGCACCGCATTCTCGCCGAGCAGGACGCGCTGCGCCACGAGCTGGCCAGCATGCGCGGCGGCCTTTCGGGCGTGCTGCGCATCGGCGCCATCCCCACCGCGCAGACGATCGCGTCGCTGCTCACGACGCCGATGTTCTCCGATCACCCGCAGGTGCGCGTGTCGATCGAGTCGTTGTCGTCGCGGGAGATCGTGCACCGGCTCGCCGAGTTCGACCTCGACATCGGGTTGACCTATGTGGACGGTGAGCCGCTCGGCACGGTCCGGGTCGTGCCGCTCTACCGCGAGCGCTACCTGCTGCTCACCCCCGCGGGCGGGCCGTTCGCCGAGCGGGACTCGGTCGGGTGGGGCGAACTGGTCGACACCCCGCTGTGCCTGCTGTCGTCGGTGATGCAGAACCGGCGGATCCTCGACCGCAACTTCGCGGAGGCGGGGGTCACGGTGACCCCGTCGGTGGAGGCGGACTCGGTCTCCGCGATCTACGGGCACGTGGCGACCGGCCGGTGGTCGAGCGTGATCGCGCACGCGTGGCTCCACCTGTTCGGGGTACCCGAGGGCCTGAAGGTGGTGCCCTTGGACCGACCACACATGACCACCCAGGTCGGGCTCGTGCTCGCGGACCGCGACCCGGAACCGATGCTGGCCCGTGCGCTGCTCGACGCCACCAGTCGCGTCGACCTCCAGGACAAACTGGACCAACTTCTCACCAGATACGTCCGATAGACAGTGATTATCGGCCCATCAACCAAATTACTTTGACCTTCAACCACTTCCCTCAGTAGGTTTCGCCACGATCATCCAGGCGGCACACGGAGGTGCGTCTTGGCTGTCCTGTCGTTCCTCGACCGTGAACACACGGTTGCGAAGCCGGGCTACAGCAGATGGCTGATCCCGCCGGCCGCGCTGGCGATCCACCTCTGCATCGGCCAGGCGTACGCGACCAGCGTCTACAAGAACGCCCTCGTCGCGCACTTCGACACGAGCCTGACCGCCATCGGGATCATCTTCTCGATCGCCATCGTCATGCTCGGCGTGTCCGCGGCCGTCATGGGCACGTGGGTCGAACGGGTGGGTCCGCGCGCGGCGATGTTCACCTCCGCGTGCTTCTGGGCGTCCGGTTTCCTCATCGGCTCGCTCGGCATCGCCACGACGCAACTGTGGCTCGTGTACCTCGGTTACGGCTTCATCGGCGGCATCGGTCTCGGCATCGGCTACATCTCGCCGGTGTCCACGCTGATCAAGTGGTTCCCGGACCGCCCCGGCCTCGCGACCGGCATGGCGATCATGGGGTTCGGCGGCGGTGCGCTCGTCGCGTCGCCCCTGTCGCGGCAGCTGATGTCGTTGTACGACAGCGACTACGACCCGTCGAACTCGCAGTCGGTGGCGTCGGGCAGCTCGGTCGCCATGCTGTTCCTCACGCTCGGCATCGTCTACTTCGTCGTGATGATGTTCGGCGTCTTCAACGTCCGCGTCCCGGCCCCGGGCTGGCAGCCGGAGGGCTTCGACCCCTCGAAGCTCAAGTCGAAGCCGCTCGTCACCACCTCGCACGTGTCCGCGGCCAACGCGATCAAGACCCCGCAGTTCTGGCTCCTGTGGACGGTCCTGTTCTGCAACGTGACCGCGGGCATCGGCATCCTGGAGCAGGCGAGCCCGATGATCCAGGACTTCTTCCGCGAGGGCGGCACGTCGGCGGTGGCCACCACGGCCGCGACCGCGTTCGTCGGCCTGCTCTCCATCTTCAACATGGCCGGCCGGTTCGCGTGGTCGTCCACATCGGACTTCATCGGTCGCAAGCCGACGTACGTGATGTACCTCGGCGTCGGCATGGTGCTGTACTTCCTGCTCGCCGTGGCCGGGCACAGCGCCACCGCCGTGTTCGTGCTGCTCGCCGGTGTCATCATCTCGTTCTACGGCGGCGGTTTCGCCACCGTCCCGGCCTACCTGCGCGACCTGTTCGGCACCTACCAGGTCGGCGCCATCCACGGCAGGCTGTTGACCGCGTGGTCGGCCGCCGGCATCGCGGGACCGCTGATCATCAACGGCTTCCTCGACGCACAGGGCAAGCCGGGCGAGCTCGTCTACAGCGACTACCGGCCCGCGCTGTTCACGATGATCGGCGTGCTCGCGGTCGGCTTCGTCGCCAACCTGCTGGTGCGCCCGGTGGCGGCGAGGTTCCACGAGGCCGAGCACACCGACGCGTTCGCGGAAGCCGACAAGTGACCGTCCACACGCGAAAGGACGACGCGATGTCCGAGACACAGACCCAGACCCCACGCCTGGTGATCTCCTGGCTGGTCGTGGGGATCCCCATCGTCTACGCGCTGTACCAGACAATCAAGTCGATCCTGCCCCTGTTCGGCGGCTAGGCCACGACACGTGTTTCTGCCCGCGCCGCCTCGACCGGCGACCGGCCGACCCGGCACGGTCCTTCTACCGCTACCGGCACCAACGGCGCACCCAGGCACGCGTGCTCGGGTGCGCCGTTGGTGCCGCTCGACGTGTCCGGTCGCGTCGAGCTGCTCGGCATGGTCAGTGCCCACGAGTGGCGGGTGAACGGGTGTCCTCGCCGCGGTGCTGTCCCGCCGTGGCGTGCCGAACGTGATCGCCTGCGACGTCTCGTCGCGGGCGGTGGCGTGCGCACGGGAGAACCTCGCCTCGTCGTCGTTGGCGGCGCGCGATGTCGACCTGTTCCCGCCGGAGCGTGCGGAGACGCATGCTCGCCGGTTTCGTCGACGGGCTCGGCGCGCACCTCACGGCGGGCGGCGAGGGCTGGCTCATCCTGTCCGACCTCGCCGAACGGTTCGGGCTGCGCACCCGCGCGGAGCTGCTCGACCGGGCCGGACTGCGGGTCGTCGGGCGGATGGACACCTCGCCACGGCAACGGAACGCCCGCGACGAGACCGTGACCCTGTGGCGGCTCAGCCGGTGACGAGCCGCTCGACGCCGGCGCGCAACGCGTCGGCGTCGAGCGGTTTCTCGGTCACGAGCGCCTGCATGAGGTGGCCGTCGATGAGCGCGGCGAGCGCGAACCCGCGGTCCTTGCCCGCGAAACGGGCGCAGATGCCGCGCAGCCCGTCGATCCACAGCTCGGCCACCGGTCGCAGTTCCGGCGACCGCGCCGCCGCGAGGTACAGCTCGTACTCGACCAGCACCCTCTCCCGGTCCTGGAGGTAGCGCGCGGCCAGGTCGACGAACGTGTCCGCCACGTTCGCGCTCACGGTCAGCTCCTCGGCCCACGCCTCGAGGTCGGCCCGCGCGTACTCGATCGCCTCCCGCAGCGCGGCGGCGACGAGGTCGTCCAGGGTCGGGAAGTAGTAGGTGGTCGACCCGAGCGGCACCCCGGCCAGCTGGGCGATCCGGCGGTGGGTCACGTTGCCGACGCCGACGTCCGCGATCGCCCGCACGGCGGCGGTCACGATCGCACGGCGTCGTGCCTCCGGGTCGCGTCGCGCGGTCAATGCGCACCTCCCAGGTTGAGCACCACCACGCCGCCGATGACGAGCAGCACGCCCGCGATCTTCTGCACGGTGACCGGCTCGTTCAGGAACACCGCGCCGATCGCGACGATCGCCGCCGTACCGAGACCGGACCACATGGCGTATGCGACGCCGACCGGCAGCTCGTGCCTGACCGCCCAGGCCAGCGCCGCGAACGAGGCCGCATAGCCGGTCAGGCAGGCCACGGTCGGCCAGAGCCGCGTGAACCCCTCGGTGGACTTGAGCAGGCTCGTCGCGACGACCTCGAAGCTGATCGCGGCGAGCAGGAACACATACGGCATCGGTGCTACTCCCAGTAATGTACATCTGTACTAGTACGAATGTACACCACGATAGGCTTAGCCGGGTGCGCACAGGAGACCGAATTGATCGAGTCCGGCTGTCACTGGTGTATCTGCCGCTGTCGTCGCCCATCAGCGACGAGAAGGCGCCGTCCGGCCGCCGCCGGCCGGTGACCGAGGTGGCGTTCCTCTTCGCGGAGTTAGGCACCACCGACGGGCACGCGGGACTCGGCTTCAGCTACGCCACCCGGGCCGGTGGGCCCGGCCTTTACGCGCACGCCAAGGAGATCGTGCCGCTGCTGCTCGGCGAGGACCCCAACGACGTCGGCCGGGTGCGGGAGAAACTCGTGGCGGCCGGGGCCTCGGTGGGGCGCACCGGGCTCGCCGCGCAGGCGATCGGGGCCGTCGACGTCGGCCTCTGGGACCTGAAGGCCAAGCGCGCGAACCTCTCGCTGGCCAAACTGCTGGGCACGCACCGCGACGCCGTGCCGTGCTATGCCACGACCGGCGGAACCCTTTCGGTGTCGGTCAACGAGGTCATCGAGAACGCGAAACGGGCACTCGCGCAGGGTGTGGGCGGCCTCCAGGTCGCGGTCGGCGCGCCGACCGGGGCACAGGACCTCGAGAAGATCCGCGCGGTCCGCGAAGCGGTCGACGGCGAGGTGCCGCTCATGGCGAGCGCCGACCACCACTGGACCCGCGCGCAGGCCGCGCGGACCGGCCGCCTGCTCGACGAGCTGGACCTGACCTGGCTCGCGGACCCGCTCGACCCGCGCGACACCACCGGCCACGCGGCACTCGCGGCCGCGCTCGCCACGCCGATCGCGGCGGGTGCCGCGCTCACCGGCGTCGACGAGCACTGGCGGCTGATGTCGGCCGACGCGGCGGGCGTGCTCCAGCCCGACGTGGCCGCGGTCGGCGGCATCACGCCGTTCCTGCGCGTCGCCGCGCTGGCCGACCAGTACCACCTGACGCTCGCCCCGCACTTCACGACCGAACTGCACGTCCACCTCGCCGCCGCCTACCCGGGCACCGCGTGGGTCGAGCACGTGGACTGGGTCGCGCCGCTGTTCAACGAGAAGCTGATCGTCGAGAACGGCACGGTGCTCGTGCCGGACCAGCCCGGCATCGGCCTCACGCTGAGCGAGCGCTCCCGCGTGTGGACCACCGACCGGATCGAGTTCGCCGAGTCCGTTTGAGAGGGCGCGCGAACAGGGTCGGTGGCGCCGCCATGCCCTGTTCGCGCGCCCGCTAAGCGCGCAGCGCGGGCAGGACCCGTTCCTTCGCCGCGGCGAGGAACGGGTCCTGGTGCTCGCCGCCGATCTGCACCAGCGCGATGTCGGTGAACCCGGCGTCGACGAAGGGCTTCACGGCCGCGACGACCGCGTCCGGGTCGGTGCCGCACGGGATGTTCTCCGCGACGTCGTCCTTCGTCACGAACTGGGTGGCCGCGGCGAACCCCGCGGGGCCGGGCAGCTCGGCGTTGACCTTCCAGCCACCCGCGAACCAGCGGAACTGCTCGTGGGCCCGGGTGATCGCGGCGTCGCGGTCGTCGTCCCAGCAGATCGGCAGCTGGGCGATCTTGCGCGTGCCCTCGCGGGCGGTGCGGTCCCACTCCGTGCACAGCTCGGCACCGGGTTCGACCGCGATCATCGCGTCGGCGAGCGGAGCGTACCGCCGCACCGACTGGTCGCCGGAGACCGCGACCGCGATCGGCACGCGCACCTCGGGCAGGTCCCACAGCTTCGCGGAGTCCACCCGGAAGTGGTCGCCCGTGAAGCTGACGTACCCGCCGTCGAAGAGCGCCGAGATGATCTCGACGGCCTCGGTGAGCATCTCGTGCCGGATGTTCACCGGCGGCCAGCCGCGGCCGACGACGTGCTCGTTGAGGTTCTCCCCCGCTCCGAGCCCGAGCGTGAACCGCCCCTCCGACAACAACTGCACGGTCGCTGCCTGCTGGGCGACGACAGCGGGGTGGTACCGCATGATCGGACACGTCACGTAGGTCATGAGCTCGACCCGTTCCGTCGACTGGGTGACGGCGCCGAGCGTCGCCCACGCGTTCGGGGCGTGCCCCTGTTCGTCCAGCCACGGGAAGTAGTGGTCGCTCATGACCTCGAAGTCGAACCCGGCCTGCTCCGCCTCGTGCGCGTGACGCACCAGCGCACGAGGCGGAGCCTGCTCGGTCATGAGGGTGTAGCCGAAGCGGGTCATCAGACGTGCACGCCTTCGGCGATCTCCTCGACAGCCTTGGCGCAGAACGCGTCGAGGTCGTCGGGCCCGCGACTGGAGACCAGGCCGTTGTCCGTGACGACCTCCTGGCCCACCCACGTCGCGCCGGCGTTGCGCAGGTCGGTCTTCAGCGTCGGCCACGACGTCATCGTCCTGCCGCGCACCGCGTCCGCCTCGGCGAGCACCCAGCCGCCGTGGCAGATCACCGCGATCGGCTTGCCCGCGTCGACGAACTGGCGGACGAACCGGACGGCCCGCTCGTCACCGCGCACGAAGTCGCCGTTGGCGACGCCACCCGGCAGGACCAGCGCGTCGTAGGCGTCCGGACTCGCGTCGTCGACGACCTTGTCCACGTGCCTGGTGTCGCCCTTGTCGAGGTGGTCGAAGGCCCGGATGTCACCCGCGGCGAGGGACACCAGCTCCGGCCTGCCACCTGCCTCGGTGACCGCCTGCCATGGCCGGTCCAGCTCCACCTGCTCGACCCCGTCGGTGGCCAGGAAGGCGACCCTCTTGCCGTCGATCGCGGGCATGCTCGCTCACCCTTTCGTCCGTGAGTCTTCCCCGACCACGCGGCTACCCGGCCACCTTCGGGTTAACCATCTCGCTCACGTGTTCGAAATGGGTGTACGGTGGTCGCCATGTCCGCACTGCAAGGCTCTCTGCTCGACGACCTCGACGAGGTCGGGCTCCGTTCGTTGTCCCCGATCCGCCGCACCGACCTGTCCGACGGCGCGTGGGTGGACGTGCGGCCGGGCTGGTTGACCGGTGCGGGCACGTTGTTCGACCGGCTGGCCGCGGGTGTGCCGTGGCGGGCGGAACGCCGCCGGATGTACGACCGGCGCGTCGACGTGCCACGCCTGCTCTGCTTCTACGACGAGGACGCGACACTGCCGGACCCGGTGCTGACCAGGGCCCGGGACGAGCTGAGCAGGCACTACGCGAACGAGCTCGGCGAGCCGTTCCGCACCGCTGGGCTGTGCTACTACCGCGACGGCCGCGATTCCGTCGCCTGGCACGGGGACCGGATCGGCCGGGGCAACACCGAGGACACGATGGTCGCGATCGTCTCCGTCGGCGCGCCCCGGGCGCTGTTACTCCGGCCGCGCGGAGGCGGCAGGACCCTCCGCTACGCGCTCGGGCTCGGCGACCTGATCGTCATGGGCGGCTCGTGCCAGCGCACGTGGGAACACGCGGTGCCGAAGACGGCGAAACCGGTGGGGCCGAGGATCAGCATCCAGTTCCGGCCACGTGGCGTCCGCTGACGCGCGGGTGGGACGCGTCCCACCGCACGCGCGTGGTTCCGGCACGCACTGCCGCGTACCGGAACCACGTTCAGCTGAGCCGTCACTCGTTCCCGGCGAGCAGGTCACCGTAGAACCCGCGCAGGTCGGCGACGAGCACGTCGGGCGCCTGGTGCGCCGCGTAGTGCCCACCGACGGTGTACTCGTGCCACGACACCACGTTCTTGTGGTCACGGTCGACGAACCGGCGGATGGACTTGAAGTCGCCCGCGAAGGAGGCGAGCGCGAGCGGCACGGTGGTCGGTTCGGTCGGCGAGTCCGCGTGCGCGTTCTCGTAGTAGAACCGCGCCGATGACGCCGACGTACCTGTGAACCAGTAGATCGCCATGTTCGTGAGCGCGAACTCGACGTCGACCGCGTCGCCGAACAGCTGACCGTTCCATCCGATCAGCCCGGTCGGCGAGTCAGCGAGCGCGTGGGCGAGCGTCTGCGGCTGCTGGCCCTGGAGCTGACCGAACGCGCCCATGTTCTCGTGGAACCACTGCAGGTGCGCCATGGCGGCCTGCTCGTCCTCCGTCATGCCCTCGAACTCGGCGGGATCACCGCTGGGGAAGGAGAAGATCTGGGTCACGTGTACGCCGACCACGTGCGTCGGGTCCACCCGGCCGACCTCGGGGGAGATCATCGAGCCGCCGTCGTTGCCGACCGCGCCGTAGCGGGAGTAGCCGAGCCGCCGCATCAGCTCGGCCCACGCACGGGCGACGCGCTGGACGTTCCAGCCCCTGTCCCTGGTGGGGCCGGAGAACCCGAATCCGGGGACCGACGGGATCACGACGTCGAACGCGAGCGCCGGGTCGAGCCCGTGGGCCCTCGGGTCGGTCAGCGGCCCGATGACGTCGAGGTACTCGACGATCGAACCCGGCCAGCCGTGGGTGAGGACCAGCGGGAACGCGTCCGGCTCCGGCGAGCGGACGTGCAGGAAGTGCACGTTCTGCCCGTCGATCTCGGTCGTGAACTGCGGGTGGGCGTTGAGCTTCCGCTCCCAGGCACGCCAGTCGTAGGTGTTGAGCCAGTGGTCGGCGAGCCGCCGCACGTAGTCGACACCGACGCCGTAGTCCGACCCGGCGTCGGGCAGCTCCTCGGTCCAGCGGGTGCGGGCGAGCCGGTCACGGAGGTCGTCGAGGTCGGCCTGCGGGACGTCGACGCGGAAGGGGCGGATCTCGGTGCTGTTGGTCATGACAAGAACGTTAGGAGGCTATTAGGCAGGGTTCGTTCCTAATGTGGTGGCAGACTTCGGGACATGCTCGAAACCTCGGCGAGACTCCTCCGCCTGCTGTCGCTGCTGCAGACTCCCCGCGACTGGACGGGTGCGGAACTGGCGGACCGGCTGGACGTCAGCCCGCGCACGATCCGCAACGACGTGGAACGGCTCCGCACCCTCGGCTACCCGGTCCACGCCACCCGCGGCAACGTGGGCGGCTACCGCCTGGGCGCGGGCGCGCAGCTTCCGCCGCTGCTGCTCGACGACGAGGAAGCCGTGGCGGTGGCGATGAGCCTGCGCACGGCCACGAGCGGCGCGATCGAGGGCGTGGCGGAGACGTCGCAACGAGCGTTGGCGAAGCTGGAGCAGGTGCTGCCGTCGCGGCTGCGCATGCGCGTGCACGCGCTGCAGAGCCAGACGGTGCCGGTCCCCCGCTACGACAACACCCCGACGGCGTCCCCGGACACGCTGACCGCGCTGGCCCTGGCCTGCCGGGACCACGAAACCCTGCGCTTCGACTACGAGACACACGGTGGCGGCGCGGCCCGCAGGAAGGTGGAGCCCTACCGCCTGGCGAACTGGGGCCGCCGCTGGTACCTGGTCGCCTACGACCTGGAGAAGGCGGACTGGCGCACCTTCCGCGTGGACCGGATGGAGCCGCCACGGCAACCGACCGGTCCGCGGTTCACGCCGAGGGAGCTACCGCGGGAGGACCTGGCCGCCTACGTGGCGGGCCGGGTGTCGGCAGCGGCATGGCGCCACCGAGCCCACGTGACCGTCCACGCCCCGGCGCCGGACGTGGTGGCGAGGATCAACCCCGCGGTGGGCGTGGTGACCGCGATCGACGAGTCCACGTGCGCACTGGACACCGGCGCCGACACCATCGCGTCGCTGGCCGTCCACATCGGACTACTGGGTGTCGACTTCGAGGTGACCGACCCACCGGAACTCGTGGCACACCTGAGAGAACTGGCCGCCCGCTACCACCGAGCGACCACCTGACCCCGACCTGTGGCGATCTTTGTCTCAGCGAACCCTCAGTCGCGTTGTGCGAGCGTCACGGGCGGACATCCGATGAGGACCGGCGCGGGCATCTGGCCCGTGCCCGCACGAGAACGGAACGATCATGACTGCCGCGGTGCCGGTACCAGCGCGTCACCAGGATCCGCCGCGCGCGGACACGAGCACCGGCCACCGGCTCGCGTGGGTGCTCGCGCTGTCGGCGTTCATCTACGCGAGCTACCGGGCCTACTACGCGCTCGGCGGTACCGCCGGCATGTTCGGCGAGCCGGTGTCCGATGCGGAGTTCCGCGCCATCAACGCCGTCGGCGCGGCGATCATCCTCGTCGCCGCGATCCTGCCGCCCGTCGCCGTGCGTACCCGGCTGCGCCGCGCACTGCCGGCACTCGGCTGGCTCGCGGCCGTCGGCTGCTGCACCCACGCGCTGGTCAACATCACACTGCGGGTCTTCAGCCTCACCGGCGTGCACCCCACGGTCCTTCCCTCGGACGTGTGGCGGTCCTACGACCGGCACGCCTCCGACCTCCAGGACCTCCTGCTGAACGAGCCGTGGTTCCTGGCCGAAGGCCTGCTCTGGGCAGCGCTCGGCCTCGTGTTCGTCGCCGCGTCACGCCGCCGGGCGTGGGTCCTGTCGGCCGCTGCGGCCTGCCTGGCGCTGTCGGTGGTCGGCGTGCTCAGCGGGCTCGACGTGATCGGTTCCTTCCGCGTCGGCTGACGCGGTCGGGGCTTCGAGACCGGAGCGCGCTACGACCGGACCAGCCGAGCGATGGCCTCGCTGGCCTCGCGGACCTTCTCGTCAGCGTCCTTGCCGCCGTCGGCGAGCGCCTGGGCGACGCAGTGCTTGAGGTGTTCGTCCATCAACCCGAGTGACACCGCCTGCAAGGCCTTCGTGGCGGCCGAGATCTGGGTCAGCACGTCGATGCAGTACTCGTCGTTCTCGACCATACGCTGCAGGCCGCGGATCTGGCCCTCGATGCGGCGGAGGCGCTTGAGGTAGCCGTCCTTGTCGCTGGTGTAGCCCCGCATCCGACGTTCCCTTTCCCGCTGTTTCCCGGTCCCCACCACTCAGCATACCCGCCGGGGGTACCGGCGTCGATGCGTCGGTCGTCAGCCTAACGTGGGCGGAGTCCCGCGCGGGGCATGAATCGCGCTCGGACGTCCTTGCCTTTCGCCCATGCCTCCCGGCTAACGTGACCACGTGTTCACCACCCGGCCGGAGCTCGCCGGCACCTTCGGCATGGTTGCCTCCACCCATTGGCTCGCGTCCTCCTCGGGCATGGCGGTCCTCGAGCGTGGCGGCAACGCCTTCGACGCGGCCGCGGCCGCGGCCTTCACGTTGCACGTGTGCGAACCGCACATGAACGGGCCGGGCGGCGAGGTGCCCGCGATCTTCGCCACCGCGGCCGACCCCACCCCGCGAGTCCTCTGTGGACAAGGGGTCGCGCCGGGGGCGGCCACCCCGGCGCGGTTCCGTGAGCTGGGATTGGACCTCGTGCCGGGCACCGGGCTGCTCGCCGCCACCGTGCCCGGTGCGGTCGGTGCCTGGCTGACGCTGCTGCGCGACCACGGCAGCATGCCGCTGCGGGACGTCCTCGGCTACGCCATCGGGTACGCCGAGCACGGGCACCCGGTGGCACCCGCGGTCGTCGACGTGATCACCGTCGTCGAGCAGCTGTTCCGCACCCACTGGCCCACGTCCGCCGACCTCTGGCTGCCGGTGCCCGCCGCGGGCGGGCTCATCCGCAACCCGGCACTCGCCGCCACCTACCGGCGGCTGGTCGACGAGGCCGAGGCCGCGGGAGGCGACCGGGAACGGCAGCTCGACGCCGCCATCACCGCGTGGTACGAGGGGTTCGTCGCCGAGGCCATCGACGCGTTCTGCCGCACCGCGGTCGTCGACGAGTCCGGGCGGCCCAACAGCGGGCTGCTCACGGGCGCCGACCTCGCGGCGTGGCGGCCGGGCTACGAGCCGACGGTGAGCCAGGACGTGTTCGGCTGGCAGGTCCACAAGGTCGCCGCCTGGAGCCAGGGTCCGGTCCTGTTGCAGCAGCTCGCGATGCTGGAGGCGCTCGGCGAGCACCCCGGCGCGGCGTCCGCCGACGAGATCCACCGCGTCGTCGAGGTCGCGAAGCTCGCCTTCGCCGACCGGGACGCGCACTTCGGCGACGGCGCCGACCTCACCGCACTGCTCGACCCGGCGTACCTCGCCGAGCGGGCCCGGCTCGTCACCGACGAAGCCGGGGCCGCCGGGCGCAACGGTCTCGGGCGGCTCCCCCGGTACGTCCTCGACGGCGCCGAACCCGTCGCAGCGGCCGGGCTCGGCATCGGCGAACCGACTCTCGCGGTCTCCCCGCAGGGCACGACCCGCGGCGACACCTGCCACCTCGACGTGGCCGACCGGTGGGGCAACGTCATCTCCGCGACCCCGTCCGGCGGCTGGCTCCAGAGCTCGCCGACCATCCCCGAGCTGGGCTTCTGTCTCGGCACCCGCGCGCAGATGTTCTGGCTGGAGGACGGCCTGTCCGCCACGCTCGCGCCCGGCAAGCGGCCACGCACGACCCTGTCCCCGTCGTTCGCGACGCGCGACGGCGTGCAGCTGTCGTTCGGCACGCCGGGCGGTGACCAGCAGGACCAGTGGCAGCTGGTGTTCTTCCTCAACCACGCCGTGCACGGCATGGACCTGCAGGCCGCGATCGACTCACCGACCTGGCACACGTCGTCGTTCGCGTCGTCGTTCTACCCGCGGCAGACCGGCACGCAGCTGCTGCTCGAGGCCCGTGCCGCCGACGCGGCCGACGAGTTGCGGCGACGCGGCCACCACGTCGAGATCGTCGACAGCTGGTCGCTCGGGCGCATGTCCGCGATCTCCCGGGACACCGAGACGGGGCTGCTCCGCGCCGCCGCCAACCCGCGCGGCATGCAGGGCTACGCGGTGGGGCGTTAGCGGCTGACGACACCGTCGACGCGGCGCGGCACACCGAGCGGGTTGCCGTCGCGCAGCACCTCGGGCAGCAGCGCCTGCGGCATGTTCTGGTAGACGACCGGCCGCAGGAACCGGCGCAGCGACGTGGTGCCCACCGAGGTGTGCCCCGGCATCGTGGTCGCCGGGTACGGGCCGCCGTGCTGCATCGCGTACGTCACGGACACACCCGTCGGCCAGCCGTTCCACAGCACGCGGCCGACGCGTTCGGTCAGCAGCGCGACCAGCGGCTCGACCTCCTCGTCGTCGAGCGAGCCGTGCACGGCGGCGGCCAGCTCACCGGTGAACGCCCGCGCGCACGCCACCAGCTCGTCGGCCGACGAGTACCGCACCACCATCGAGGTCGGCCCGAAGCACTCGACGAGCAGTTCGTCCCGTGCGGCGAGGAAGTCCGCCGCGTCACAGCCGAGCAGTGTCGGCGCGACGCCCGACCCCGCCACCAGGACCCGCACGGCTGGGTGCGACCGCAGCGTGTCGAGGGTCGAGGAGTACCTGGCGGCGATGCCGTCGTTCAGCAGCGGCTCGGCGACGCGCCCGGACAGTGCCTGCTGCGCGTAGGCCTCGAAGTCCGCCGCGGCGGACGCCGGCACGAACACCAGGCCCGGCTTCGTGCAGAACTGGCCCGCGCCGAGTGTGTAGGAGGCGACGTAGCCCTCCGCGATCCCCTCGACCCGCTCCCGCGCGGCCGACGCGGTCACGAACACCGGGTTCACACTGCTCATCTCGGCGTGGAACGGGATGGGCTCCGGCCGTGAGCAGGCCAGGTCGAACAGGGCGCGGCCGCCCTGCAGCGACCCCGTGAACGCGCCTGCCCTGATCCGGGCGTCGAGCACGAGCGCGCGCCCCTCCTCAAGCCCGTGGACGACGCCGAACACGCCGTCCGGCAGGCCCGCCGCCGACAGCGCGCCGGTCACCAGTTCCCCGACCCGGTCGCTCAACAGCGGATGCCCGGGGTTGGCCTTGAGCACCACCGGGCAGCCGACGGCGAGCGCGGCGGCCGTGTCCCCGCCCGCGACGCTGAACGCGAACGGGAAGTTCGACGCGGCGAACACCGCGACCGGACCGACCGGGACCAGCATCCGCCGCAGGTCGGCACGCCCGCCCGCAGGCCAGCAGGTGTCCGGCGAGTCGACGGTGACCGACAGGTAGCCGCCCTCGACGACCGTCTCCGCGAAGAGCCGCAGCTGGAAGGTGGTCCGTTCCAGCTCGGCGTACAGCCGGGGTTTCTCGGGCAGGTTCGTCTCCCGGTGCGCGAGCGCCACCAGCTCACCCGCGGCCGCGTCCAGCACGTCGGCCACGCGCCGCAGCGCCGTCGCCCGCAGGTCCGCCGACGTCGCGGCGAACGGCGCTCGCGCGGCGGCCACCCCGGTCAGCACGGTTTCCAGCGACACTCTCACCACACCTCATCCAGCAGTCGCAAACCTTCTTCGATCCGGTCCAGGTCGATCCGGCCGTAGCCCAGCGCGATCCCGGGCCGGCCCGGACCGAACCCGTGGTACTCGGCGAGGTCGGCCACGCCGACGCCGGCCGCGGCGGCCCGCTCTACGAGCGCCGTCACGTCGACGTCACCTGTCGGCCAGGCCGCGAGGTGCAGCCCGGCCGTCGACGGCACCACCTCGAGCCGATCGGCGAAGTCCCGGCGCAGCACGGTCAGGATCATGGTCCGTCGCGCCGCGTACTCGCGGGTCACGCGTCTCAGGTGGCGCACGAACAGCCCGTCGGCCATGAACCCCGCCATGGCGCCCTGGTTCGTGGTCTCGGACTGGAGGTCCGCCAACCGTTTCGCCGCGCGCAGTGCGTCGAGCAACGACGGCGGCGCGACCAGGAACCCGAGCCGCAGCATCGGCAGCATGGTCTTGGAGAACGACCCGACGTAGAGCACGCGGTCGCCGCGATCGAGGCTGTGCAGTGGTTCGAGTGGCCGGTCGGCGAAACGGAACTCGCTGTCGTAGTCGTCCTCGACGATCACGGCGCCCGCGTCCCGGGCCCACTCGAGCAGCGCGGTCCGCCGGTCGAGCGACATCGGCGGGCCGAGCGGGAACTGGTGCGACGGCGTCGTGTACACCAGGCGCGTGTCGACCGGGAGTGCTTGCACCACAACACCTTCGGCGTCGACGGGCACGCCGGCCAGCCGCGCGCCGTGAGACGCGAACAGCTCGCGCGCAGGTGGGTAACCGGGCTCCTCGACGGCCACCCGGTCCCCCGGCGCGAGGAGCACGCGCGCGACGAGGTCGAGCGCCTGCTGGGTGCCGTTGGTGACCAGCACCTGCTCGGCGGACACCCGCACGGATCGCGACAGGCCGACATGCCGGGCGATCTCGGCACGCAGCCCGGGGTGCCCGGCCGGATCGCCGTACAGCGTGTCGGCGGCGGTGACGTCGCGGAGCTGGCGTGCGACCTGCCTGCGCCACGCCGCCATCGGGAACCGGCTCGTGTCGGGCACGCCGACGCCGAAGTCGTACGGTGGCCGCCGCGTGGATGCCCGCGGAGTGGCCAGTCCCCGCCACACCGGCCTGGGTGGCACGGCGCCGGGTCCGGTCGCCGTCGCCGGGGCGGGAGCGGGCGGGTTGGCGCACACGAACGTGCCCGCGCCGACCCGGCCGACGAGGAATCCCTCCGCGGTCAGCCGCTCGTAGGCCAGCGCCACGGTGTTGCGGGAAACGGCCAGCCGACGGGCGAGCTCCCTGGTCGGGGGCAGCTTCTCGCCGGAGCGCAGACGGCCGTCGACGACCGCCTCGTGCAGCTGCCGGTAGATCCGGGCGGACAGGTCGCCGCGCCCGGCCAGGCTGACGTGGAACTCCACCGGTCCAGCCTACATTGGCCCAACAGAACTGGTCGATATTGGCTCTTCTGGATGGCCAATCGCCTTCCTACGTTGGGACCATGACACGGTTCTCCCCGGCTCGCGCGCTCGCCGTGGCGCAACTGGCCGACTCGATCGGGCTCGGCGGGTACCTCGTGTGCTCCGCCCTGTACTTCACCCGCGTCGTCGGCCTGTCGCCCACGCAGGTCGGATTCGGTCTCACGGTCGGCTGGGCGGCCGGGTTCCTCACCGGCGTGCCGCTCGGACACCTGGCGGACCGGCGCGGGCCACGCGGGATCGCGATGCTGCTGGCGCTGTGCACCGCCGTCGCGCTCCTGCTGTTCCTGTTCGTGCGCGACTTCGTGCCGTTCGTGATGGTCGCGTGCCTGTACTCGAGTGCCCTCTGTGGACTCACCGCGGCGCGGCAGGCCCTGCTCGCCGGGCTGGTACCGCCCGCCGGCCGGACGAGGGCGCGTGCCGTGCTGGCGACGGCGACCAACGGCGGCATCGCGGTGGGTGCCGGGCTGGGTGGCCTCGCACTGCAGATCGACACCGAGGTGGCCTATCTCACCGTGTTCGCGTTCGACGCCGTCAGCCTCGCGGTCTCGGCGCTCGTGCTGCGGCGGCTGCCCGCCGTCGCGCCGAGCCTGCCCGCCGACGGCGGCGAACCGGTGCTCTCGGTGCTGCGCGACCGTCCCTACGCGCTCGTCGCCGCGCTGAACATGGTCCTGCAACTGCACATTCCCATGATCACGCTCGCCATTCCACTGTGGATCGTCGAGCGGACGAACGCTCCAGGGTGGACGGTATCGCTGCTGCTGGTGCTCAACACGGTTTCCGTCGTGCTGTTCCAGGTGCGGGTGGCGGGCAAGGTCACCGACCTTGCGAGCGCCTTACGGTTCATGCGGCTCGCCGGTGTGACCCTTCTCGCGGCGTGCGTCGTGTTCGCGCTGTCCGGTCTCGGTGCGCCGGCGTGGGCCGCGGTCGCCGTGCTCGTCGTGGCCGCGGCCCTGCAGGCCGCCGCCGAGATGATGCAGGCGAGCGGCGCGTGGGAACTCGGCTTCAGCCTCGCGCCGGAGGGCAGGCACGGCCAGTGCCAGGGGTTCTTCGGGTCCGGTTTCACCGTGGCGAGGATGCTCGGTCCGCTGCTCGTGACCACGGTCGTGCTCGGGTGGGGCACCACGGGCTGGCTGCTCCTCGGTGGCGTTTTCGTCACGACGAGCGCCATGTTCGGACCCGCAGTACGCTGGGCGGAGCGCACCCGAGGCGGCCGAGTCGAGACCGAACCGTTGCTCACCAACGTCCCGTGATGCGTGTCCAAATTGACCTACCGGTTAGCATCCGCTGATATGGATACGGACGCTCGAGAATTAGCGGAGACAGGTCCGCGGCAAGATACGGAAGTCCTGACAGACAATGGAGAAAGAATCGAGGTGGCGGCCGACCGGCCACCTCGGACCGACAAGTGGGTCTTCGGTATCTCCGCGGCGTTGACGCTTGCGTTCCTCGGCTGGGGCGTGTTCGGCACCGACTCGATGATCACGGTCGCGAGCACGGTGCTGAACGACGGCGTCATTCCCTACGGCGGCTGGGCGTTCGTGCTCGTGGCGAGTGGATTCGTCCTGTTCGCCATCGGACTCGCGATCAGCCGGTTCGGACGCATCCCGCTGGGCGCGGACAAGGAGAAGCCGGAGTTCCGCACCGTGTCGTGGATCGCCATGATGTTCAGCGCGGGCATGGGCATCGGCCTGATGTTCTTCGGGGTCGTCGAACCGCTCACACACTTCATGTCACCGCCGCCGGGGACCGCCGGACCCGCGTCGGACGAGGCCGTGCACCAGGCGATGGCGACCACGTTGTTCCACTGGACCGTGCACCCGTGGGCCATCTACGCGGTGGTCGGCCTCGCGATCGCGTACAGCACGTTCCGCCGCGGCCGCACGCAGCTGTTCAGCTCGGTGTTCACGCCGCTGATCGGCAAGCGCCGCAGCGAGGGCCCGCTCGGGCGGGCGATCGACATCATGGCTATCTTCGCCACGCTGTTCGGCTCCGCTGCGTCGCTCGGGCTCGGTGCGCTGCAGGTCGGCTCCGGCATGTCCTACGTCGGGTGGGTCGGTGAGGCGGGCACGGCGCTGCTGGTCGCGGTGATCGCGGTGCTGACGATGGCGTTCGTGGCCTCGGCCGTGTCGGGGGTGGCCAAGGGCATCCAGTGGCTGTCGAACATCAACATGGTGCTCGCGTTCGTGCTCGCCGCGTTCGTGTTCATCGTCGGCCCGACCGTGCTGATCCTGAACCTCGTGCCGGGCGCGATCGGCGACTACATGCGGGAGTTCGCGCAGATGTCCGGCCGAACCGGCGCGACCGGCGGCGACGAGATGCGCGGCTGGCTCGGCAGCTGGACGATCTTCTACTGGGCGTGGTGGATCTCGTGGACGCCGTTCGTCGGCATGTTCATCGCGCGGATCAGCCGCGGGCGGTCGATCCGGCAGTTCGTGGCGGGCGTGATCCTCGTGCCGAGTGTGGTGAGCCTGTTCTGGTTCGCCATCTTCGGCGGCGCCGCGATCCAGAAGCAACGGGAAGCCCTTGCCGCGCAAGGACTTTCGTCACAGGACCTGGCTAGCGGCTCGCTCAAGGACCTCTTCGACGCGAGCACGTGGGTCTACGACCCGTCGGCGACGTCGGAGGCGATGACGTTCTCGTTCCTCACCCACCTGCCACTGTCCACACTGGCCGCGGTGCTCGTGATCGTGCTGGTGTCGATCTTCTTCGTGTCCGGTGCGGACGCGGCGTCGGTCGTGATGGGCACGCTGTCCCAGGGCGGCTCGGTGCACCCGAGGAAACCCGTGGTCATCTTCTGGGGCGTGCTGATGGGCGCGGTCGCGATCGTGATGCTGCTCGTGGGTGACGGCGCCGGGAACGCGTTGAAGGGTCTGCAGCACCTGACGATCATCGTGGCGGCACCGTTCGCGCTCGTGATGGTCGGGCTGTGCTGGGCGTTGTGGAAGGACCTGCGGACCGACCCGCTGATCGTCAAGGAGAACGAACTGTTGAAGGCCCTGCGGGCGACCGACGTCGGCGAGTTGCGCCGGCACGGGTTCCGCATCGGCCGCAAGTGACCGACCGGGGTGCGGCTCCTCAGGGGCCGCACCCCTTGTCATGCGGCTGTCATGTGGCTGTCACTCCACGACGCGGCGGATGACCGCGATGGTGCCGATGGCGTCGATGCCGCCGATCTTGACGTTCTCGCCGAAGCTCGGCGCGTGCACCGCGCGGACGCCGTCGACCGCGATGGCCACGTGGTGGACCGGGTTGCCGTAGAAGATGAGGTCGCCGGCCCGCACATTCGCCCGCGCGACCGCCTTGCCGACGAGCGCCTGCTGGCGGGACACCCTCGGCATGGCGATGCCGATGGTCCGGAACGCTGTCTGTACGAGCCCGGAGCAGTCGTAGGAGCTGGGGCCGACCGCGCCCCACAGGTACGGCTTGCCCATCTGCGAGAGCGCGAACTGCAGCATCTCGCCCGCGTTGCCGCCGGGAAGGACGACGTCGCCGCCGTAGTCCTCGATGCCCTCGAGCAGCGAGCGCTGTTCGGGGGTGAGGTTGTCGAGCGCGGCCCGGACCTCGGCGATCTGGGCGTCGAGCGCCGAGCGGCGCTGCCGGACCTTGGTGGCGGTGCCCGCGACCTTCGCCTCCAGACCGTGGGCGTGTGACTCGGCGGCGACCGCCTTGTCCTCGGCCGCCTCGGCTGCCTGGAGCGCGGTGTCGCCCTGGCGTGGGCCGCCGGTGAGGTGCGCGGCGATGGTCACCGCCTCGAGCTTGCCGACGAGGTCGTCGGGGCTGGTGCTGGTGACGAACGCGGTGAGCCCGTCGAGGTTGCGGCGTGCGGACAGCGCGTCGGCGACCCGGTCGAGGTCCTGCGCGGCGGTGGCCTTGTCGCGGAGCGCGTCGGCGGCCGCCTTGGCCTCGGCTGCGGTGTCCGCGGCGGCGGCGGACGCCTTCTTGTGCGCGGCGAGCTCCTCCTGGACGACCAGCAGCTCCTCGTTGACGAGCTCGGCCTCCGCGGAGAGGTCGTAGTAGTGCGCGAGGAGCCCGGCGACAGTCGTCGGCTGCGCGGAGGCAGGCGCCACGACGAGCGTCGTGGTCAGCAGCACCGCGGCCCCGATGCCGGCCAGCGATGCGGGCAGTGCACGCACCCGAGCTCCCCTCTCGTTCGGTCGTCGGTGCCCATTCTTCAGCAAAGATCGCCGATCGCGGCGCGAATCCCGCGAAGCGGGCACCAACGTCTGCACGCTAGGGCAGCTCGCATAACGGGACCGTTAGGGTGGATCACGTGAGCAACCTCGTGGCCGCCTCCGACCTGCACGTGTCCTACAAGGAGAACCGCGAGGTCGTCGACCTGCTGCGGCCCGAGACGCCGCGGGACTGGCTGCTCGTGGCCGGTGACGTGGGAGAACGCATCACCGATGTCGAGTGGGCGCTGTCGGTGCTCAAGGAACGCTTCGCGCAGGTCGTGTGGGTCCCGGGCAACCACGAACTGTGGACCATGCCCGACGACCCGGTCACCATCCGCGGCGTCGAGCGGTACGAGGCGCTGGTCGAGATGTGCCGCGGGCTCGGTGTGGTCACCCCCGAGGACCCGTACCCGACGTGGCACGGCCCGGACGGCCCGGTGACGGTGGCGCCGCTGTTCCTCGGCTACGACTACACGTGGCGCCCGGACGGCTGCCACACCAAGGAGGCCGGGCTCGCGTACGCCCACCAGACCGGCATCGTGTGCACCGACGAGTACATGCTGCACCCGGACCCGTACCCCACCCGCGACGACTGGTGCCGCGCCCGGGTGGCCGAGACCGAGCAGCGGCTCAAGGAGTGCGACCCGGCGGTGCCGCTGGTCATGGTCAACCACTACCCGCTGGTCCGCGAACCGACGCGGGTGCTGCGGTACCCGGAGTTCGCGCAGTGGTGCGGCACCGAGCTGACCGCCGACTGGCACACCCGGTTCAACACCGCCGCGATGGTGTACGGACACCTGCACATCCCGAGGAGCACGGTGTACGACGGGGTGCCGTTCGAGGAGGTGTCCCTGGGCTACCCGAGGGAGTGGCAGCCCAGGAAGCGCCCGCACGGCCTACCCCGCCGCATTCTTCCGGCGGCCTGACGGAACCACGGCACCCCCGCCGCCGAGCGACCAACCACGGCCTCCGACATGAGGATGCCGCCCTCGGTCATTCCGTCTTGATCGCGTCGAGCACGTCGGTTCGTGCGGCTCGGCGCGCGGGCCACAGTGCCGACAGCACTCCGACCAGCACCATCCCGGCCAGCGAGATCAGGATGACCACGTAGGGCACTCCGATGTCGAAGAGCGGGTTGCCGAGCATCACGTGCTGCATGACGGCGCCGAACAGCAGGCCCACCACGATGCCCAGCACACCTCCGTAGGCGCAGATCACGAGGCTCTCGAAGCGCACGGTTCGGCGCACCAGGCGTCGGGCCGCGCCGACCGCGCGCAGCACGCCGATCTCCCGGGTCCGTTCGATGACCGACAGCGCCAGCGTGTTGATCACCCCGAACACGGCGATCACGATCGCGGCGCCGAACATCGCGTACATCACCGACAGCAGCAGCTGGAAGTCCTCGACGTCCTCGGCCAGCACGCCCTCCCGGTCGGTCACCGTCACGTCCGGCCGGTCCGCGAACGTCGCCTCGAGCGCTGCGCGTGCCTCGCCGATCGCGTACACGGTCGTGACCCGGTCCCGTAACCAGTCGGGTGCCCGGCTGACGTCGAGGTAGAACAGCGGTTGTCCCTCGACGGTCTCGATCAGCCCGACGATCCGTTGCCGCACCGGCGGCGCGCCGGGGAACTCGAGCGCGACCTCGTCGCCGACGCCGATGCCGAGCATCGCGGCCTGGTTGGTGCCCACCACGACCCCGCGCCGCAGGTCACCGCTGCCCTCGACGATCTTCGGGGTGAGCACGGCACCGAACCCGGCCGGTTCGATCGCCGACACCGAGGTGCGGCTGGTGCCGCCCGCGTAGGTGACGCCGACCAGCGCGTACCGGTCGGCGGCCACGCGTTCGACACCCGGTGCCGCCCGGGCCCGGTCGAGCACGTCGGAGCCGAGCGGGTCGGCGCCGGAGGCCGAGCGCAGGATGGTGGCGTTGGCGGGCACGGTGGTCCGGACCGCGGCCCCGAGCATCGACACCATCGTCTCGCCGAGGGTCGCGAACGCGCACACCAGCGCGAGCCCGACCAGCAGCGCCGACGACGTCGCGGCCGTGCGCCGCGGATCGCGGACGGCGTTGCGGGTCGCCAGGCGCACGACGGGCCCACCACGTCGCCCGGCGATCCGCGCCACCGGCCGCAGCGCCGCGGTGGCGAGCACCGGCGCGAGCAGCAGCACGCCCAGCCAGGCAACCACCCCGGCGGTCAGGCACAGCACGCGTTCGGCGTTGCTCAGGCCGTCACCCGAGATGAACGCCACCGCGAGCACACCGGTGACGAGCAGCGCGGTCCCGGCCACGGTCCGGCGACGGGCCGGGTGCGGACGTGCCTGCCCGCCCGAGTCGGTGCGGAGGGCGGCGACCGGTGCGACCGCCGCCGCACGCCGGGCCGAGGCCCACGCGGCGGTCGCCGTGACTCCGATGCCGGCCAGGTAGCCGATCGCGATCGCCGGCGGGGTGACCGAGTAGGTGACGGACTCGTCCGCCGGCGTGAACGCCCACATGCCCAGCAGGCCGAGTGCCACACCCGCCGCCACCCCCACCGTGGCGCCGACGAACCCGAGCGTCGCCGCCTCCAGCAGCACCGTGCGGCGGACCTGTCGTCGGCTCGCGCCCACGGCCCGCAGCAGCGCGAACTGCCGCACCCGTTGCGTGACCAGCATCGTGAACGTGTTCGCGATGACGAACGTGCCCACCAGCAACGCCACCGCCGCGAACGCCAGCAGTGACTCGCGCGTCGACCGCGCCGCCTCGTCGGCGTCGTCGCGGTGTTCGGCCACCAGTTCCTCGCCGGTGTGCACGGTCAGGTCCGGCGCGGTCATCGCGCGGCGCACCGCCTCGACGACCGACGCGCCGGACGCCCCCGCCGTCGTCCGCAGTTCCAGTCGGTCGTAGGCGTCGCCCAGCAGCGCGGTCGCGTCGGCCGCCGCGAAGGCCACCGCCGGGACGGACTCCACCCCCAGGGTCCGGTATTCGAAGATGCCCGCGACCTCGGCGCGGGCCTCCCGGCCGTCGGCCAGGATGACCCTCGCCTCCTCCCCCGGGGCAAGACCGGACTCGGCCGCCGCCGCCACTGACAGCGCCACCTCGCCCGCGGCGGGCGCCCGGCCCTCGGTCAGGGTGAAGCGGCCGGTGTCGTCCCAGCCCGTGCCGGCGCGGGCGTGGCCACCGGGGATGATCTTGCCGTGCTCACCGACGAGCGACGCCGGGGCGGCGTGCACCGCGGTGACCTCGTCCACGCCAGGGAGCTCCGCCAGGCGGCGTGCGTCCGCGGTCGTCAGCGCCGGGTGAGCCGCCGGGCCGCGGACCGCCACGTCCACATCGGACCGCGTGGCGGTCGCGGTGGACGACGCGGCGGTCGAGTCGGCGATCACCCACGTGGCGACCACGAACGCCACCCCGAGGACGATCGCCACGAGGGTCATCGCGATCCGGCCCTTGTGTGCGCGCAGGTCGCGCAGCATCGCCCGCAGCATCAGACACCCGCCCGTTCGAGGTGCTTCATGCGGTCGAGCACACCGTCCGCGGTCGGTGCGGTGAGCTCGTCGACGAGCCTGCCGTCGGCGAGGAACAGCACCCGGTCCGCGTACGCGGCGGCGGCGGGCTCGTGCGTGACCATCACGACGGTGCGGCCGAACTCGTCGACGCTGGCGCGCAACAGCTCGAGCAGGTCGGCCGACGACTTCGAGTCCAGCGCGCCGGTCGGCTCGTCGGCGAACACCACGTCCGGATTCGTGATCAGCGCACGCGCGCACGCCACGCGCTGCTGCTGACCACCGGACAGCTGGGCGGGCCGGTGGTGCAGGCGGTCGCGCAGCCCGACGGCGGCGACGATGGCCGCCGCCAGCTCCTCGTCGGGAGCGCGGCCCGCGAGGTCCAGCGGCAGCGTGATGTTCTCCCACGCGGTCAGCGTCGGCAGCAGGTTGAACGCCTGGAACACGAACCCCACCCGGTCCCGGCGCAGCGCGGTCAGCTCGTTGTCCGCCATGCCGGACAGCGCGGCGTCGCCGAGGAACACCTCGCCGCTCGTCGGCTCGTCGAGCCCCGCGACGCAGTGCATGAGCGTGGACTTGCCGGAGCCGGACGGGCCCATGATCGCCGTGAACCGTCCACTGTGGAAGTCGACGTCGACGCCGGCGAGCGCGACGACGCGCGAATCCCCTTCGCCGTATACCTTCGTGAGTGAGCGGGCACGTGCCGCTGGTCGTTTCTGCACGGCGTCGACGATCCCCGAATCCGCGGCCGGCCACATCGGACCGTGGGCCGGAATCGCGGGTCGGACCCAGGTCCGACCCGCGATCGAAAAGTCCACCCGTGGTGGGACGCGGCCCGCGGCGTCCGCCGGATACCGTCGCGTTGTGCTCGAATTCCTCCGTTCCCGGTACCTCTTCGCCCTCGACGTGGTCGTGGGCGGAGTGCTCGGTGCCGTCGTCGGCTACGCGGCGGTCGAAGCCGACGTCGAGCACCGGATCGACGAACCGCTCTGGGTGTCGGTGCTCGCCACCGCGTTGATCGTGGGACCGGTCGTCGTGCGGCGGGCGGCACCGCTGCGTGCGTACGCGGTGAGCCTCGCGGCGGTGGTGGCCGCGATGGTGTCCGGAGTCGTCCCCGCCGTCGCCATCGGCGCACCGATCACCGCGGTCGCCGTCGTGCTGTACCTGGTCGCGGCCGAGGCGTCGTGGCGGCGGTCGGTGCCCGCGCTCGGCGCCGGACTCGCGGCGACGGTCGCGGTGATGCTGCACGACCGATTGACCGGCCGGCTCGTCGAACCGTGGACGGACAGCCTGCTCGGAGTCACGTTCGGGTGGCTCGTGCTCGTCACCGGGTGGACACTCGGGTTCGCCGCCCGCGAGCGGCGCAGGCACGCGGAGGACGAGGCGACCCGCCGCACCGAGCATGCGGTGGCGGAGGAACGGCTGCGGATCGCGCGCGAACTCCACGACATCGTGGCCCACAGCATGAGCCTCATCGCGGTGAAGGCGGGCATCGGCAACCACGTCGCCGAAGCACGGCCCGCCGAGGCGCGCGAGGCGCTGCGGGTCATCGAGGCGACGAGCCGGAGTTCGCTGACCGAGATGCGGCACCTGCTCGGGGTCTTGCGCTCCGAAGTGGACAGTCCGGGCCTGGCGCCGGCGCCGGGCCCGGGTGGCATCCCGGCGCTCGTCGACCGGGCACGCACGGCCGGGGTCAGCGTGTCGCTGGATCTGGACGGCACCGACGACCTGGCCGAGGGCATCGGCCTGTCGGCGTACCGGATCGTGCAGGAGGCGCTCACCAACGTGGTCCGCCACGCCGCGCCCACCCGGTGCGTGATCACGGTGACGGTGGCGGAGGAGACTGTGCGGGTCGAGGTGACCAACGACGGTCCCCGGGTCGTGCGGGGGCCGGGCGGGCACGGGCTGATCGGGATGCGGGAGCGGGTGGCGGTGTACGGCGGCACGTTCGAGGCGGGGCCACGGCCGGACGGCGGCTGGCGCGTCGTGGCGGTGCTGCCGCGATGACGAGTGTCCTGGTGGCCGACGACCAGGCGCTGGTGCGCGGCAGTTTCCGTGTGCTGGTGGAGACCGCTCCCGGGTTCAGCGCCGTCGGCGAGGCCGAGGACGGCGTGGCCGCGGTCGAGCTGGCGGGCAGGCTCCGGCCGGACGTGGTGCTCATGGACGTGCGGATGCCGAGGATGGACGGCATCGAGGCCACGAGGCGGATCTGCGCCGATCCGGCCACCTCGGGTGTGCGGGTCCTGATCCTGACCACGTTCGACCTGGACGACTACGTGTACGCGGCGTTGCGTGCCGGTGCGAGCGGCTTCCTGTTGAAGGACACCCCGCCCGCCGACCTGCTGAACGCGATCAGCGTGGTGGCCGCCGGTGAGGCACTGCTCGCGCCCACGGTGACCCGCAGGCTGATCGCCGAGTTCGCCCGGCGCCCGGAACCGGCGGCCAAAGCGGCCGACCTCGACGGGATCACCGAGCGGGAACGGGAGGTGCTGCTGCTGATCGCCCGCGGCATGTCCAACACGGAGATCGCCGCGCAGCTGTACGTGGGTTTGGCCACGGTGAAGACGCACATCGGCCGGTTGCTGAGCAAGCTCAACGCGCGGGACCGGGCGCAGCTGGTGATCAAGGCGTACGAGTCCGGCCTGGTCACGCCCGCTTGATACGGTCGCGATCATGCCAGTCTCCGCTGATGACGTCGCCCAGTCCGTCCGCCTCGCCACGGACACGCTCGCCACGGCGACGACCGGGTGGGACAAGCCGGCGGGCGACCTCACGTGGACCTGCTGGGAGACCACCGAGCACATCGCCGACGACCTTCTCTTCTACGCGACCCAGCTGACCAGGAGCGCGACCGACGGGTGGACGCCGTTCCGGATGGCCGCACGCCGCGAGGGCGGGCCCGAGGTGGCGATGTTCGCTGACGACGAGGCCGGGCCCGCCGGGTTGCTGGACATGGTCGACGCGTGCGGCGGGCTGCTCACCGCCGCCGTGCGGACGGCGGCACCGGAGGCACGCGGCCACCACGTGTTCGGCACCGCCGACGCGGAAGGCTTCGCCGCCATGGGCGTGGTGGAAGTTCTCGTCCACACCGCCGACGTGGCGGATGGTCTCGGGCTGCCGTGGCACCCGCCCGCCCACCTGTGCGCACGGGTGCTGACCCGCTTGTTCCCCGAGGTCGGGCCGGCAGGCGACCCCTGGCAGTCCCTGCTGTGGGCCACCGGCCGCGCCACGCTCCCCGATCGTCCACAACGGACCGAATGGACGTGGCACAGCGCGCCGCTCGAACGCGGCTGACCGGCTCACGGGAGCATCAGACCGGCCGCCGCGCCACCCGGTACACCACCGGACCGGCCAGCAGCAACGACGCGACCACGAGGATCCCGGTCTCCGTCCACTGGAACTGCCAGTACCGGTCGGTGGGGTGGTAGAACAGGACGGTCCGGTAGTCCGAGTCGCGGATGCACGACAGGTACGCCTCGCCGTCCACGGCGGCGCATTCCGGCACCACCTCCGACTCGACCCCGGCCGGTGACAGATATGCCGAGCCGGTGATGAACGAGGTGGGCAGAGTGTCGGCGCCCTCGACGACGATCCGCGCGGGCTCGGCGTAGTCCTGACGGACGGCGAACAGCCCCATCATCGCGAGGACGAACACCGCGATCGTCACCGCGAACGCGGGTAGCGTCCTGCGCAGCACACCGCCTGCCGCGGTGCCGAGCGCGAACGCGAACAGCCACCACACGCCGCCGAGCACCCCGGTGGCGCCGAAGAACTCGGTGTCGCCGAAGCGGTCGGCGAGGCCGGTGCTCTCGAAGACGGACAGCCACGCGCTGACCATCCCGCCGAGCGCGAGCCCCGCCCCGGTCACCGCGAGCCCGAGGACACCGAGCTTCACGGCGAGCCACCGCGGCCTGCTCACCGACTGCGTCCACGCGAGCCGGTGCGTGCCGCGTTCCAGCTCGCGCGCCAGCAGTGGCGCACCCCAGAACATGCCCACCCCGAGCGGCACCACCGGCAGCCAGCTCACATAGAGGGACAGTTCGTCGTAACGCGCGCCGCGCGCGTCGTCCGGCAACCCGGAGGCCGCCAGCCCGTGCACGAGCAGCACGGCCCCGACCACCACCAGAAAACCGGCGGTCACCAGGATCTGCGCGCGGTGCTGACGCCACGTCAACCACACCATCGTCGTTCTCCCCTCAGTCATGGGTCAGCGGGCCCGACCCCCAGCCGGGCCGCTGAAGAAGATCAGGCCCGCGCGAGCGCGGGTTTCGGCAGGGCCGCGTTCTCCGGGCGGCGCAGGTAGGCGAGGACCAGTTCCTCGAGGCTGACGCCCCGGTCGTGCCACCGCGGGTCGAGCACCGGACGCTGCGGCCCGGTCCGGACGAGCAACGTGGCCTGCCGGTCGGTCCGGTCGTCGTCGACGACGGTCGTGCGCGCGGCCACCCCGTCGGCCAGCTCGACGGGCCCGGTCAGCAGGCGGTGACCCGCGAGCAGTTCCTCGATGTCCCCCGAGACCTGCACACGCCCGCCGTTGAGCACGACCAGCCAGTCGCACGTGTCGACCAGGTCCGACACCACGTGCGAGGACAGCACGACGGTCATCGCACCCTCGGCCACCGCGGCCATCAGCCCGCGCATCACCTCGTGGCGGGCCAGCGGGTCGAGGTTCGCGAGCGGTTCGTCCAGCACGAGCAGGTCGGGCCGCTTCGCGAGCGCGACCGTCAGCGCGACCTGCGCCTGCTGACCGCCGGAGAGCCTGCCGACCCTGCGGTCGAGCGGGATGTCCAGCGACGCGAGCCTGTGGACGGCCAGGTCCTGGTCCCACCTCGGGTTCATCCGGGCGCCGAAACGCAGCATCTCCGCGACGGAGAAGCCGTCGTAGAGCGGTTTGTCCTGCGGCAGGAACGCGACGCGGGGCAGGGTTTGCGCGGTGCCCGCGGGCGCGTCGAGCACGGTCACGCTGCCCTGGTCCGGTGCGAGCAGGCCGACGAGCAGGTGCAGCAGCGTGGTCTTGCCTGCCCCGTTCGGGCCGACGAGCGCGACGACCCGTCCTTCGGGAACCGCCACGGAACAGTCCTTCAACGCCCACTTGCGCCGGTACTTCTTGCCCAGACCGGTGGTCGTGAGCGCGTTCATGCCGTGTCCTCCCCTACGCGAAACGAATCCAGTACCACGGACGCGAACAGCGCCTCGATGTCCTCCGGGTCGAGGCCTGCCGCACGGGCCTCGGCGACCCAGCCCGACAGCGAGTCCCGCAGCCGGGCGTGGTCGGTCACCGACGCGCCACCCAGCGAGCGCTGCACGAACGTGCCGAGCCCCGGCTTGCCCGCCACGAGCCCCTCCCGCTCCAGCTCGCGGTACGCCTTGAGCACGGTGTTCGGGTTGATGGCCAACCTGTCGACGACCTCCTTCGCGGTCGGCAGCCGGTCGCCCGGCCGCAGGACCCCCAGCCGCAGCGCGTGTTTGACCTGGTGCACGAGCTGCAGGTACGTGGCGACGCCGGAACCTCGGTCCAGGCGAAAGTCGATCACGAGAAACACCCTTTCACTAATGAAGTAGGGAAATAGTGGAGGTACATGAAACCGTTGTCAAGACCGACGGCCGATTGCGGCGAAACGGCCACGCCACCAGGGGATCCGCGGCTACCCTGACGATCACCGTCGGGGGCTGGCGCGAAGGGGTAGTAGTTGGTGTCGATCACTGTCTGTCGGGGGTCTGTGCCGTGAGTGCGCCCACCGCTCCCCCGCCCGCCACGAGCGCGCCCGCCCCCGCACCAGCACGCACCGGCAGGGCCGGTGAGCTGCGCGAACTGGCGAAGACCACACCGGGCGCGCTGATCGTCTTCACGGTCGCGCTCGTGCTGGTGAGCGTCCTCGTCGGCCTGTTCACCGCGGTGCGCGTCCAGAGCCGTGCGCAGGCGCTCGACGACCTCGCGGCCAGGAGCGGCCCGCTGTCGATCGCCGCGCAGGACCTCTACCGCTCCCTCTCCGACGCCGACGCGACCGCGAACAGTGCCTTCCTGTCCGGCGGGCTGGAGCGCGCCGACGTGCGCGCCAGGTACGAGGCCGACATCGCGCAGGCCGAGACCGCGCTCGCCACCGCGGTCGCCGCGCGTGAACCCGCCGACCTCGCCGACCCGGACAGCCCGCTCGCCGTGCTGTCCCGCGAGCTGTCGGTCTACACCGGCCTCGTCGAGACCGCACGTGCCAACAACCGCCAGGGGCTCCCGGTCGGCGCCGCCTACCAGCGCGAGGCGTCGACGCTGATGCGCGACGAGCTGCTGCCCGCGGCACAGCGGCTCTACACCGACGAGACGGCCACGCTGCGCGACGACCAGGACCGCGCGGCGGGGATCCCGTACGTGGAGGTCCTCCTCGGCGCGGCCCTGCTGGTCCTGCTCTTCGTCGCGCAGCGCTACGTGCGGCGCCGCACCCGCAGGCGGCTCAACGTGGGTCTCCTCGTGGCCACCGGTGCCGCGGTCGTGTCGCTGGCGTGGGTGCTGATCGCGACGATCGGCGTGCTGGGGAACGTGAACGCGAGCCAGGAGAACGGTTCCGAGCAGACCGACGTGCTCGCGCGCGCCAGGATCGCGGCACTCGCCGCGCGTGGCGACGAGACACTCACGCTCGTCGCCCGCGGCAGCGGCCAGGAGTTCGAGGAGCACTACGGGACGGTGCTCGGCGACCTGACCGGCGAACGCGGTCTGCTCGGCACCGCGCAGGCACTCGCGACCGACGACGGGGTGCGCGACCGGGTCGGCGCCGCCATCGGCGCGCAGGAGGCGTGGCACGCCGTGCACACCAAGATCCGGACGGCGGACGACAACGGCGACTACCTGACCGCGGTCCGGCTCGCCATCGCGCCGGACGACGACGGCGCCGCGAAGCAGTTCGACGCGGTCGACAACTCGCTGCGCGAGGCCATCGCCAGCACCCAGGCCACCTTCGACGACGAGGTGTCGCAGGCGAGCAACGCACTGACGGGCACGGTGATCGGCGTGATCGTGCTGGCGCTGATCGCGGCCGCGGGTGCGGCGACCGGGATCTGGCAGCGGCTCAAGGAGTACCGATGAAGAGGGCCAGGGTGGCCGCCCTGCTCGCGGCGGTCGCGGTGGCGGTCGTCGGCTGCACGTCCAGCGAAGGGGTCGGCGAACCGCGGCGGCCCGCGGGCGGGGCGCCGATGCCCAAGGGAGCCGGTGAGGTGTCCGACCTGCCGTCCGCGTCGACGGACCGGAGTTGCGGCGACCCCACCGCGAGCCTGCGGCCGGCAGGTCCGCCGCCCGCACCGGGCGCTTTCCCGGCGGGTTCGGCCATGGCGGAGATCCGGGCACGCGGCAAGCTGATCGTCGGCGTGGACCAGAACACCTACCAGTTCGGCTACCGCAACCCGTTCACCGGCGCGGTCGAGGGCTTCGACATCGACATGGCGAAGGAGATCGCCAAGGCCATCTTCGGCACCGCGGAAGGCAAGCTGCAGCTGAAGGTGCTGACGTCGGCGCAGCGGGTCCCCGCGGTGAAGAACGGCGACGTCGACCTGGTCGTGGAAACCATGACGATCAACTGTGAACGGCGCAGGGACGTCGAGTTCTCGTCCGTCTACTACATGGCGCGGCAGCGGGTGCTCGTCAAGAACGGCGCCGACATCGAGGGTGTGGAGTCGCTCGGCGGGAAGAGGGTGTGCGCGGCCCACGGTTCGACGTCGATCGCCAGGATCGTCAACCTAGAGGTCGACCCCAAGCCGGTCGGCGTCGGGGTGGACTCGTGGACCGACTGTCTCGTGATGTTGCAGCAGAACCAGGTCGACGCGGTGTCCACGGACGACACGATCCTCGCCGGGCTCCGGGCGCAGGACCCGTTCACGACCCTGCTCGACGACTCGCTGTCCCAGGAGCCGTACGGCATGGCGATGGCCAAGGACGCCCCCGAGTTCACCCGGTTCGTGAACGCCGTCATCGAGGACCTGCGGACCAGCGGCCGGTGGGAACAGATCTACGACCGTTGGCTGCTGGCCCTGCTCGAGACGCCGGGTTCGCCGCCACGCGCCACCTACCGGGACTGAGGCGATGGACGTCGTGCTCAGCCGGGACGAGGTCGACCGCGCGCTCGCGGCCGTGCGGGGCGACAGCGACCGCATCGCCGAGTCGCTCGTCGAGATGGACGCGCACCCGGGTCACAAGCTGCTCAAGGACGCCGCGCTCACCGGGCTGACGGCGCGGCGGTGGGCGCAGGCCCGCACCGCGATGGCGACGCTGTGGGAGCAGTTCGCGACCTACCGGGACATGGTGGCGCGGGCGCAGGAGGTCCGGGCCCGCCGGTCGCGGCCGGGTGACGAGGAACTGGCCGAGCTGACCGACCTCCTCCACGGGCGGGTCGTCGAGCTGGACTCCGAGGCGGTCCCGATCGAACGGCGCGGGCTGACCGGGCCGGCGCAGGTGACCGAACGGATCACCCTCGCCGAGCTGCTCACGCGGATGCGGCAGGCCTTCGACACGGTCACGGCGGTGCTCGCGGCCGCGGAGTCGGCGTGGTCGGCCGCGATCGGCCGGTTCGACCCGCTCGACCGGCGGTTGCACGCCGTCTCGGTGCAGGCCGAGTCGGTCGGCGCGGCGGTGGGCGAGGTGGCCGCGATCCGCCGCGACCTCGACCGGGCGCGCGAGCTGGTGCTCACCGACGTGCTCACGGTGCACGCCACCGACGCGCTGCCCGACGTCGAACGGCGGATCGCCGACCTGGAGACGCGGCTGCCGCGGCTCGCGCGGGTGCGGGACGAGTTCACCGCCCGGCTCGTCGCGTTCGAGGCCGTGCTGTCCGACATCGAGGCCGTCGAGGCGACGGCCCGCCAGACCCATGCCGCGATGGTCGAGAAGATCGCGTCGCCCGGTCTGCCGGTGCCGGGTGAGCACGCGTCGTCGGCCGTGCGTGCCCGGCTCCGGCGGCTCCGTGCCCGCCAGGGCAGCGAGGGCTGGGACGTGCTGGCCCGCGAGGCCGACGACCTGGAGCGGTTCGCCACGACCGCGCTCGACGGCGCGCGCACCGCGTTGCGTGCCATCACCGGCCTGCTCGACCGGCGCGCCGAGCTGCGTGGCCGGCTGGAGGCCTACCAGGTGAAGGCCGCCCGGCTCGGGCACGCCGAGGACGGCGAGCTGTCCCGGCTGCACGACGAAGCCCACCGGATCCTGTTCACCGCACCGTGCGACCTGGCCGCGGCGACGCGCGCGCTCAACCGCTACCGCCAGGCGATCCAGGACCGGACGCAGCCCCGCGAGGAGAGAGCCGAATGACCCAGTGCCCCCGTCCCGGTTGCGGCGGCACCCTCGACGAGGACCGTTTCTGCGACACCTGCGGCCTGGAAGCCCCGGCCGCGACGACTCCCCCGAGCGCACCGGCTCCGGCCGCGCCGGTGACGGCCGCGGACAACGGGTGCCCGCGGCCCGGCTGCGACGGCACGCTCGACGAGGACCGGTTCTGTGACACGTGCGGTCTGGAGGCGCCGGAGGGCGTCGCTGCCGCCGTCGACCCCGACCCCGGCAGCGAGCGCACGGTCAGCACCCGCACCGGCTCGGTGTCCACCGGGTGGACCGCGTCGACCGGGGCCGTCACGAGCGGCTCGCGCCGCGGGTCGTCCCGCTCGTCGAGCCGCGGCCTGCTCGGCGCCGGTCTGGTCGAGGTGCCGCGCGTCCCCTACCGCGACCCGAAGTCGGCCGTCCTCGCCGACCCGATGGTGCCGGAGAACAAGCGGTTCTGCAGCAACTGCGGCGCCAAGGTGGGCCGTGGCCGCGACGGGAAGCCCGGCCGCACGGAGGGTTTCTGCACCTCCTGCCGCAACCGCTTCTCCTTCTCCCCCAAGCTGTCCCCCGGCGACGTGCTGCACGACCAGTACGAGGTGCTGGGCTGCCTCGCCCACGGCGGTCTTGGCTGGATCTACCTCGCGCTCGACCATGCGGTCGCCGGCCGCTGGGTCGTGTTGAAGGGCCTCCTCGACAGCGGGGACGCCGACGCGATGGCCGCCGCGGTGGCCGAGCGGCGGTTCCTCGCCGAGGTCGAGCACCCCAACATCGTCAAGATCCACAACTTCGTGCAGCACCCCGACGCCGAAACCGGCGCGCACGTCGGCTACATCGTGATGGAGTACGTCGGCGGTCAGTCCATCAAGGAGATGCTCAAGGACGTCCGCGCCGTCCAGGGCGCCGAGGCGTGCCTGCCGCTGTCCCGGGCGATCGCGTACACGCTGGAGATGCTGCCGCCCATCGGCTACCTGCACTCGCTGAACCTGCTGTTCTGCGACTTCAAGCCGGACAACGTGATCCAGACCGAGGAGCAGCTGAAGCTGATCGACCTCGGCGCGGTCCGGCACATGGACGACGAGGACAGCGCCGTCTACGGCACGATCGGCTACCAGGCGCCGGAGATCGCGGCCACGGGTCCGTCGATCGCGTCGGACCTCTACACCCTCGGCCGCACGCTCGCGGTGATGACGTTCCCGTTCGACTTCCAGCGCGGCCACGTCGACCGGCTGCCGAACCCGGCGGAGGAGCCGCTCCTCGCGGCACACGACTCCTACCACCGGTTCCTGCTGCGGGCGACCGCGAGCAGCCCGGCCGCGCGGTTCACCTCCGCCGAGGAGATGAAGGACCAGCTCACCGGGGTGCTGCGGGAGGTGCTCGCCACCGAGGACGGCATGCCGAGGCCCGGTGTGTCGGCCGAGTTCACCCCGGAGCGCCGGTCGTTCGGCATCGACACCGGCTTCGCGGCCGAACCGGCGCTGCCGTCGCTGGTGCGGGCGCTGCCGATGCCGAAGGTCGACGGCACCGACGCGGCGGCGGCGTTCCTCGCGACCGTCACCGCGACCGAGCCCGGCGCGCTGATCGACGAACTGCGCCACGCTCCGACGGCTAGCGTCGAGGTCCGGTTGCGGATCGCCCGCGCGCACCTGGAGGCGGGTGACGTAACGACCGCGACCGAGCGGCTCGACGACCTGGCCCGCGACGCGCTCGACCTCGAGCGGCAGTGGCTCATCGACTGGTACCGCGGCATGGCCGCGCTCGCCGCGGCCAACGCGCGGGGCGCGAGCCAGTTCCTCGACCGGGTCTACTCGGCGGTGCCCGGCGAGGCCGCGCCGAAGCTCGCGCTCGCGGTCTGTGCGGAGGCGCTGGGCGACCACGCGACCGCCGACCGGTTCTACCGCCTGGTGTGGCGCACCGACCGCGCGTACGTGAGCGCCGCGTTCGGCCTGGCCAGGGCGTTGCTGGCACGCGGGGAGCGGCTGGAGGCCTACGACGTGCTGTGCTCGGTGCCGGAGACGTCGAACCACCACACCGCGGCCCGGCTCGCCGCCGCGGACATCCTGGTGCGGAACGTTCCTCCCGCACAGCTGACCGAGGAACACCTAACCTCCGCGAGTGCGCTGCTGTCCGCGTTGGAGCTGCCCGCCGAGCCCAGGGCCAGGGCGAGCGAGCGCCTGTTGACCGCCGCGTTCGAGTGGGTCACCCAGGGCGGGCGCTCCGGTGGCACTGTGCTTGGCTGCCCCATGAGGGAGAACGACCTGCGGGTCGCGCTGGAGGGCTGCTACCGGACGCTCGCGCGGCACGCCGACAACACGAGGGAGCGCATCGCATTGGTGGACAGCGCAAACCAGATCCGGCCCCGGACGTGGATCTGACGTGGGTGCGACCGTGACGAGCTGCCCGGGGTGCGGCGAGGCCGTCGGCGAGAAGGACCGGTTCTGCGAGAGCTGCGGGCAGAGCCTGCTCGTGCGCAGGACCCCGGTCGGTGGGCCGATGAGCGCACGCGACGGTGCCGCGTGCGTGGCGTGCGGCGGGGAGAACCTCGACGCCGACGGGTTCTGCGCCGACTGCGGGCGTGCGCAGCCGTCCGGCCGGGACCGGATGGAGAGCGACCTCGGCATGGTCGCCGGCGTCAGTGACAAGGGACGCAGGCGGGCGCGCAACGAGGACTCGATGGCGTACGGCGCCGTGGTCGGCGCGGACGGCCCGCCGACCGTCGTCGCCGTGGTGTGCGACGGCGTCGCCACGTCCGACCGCGCGGACAGCGCGTCGCAGCGCGCCGTGGACGAGGCCGTCGGCGTGCTGCTGGACGCCGTGCTGGAGAACGCCGACCCGGAGGTGGCGACGAGGACGGCGGTGGCGCGGGCGATCGAGGTGGTCTCGGAGCTGGCCGACCCGTCGGTGCCGGGCACGGCACCGTCCTGCACGTTCGTGTCGGCCGTCGTCACACCGGAGAAGGTCACGGTCGGGTCCGTCGGCGACAGCCGCGTCTACTGGCTCGCCGCGCGGGACGCAGCGCCTGACGATTCGCTCCGCGAGCCCCGCTCAGAAGCGATGCCCTCGGCCCTGCTGACCGCGGACGACACGGTCGCCGCCGAGCTGATCGCCGAGGGCATGAGCGAGGAGGAGGCCAACTCGGTGCACCAGGCGCACGCGCTGTCCAAGTGGATCGGCGCGGACGCGGGCGAGATCGAGCCGAGGGTGGTCACCGTCGAGCCGGGCGGGCCGGGGCATGTGCTGCTGTGCAGCGACGGGCTGTGGAACTACGTGCCGGACGCGGGTGCGCTGGCCGAGGCGATGCCGCCGGAGGGCGGCATGACCGCGGCCGCCGGGCTGACCAGGCTCGCGCTGGACCTCGGCGGCCACGACAACATCACGACGGTCCTCGTGCCGTTCCCCCCGACGGAAGGGAATGAAGCGTGACACAACCGGACTTCGCGGTCGAGGTCTACCAGAACGAGTACCTGGCGTCGGGCACGACCGAGGTCAACGCGATCGTCACCGTGACGGCGAGCGGCGCGCCCACCGGGCCCGCCACCTCCGGCGGCGCCGCCGAGGTGGTCATCGTCGACTGCTCCGGGTCGATGCACGTGCCGCGCACGAAGCTGTCGTCGGCGAAGCAGGCCACCGCCGCCGCCATCGACACGCTCCGCGACGGTGTCGAGTTCGCGGTCGTGGCGGGCACCGACGAGGCGCGGCTGGTGTACCCGTACCAGCACGGCATGGTCGTGGCGTCGCCGCAGACCCGTGCCGAGGCCAAGCAGGCGGTCACGCAGCTCGCCGCGAACGGCGGCACCGCGATCGGCAAGTGGCTCGCGCTCGCCGACTCGCTGTTCGCCACGTCGCGGGCGCCGATGCGGCACGCGATCCTGCTGACCGACGGCCAGAACATGCACGAGACGCCGCGCCAGCTCGCGTCGGTGCTGCAGCAGGTGACCGGCCACTTCGTGTGCGACTGCCGAGGTGTCGGCACCGACTGGGAGGTCAAGGAGCTGCGGACGATCGCCGACACGCTGCTCGGCACCGTCGACATCGTGGCGCAGCCGGAGGACCTGGAGGCCGACTTCCGCGCGATGGCAGCCGGGGCCATGGACAAGGCGGTCGCGGACGTGTCGTTGCGGCTGTGGACCCCGCAGGGCGCGACCGTGAAGTTCGTCAAGCAGGTGGAGCCCACGCTCACCGACCTCACCGGCCGCCGCACCGACACCTCACCGCGCGAGGGCGACTACCCGACCGGTTCGTGGGGGTCGGAGACCCGCGACTACCACGTCTGCGTGCAGGTCCCCGTCGCGGCGACCGGCGAGAAGATGATGGCGGGCCGGGTGAGCCTGGTCGTCCCCGGCACCGGCGGCAACCCGGACCAGGTGCTCGGCAAGGGCCGCATCCTCGCGGTGTGGACCGACGACACAGCGCTGTCGACCCGCATCAACCGCGAGGTCGCGCACTACACCGGGCAGGCGGAGCTGGCGGAGGCGATCCAGGAGGGGCTGGAGGCGCGCAAGGCCGGTGACGTGGAGACGGCGACCGCGAAGCTGGGCCGGGCCGTGCAGCTCGCGACGGAGACCGGCCACTCGGACACCGCGAAGCTGCTCGCGAAGGTCGTGGACGTGGAGGACGCGCGGACCGGCACCGTGCGGCTCAAGCGCAAGGTCGAGGCGGTCGACGAGATGACGCTGGACACCCGGTCGTCGAAGACGATGCGGGTGCGCAAGAAGCAGCCGGACGCTCTGCCGGAGTCAGAGGGGGCCTGATGGCGACCTGCCCGCAGGGCCACGCGTCGGCCGACGAGGAGTTCTGCGACGTCTGCGGCCGCGAGATCGGCGGCACGCAGGCGGCCGCGGTCCCGGACGCGCCCGCGGTGGCCGAGCCGGACCTGCCCGCCGCGGGTGCGGTGTGCAAGGTGTGCGGCGCGGAGCTGGCGGGCAGGTTCTGCGAGGCGTGCGGGCACGACTCGATGGCCCCGGCCCCTGCCCCGGCGGCGCCGGTGCCGCCCGTCCCGGCCGACCGTCTCCCCGAGGCGACGACGTGGACGGCGACGGTCACCGCGGACCGCGCGTACTACGACTCGGTGATGGCGGTGGACGGCCCGGACGCGGCGGGGATCGCGTTCCCGCCGTACTGCCCGGACCGGCACTTCCCGCTGGCGGGCGAGCAGGTCAGCATCGGCAGGCAGAGCCGAAGCCGCGGTATCCAGCCCGACATCGATCTCATCGGGCCGCCGGAGGACCCTGGCGTGTCCCACCTGCACGCCGTGCTGCTGGCGGGCGAGGACGGCGCGTGGTCCATTGTGGACCTGGACTCGGCGAACGGCACCGTCGTCAACGACGAGCCGAACCCGTTGCGCCCCAACACACCGAGGCCGCTCGCGGAGGGCGACCGCGTGTACCTCGGCGCGTGGACGCTGATCACGCTGCGCCGGGCGTGACCACGCGCCGAAGGGGTCCTTCAGCACACCGGAAGCCGCGCTCGAAGCCCACCGATGCGCCAGGATGGGCACATGAGCATCGTGAAGATCAACGCGCTGACGGTTCCCGAGGACATGCGCGAGACCCTCGAACAGCGGTTCTCGTCGCGTGCGGGCATGGTGGAAAGCTCCGACGGCTTCGAGTGGTTCGAACTGCTGCGGCCGATCGACGGCACCGACAAGTACCTGGTCTACACGCGCTGGCGCAGCGAGGAGGACTTCCGCGCGTGGATGGAAGGCTCGATGCGGCAGGGCCACGGCGGCGGCAACCCGGCCGCGACGGGCTCTGAGGCGTGGTCGTTCGAGGTCGTCCAGCAGGCGGCGCCGAAGCAGGCGTAGCTGGCGAGAATCCGTCGGTACCCGGCACTGTCGCCGGTGTTCGGAGCACGGACGACGGCCTACGTTCGGCGGCATGATGATCGTTGCCGCCGTGCTCGTCGGCGTCGTGTACGTGTGCCTCAACTCGCTGATCCGGTCCGACGAGACGCGCCGCCGGTTCAACGCCCTCATGGTCGGCGGCGCGGGCGCCGCCTACCTGTCGGGTGGCGGGCTGGGCATCTGGGAGTTCGTGTTCACCGCCGTCGTCACGTACGTCGCGTACCGCGGCCTCGAGTCGTGGACCTTCATCGGGATCGGCTGGCTGCTGCACACCGCGTGGGACGTCGTCCACCACGTGCGCGGCGAGCCGATCGTCCCGTTCGCCGACCACAGCTCGCTGGGCTGCGCGATCTGCGACCCCGTGATCGCGGTGTGGTGCCTGGCTGGCGGCCCGGCCGTCCTGGGGTGGCCGGGCCGCCGACGGGGTCAGGCCACCGCCTCCAGCGGGTTGTAGTAACCGCCCCGCTGGCCGGACGCGTTCGGGTGGTACGACTCGTCCATCGGCCAGGTGACGCTGTTGATCCAGCGCGTGCCGGCCGCGCAGATCTCGTGTCCGTCGAACGTCCTGCGCGCGTCGATGTAGGTGAACCCGTACGCGCCGGCGCGGCCGGAGATCACCGACGCGAGCACGTCGGACGACTGGTTGATCGCGGCCCGCTTGGTCTCGCTCAGGCCGCCCCAGCAGTAACCGTTGAGGTGGTAGATGTGCGGGTAGCCGAGCACGACCACCCGTGCGTACGGCGCGCGGCTGCGGATCTGGGTGTAGACGTTGTTCAGCCGGCCCGGCAGGGTGGTGCGCGCGAAGTCCTGCGCTTCCTGGTTGCGCCGGACGCATTCGGCGTCCGAGCTGGTGTTGCAGGTGATCATGACGTCGGCGAAGCCGGCGTCGTTGCCGCCGATCGAGATGGTCACCAGCGCGGTGCTCGACGTGACCGCCGAGATCTGGCTGTTGAGCACGTTGCTGGTCTGCGCGCCGGAGCAGGCGACGAACGCGAACGACGACGGCGCGTTCGCGTTCGCCCACAGCTGCGGGTAGGAGTTCGCACTGCGCTTGCAGCTACCGCTGCTGCCGTAGCTGCCGGCGCCCGTGCCGGACGAGTAGGAGTCACCGAGCGCGACGTACCGGCCGGTCGCGGCCGACGCGGGCGCCGCCAGCCCGATCGCTGTCGCCGCGGCGACGGCGGTGACCAGAGCGGAGCGGAGAACGGATCGTGGGAACCGCACTGTTACCTCCACAGGGATGCAGGGTTTCGCGCCCATGATCCGATGTGGACGGCCCGTCGGGAATCCACCCGACGGGCCTTAACGTTGCCAGTTTCCCACGTGAACGGAGCAGTGGGTTACCCGACGGACACGCTCCCGTCACCCTGACGGACGCATGACACCTGCCTGCTACCCGTCGTTGCCGCGCCGGACAGGCACTGGCCGAGCACGCCGTACCCGCCCGCGTTCGGGTGCCACGACTCCTGGCACGTCTGGAAGTAGTCCACGCAGGTGCCCGCGATCCGCTGGATGGCGATCTTGTCCTTGCCCGCGAGGTCCGTCACGAACGTCCCGCTCGGGCCGTCCATCAACCGGATCGGGGTGGCGAGCGCGTTGCCCGGGCTCCCGTCCCGTTCGCACAGGCGCGCCCCGTTGAACGCGCCCTGCACGTTCAGGTACACGAGGTCGGCGGCGGGGAACTCGGCCGACAGCGTGCTGTGCGCGGACTGCACGATCCGGCCCAGTGCCTGGGAGAACAGGTGTCCCGCCGCGAGGCTCGCCCGGTGGGCCGGGCAGCCCGCCGCGTACCGTTCGGCACCCAGCGCGCGGAACTTGTCGCGGTCGTCCGCGCGGCCGTCCTCCTCGTGGTAGCGCTGCGCGTAGTCCTGCGGCAGCGGGTTCGTGTAGTCCTGGAACACCACGCGGTGCTGCCCGTCGGCGTCCACCTGGTCCACAGTGGTCAGCAGGGCGCGCAGGGCGTTCGTGGTCTCCGTGGTCGCCGCGGCCACCTCGGCGTCGGTCGCGAGGTCGCCGATCGTGCAGGGTTCCTGGGGCGGGTCGCCGGCCCAGAACTCCCACCAGCCGGTCCAGGCGTCGGCGATGAACCGGTTGGCGCACACCGAGGCGGCGTCGCCGAAGGTGAACGAGCTGTTGTTCGAGCCGAGCCCGACCAGGACGAGGTCGATGTCGTGGGTCCGCGCCACGCCGCGGAGTTGGTCGAGCTGCGCGGCGACCATGCGGCCCTTGTCCCGGTTCGCCGACGGGCTGGTGATGTCGTGCGGCTGACCGCCGGAGCAGGCGAGGTTGAACCGGTCCTGGATGCCCGGCAGGGTCGCGCGGAACAGCGACGCGTTCGGCGACCGGTGGCAGAAGTAGGCGTTGTCGTTGGCCGCCGACCAGCCGGGGAACCCTTGCGAGACCCCGTTGACGTCGGTGACGGCGGAGTAGTCACCGCCACCCTCGCCGGAGATGAAGCTGTCGCCGAGTGCGACGGCGGCCGTCGGCAGGGCGGTGGGCAGGGCGGCTGGTTCCGCCGCCGACGCGGGCAGCACCACCGCGCCGGCGGCCGTGACGGCCACCGTGACAACCGCGGTGACCGCCACGAGGTAACGCTTGAGCAGGGACATCACGGGCCTCCCGACCGGCCACAAACGTGAATAAGTTTCACGCCGATGACACCAGTCCGCGACCCACTCGTCAAGATCCTCGTTGCTTTAGCGCATCCGTTCGAGCACGTCGGGTAATGCGGGGCGGCCATCCGGCGGGTTTTTGTCACGCAGTGGCATGACAAAGCGTGACAAACAGGCAGCGGACAGTGCACGGTGTAGGACATGGCCCAGCCCAGGGTCGACGACCTATTACGCCGACTACTCGTCCAGTGCGCGCCGGAGCAGGCGGTCACGGCCGCCGACATCGCCACCGGCTACCGCTCCGGGCTCGTGGTGACCGGTCCCAAGCCGCGCCACACGGTCCGCCACTTACGCCGCACCGGCTACGCAGGCCCGATCCTCTGCGACGCCGGTCGCTACAGCGGTAGCCACCCGCTTCGCGCGGGTGCCGGTCTACGCGGCGCGTGGACAGCGGAACAGCACGACCTCGGCCTCGTCGCCCTCACCGACTCCGGATACCTCTCCCCCGGCGACTGGCCGGGACTGCACCGGCTGCTGGCCGACGCGCGAGGCCACCCACCACCACTGCTCGTGACGCTGCCGCTGGGCGCGGGCTGGTTCGCGGTGCCCGCCTGGATCGACCGGCTCGTCGCCACGCTGAACAACGCGCGCCTGCCGGTCGCGGTCGCGGTGGTCGGCGAGTCCTTCGCCACCCGCTACGTCACGCGCGGCCTGGTCCGGTTGCTGACCGTGACCGTGCCGGTCGTGCTGCTGCGGTCGGACATCGGCGCGCTCGGCGCGGTCTGCCACGGCGCGCACGCGGGCGCGCTCGCCACCACGTCGGGACTGTTCGTGCCCGCGCTGCTCGGTCACCACCGGCCCGCGGTGCTCGCGCGGATCGTCGAGCGGACGCCCGGGCTCGCGGACCTGTGGCCGTGCGGCTGCCCGGAGTGCGGCGGCGGTGTGCCCGGCGACCTGTCGCCCGACGGGATCTACCGGCACTCGCTGCACGCCCAGCTGGCGCTCGGCGACCGGCTGCTGTCCGCGCGGCGCGACCTCACGGCCATGACCGGGGCGTGGCGTGCGCAGTGCGAGCAGGCGCTGTCGGTGCACGAGGAGATCGCGGACCTCATGCCGCCCTGGCCGGTGCCGCCCGCACTGCGCTGGTGGCGCGACGCTCAGCCGCCATCGGTCGGCGCGTCCGTGCCGCGCCAGAACTCCTACGACGCGAGCGACCGGCGGGAACGGATCGACCGGCGCACCTCGTAGTCGGCGCACCTCATGGCCGAGGGGCATGGCACGAGCCTGCGCGAGAGCGACGGAGCGGACGCCGTCTGGACTGAGGAGCGCGGTGAAGGGGGAAGGGGAGGTGGGCGGGGCGCTAGCGCCGAGCACGCGACGAGGGAAGACGGCGTGCTAGCGGAGGAGCGGAGCGCGGGGATGCAACACTGTTGGCATCATGACTCTCACCGACGTGTTCCCCCCGAGGACCGACTCCGCGGCCGATCCCGACGCCCTCTTCGACGCCTTCTCCACCTGGGCCGAGGAGCAGGGCCTCTCGCTGTACCCGGCGCAGCAGGAGGCGATGATCGAGATCGTCTCCGGGGCGAACGTCATCCTCGCCACGCCGACCGGCTCGGGCAAGAGCATGGTCGCCATGGGCGCGCACTTCGCCGCCATGGCGAACGGGCAGCGCAGCTTCTACACCGCGCCGATCAAGGCGCTGGTGTCGGAGAAGTTCTTCGCGCTGTGCGAGGTCTTCGGCGCCGAGAACGTCGGCATGATCACCGGTGACTCCAGCGTGAACTCGGCTGCGCCGATCATCTGCTGCACCGCGGAGATCCTCGCCAACATCGCGCTGCGCGAGGGCTCGTCGGCCGATGTCGGCGTCGTGATCATGGACGAGTTCCACTTCTACTCCGAGCCCGACCGCGGCTGGGCGTGGCAGGTGCCGCTGCTGGAGCTCAACGACTCCCAGTTCCTGCTCATGTCCGCCACGCTCGGTGACGTCACCCGGTTCCAGGAGGACCTGACCCGGCGCACCGGCAAGCCGACCGCGGTCGTCACGTCGGCCGAACGGCCCGTGCCGCTGTTCTACTCGTTCCGCCTCACCCCGCTGCACGAGACGATCGAGGAACTGCTCGCCACCAACCAGGCGCCGGTCTACGTCGTGCACTTCACGCAGGCCGCGGCTCTGGAACGCGCGCAGAACCTGATGAGCATCAACGTCTGCACCCGCGAGGAGAAGGACCAGATCGCCAAGCTGATCGGAAACTTCCGGTTCACCGCGGGCTTCGGCAAGACGCTCTCGCGGCTGGTGCGCCACGGCATCGGGGTGCACCACGCGGGCATGCTGCCCAAGTACCGGCGGCTCGTGGAGCGGCTCGCGCAGGCCGGGCTGATGAAGGTCGTGTGCGGCACCGACACGCTCGGCGTCGGCATCAACGTGCCGATCCGCACGGTCGTGTTCACCGCACTGTCCAAGTACGACGGTCAGAAGGTGCGGCTGCTCAAGGCACGCGAGTTCCACCAGATCGCGGGCCGGGCCGGCCGGGCGGGCTACGACACCGTCGGCAACGTGGTCGTGCAGGCGCCCGAGCACGTGATCGAGAACGAGAAGGCGCTCGCGAAGGCCGGCGACGACCCGAAGAAGCGCCGCAAGGTGGTGAAGAAGAAGCCGCCCGAGGGTTCGATCGGCTGGGGCGAGCCGACGTTCCAGCGGCTCGTCGAGGCCGAACCGGAGCCGCTGACGTCCAGTTTCGCGGTGTCGCACTCGATGCTGCTGAACGTGATCGGCCGTCCTGGCGACGCGTTCACCGCGATGCGCAAGCTGCTGGAGGACAACCACGAGGACCGGCCCGCGCAGCGCAGGCACATCCGCCGCGCCATCGCCACCTACCGGGCACTGCTGTCCGCGGGCGTGGTCGAGCGACTGTCCGAACCGGACGAACAGGGCCGCTCGGTCCGGGTGACCGTGGACCTGCAGATGGACTTCGCGCTGAACCAGCCGCTGTCGCCGTTCGCGCTCGCCGCCGTCGAACTGCTGGACATGGAGTCGCCGTCCTACGCGCTGGACGTGCTGTCGGTCATCGAGTCCACGCTGGAGGACCCGCGCCAGATCCTGTCCGCGCAGGAGCACAAGGCACGCGGCGAGGCGGTGGCGGCCATGAAGGCCGACGGCGTCGAGTACGAGGAGCGGATGACGCTGCTCGAGAACATCACCTACCCGAAGCCGCTCGCGGAGGAGCTGCTGTACGGGGCGTTCGAGACCTACCGCCGGGGGCACCCGTGGGTCGCGGACTACCAGCTGCGGCCGAAGTCCGTCGCACGCGACATGTTCGAGCGGTCCATGACGTTCACCGAGTACGTCGCCTTCTACCAGCTGTCCCGCAGCGAGGGCATCGTGCTGCGCTACCTCGCCGACGCGTACAAGGCGTTGCGGCAGACCGTGCCCGACGAGGCCAAGACCGAGGAGCTGTCGGATCTCATCGAGTGGCTCGGTGAGCTGGTGCGGCAGGTCGACTCCAGCCTGCTCGACGAGTGGGAGAAGCTCACCAACCCAGACGACGACACGGTGTCGGCGGACGCCGACGAGCGGGCCCCGGCGGTGACCCGCAACGTGCGTGCGTTCCGGGTGCTGGTGCGCAACGCGTTGTTCCACCGGGTGCAGCTCGCCGCCGCCCGCCGCTACGCCGATCTCGGCGCCCTCGACTCAGACGCCGGCTGGGACACCGAGGCGTGGATGGACGCGCTGGCGCCCTACTTCGAGGAGCACGACGAGATCCGCACGGGCCCGGACGCCCGCGGCCCGAAGTTCCTGATGATCACCGAGCACGACGACCGGTGGGAGGTCAGGCAGATCTTCGACGACCCGGAAGGCGACGGCGACTGGGGCATCGTGGCCGAGGTCGACCTGGCGGAGTCGGACGAGATCGGCGCGGCGGCGGTGAAGGTCCTGGACGCGGGCCAGCTCTGAGGTCGGCGCACGAAGTCCCCGGCGAGGCCCCTAGTGCCGGGACTCGGTGCGGTTCCACCCGACCGGGGTCGCGCCTACCGGGTCGAACCGGAGGTCCGGGTCATCGGGCTGGACGAGGCAGATCATGCGGTGGCCGTGGAGCAACCCGATCCGCGCGTTGTCGGCCAGGATGTCGAGGACGACCTGCGCGGCCCGGGCGTCGGCGGCGGCGAAGGCGTCGTAGCCGGTGACCACGAACGCGGTGCCCGCGGCCGCGCGGTCCGCGCCGTAGGCGTACGCGGCGACGTCCCGCATGCAGTCGTTGAACGCGTCGAGGTTGCCGCCGAAGTAGTCCGGGAAGTCCAGCTCCTCCTTGACCGCGGCCGCGAACGCGTCCCGCGTGCCCCAGGCACGTGCGTCGAGCCGGTGGATCAGGTAGCCCAGCCCCGCGAGCGTCGCGACGGTGTCGTCGAGCACCGCGTGCCGGTGGTAGAGCGTCACCGGGCCGTTCTCGAGGAGGCGGAGGTCCGCGCCGAGGGGTGCCACGTGATCAGCGTAGTCACCGCAGCAGCGCACGCACCCGGTCGTCCGGCACCTGCGTGAAGTCGTCGTACCACTGGCCCACCGCGGCGAACCGCTTCGGCGTCACCGGGCACACGATCTCGTCGGCGAGCGGGGCGAGTGCCGCGAGCGAGTCCGGCGGCGCGACGGGCACGGCCAGCACGACGTGCGCCGCGCCGAAACCACGCAGCACCCGCAACGCGGCGACCACGGTGGCTCCGGTGGCGATCCCGTCGTCGACGAGGATCACCGTGCGGTCCCGCAGGTCCGGCCGGGTGCCGGGCCGCAGCACGGCGGCGCGGCGGCGGATCTCGGCGCGTTCGTGCTCGATCCGGTCGGTGAGGTCGTCCCACGATATGCCCAACTCCCGCAGCACGGCTTCGTTGCGGACGGTGACCCCGTCCTCCCCGATCGCGCCGACGGCCAGTTCCTCCCGGTCCGGCGCGCCGATCTTGCGCACCAGCACGACGTCCAGCTGCGCACCGAGCGCGGTCGCGATCTCCGCGGCGACCGGCACCCCGCCGCGCGGCAGTCCGACGACCACCGGGGCGGCGGTGCGAAGGTGGTGAAGGCGCGCGGCGAGCGCCCGTCCCGCGTCGGCGCGGTCTCGGAAGCGCATGCCTCAAGTGTCGCCCCTCGACGCGTACTCCGCCCAGCACACCGCGCGTGGTTGCGCCACTCGGCGGGTCCGTGCAGGCAGACCCCTGCCCGTGCGGATCACCACGCGCTGGGGTAAACCGGCTGTCATGCGTGCGTTGACAGTGAAACCGGGGCGGGCGGGCTCGCTCGAGGTCGGGGACGTGCCGGAACCGGGTCCGGAGGCGGGGGCCGTGCTGGTGGACGGCCTGGCGGTCGGGGTGTGCGGCACGGACAAGGAGATCGCGAACGGTGAGTACGGGTGGGCGCCGCCCGGCGCGGAGCGGCTCGTGCTCGGGCACGAGTCCCTCGGCCGGGTGCGGGAGGCGCCCGACGGCAGCGGGTTCGCCCCCGGTGACCTGGTCGTCGGGGTGGTGCGCAGACCGGACCCGGAGCCGTGCGGCGCGTGCGCGCACGGCGAGTTCGACATGTGCCGCAACGGCCGGTACACCGAGCGCGGGATCAAGGAACTGGACGGGTTCGCCAGCGAGCGGTGGCGGGTCGAGCCGGACTACGCGGTGCGGCTGGACCCACGTCTCGAACCGGTCGGGACGTTGCTGGAACCCACGACGGTGGTGGCGAAGGCGTGGGAGCAGGTGGAACGGGTCGGCGCGCGGTCGTGGTTCGAACCGCGGCGTGTGCTCGTCACCGGCGCCGGTCCCATCGGGCTGCTGGCGGCGCTGCTCGGTGCGCGGCGCGGCCTGGACGTGCACGTGCTCGACCGGGTGACCGAGGGCCCCAAGCCCGGGCTCGTCACCGCGCTCGGCGCGACGTACCACCACGAACCGGCGAGCGAGGTCGCCGCGCGGCTCCAGCCCGACATCGTGATCGAGGCGACCGGCGCGGGCCAGGTCGTGGTCGACGTGCTGGCGAACAACGCCGCCTACGGCATCGTCTGCCTCACCGGCGTGTCGGCGGCGGGCCGCGGCATCAGCGTCGACGCGGGTGCCGTGAACCGCGAACTGGTCCTGGAGAACGACGTCGTCATCGGCTCGGTGAACGCGAACCTCCGGCACTACCGGCAGGCCGCCGACGCACTCGCCGAGGCCGACCTCGCGTGGCTGGACCGGATGATCACCCGCCGGGTGCCGCTGTCCGCCGCGGCCGACGCCTTCGACACCCGCGAGGACGACGTGAAGGTCGTCGTCACGCTGACGTGAGGAGCGCACCGCGAGACTGAATCGGCGAGGACCGGACCTGCGCCGGAAACGTGGACCCGGCCGGTGATCTCGTGACACAGTCGACGCCGAGGCCTGACCCGAGAGGGGACATGTGGACGAGAAGGCACCGGACGTCGACCTCCTGAGCATGACCAGCGAGGTCACCGACCGCGCGGTCCTGGTCCACGCCGTCGGCGAGGTGGACCACCTCACCGCTCCCCAGCTCGCCGCCGAACTGGGCAGGGCGGGTCTGGACGCCTCGTCGACCCGGCCCGTCGTGCTCGACATGACGAGCGTCTCGTTCATGACGTCGGCGGGCCTCGCCGTGCTGGTCGAACACCACCGGGGCAGGCGGGCGCACCACGCGCTGCGGATCGTCGTCGGCGGCTCCCCCGTCGGGCAGTCGCTGCGGCGGACCGGGCTCCACCAGTTCCTGTCGACGTACGACACGCTCGCGGAGGCACTCGCGGACGGGCCCGGCCGATCGTCCTGATCGGCCGGGCCCGTGGGTCGCGCTGGGATCAGGCCAGGTCGAACCGGTCGAGTTCCATGACCTTCGTCCACGCCGCGACGAAGTCGGCGACGAACTTCTCGCGCGCGTCCTGGCCGGCGTAGACCTCGGCGAGGGCACGCAGCTGCGAGTTGGCGCCGAAGATGAGGTCGACCGCGGTGGCGGTCCACTTCACCTCGTCGGTCGCCACGTCACGGACCTCGTACACGTTCTCCTCGGACTCCGACGCCTTCCACCGCGTGCCCGGCGAGAGCAGGTTGGCGAAGAAGTCGTTCGTGAGCACGCCCGGCCGGTCGGTGAGCACGCCGTGCCGGGTACCGCCGACGTTGGCGCCGAGGGAACGCAGGCCGCCGACGAGGACGGTCATCTCCGGCGCGGTCAGGTCGAGCATGTACGCGCGGTCGACGAGCAGCACCTCCGGCTGGAGCTTCTCGCCCGCCCGCAGGTAGTTGCGGAACCCGTCGGCACGCGGTTCGAGCACCGCGAACGAGTCGGCGTCGGTCTGCTCCTGGGTCGCGTCGGTGCGGCCGGGGTGGAACGGCACGGTCACCTCGACGCCCGCGTCACGCGCCGCCTTCTCGACGGCGGCCGAGCCGGCCAGCACGATCAGGTCGGCGAGCGAGATCGTCGCGCCGCCCGCGTCGTTGAACTCCCGCTGGATGCCCTCGAGGACCGGCAGGACCGTCGCGAGCTGCTCGGGCTGGTTGACCTCCCAGCCGCGCTGCGGCTCCAGGCGGATCCGCGCGCCGTTGGCACCGCCGCGCTTGTCCGTGGACCGGAAGCTCGCCGCGGACGCCCACGCCGTGCTGACCAGCTGGGCGGTCGTGAGGCCCGACTCGAGGACCTTCGCCTTGAGGGCGGCGATGTCGGCGTCACCCACGAGGTCGCCCTCGACGGCGGGCACCGGGTCCTGCCACAGCTGCGGCTCGGCGACCCACGGCCCGAGGAATCGGCTGACCGGGCCCATGTCGCGGTGCAGCAGCTTGTACCAGGCCTTGGCGAACGCCAGCGCGAACTCGTCCGGGTGCTCCAGGAACCGGCGCGAGATCTTCTCGTACGCCGGGTCGACGCGCAGCGCGACGTCGGTCGTGAGCATCGTCGGCCGGTGCTTCCGGTCCGGGTCGTGGGCGTCCGGGATGATCTCCGGGCCGTCCTTGGCGACGTACTGCTTGCCGCCGCCCGGGCTGGTGGTCAGCTCCCACTCGTAGCCGAAGAGGATCTCGAAGAAGCGGTTGCTCCACTGCGTCGGCTTGTCGGTCCACGTCACCTCGAGCCCGCTGGTGATCGTGTCGGCGCCCGCGCCGCTGCCGTGGGTGGAGAGCCAGCCGAGGCCCTGCGCCTCCAGCGGGGCGGCCTCGGGCTCCGGGCCGACGTGGTCGTCGGCGACACCCGCGCCGTGGGTCTTGCCGAAGGTGTGGCCGCCCGCGATCAGGGCGACGGTCTCCTCGTCGTTCATCGCCATCCGGGCGAACGTCTCCCGGATGAAGTGCGCCGCCTCGGCCGGGTTCGCGTTGCCGCGCGGGCCCTCCGGGTTGACGTAGATGAGCCCCATCTCGGTCGCGCCGAGCTCGGGCACCATCTCCGTGTCACTGGCGTAGCGCTCGTCGCCGAGCCAGGCGTCCTCGGGGCCCCAGAAGATCTCCTCGGGCTCCCACACGTCCTCGCGGCCGAAGCCGAAGCCGAAGGTCGTGAAACCCATCGACTCCAGCGCGACGTTGCCCGCGAGCACGAGCAGGTCGGCCCACGAGACCTTCTGGCCGTACTTCTGCTTGACCGGCCACAGCAGCCTGCGTGCCTTGTCGAGGTTGGCGTTGTCGGGCCAGCTGTTGAGCGGGGCGAACCGCTGACCGCCGTCGCCCGCGCCGCCGCGGCCGTCGTGGATGCGGTAGGTCCCCGCCGAGTGCCAGCTCATGCGGATCATGAGCCCGCCGTAGTGGCCGAAGTCGGCCGGCCACCAGTCCTGCGAGGTGGTGAGCACCTCGACGATGTCCTTCTTGAGGGCGTCGACGTCGAGCTTGGCGAACTCCTTGGCGTAGCTGAAGCTCTCCCCCAGCGGGTTGCCCTTGGACGAGTGGGCGTGCAGCACCGACAGGTCGAGCTGGTTGGGCCACCAGTCCCGGTTGGTCCTCGGACGCCGCCCCGTCTTCGAGGTCGGCGAGTCGATCGCCGGGTTCTCGCTCTCGCTGCCGTGCGCCGTCACGGAGTCGTGCGCGACCGGGCACCCGGCCGCCGCGTTCTCGTCCACACCCTGCGCGCTGGAGGGGCCGTTGTCCTGGGTGGAGCTCATCTACTTCCTTCCGATGTGGCGTTTCATGTGGCGGTGCGCGTGGCCGCGCAGTCGGGGCAGGTGCCCCAGTAGACGACCTCGGCCTCGTCGACCACGAACCCGTGGTCGACGGAGGCGGTGAGGCACGGCGCGTGGCCGACCGCGCACTCGACGTCCGCGATCGCGCCGCAGGAGCGGCACACGACGTGGTGGTGGTTGTCCCCCACACGGGACTCGTAGCGCGCGGTCGCGCCGGCGGGCTGGATGCGCCGCACGAGACCGGCGTCGGTGAGTGCCTGAAGCACGTCGTAGATCGCCTGGTGGGACACCGCGGGGAGATCGGCACGCACGAGTTCGATGACCGTCTGCGTGTCGATGTGCGGGTTGTCGCGCAGCGCGGCGAGCACCGCCAACCGGGGCCGGGTCACGCGCAACGAGACCGCCCGGAGCTGCGACTCGAAGTCGGACGTCACACCTCGACCCTAACGCTTATCTGGAACAAATCAACTTATAGTCGCCCCTGTCGCCCGACTGTGTCTCCGGTAGTCACGCGGCGTGAGCCCGACCAGGGCGCGGAACCGGCGGGCGAAGTACGTCGGGTCGTCCCAGCCGACGGCGGCGCCGACCTGGGCGGCGGGCAGGTCCGAGTGCGTCAGCAACGTGGCGGCGCGCTCCGCCCGCACCCGCGCCAGGAACGCCATGGGCGTCACCCCCACGTGCCGCACGAACAGGCGGCCGAGGTAGGCGGGGTCGAGGTTGACCACGCTCGCCAGTGCGTCGAGTCGCCACCGCCGTTCCGGTGCCGCCTCCAGCCGGGCGAGGACGGCCGCGACCGCGGGGTGGCTCGCGGGCGCCTCCTCGTCGGCGCCGCGGCCGTCGGCGAGGATGCCCAGCACGGCGACCAGCCGGCCAAGCAGGCGCCCGGGCCTGGCCGCCGTGAGGTCCCGTTCGAGCCCGCCGATCTCCGCGATGGCCTCGTCGGCGGCGTCCTCGTCGACCGTGACGACCGCGACGCCGTGGGTGCCCGCCGCCATCGGTTCGGTCCACAGTGGCCTGCGCAGCGCCGGGAAGTCGTGCAACGCGGCCAGTTCGGTCCGCAGCGCCTGGGCCGACAGGCAGCAGTTGGCGACCGTGAGGCCGGCGCAGTCGCGGAACCCGTGCCAGGCGCCGGGGCGCAGGACCACGACCTGCCCGCGCCGCACGTCGTGCTCGCCGTGACTGGTGACGTGCCTGCCCCGGCCGGACCCGATCACGGCTATCTCGACGAAGTCGTGCGCGTGTGCCTCGACGTCCGCGTTCAGGCGGTGGACGCCGCCCCAGATGGGTCCGTGCGCGAACAGCGCGTGCTCGTGCAGCGTCGTCGTCATGTCGGGATCGTACGAGTACCGGCCGGGATCGGACTAGGCATGACGTCAGCTCGCGCTGACACTGGGTGGTGACCGAAACCTGTGGAGGACAGCATGTTCACGACCGATCAGACAGCGGCGAGCGAGGTCGACGGCGACGGCCGGGTACCGGAGGAACTCGTCGACGCGTACCGCGAACACGGGTTCGTCCGAGTCCGTGGCGTGCTCGAGCCAGACCGGGTCGAGCGCCTCCGGGCCCACGCGGAGGCGTTCCTGACGGCGCACCGGGCGGACAGCCTGGAGCAGCGGGGAACGTTCAGCCAGCTGGTCAACGTCTGGCGACAGGACGAGAACCTGCGCGCGCTCACGTTCGACCCGCGACTCGGCCGCGTCGCCGAACAGCTCGCCGGGTTCCCCCTGCGGCTCTGGCACGACCAGCTGCTGGTCAAGGAACCGCGCAACAACCTCGCCACGGAGTTCCACCAGGACCGCCCGTACTGGCCGCACGCCGGCGACCGGCTCCCGCTGTCGGCGTGGATCGCGCTGGTCGACGTCCCTCCGGAGCGCGGCTGCATGACGTTCCTGCCCGGCACGCAGCACCGCGCCGGCCTGCGCCCGCAGGACCTGCACGACGAGGACGACCTGTTCGCGGCGGACCCCGAGTTGCGCTGGGTCCCACGCGTCACCGTGCCGCTCCGCGCGGGCGACTGCACCTTCCACAGTGGATACACCGGGCACATGGCGCTGCCCAACCGGACCGACGTGGCGAGGATCGCCCACGTCGTCATCTACATGGACGCTGCGACGACGTACGACGGCACCCCACACGTCGTCACCGACCCACTCGGCCTCACCCCGGGTGACCGGCTCGACGGCGAGACGTTTCCCCGTCCGTGGCGTGCCTAACCCAGCCGGTGCCGGACCCACACGCCCGGTTCGACGTAGACGGCGTGGTCGTGCTCGGCGCTGCAGTGCACCGGCACGAGCCCACCGGGCACGACCACGTCGCCCGTCCGGTCGAACGGCCGACCCGTCCACGTGCGCCACTCCGCGAGTGAGCCGCTGATCACCATCGCGCGCGGGCACACGCCGACGATCTCGCCGCCCGCGCGGACGTGGGTGCGCAGCCACGGGTCGGCGGGCAGCCCGTCGGCGCGGGTGCGGTGGGCGTACTCGCTCATCGGCGTGTCCGGTTCGGCGGGCTTGCCCGACGGCCGCACCGGCGCGACGAACTCCTCGTACCCGAGGCGGCGGACGTTGGCGCGCATGGCGTCGAGCAGCACCGCCGCGAGCCCCTCGCCCCGGCGGTCCGGCCGGATGGTGATCTCCAGCGCCGACACGAGGTTCGGCTCCCGGCCCGCCGCGCGGTCCAGCGCCGCCCACCGGATGACCGCGTCCCAGCCGTCCCCCGGCAGGGCGGTGCGCCCGCCGAACCCGTACGCGAACGGCACCGAGAACGCCCGCGCCACCGCCACGTCGGGCGCCGACGCCTCGTACGCCACGAGAGCGTGCTCCGGGTGGTCGTGCGGCGCACGGGTGAAGTACAACGAGGCCATCGGGTCCTGCAGGACGAACGCGGGCCACGCGTCGTCGAGCTGCCACAGCATGTCGGCGAGGTCAGGACGCCGGTCCATCGTCTCGATGATCAACTCTTCGGCCATGGCCGGATTCTGGCTCATTCGACGGTGACGGACTTGGCCAGGTTGCGGGGCTTGTCGATGTCGTAGCCGAGCGTGAGCGCCGCGTGGTAGGCCAGCAGCTGGAGGGGAATGGTGAGGAGGACGGGGTCGAGCTCCGGCTCGGTCTTGGGCACCACGATGCGTGGGACGTCCAGCTCGCCGAAGTCGACGTCGTCGTGGGTGACGGCCAGGACCGGGCCGCCGCGGGCCTTGATCTGCTGCACGGCGGCGAGGTTGCGCCCGGACAGCTCGTCGGACGGCACGATCGCGACCGTGGGCACGGACTCGTCGATCAGCGCCAGCGGGCCGTGCTTGAGCTCGGAGGTCTGGTACGCCTCGGCGTGCCGGTAGGAGATCTCCTTGAACTTCTGCGCGCCCTCCCTGGCCACCGGGTAGCCGCGGACGCGACCGACGAAGAACAGGCTGGTGGCGGCCGCCGCGGTCGTCGCGTGCTCCGCGATCGCCTGCTCCTGGTCCAGGATCGCCCTGACCTGTCCCGGCAACGCGCGGAGGGCGCCGATGACCCGCTGACCGTCCGCGTTGGACAGATCGCGCACCCGGCCGAGCGCCAGCGCGACCAACGCGAAGCCGACGGCCATGTTGGTGAGCGCCTTGGTCGACGCGACCGCGATCTCCGGACCCGCGTGCAGGTACACGCCGCCGTCACAGGCGCGGGCGATGGTCGAGCCGACGACGTTCACCAGGCCCACCACCCGGCCGCCCTTGCGCCGGATCTCCTCGACCGCGAACGCCGTGTCCATCGTCTCGCCGGACTGGCTGACGGCGATGTAGAGCGTGTCCGCCTCGATGATCGGGTTGCGGTAGCGGAACTCGGAGGCGGCCTCGGCGTCGGCGGGGATCCTGGCCAGCTCCTCGATCATCGTCGCGCCGATCTGGCCCGCGTAGTAGGCCGATCCGCACCCGAGGATCTTCACGCGGGTGAACCCGCGCAGCTCCCGGGGAGAGAGGTTGAGCCCGTCCAGGCGGGACACGCCGAACCGGTCGTCCAGCCTGCCCCGGATCACCCGCTCCACGCAGTCGGGCTGCTCCTGGATCTCCTTGTACATGTAGTGCGGGTAGCCACCGAGCTGGAGGTCGTCCGCGTCGATGTCGATCTCGGTCGCGGGTTTGGTGGTGTCGCTCTCCTCGACCGTGAAGGTCCGGTACCCGGTCGCGGAGACCGTCGCGAACTCGCCGTCCTCGAGGTGCGCGACCCGCGACGTGTGCCGGACCAGCGCCGCCAGGTCGCTCGCGACGAACATCTCGCGGTCACCGACCCCGATGATCAGCGGCGACCCGTTGCGCGCGACCACGAGCCGGTCGGGCCGCTCGGTGTCGAGGACGGCGATCGCGTACGTGCCGGTGACCCGGGACATGGCGTCGACCACCGCCTCTTCGAGCGTCGTCGCGCCGGACCGGCTGATCAGGTGGGCCAGCACCTCGGTGTCGGTCTCGGACGTCAGGGTGACGCCCGCGCCGGTGAGGTGGGCGCGCAGGGCGTCGGCGTTGTCGATGATGCCGTTGTGCACCACGCGGATCCGGCCGTCCTCCGACGTGTGCGGGTGCGCGTTGTCCTCAGTGGCCGGTCCGTGCGTCGCCCACCGCGTGTGCCCGATGCCCGCCTTGCCGGTCATCCGCTTCGGCAGCGCGGCCGCGAGGTTGCGGACCCGGCCCACGACCCGGTGCACCTGGGCGCTCCCCTTGGCGCCGACCACGGCCAGCCCGGCCGAGTCGTAGCCGCGGTACTCGAGCCTGGTCAGCCCCTCGACGATGACGGGGACCGCGTTCTGGGCGCCGATGTAGCCGACGATTCCGCACATGCTGACGTGACCTCACTTGCCGTGGTGTGGTGACCGACCGTCACCCGTAGACGATGCGCCGCAGCTGGCGTTCGGACAGGACCGGCGCGGCGACGAGCCTGCCCCGCAGCTCGGCCGCGATCACGGGGAAGATCTCCGGGTTCTTCTTCCCCTCGGCCTGCAGCTCCGCGTGCCTGCGCCGGACGTACTGCTCGGCGGGCAGGCGGTAGAACGCCAGGACGTCCTCGACCACACGCGCGGCGACGTTCGGCGACAGGCCGGTGGACGACGCCACGCGTTCGATGAGGTCCGCATCCCGCACGCCGGACATCATGCACACACACCCACCCGAAAGGCCAATTCCTGCCCGAAATCGGGCAGGAAGCGACGGGAAGGCCGCCGAGCCGGGTCGGAGAAGGGGGTGACCCGGCCCGGCGGCCGTCTGGAGGGAGGCCTCGCGGTCAGGCCTGGTGGGCGGTGTCGGTGAGGGCCTGGTCGAGGATCGCCAGACCGCGGTCGAGCTCGGCGTCGGTGATGGTCAGCGGCGGCGCCATGCGGAAGATGCTGCTGCTGCCGGGGAACTGGACGATGTTGAGGTGCAGGCCCAGGTCGAGGCACCGGGCGGTGACCTTCGCCCCGACGTCGCCCGCGGGCTGCTTGCTGGTCCGGTCGGTGACGAGTTCGATGCCCTGGAGCAGGCCGCGGCCGCGCACGTCGCCGATGACCTCGTGGCGGGTCTGGAGTTCGAGCAGGCCGTCGCGGAGGCGGCCACCGAGGCGGCGGGCGGTCTCGTCGTAGCGGTCGCGGGCCAGGACGGTGACGACGGTGAGCCCGACGGCGGCGGCGAGCGGGTCGTTGACGTGGGTGGTGCCGAAGTAGAACCCGCGCTCGTGGCAGACCTGCTCGATCTCGTCGGTGGTGATCACCGCGGACAGCGGCATGCCCGCGCCCAGGGTCTTGGACAGCGTGAGGATGTCCGGGCGCACGCCGTCGCGCTGGAAGGCGTACCAGTCGCCGGTGCGGCACAGCCCGGTCTGGGCCTCGTCGAAGATCAGCAGCATGCCGCGCTCCTCGCACTTGCGTTTGAGGGCGGCGAAGTAGCCGGGCGGGGGTTCGATGATGCCACCCGTGCTCAGGATGGGCTCGGCGATGAACGCGGCGAGGCTGCCCACGGACTGGCGGTCGACCATCGCGAAGGCGTGGTCCAGCTCCGCCTGCCAGTCGTGGCGCCCGTCGCGGGTGAACAGCGGCCGGTAGGGGTTCGGGGTCGGGACGACGAGGTTGCCCGGCGCCACCGGCCCGTACCCGGCCCGCCGGATGGCGAAGGTCGCCGCGCCGGACGCGTGGGTGACGCCGTGGTAGGACTGGTCGAACGCGACGACCTCGTGACCGCCGGTGAACAGCTTGGCCATCCGGATGGCCGCCTCGTTCGACTCGCCGCCGGTGCTGAGCAGCATGACCTTGCTCAACGGCGCGGGCAGCGACGCCACCAGCGCTTCGGCCAGGTCGACCACCGGGCGGCTGAGCATCCAGCTGAAGAGGTGGTCGAGGGTGGCGATCGACCGACTGACGGTCTCGACGATCTCCGGGTGCGAGTGGCCGAGCAACGCGCTCATCTGCCCGGAGGTGAAGTCGAGGATGGCGCGGCCGTCGCTGTCGAACACCTCCGCCCCGGCCGCGCGTTCGATCACGGCCGGGACGAAGTCGTTGGCGGCGTAGCGGATCAGTCTGTCGCGTGCCGTCGACCAGAACTCGTCGGTCATGTCCTGCCCCTGTCTCGCGGTGGTGGGGCAAGGTTAGGAAAGTCGGCGCGGCACGCGATTGCGATCATTGCCGGTCGGTGGCCGTGGTGCGCATAATTCGAGCGTGGATCGCATTGATCGCGCAATAATCGACCAGCTGCGCCGTGACGGGCGCCAGAGCAACACGGAGCTGGCCGATCGTGTGGGGCTGACCCCGTCGCCGTGTCTGCGCCGGGTGCGGCGACTGGAGGACGACGGGGTGATCCTCGGTTACCACGCGCGCGTGGACCTCGCCGCGCTCGGGCGCGGGTTCGAGGTTCACGTCGAACTCGAACTGGCCAACCAGACCCAGCGCACGTTCGAGGAGTTCGAGAGTGCGCTGGTGGCGCTGGACGAGGTCGTCGAGGCGCGCCGGATGTTCGGTGCGCCTGACTACATCGCGTTGGTCGCCGTCGCCGACGTGGCCGCGTACGAGCAGTTCATGACGCAGCGGCTGGCTACGCTGCCCGGTCTCGGCAAGCTCCAGTCGCGGTTCGCCATGAAGACGTTGAAGGCTGACCGGTGACGTTGGGCTCGTCCCAGTTGACCATCCTGTGTGGACACGTCCGGGTGGCCGGGCCCGTTGCTCCAAACAGGTGAGAACCGCGAATTGTTGGTTGAAGCCGCAACCTCCTCCCGTCGCACCCGTTATGCCGGGCATGCACGTGCAGTTGCACGGTCACTGGGGAGGTGTGATGGCGGAGGAAGCGGTCGACACAGCCGCGGGCACGCCGAGTGACGCGGCGCTCGCCACGGCGGTCCGCGACGGGGACATGGCCGCGTACGGCCTGCTGTACGCCCGCCACTTCCACGCGGCCCGGCGGCTCACCGCGTCGCTCGGCATCGCCGGGGCCGAGCGGGACGACCTGGTGGCCGAGGCGTTCACGCGTGTGCTGCGGATCCTCCGCGCGGGAGGCGGGCCCGGCGAGGACTTCCGGCCCTACCTGCTGCGGACCGTCCGCAACACGCTGATCAGCTGGCGGCGGAGCAACCACGACATGTGGCCGGTCCCGGACGTGCCCGAGGTCGCGCCCGCGCCCGGGCCCGAGGACGCCGTCTGCACCCGTCTCCAGGCCTCGACGGCCGCGCGGGCCTTCGCGAGCCTGCCGGAACGCTGGCAGGCGGTGCTGTGGCGCACCGAGGTCGAGAACGAGTCGCCGGGCCAGATCGCGCAGGCACTGCGGATGACCCCGAACAGCGTGGCCGCGCTCGCCTACCGGGCCCGGGAAGGGCTGCGCCAGGCGTACCTGTCCGAGCACATCCCGGACAGCGACCGCGGGATGTGCCGGACCATCGCCGCTCAGCTCGCGAACTGGATCCGGCACGGCGGCACCGAGTACCGGACCCGCCGGATCACCACGCACCTGCGGGGGTGCGGGGACTGCCGGGACCTCGAGGCGAGCCTGCGGCACCTGAACCAGGAACTGCCCGCCCTCCTCGCCCCCCTCATCGTCACCGCGCCTGCCATCCTGGCGAACTCCGCCGCGGGGCCCTGGTTGTCCGCCGTGAAGTCGGTCATCACGGGCGCCGCCCTGCTCGCGACGGCCGTGCTCGGCACCGGGCCCGCCGTCCCGGTTCCGACAGCGCCGCTCGCGGCGGTGCTCGCGGCGCCGGGGCCTATGAGCCCACCGACTGGAGGTCCAGTGCGGTCCGCAGTCGTTGCAGGTCGTCGTGGAGCTTGCGGGCCGGGTTCGCGCCGAGCAGCGCCGCGACGGCGTGGCCGATGGCGCCCGCGACCGGGTTGTAGGTGAGCTCCACCTGCACCCGGGTGCGGCCGTCGTCGAGCGGGTCGAGGCGCATCGTCCCGCTGTGTGCGACCAGCTCGCCCTCCCGGGTCTGCCACGAGATCCGGCGACCCTCCTCCCGTTCGGTCTCCTCGGCGTCGAACCGGATCGGCAGCCCACCCGGACCGCTGATCTCCCACCGGGACATCCGGCCGTCCTCCGACCGGTTGACCAGCCGCACGTCCGGCATGAACATCGGGAACACGCTGTAGTCGCTCACGACCGACCACACCCGGCCAGGCGACGCGGGCACGCACACGGCGGCGTGGAGCCGGACCGCTCGGCGGCCCGCGCCGAGCCCGGTGATCCGCCGCATCGGCAGGTTGGTCGCCACGCGTGCGGCGACCGCCGTCCCGGCGCCGCGCAGCGCCCAGGCCACCGGCGCGGGTGCGCGGCGCGACACCAGCCACGACCCGACGGCGGCGGTCCCCATCAGGAAACGCGCGGTCGGCGACCACTGCTCCTGCATCAGCTCCATGGTGGGCACCCGCGCGCGGCCGTTGCCCTGCAGCGCGGACACCCCGGTGGTGTCGGTGTGGGCGGTCCAGTCCCCGGCGAGCCGCCGGACCCCCGGTACGCGCCGCAGCGCACGCCGGGCCCGCTGGTCCTCGGCGGCTAGCACGTCACCGGTGAGCGTCACGACCCCCTCCGTGACGTGGACGTGCACCGCGTGCGGGTGGCTGACGTGCCTGCCCAGCTCGGCGCGCACCCGCTCGTGCAGCACGTCGTCCTCGACGCGGCGACCCGCCACCAGGTAGCGGGCACCCGCGACCATGCCCCGGCCGCGGCCTGCCATGTCCCTGGCCAGGACGCGGCAGCCGTTGTCGATCACCGAGGAGGCGTGCACCGCCTTGTCGCGCACCTTCGCCCGCCGGGCACGGCCGCGGTCGGGGTCCAGCACGTACTCGACAGCGGCACCGACCCCGGCCGCCAACGCGGCAGCCCCCACCACGGGCGGCAGCGGCACCGCACGCTCCTCGACGACGGTCGCCCCGCGGGTCCGGCCCACGACACGGCGCACCTGAACAGCCATCATGATCAACCCCTCTCGGGTCGCGTCCCCCTCACTGCGCTACCCGATCGAGCGCACGGTGAAACAGGACCTCCCGGCGGGCGACCCGGTCGTGGTCGTCGGCGCGCGGTTACGGCGCGGTGTCGAACAGGGCGCGCAGCTCGTACTTGCGGAGCTTGCCCATCGGGTCGCGCGGCAGCTCGTCGACGAGTTCCAGGCGGTCGGGGTGGTACGCCTCGGTCATGCCCGCGCCGCGCAGGTGGTCGCGCAGGTCAGCCAGGGTCAGGGGCTCGCCGCCGGGCACGACCACGGCACAGACCTGGTCACGCGGGCCGTCCGTGCAGCCGATGATCGCCACGTCCTTGACGCCGGGGTGCCGCTGCAGTTCCTCCTCCACGTCCCGCACCGGAATCATCAACGCGTTCTCCGGGTCGTAGACGCGGTCGGCGACGCGGCCCTCGATGCGGATGCCGCCCCGCCCGTCCGGCCGGGCGATGTCGCCGGTGTCGAACCAGTCGCCGTGCCCGGCGCCGGTGGCCGGGATGTCCGCGATGTCGCCGGTGATGGTGCCGACACACATCGACGCGCCACGCACCTGCAGCGCCCCGGTCGTGCCGCCGCCCTCCGGGGTGACCACGCGCACCTCCAGGCCGGGCAGCGCGCGGCCGTCGCTGTGGGCCGACCAGTCGTGCGGGTCGTCGGCCCGCACCGCCGTGCCCACCACGTTCTCGGTCATGCCCCACACCGCGTGCAGCGGCACACCGAACGTCTCCCGTGCGAGCCCCACGATGCCGGGTGGCACGGTCGTGCCGCCCGCCATGACCGCGCGCAGGGACGTCAGGTCGCGGGGCCGCTCACGCTGTGCGGCGATGAGCGCGGCGAGGGTGGGCGCGGAGGTCAGGAGTCGGGTCGACTCCGCCCGAGCCATCAGGTCGAGCATCGCGCCGGGGTCGGTACCGTCCTGGAACACACCGGCGCCGCCGGTCAGCAGGACCCCGAAGACCGCCCACAGCGGGCACGCGATGTGGCTCACCCGCATCGTGGTGGCCGCCCGGTCCGCACCGGGCCCCCGCACCGCCTCCGCCGTGAAGCCGCTGGTGCCCGCGTAGATCGTGTTGCAGGTGTGCAGCACGCCCTTGCGTTCGCCGGTGCTGCCGGAGGTGAACAGCACGACCGACGGCTGGTCCGGGTCCACGGGCGACAACGACGACAGGTCGGGGTCCGGCCGGTCGACGAAGCACTCGTGGAAGTCCACGGCGCCGGTGTCCTCGGCGTCGCCGTGCACGACCCGGTGCCGCAGCTCCGGCAGCCGCGGCGCCATCTCGGCGAGTGCACGCGCGTGCCCGTGGCCGGCCCAGCTGTCCACGGTGACGCACACCCGCGCGCCCGTCCTGGCCAGCACCCGCTCGATCTCCCGCGCCCGCAGCTGCGGCACGATCGGCTGCGCGATCGCACCGACCCGCAGGCAGGCCAGCAACAACGCCGCCGTCTCCCACCAGTCGGGGAGCTGGAAGGCGACCACGTCACCGGTGCGCACGCCGAGGTCGGCCAGTCCGCCCGCCATGCGCCGGACCTGCTGGTCGAAGTCGCGGTAGGACACCACCCGCACCGTGCCGTCCGCGGTCCGCCCGTTGATCATCGCCGGTGCGTCAGGACGGAGGCGGGCCGACTCGGCCAGGTCGTCGAGGAAGGTCGTGTCCCGCCACCAACCGTTGCTCCGGTAGTGGCGTGCGAGATCGGGATCGGTGGTCAGTCGAACCAGGGACGTCACGCTGCGTCCTCCGCGGGAGATCGGGGGTCGGCGAGGGAACCCGGCGAAGGTTCGGCGCCGGGGCTCGCCATGCGGAAGACGGAGATTACCCGACCGGATGCGGCAGTCAATTGTTCTTGACCGGCACGGGCGGCGGGCTCACGGCAGGAGGCTCAACGCGAGGTGGAGGTCGACGCGGTCAGGGAAGGACGAGAGGTCCCGGCCGGTCAGTTCGGCGACGCGGCCGATGCGGTACCGCAGGGTGTTCACGTGGACGTGCAGCTCCGCCGCGGCCTGCGACCAGGAGCCGGAGTGGCGCAGGAAGACCTCCAGAGTGCGCACCAGCTCCGAACGGTGCGCGGCGTCGTAGTCCAGCACGGGGCCGAGCACGCGCGAGCGGAACGACTGGCGCAGTTCCTCGGGCACCGCGGCGAGCAACAGCGGATGCGACGCCACGTCGTCGCCCGCCACCACCGCGGCGCGGCCGGACGACAGCTCGGCGAGCTTGCGTGCGTGCCGGGCCTCGTGCAGACCGGACCGCAGTGCCACGGCGTCGGAGGCACGGCTCGCGCCGACCGAGAGCTGTGCCGAGCCGAGCGCGGGCGCCACGGAGTCCACCGCGTCCCGGATGCCCGCGACGAGCGCGGTGACGGCGCCCAGCCCGGTCTCCGGCGGGATCCGCGCGACGCCGACCGTCTCGCCGTCGATCTCCGCGACCACCGCGCGGTCCCCGAGCGGGGCGAGGAGTTCGGTCAACAGCACGGGCGCGAGCCCGGGCCCGCCGCCGCACAGGCTCAGGGACAGCGCGCAGACCGCGTCCGCGGGCGCCAGGTCCACTTCGGACAGACGGGCGGCGATCTGTGCGGACGTCGTGTGTTCGGCCAGCGCCAGGCGCAGCACGGGTTCCGCCGCACGGCTCGCGATCCGCCGTTCGTCGTCCAGCCGGGCCCGTTCGAGCCCGGCCAGCGTCGCGAGTTCCGCGGCCAGCTCCCGGCGCACGGAGTCCCAGTCCTCGTGATCGCCCGCCACGGCGAGGAACCAGCTGACCATCCGGTGGCTCGCGCGTGCCGCCGCGGACAGCAGCGTGACGGGCCCGTGTGCGGTGGCGACGACCTTCGGCAGCCGGTCGGCCTTGAGGAACTCGCCCGCCAGGAGGGCCCGCTCCGGCTCGCCGGGTCCGGCGACCACGCGGCCGGTGGCGCTCAGCACCCAGCTGTCGGCGCCGAGTTCGCGGGCGCCCGCGGCGAGCAGGGAGGTGATCCCGCCGCCCTCCGCCACAGCGGTCACGAGCCTGCGGTAGCGGTCGAGGAACTGCCCGGCGCCGGGTGTGCGTTGCGCGCGTTCCGCGGCGAGCCAGAGGACCGCCTGCTCGCTGACCGTCGCGAACGAGACGTTCACCGGGACCCCCAGCAGCGGCACACCGTGCCGGCTGCACGCGTCGACGACGTGCTGCGGCACCGGCCCGCCACCGCGTTCCGCGGTACCGGCACAGAGCGCGACGACGTCGGCCTCCGCGAGTGCGGCGACGAACGCCTCGGAGTCGGCCGCGGTCGGCCACCACTCCATGCCGCTCAGCACCAGCTCCCCGCCGGTCAGGTACCGGCGGGGGTCGCGGAGCGTGGCGGTGAAGACGCGCTCGAAGTTCCGGTCGAGCTGGTCCTCGCCGACGAGCACGGTCAGCCCGAGCTGTTCGGCCGCCAGCAGTGCGCTCAGTCGCATCAGGTCTCCTTCCCGGCTTTGTAGGAAAGCACAAAAACGGGTGCGTCGCGGGCTTGGTCTTTCGGTGGTTCCGCCGCTGTCGGACGTCCTGACCTGGGCTGTGTACTGGGTCACATGCACGAACCGGCCATCACCGAGCTGCTCGCCTGCTGCGCGTCGCCCACGTGGGCGGCGGCGGTCGCCGACGGCGGCCCGTACCTGGACACCGACGCGCTTCTGCTGGCGGCCGACGCGGCGCTCGCGGCGCTCGACTGGTCCGAGGTCGACAAGGCGCTCGCCGCGCACCCCCGCATCGGGGAGCGCGGCGCCGCGACGGGCCGGGAGGCGGAGTGGTCGCGTCAGGAGCAGTCCGCCGCCGCGGACGGCGACGCGGCCGCGCTGGCACAGGCCAACGCCGAGTACGAGCGGGTGTTCGGGCGGGTGTTCCTGGTCGACGCGACCGGCCGGTCCGCCGCCGAGATCCTGGCTGAGCTGCGTGCCCGGCTCGGCAACGACGAGGACACCGAGCGTGCGGTGGTCCGGGAGCAGCTGCGCGGGATCGTGCGGCGGCGGCTGGCGCGGGTCGTGTCATGAGCCTGTCCACGCACGTCCTCGACGCGGCGACCGGCCGACCCGCGCGGGGTGTCCCGGTCCGCCTCGAACGGGCCGACGGCACGGTCCTCGCCGAGGCCAGCACGGACGCAGACGGCCGGATCACCGGCTGGGCGCCCGCCGAGGGTGTGCACCGGCTCGTGTTCGACACCGGCGGCAACGCCTTCTTCCCCGAGGTCACGGTGACCTTCCGGATCACCGACACCGACGCCCACCACCACGTCCCGCTGTTGCTGAGTCCCTTCGCGTACACGACCTACCGCGGCAGCTGAGAAAGGAGAACCCCGAGATGGCGATCGTCCTGGGTGACAACCGGTACGGCAAGGCCGAGGTGCGGCTCGTGCGCGTCGACCGGGGTGCCGAGCACGGCATCACCGACCTCAACGTCAGCGTCTCGCTGTCCGGCGACATGGCCGACACCCACCTGACCGGGGCGAACGACAAGGTCCTCGCCACCGACACGCAGAAGAACACGGTGTTCGCGTTCGCCCGAGACGGTGTCGGGGCCATCGAGGACTTCGGGCTGCGGCTGGCCCGCCACTTCGTCGACTCGCAGCCGAGCATCCACCGGGCACGCGTGCGGATCGAGCGGTTCACGTGGACCCGGCTCGGTCCGCACTCGTTCGCGGGCGCGGGTGGCGGCACCCGCACCGCGGTCGTCACCTACGACGGCGAGCAGGCGTGGGTGGTCTCCGGGATCGCGGACCTGACCGTGCTGAACACGACCGATTCGGAGTTCTGGGGCTACCCGCGCGATCCGTACACGACGTTGCAGGAGACCAAGGACCGCATCCTCGCCACCGCGGTGAACGCGACCTGGCGGCACAGCACGACCGAGGTGGACTGGGACACGTCGTACGACACCGCGCGGCAGAGCCTGCTCGACGCGTTCTCCGGCACCTACAGCTACTCGCTCCAGCAGACCCTGTACGCCATGGGTGAGCGGGTGCTGACGAACGACCCGGGCATCGCCGAGGTGCGCCTGAGCCTGCCGAACAAGCACCACTTCCTGTCCGACCTCACCCCGTTCGGCATGGACAACCCGGGTGAGGTGTTCTACGCGGCGGACCGCCCGTACGGGCTGATCGAGGGCACCGTGCTGCGGGACGACGCGCCGCCCGCCGGTCCGGCGTGGGACTGAGGAGTACACAGTGGACTTCATCCGACCGGGCACCCTCGCCGAAGCCCTCGAGGCCAAGGCCGCCCACCCGGACGCGGTGCCCATCGCGGGCGGCACGGACGTGATGGTGGAGCTGAACTTCGACCACCGCAGGCCGTCCGCGCTGCTCGACCTGAACCGGATCGCCGAGCTGCACGAGCACGGCCGGGAGAACGGCCGGATCCGGCTGGGTGCCGCGGTGCCGTACGCGCGGATCATCGCGGAACTGGGCACGGACCTGCCCGGGCTCGCGATGGCCGCGCGGACCGTCGGCTCGCCGCAGATCCGCAACCGGGGCAGCGTCGGCGGCAACCTCGGTGCCGCGTCTCCCGCCGGTGACTCGCATCCGGCGCTGCTGGCGGCGGGCGCGGACGTGGAGATCGCGTCGGTGCGCGGCACGCGTTTCGTGGCGGCACAGGACTTCTACACCGGGGTCAAGCGGAACGTGCTCGAACCGGACGAGCTGATCACCGCCGTGCACCTGGCACCGGCGGCTGGCCCGCAGCAGTTCAGCAAGATCGGCACCCGCAACGCGATGGTGATCGCGGTGTGCGCGTTCGGGCTGGCGCTGCACCCCGCGGAACGCCGGGTCGGCACGGGACTCGGGTCGGCCGCGCCGACGCCGCGCCGCGCGACCGCCGCCGAGGAGTTCATCGCCGGTGAGCTGAACTGGGACTCGCCGCGGGCGATCGCCGACTCGGTGCTGCGCCGTTTCGGTGCGCTGGTCGCCGAGGCCGCGTCGCCGATCGACGACGTCCGGGGCACCGCCGCCTACCGCGGGCACGCGTTGTCCGTGCTGGCGCGCCGCACGCTCGGCTGGGCGTGGTCCGACTACGTGAACGGAGGCAGGGCATGCGCGTGACATTCACGGTGAACGGCGAGCGGCGCACCGCGGACGACGTGTGGCCGGGCGAGAGCCTGCTGTACGTGCTGCGGGAGCGGCTCGGCCTCCCCGGGTCGAAGAACGCCTGTGAGCAAGGGGAATGCGGGTCGTGCACGGTCTACCTGGACGGTGCGCCGGTGTGCTCGTGCCTCGTCGCGGCCGGGCAGGCGGAGGGCCGCGAGGTGCGCACGGTGGAGGGTCTGGCCGACGGTGACCGGCTCGACCCGGTCCAGGAGGCGTTCGTCGAGACCGGTGCGGTCCAGTGTGGGTTCTGCACGCCCGGGCTGATCGTCCAGGCACACGACCTGATCGCCCGCAACGACGAGCCGACCGATCCGGAGATCCGGGAGGCGCTCGCGGGGAACCTGTGCCGCTGCACGGGTTACGAGAAGATCCTCGACGCGGTGCGGCTCGCGGCACAGCGCGGGAGGGCCGCCCGATGACCGTCCCGAAGCTCGACGACGTCATCTCCGGCGGCATCGGCGACAGTCCGCTCCGGCCGGACGGCAACCTGAAGGTGCGTGGCGAGTTCGCGTACGCGTCGGACCTGTGGCACGAGGACATGCTGTGGGGCGCGACGTTGCGCAGCCCGCACCCGTACGCCCGCATCCACGCGATCGACGTCGGCCCCGCGCTGGCGCTGCCGGGTGTGTACGCGGTGCTGACGCACGAGGACGTGCCCGGCGAGAACGTCTACGGGCTCAAGCACCAGGACACCCCGGTGCTGGCCGAGGACGTGGTGCGGTACCAGGGCGAGCCGGTGGCGCTGGTCGCGGCCGACCACCCGGAGACCGCCCGGCGGGCGCTCACGGCGATCCGGGTGGAGTACGAGGTGCTGAGCCCGCTGCTCGACGTGGAGGAGATCGCGCACGACGACGCGCTGCCCGCGCTGCACCCCGGCGGGAACGTGGTGCGCCACCAGCGGATCGTCAAGGGCGACCCGGACGCGACGGCGGACGTCGTGGTGTCCGGGGTGTACGAGATCGGCATGCAGGACCAGGCGTTCCTCGGTCCGGAGGCCGGGATGGCGGTGCCGGACGGCGACGGCGGCGTGGACCTGTATGTCGCGACGCAGTGGCTGCACGTGGACCAGAAGCAGACCGCGCACGCGCTCGGGCTGCCGCTGGACAAGGTGCGGTTGACGCTCTCGGGTGTCGGCGGCGCGTTCGGCGGCCGCGAGGACCTGTCGATGCAGGTGCACGCGTGCATGCTGGCGCTGCACACGGGCCGTCCGGTGAAGATGTCGTACCACCGCGAGGAGTCGTTCTTCGGGCACGTGCACCGGCACCCGGCGCGGATGTACTACGAGCACGGCGCCACGAAGGACGGCGACCTGGTCTATGTGAAGGCACGCCTGTACTTCGACGGTGGCGCGTACGCGTCGAAGACCCCGGTGGTGGTCGGCAACGGCACCACGCTGTCGGTCGGCCCGTACGACGTGCCGAACGCGCACATCGAGGGCTGGGGCGTGTACAGCAACAACCCGCCGTGCGGCGCGATGCGCGGGCTGGGCGCGGTGCAGCCGACCTACGCCTACGAGTCCCAGATGGACAAGCTCGCCGCCGCGCTGGGCATGGACCCGGCGGAGCTGCGGATCCGCAACGCGATGAGCGAGGGCTCGACCACGGTCACCGGGCAGGTCGTCGACTTCCCCGCGCCGGTGGCCGAACTGGTCGCCAGGGTCCGGGACCTCCCGCTCCCCGGCGAGCACACCGGCGACATTCTCCAACTGCCCGGTGGCGCGGGGAACACCACGCACGGCGAAGGGGTCGTCCGCGGTGTCGGGTACGGGGTGACGATCAAGAACATCTCCTACGCGGAGGGCCTCGACGACTACTCGACCGCGCGGGTGCGCCTGGCGGTGGTCGGCGGCGAGCCGGTCGCGCTGGTGCACACCGCGGCGGCGGAGGTCGGTCAGGGCCTGGTGACCGTGCAGCAGCAGATCGCCCGCACGGAACTGGGGGTCGAGCGGGTCGTGCTGCACCCGAACGACACGAGCGTCGGTGACGCCGGGTCCAGCTCCGCGTCGCGACAGACGTACGTGACCGGTGGTGCGGTGCGCGACGCGAGCCGGGCCGTCGCGGAGCGGGTGTTCGAGCGGGTCGGGAAGCCCGGGTTGTCGATACACGGCGGCAAGGTCGTGGACGCCGACGGTGTGGTGCACGCGGACCTGGTCGAGCTGCTCGGCGACGACGTCATCGAGGAGACCCGCGAGTACCACCACCGGAAGACGTACCCGCTGGACCCGGAAACGGGACAGGGCAACGCGCACGTGCAGTACGGCTTCTCCGCGCACCGGGCCGTGGTGGACGTGGACCTCGACCTCGGCCTGGTCCGGGTGGTGGCGCTGGACTGCGCGCAGGACGTCGGCAAGGCGGTCAACCCCGACGCCGTGGTCGGCCAGATCCAGGGCGGGTCCGCGCAGGGCCTGGGGCTCGCGGTGATGGAGGAGATCCAGGTGGCGGACGGGAAGGTGCGCAACCCGTCGTTCACCGACTACCTCATCCCGACCATCCTCGACGTGCCGCCGATGACCGTCGAGGTGCTCGAACGACCCGACCCGCACGCCCCGTACGGAGTCCGCGGCGTCGGCGAACCACCCACCATCTCGGCCACGCCGGCCATCGCCAACGCGATCCGCGCGGCGACCGGCCTCGAACTGCCCCGCGTCCCGGTCAAGCCGGAACACATCACCGGAGGAGATCACCCGTGTTCGTGAACACCGACGTCGAAGCCGACTGGCTGACCCGGACCATCCGGCTCGCCACCGAGAACGTGGCGAACGGCGGCGGCCCGTTCGGCGCGCTGATCGCTCGCGGCAGCGAGGTCGTGGCGACCGGCATCAACCGGGTGACCACGAACCTCGACCCGACCGCGCACGCCGAGGTGACCGCGATCCGCGCGGCCTGCCAGGAGCTGGGCACGTTCTCCCTGGAGGGGTGCGTGCTGGTGTCGTCGTGCGAGCCGTGCCCGATGTGCCTGTCGTCGGCGCTGTGGGCACGCGTGGACCGGGTGGTGTACGCGAGCGACCGCGACGACGCCGCCAAGGCCGGTTTCGACGACCGCGCCTTCTACGAGCTTTTCGACAAGCCGAGGGACAGCTGGCACGTACCCGTGCTCCAGCTGTCCACAGTAGACGGGTTCGCCCCGTTCACGGCGTGGCTGGAGAACACCACCCGCGTCGAGTACTGACAACCAGGTGCTGACCGGAGCACCTCAAAAGCACTGACCGTGCCACCCCGAGAAGGGCCCGCCTGAGTCGCGGGCCGGGTGCCGCACGCCCACCGGCAAGGGAGTACGCAATGACGCAGACCCGACCCGAAGCCCCACCGGAAGCCCCTCTCCCACCCGTCCCGCGCATCTCGGCCGTGGACCGCTTCTTCGCCGTCCGCCGCCGCGGCTCGACCGTGGGCCGGGAGGTCCGTGGCGGGGTCACGACGTTCGTCGCGATGGCGTACATCGTGTTGCTCAACCCGTTGATCCTCGGCGCGTCCGCGGACATCACCGGCGCTCGCCTGTCCACGGCGGCCATCACCACCGCGACGGCGCTCGCGGCCGCGGTCATGACCGTCCTCATGGGCGTCGTCGGCAACGTGCCGCTCGCGCTCGCGGCGGGGCTGGGCATCAACGGCATCGTCGCGTTCCAGATGGCGCCGACGATGACGTGGGCGCAGGCGTTCGGGCTGGTGGTGCTCGAGGGCGTGTGCATCGTGCTGATGGCGGTCAGCGGGGTGCGCGAGCGGATCATGAACGCGATCCCGATGGCGCTCAAGACCGCGATCACCGTCGGCATCGGCCTCTACATCGCGCTGGTCGGCCTGGTGAGCGCCGGGTTCGTGACCCGCATGCCGGACGCGGCGAACACGACCGTCCCGATGCGGCTGGGCATGGACGGGCACCTGTCGGGCTGGCCGGTCGTGGTGTTCTGCGTCGGGTTGCTGCTGATGACCGTGCTGACCGCGCGGAAGGTGCCCGGTGCGGTCCTGATCAGCATCGGCGTGGCGACCGTGCTGGCGATCGTGGTCAACGCGCTGTTCGAGGTGCCCGGCTGGGGTCTGGTGGAGCCGACCGTGCCCGACAACCTGGTGGCGGCGCCCGACTTCGCGTTGTTCGGTGACGTGGACCTGTTCGGCGGGTTCGTCTCGGCGGGCCCGATCGCGGCGACGGTGTTCCTGTTCACGCTGGTGCTGTCCGGGTTCTTCGACGCGATGGGCACGATCACCAGCGTCTCGGACGAGGCCGGTCTGTCGCGGAACGGCAAGGTGCCCGGAATGGGACGCATCCTGGTCGTGGACGGTGCGGGCGCGGTCATGGGCGGGGTCAGCGGCTCCTCCCCCAACACCGTGTTCCTCGAGTCGGCGGCAGGTGTCGGCGAGGGCGCGCGGACCGGGCTCGCGAGCGTGGTGACCGGTGCGTTGTTCGCGGCCACGCTGCTGTTCACGCCGCTGGCGGCGGTCGTCCCCGCCCAGGCCGCGGCACCGGCGCTGGTGGTGATCGGCGGGATGATGATGGCCCAGTGCCGCAAGATCCCGTGGCAGGACACGGACTTCGTGATCCCGGTGTTCCTGACGATCGCGGTCATCCCGTTCACCTACTCGATCACCAACGGGATCGGCGCGGGCCTCATCTCCTACGTGCTCATCCGGATCTGCAAGGGCAGCTGGCCCGGCTGGCTGCTGACCTCGCTCGCCGCGGTCTTCGCCGTCTACTTCGGCGTCACCGGCATCGAGCACCTGCTCACCTGAAAGGAACCGCTGTGGCACTGATGTTCCTCAACGGCGGCGCCATGCGCGGCGAACCGCTGCACCACCTGCTCGACGGCGCCCCGCTCGTGAAGGAGACCACCACCGCGCCGAAGTACCGGTTCTACTCGGTCGGCGACGCGTGCCCCGCGCTGTACCCGGTCGCCCACGGCGGCGCGGCGGTGGCCGGGGAGCTGTACGACCTGCCGCTCGACGTGCTGCGCGACAAGGTGCTGCCCGGTGAGCCGCACGAGCTGGAACTGGGCGTGATCGAGCTGGCGGACGGGAGTTCGTCGTTCGCCATGCTGCTGCGCCGCCCGTACACCTCGCACACCCGGCTCACCGACATCACCGAGTTCGGCGACTGGCGTGCGTACAAGGAGAAGTCGTGACCCGATTCGATGTGAACCTGTCCATCCTGTTCACCGAGCTGCCGCTGCTGGACCGTCCCTCGGCCGCGGCCGAGGCCGGTTTCGACGCGGTGGAGTTCTGGTGGCCGTTCGACACCGCGACCCCGGCCGATGCCGACGTCGACCGGTTCGTCGCGGCGATCCAGGACGCCGGGGTACGCCTGGTGGGGTTGAACTTCTTCGCCGGGGACATGCCCGGCGGGGACCGCGGGGTCCTGTCCCTGCCCGCGCGGTCGGCGGAGTTCGTGGCGAACATCCCGGTGGCGGTGGACATCGCGGAGCGGCTGGGATGCCCGGCGCTGAACGCGTTGTACGGCAACCGGGTCGACGGGGTCGACCCCGCGGAACAGGACGCGCTGGCCGTCGAGAACCTGGCCGGGGCGGCCGCCGCGTTCGACGGGGTGGTCCTCGTCGAACCGCTCAGCGGCGCGCCGCGCTACCCGCTGCGCACGGCCGCCGACGCGCTCGCGGTGCTCGACCGCGTGGGCGCGGACAACCTGCGGCTCCTCGCCGACCTCTACCACCTGACCGTGAACGGCGACGACCTCGACGCCGTGATCGCGGAGCACACCGGCCGGATCGGCCACGTGCAGATCGCCGACGCGCCCGGCCGCCACGAACCTGGCACCGGGTCGCTCGACCTCTTCGCACATCTCGGCAAGCTCGCCGCGAACGGCTACCGGGGCCACGTGGGCCTGGAGTACACGCCGTCCGGCGCGAGCGCGGACAGCTTCGGCTGGCTGCGCAAGGAAACGGAGACCTCGTGACTTCCATCGGTTTCATCGGCCTGGGCATCATGGGCGCGCCCATGGCCCGCAACCTCGTCCGGGCCGGGTTCGCGGTCACCGGGTACGACCTCAACGCGGACGCGGTCGCCGCGCTGGCCGCCGACGACGGCAAACCAGCCGCGTCGATCGCCGACGCCGTACGGGGTGCCGACATCGTGGCCACGATGCTCCCGGCTGACCAGCACGTCGAGGCGGTCGTCCTCGGCGACGACGGCGTGCTGGCGCACCTCGAACCGGGCGCGCTGCTGATCGACTTCAGCACGATCCGCCCGGAGACCTCCCAGAAGATCGCCGAGGCCCGCACCCGTGTATTGGACGCGCCGGTGTCCGGTGGTCAGCAGGGTGCGATCGACGGCGTCCTGTCCATCATGGTCGGTGGCGCGCGGGCGGACTTCGACGCCGCGAAGCCGGTGTTCGACGCGGTCGGCAAGGTCGCCGCGCTCGTCGGCCCGGCAGGCGCCGGGCAGTTCGTCAAGGCCGCCAACCAGCTGGTCGTCGGCGGCACGTACGCGCTCGTCGCCGAAGCCATCCTGCTGATGGAGGCGTCCGGTGTGGACGCCGAGGCCGGGCTCGACGTGCTGGCGGGCGGGCTCGCGGGCAGCAGGATCCTGGAGCTGAAGCGGGCGTCGATGCTGGCCCGCGACTACACGCCCGGGTTCCGGATCGACCTGCACCACAAGGACATGGGCATCGTGCTCGACGCGGCCCGGCAGGCCGAGGTGGCGCTGCCGTTCGCGTTCCAGGTCGCGGCACACGTGCAGGCGGCGCGGGCGCAGGGTCTCGGCGACCGCGACCACTCCGGGCTGCTCGCCGTCGCGGAACGGTTCTCCGGCAGGGAGGAGCGCTGACATGACACGCATGCCCGCGATGGAGGCGGTCGTCCACGTGCTCAGGTCGGAGGGGGTCGACACCGCGTTCGGCTGCCCCGGCGCGGCGATCCTCCCGCTGTACAAAGCGATGGAAGTGGTCGGCGGCATCGAGCACCTGACCGTGCGGCACGAGGAGGGCGCGACGCACATGGCCGACGGCTGGTCCCGCACCAGCGGCAAGGTCGGCGTCGCGATCGGCACGTCCGGCCCGGCCGGGACGAACATGATCACCGGCCTGTACACGGCGATGGCGGACTCCATCCCGATCGTGTGCGTCACCGGCCAGGCCGTGTCGACGGCACTGCACAAGGAGGCGTTCCAGGCCGTCGACATCGTCGAGATCGCCAAGCCGGTCACGAAGTGGGCGGTGCAGGTCAAGGAGGCGGCGACCGCGCCGTGGGTGTTCCGCGAGGCGTTCCGGGTCGCCCGGTCCGGCCGGCCAGGCCCGGTGCTGGTCGACATCCCGGTGGACGTCGCCAAGGAGATCATCGAGTACGACCCGGCGATCGACGTGCCGCTGCCCGTCGAGGACGTGCGCCCGCACCAGCCCCGCGTCGAACGGGCACTGGACCTGCTGCTCGCCGGGGAACGCCCGCTCATCCTGGCAGGTGGTGGCGTGATCATCGCGGACGCGGCCGACGAACTGCGCGAGCTGGCGTCGGTGCTGAACGTCCCGGTGCAGGTCACGCTGATGGGCAAGGGCGCGGTCGACGAGGACAGCCCGCTGTTCGCCGGGATGACCGGGGTGCAGACCTCGCAGCGGTACGGCAACGCGTCGTTCCTGGAGTCCGACGTCGTCCTCGCGGTCGGTGCGCGGTTCGGCGACCGGCACACCGGCACGCTCGACGTGTACCGCGGGGACCGGACGTTCATCCACGTCGACATCGAGCCGACGCAGCTGGGCAAGGTGTTCCCGCCCGACCTCGGCATCGTCTCGGACGCGAAGCTGTTCCTGCGCGCGCTGCTCGACACGGCACGGCGGCGCGGCGAGCGCGGTCCGCAGGCGTGGGTCGACCGGGTCGGCGAGCTGAAGCGGAGCCTGGGCCGCCGGGAGGACTTCGACACCGTCCCGATCAAGGCGCCGCGGGTCTACAAGGAGATCAACGAGGTCTTCGGCCAGGAGACCTACTTCGTCACCGCGATCGGCCTGTACCAGATCTGGGGCGGCCAGCACCAGAAGTCGTACCGGCCGCGGCACTACCAGGTGTGCGGGCAGGCCGGGCCACTCGGCTGGGAGATCCCGGCGGCGATCGGCGTGAAGAAGGCGCTCAAGCACACCGAGCCGGACGCGGAGGTCGTCGGCATCGTCGGCGACTACGGCTTCCAGTACATGGTGGAGGAGCTGGCGGTCGGGGCGCAGTACGACGTGCCGTTCGTGCTGATCATGATCAACAACGAGTACCTCGGGCTGATCCGGCAGGCCTCGCTCCCCTACGACATGAACTACCAGGTCGACATCCACTACGACGAGTACGGCACGGACAACGTCAAGATCATGGAGGCGTACGGCTGCGCGGGCAGGCGCGTCCACGAACCGGGCGAGATCCAGGACGCGCTGGAGTGGGCGCGCAAGGAGGCCGTGGCGACCTCGCGGCCGGTGCTCGTCGAGATCATGATCGAGCGGGAGGCGAACACCCCGCACGGCCCGGCGATCGACGCGGTGCGGGAATTCGAGCCGCTCCCGTGAGTGGGCACGTCCTCGTGGCGCCGGACAAGTTCAAGGGGTCGCTGTCCGCCACCAAGGTCGCGGACGCCGTGGCCGCGGGCATCGGCATCGCCCGGCCGGACGTGCCGGTGCGGGTGCTGCCGATGGCCGACGGCGGCGAGGGCACCGTGGCCGCGGCGGTGGCGGCCGGGTTCAGCCGGGTGGACGTGCCCGCGCGCGGGCCGACCGGGCAGCGGGTCACCGCCTCGTTCGCGCTGTCGGGGACGACCGCGGTGGTGGAGCTGGCCGAGGCGTCGGGGCTGCGGCGCCTGCCCGGCGGTGTGACCGCGCCGTTGACCGCGTCGAGCGCGGGCACCGGTGACGTGCTCGCGGCGGCGGTGCTGGCCGGTGCGCGGCGGGTGGTGCTCGGGCTCGGCGGCAGCGCCTGCACGGACGGCGGTGCGGGGCTGCTGTCGGCGCTCGGCGCCCGGCTGCTCGACGCGTCGGGTGCGGAGCTGCCGCCGGGCGGTGCCGCGTTGCGGGACCTCGCACGGCTGGACCTGTCCGGCCTCGATCCCGCCCTGTCCGAGGTGGCCGTCGTGCTGGCGTCCGACGTGGACAACCCGCTGCTCGGGCCGCAGGGCGCGGCTGCGGTGTACGGGCCGCAGAAGGGCGCCCGGCCCGCTGCGGTGCGGATCCTGGCGGACGGGCTGCGGCGGTGGGCGGAGGTCGCCGGGGGCGATCCCGCCGCAGCGGGTGCGGGTGCGGCGGGCGGTGTCGGGTTCGCCGCGCTGACCGTGCTGGGCGCGTCGATGCGGCCGGGGATCGAGGTGCTCGCCGAGCTGCTGGGGTTCGACGACGCCGTGCGTGGCGCCCGGTTGGTGGTCACGGGAGAGGGACGGATGGACGCGCAGACGTTGCGTGGCAAGGCACCCGCGGGGGTGGCGGCGCGGGTGGACGTGCCGGTGGTCGCGGTCGCGGGCCAGTGCGCGCTGTCCACGACCCAGTTGCGGGAGGTGGGCATCGAGGCCGTGTACGCGCTGACCGACGTGGAGCCGGACCCGGCGCGCTGTGTCGCCGAGGCCGGGCCGTTGCTGACCGCGGTGTCGGCGAAGCTCGCCGAGGAGTGGCTGCCGTGATGGACCTCGTGCTGCGCGCCGACGCGGTGTACACACCGGACGGGCCGCGCCCGGCAGCGGTGTGCGTGCGAGACGGGCGGATCGCCGATGTCGTCTCCCGTGCGGCCACTGTGATCGCCCGGGAGGACGTCGACCTCGGTGATCTCGCGTTGCTGCCCGGTCTGGTGGACACCCACGTACACGTGAACGAGCCGGGCCGCACCGAGTGGGAGGGGTTCGCCACGGCGACGGCGGCCGCGGCGGCCGGTGGGGTCACCACGATCGTCGACATGCCGTTGAACAGCCTGCCGCCGACCACGACCGCGGCCGCGCTCGACGTGAAGCGTGCGGCGGCGGCCGGGCAGTGCGTGGTCGACGTCGGGTTCTGGGGTGGGGCCGTGCCAGGAAACCTGGCGGAGCTGGCACGGCTGCACGAGGCGGGGGTGTTCGGGTTCAAGTGCTTCCTGTCGCCGTCCGGGGTGGACGAGTTCCCGCCGCTGTCATGGGCGGAACTCGACGCCGTGCTGGACGTGCTGGCCCAACTGGACGCGCTGCTCGTCGTGCACGCGGAGGACCCCGGTGAGCTGCGCGAACCTGGACCGTCCTATGCGGAGTTCGTGGGGTCGCGGCCGGACTCGGCCGAGCAGCGAGCGGTGGCGGGGCTCGTCGAACGGGTGGCGGCGCGGTCCGCGCGGGCGCACGTCCTGCACCTGTCGTCGGCGGCCACGCTGGGGATGGTCGCGGAGGCGCGGGCGGCCGGGGTGCGGATCACGGCCGAGACGTGCCCGCACTACCTCACGTTCGCGGCGGAGCGGATCCCCGCCGGTGCCACGGAGTTCAAGTGCTGCCCGCCCATCCGGGGCGAGGCGAACCGGGACGGGTTGTGGGCGGGTCTGGCGGCCGGGGTGGTCGACTGCGTGGTGAGCGACCACTCGCCGTCGCCGCCGGAGTTGAAGCGCGGCGGGTTCGGCGAGGCGTGGGGCGGGATCTCCTCGCTGCAGCTCGGCCTGCCCGCGGTGTGGACCGAGGCACGCCGCCGAGGGCACGCACTGTCCGAGGTGGTGCGGTGGATGGCGTCCGCGCCCGCCGACCTCGTCGGCCTGGCGCGCAAGGGCCGGATCGCGCCGGGCTGTGACGCCGATCTGGTCGCGTTCGCGCCCGATGACGAGTACGTCGTCGACGCCACCGGCCTCCGCCACCGCCACCCCGTCACCCCGTACGACGGCGCCCGGCTGTCCGGTGTCGTCCGCCGGACGTGGCTGCGGGGTGGGGACCCGACCGGAAACCTGTTGAGCAGGGAGAGGAACGCATGACCCACCCAGACCTCGCCGTCGCCTCGCTGGGCGGCACCGTGATGGCCGCGAGCGACGAGTTCTTCGCCGACAAGGAGAACCTCGTCCGCGCAGAGCCGCCGACGTTCCGCCCGCACACGTTCACACCGAAGGGCCAGCAGTACGACGGGTGGGAGACCCGGCGGCGCCGCGGCGCGGGCCACGACTGGGCGTTGATCCGTCTCGGCGTGCCCGGCATCGTGCGCACGGTCGACGTGGACACGGCGTTCTTCCTCGGCAACTACCCGGAACGCTGCCTGCTCGAGGGCACGGGCGTGTCCGGGTACCCCGGTGTCGCCGAACTGGCCGACGCCGACTGGTTCGAACTGGTGCCGGAGAGCGAGCTGACCGGCGGCGGGCCGAACGTGTTCACCGTGGACGCCGAGCTGCGGGTGACGCACGTCCGGCTGCACATCCTGCCCGACGGCGGGGTCGCGCGGTTGCGGGTGCACGGCGAGGCGGTGCCCGACCCCCGCGACCTGTTCGACCTCCCCTTCGACCTGGTGTCCACCGCGAACGGCGGCCGGGTGCTGCGGTGCAGCGACAGCTTCTTCTCCCCGCCCGCCAACATGCTCCAGCCGGGCGAGTCGCGCTTCATGGCCGACGGCTGGGAGACCGCCCGCCGCCGCGACGGCGGGCACGACTGGGTGGAACTGGCGCTGGCGTGCCCCGCCGTGCCGAAGGTCGCCGAGATCGCGACCACGCACTACCGCGGCAACTCCCCCGACCGGATCACGCTGTCCGGCTCGGCCGACGGCCGGACGTGGTTCCCCCTGCTACCCGAGACCGCCCTGCAACCCGACACGACACACCGCTTCCGGCTCCGCACGGACCGCCCGGCCACCCAGGTCCGCCTGGAGATGCACCCGGACGGCGGCATCGGCCGGTTCCGGCTGTACGGCGAACCGACCGACCAGGCCGTCCACGACCTCACCGCCCGCTGGTTCGACCACCTGCCGGCACGACAGGCCGCCGACGTGCTCACGAGCCTGGGCCTGCCCGCCGACCGGCGGCCGCACGACGTGTCCCGGCTGCTGGGCAGGTGAACCTTCCCGCGCGCTCAGAACGCCTCGAGGCAGCGCGGTTCGTCGTCGTGCAGGAAGGCCAGTGATGCCGTCGCCAGCGCCCCTGGGCTGTGCTCGCGGACCCGGCCCGCAGCCGCCAGCGTGGCGAGCCTGGTGCCGCCGAAGAACACTGTGCCCAGGGCCGCCACGTCCAGTGCCAGGTCGGCTGGGGCGTCGGTGCGGGTGACCTCGGCACGGCCGTCCGGACCGGCCACCAGGCGCCACCGGCCCGCGTTCCACGGGCACACGGCGTCGTCGACGTCCAGCACCAGGTCCACGGGGACCGGGTACCTTCTCGCGGTCAGGGCCCGGTCCACGTCGACGACGCGTACCCACAGTGCGTCGAACAGCGTGCGCAGTGCCGCGCGTGGGTCGGCGAGCATGTGTACCAGTGGCTCGTCGGTGCCCGCCCGGAGAACCACCTCGCCCACGAGGTCCATGTCCAGCAGGTAGCGCACCATCGCCGCGTACGCCGCCGGGGTGGCGGCGGTCAGCTCGTGCACGGTCACCCTCGCCCGGGGGCCGCGGGCCTGCCAGTCCTCCTTCGCGCGGTACACGGCGTAGGCCTGCGGGTGCACCGCGAACCGCATCGCGGTCTGGCCGCCGCGGCGGCCGGCGTCGTCGAACAGGTGGTACTCCCAGGTGCCGTCGGTGGTGCGGTCCAGGTAGCCGGTGCGGCTGGGCCAGAGCTTGTCGTAGAGATCGCGCATGATCGGCACGGCCTGTTCGCGGGGCAGTTCGCGCACCGGGTCGGGATCGACCGCCACGTCCCGGCGGAAGGCGGTGCCGCGCGGCACCGTGATCTGCGTGTGCTGGGTGCCGAGTCCGTACCCGAACCGGCCGTAGATCCCGCCCTCCGACGCCCACAGGATCGCGAGTGGCTCCCCGGCCTCGTGCAGGAACTCCAGCTGGCCGCGCATGATCCTGCTCAGCACTCCCCGCCTGCGATGTCCCGGCGCGACCCCGATGGACGTCACCGCCCCGACCGGGACGGGTTCGGCGCCGGGCACGACGATGCGGCGGCTCAGGAGCTGACCGGTGCCGATCATGGTCTCGCCGTCGAACACGGCGTGGCTGCGTGCGGGCTCGAACGCCGACCGTTCCGCGGCCAGGAACTCCGCGCTGTGGTCGATCAGGAAGGCAGTCGCCAGGACTTCGCTGAACACGGGCAGGTCCGCGTCGGTGAGGGTGCGGATCGTGAGCTGGTCATCCCCGGGGGACGTGTCGGCCATGCCGCAGTGATACGCGCGTGTGACCGGTCGCGCGAACCAATTTCCGCGGCGGCGCGTCAGCGGCGCCGCGTCGCCGGGCCCGTGGAGTCGCGGACGACGAGTGTCGTGGCCAGTTCGATGTGCAGTGCCTCGGGCTGGTGCCCGTCGAGGACGCGCATCAGCTGGGAGACCGCGATGCGGCCCAGTTCCTGCAGCGGTTGCCGCACCGTGGTCAGCGCCGGGTCGGTCGCCTGGCTGAGGTCGATGTCGTCGAACCCGGCGATGGACAGGTCCTCGGGGACACGCAGGCCGCGGTCGCGGGCGGCCTGCAGCGTGCCGACGGCGACCTTGTCGTTGAAGCAGACGATCGCGGTGGGCCGCGGGGTCCGGTCGAGCAGTTCCTCGGCCGCCCGTCGCCCGGCGGCGGTGGTGGGTTCGACGTGCCGCAACCGGTCGCCGGTCAGGAGGACGCCTGCCTGGGCGAGTGCGGCTCGGTGGCCCGCGAGCCGGGCGTCGCCCGCCAGCCACTCCTCGGGACCCGCGATGACGCCGATGTCGCGGTGGCCGAGCCCGATGAGGTGGTTCGCCACCGCCCGGGCACCCGAGAAGTGCGCGGCGGAGACGGCGGCGATGTCCGGCGGTGGCGGGGTGCGGGGGTCGACCACGACGAACGGGAAACCCGTGCGGGACAAGGCGACCAGCGCCTCGCCGTCCTCGGGCGGGAGGATGAGGATCGCCGCGTCGACGTCGTCCTGGCCGGGCAGGCCGGGGAGCGCGTCGCTGCGCTGGCCGGACTCGCCCGCGTCCAGCAGCAGGCGCAGCCCGTGGAGCTTCAGCGTCTCCGCGATCGAGGACACGATCAGGCCGAAGTAGTCGGTGAGCACGTACGGGCAGCGGACGTAGACGGTGCGCTGCTTGAGGGGTGCGGGGGCGGGCAGCCTGCGCCGCTCGACGGCCCGCAACACCAGGTCACGGGTTCGGGGTGCCACGTTGACGTGGTCGTTGAGCACACGGGAGACCGTGGCGACGGAGACACCGGTCTCCGCGGCGATGTCGCGGAGGGTCGCCCGCGGGTGGTCTGGCATGGCTCTTGACGATACCGAACGCCCGGGTGTTTCATCATGCAAAAGCCCGTTTCATGGTGATGCGATTCTTGTTACAGGATGCTGATGAGAACGATCGTTCGTGGACTCGCGACCGCCACCCTGCTCCTCGGCCTCGTCGCCGTGCCCGCCGAGGCCGGGCGGGACGCGCCACCGGCCCGGGTGTGGGTGACCACGCCGGACCGCGCGGAGGTGATGACCGAGCGACCACCCGTCCCGTTCGGCACGACCGCCTCGGTCCACCCGACGATCGTGGTCGATCCCGACCGCGCCTACCAGACCGTCGACGGGTTCGGCGCGTCGATCACCGACTCGTCGGCCGCCGTGCTCGCCGGGCTCTCCCCCGCCGTCCGGGCCGACACCATGCGTGCGCTGTTCGACCCGGTACGCGGCATCGGCGTGAGCTTCCTGCGGCAGCCGGTCGGTTCGTCCGACTTCACCGCGGCGGCCGAGCACTACACCTACGACGACGTCCCGCCCGGTGAGACCGACTTCGCCTTGCGGCACTTCAGCATCGCCCACGACGAGGCGCGGATCCTGCCGCTGTTGCGTGAAGCGAAGCGGCTGAACCCGCATCTGAGCGTCATGGCGACGCCGTGGAGCCCGCCCGCGTGGATGAAGACCGGCGACTCGCTCGTCGGCGGCAGGCTGAAGGACGACCCGGCGATCTACGACGCCTACGCCCGCTACCTGGTGAAGTTCGTCCAGGCCTACACGAGGGCGGGGATCCCGATCGACTACCTGTCGGTGCAGAACGAGCCGCAGAACCGCACCCCGGACGCCTACCCGGGCACCGACATGCCGGTCGCCCAGCAGGTGAAGGTGATCGCGGCCCTCGGCCCGAAGCTGCGTGCCGCCAGCCCGCACACGAAGATCCTCGGCTACGACCACAACTGGGCGACGCACCCGAACGACGGCGACCAGGAGAGCGACTACCCGTACCGGCTCCTGCGCGACCCGGCGGCCCGCTGGCTCGCCGGCATCGCCTACCACTGCTACTACGGCGACCCCAGCGCACAGACCGCGCTCCACAACGCCTTCCCCCGTAAGGGGATCTGGTTCACCGAGTGCTCCGGCTCGCGCGGCGCCACCGACCCGCCGGAGAAGGTCTTCCGCGACACCCTGACCTGGCACGCCCGCAACGTCGTCATCGGCACCACCCGCGACTGGGCGCGCAGCGCGGTCACCTGGAACATCGCGCTGGACAGCACCGGCGGGCCGCACAACGGCGGCTGCGGGACGTGCACCGGGCTGGTCACGGTCCTGCCGGACGGCTCGGTGCGGACCGACGCCGAGTACTACACGATCGGGCACCTGTCGAAGTTCGTGCGGCCGGGTGCCCGCCGGATCGCCAGCACGTCCTTCGGCACCACGGGCTGGAACGGCCAGATCATGGACGTGGCGTTCCGCAACCCGGACGGCTCGATCGCGCTGGTGGTGCACAACGAGAACGACGACCCTCGGTCGTTCGCGGTCACCGTCGGGGACCGGACCTTCGAGTACACACTGCCGGGCGGTGCGCTGGCCACGTTCACCTGGCCCCGCGGCCACGACAGCAAGCTGGACCTCGTGTCGTTGGCAGGGGCGAGCGCCACCGCCTCGCACGGCAACGGCGCGGACTCCGTTGTGGACGACGACGCCTCGACCCGCTGGTCCAGTGAGACAGGGCAGGCACCCGGCCAGTACGTCCAGGTGGATCTGGGCGCCCGCAAGCACTTCCGCCGGGTCGCGATCGACAGTGGCGGCAACCTGGGCGACTACGCGCGTGGCTGGCAGCTGTCCGCGAGCGGCGACGGCACGACCTGGCGCACCCTCGCGACCGGCACCGGCGTCGGGCAGCTCACGAACGTCGACGTCCGCCGCACCAGCGCACGGTACCTGCGCATCACCGCCACCGCCGCGGCGGGCAACTGGTGGAGCATCGCCGACCTGCGCCTCTACGACTGACTTCGCCGCACACGGAGGTGCGGCGATTGCTCCCAACCCTGCAAGGAGCGTCATGTCCACATCGAGAACACGGCGGCGGGCCGTCGTCGTGACGGCAGTGGCGGCCACCGTCGGAGCACTGCTCGCCATTCCGGCCGCACCGGCGGTCGCGGCGCCGACCGTCAACGTCTGGCTCACCACCGGCGACCGGGCGAACCTGTTGCGCCAGCAGGCGAGCGTCGAGTTCGGGTCCGGCGGCAGCGGCCCGGTGATCACCGTGAACCCGAACGCCACGTACCAGTCGATGGTGGGCTTCGGCGCCTCGTTCACCGACGCCGCCGCGTGGAACGTGTTCAACTCACCACGCCGCGACGAGATCATGCACGCGCTGTTCAGCCCCAGCACCGGCGTGGGCCTCAACTGGCTGCGGCAGCCGATCGGCGCCACGGACTTCTCCCGCGACTTCTACACCTACGACGACGGCGCACCCGACCCGACGCTGTCGCGGTTCTCCATCGCCCACGACGACCCGTACATCCTGCCGCTGGTCCGGCAGGCGCGGTCGCTGAACCCCGAGCTGACCATCATGGCCTCGCCGTGGAGCGCGCCCGCGTGGATGAAGACCAACAACAACCTCATCGGCGGATCGCTGTCCGACAGCCAGATCGGGGTGTACGCCGACTACCTCGTCAAGTTCGCCCAGGCGTACGGGGCGGCGGGCGCGCCGATCGACTACATGAGCGTGCAGAACGAGCCGAACTTCTCCCCGCCCGGCTACCCGGGCATGCTGATGCCGGCGAGCCAGCAGTCGACCGTCATCAACAACCTGGTGCCGAAGCTGCGCGCGGCCGGGCTGGGCACCAGGCTGCTCGGCTGGGACCACAACTGGGACAACACCAGCTACGCGCAGCAGGTCAACACCAGCGCGGGCGGCAACGTGGCCGGCTCGGCGTGGCACTGCTACGGCGGCAACCCGAGTGGTCAGTCGGTGGTGCACAACGCCCAGCCGGACAAGGACATCTTCTTCACCGAGTGCTCCGGCACGTCGTCGGGCAGCGACGCGGCGACGTTCCGGGACACGTTGCGGTGGCAGGGCATCAACCTCGCGGTCGGCACCACCCGCAACTGGGCCAGGACGGTGACGACGTGGAACATGGCGCTCGACGCCGACCACGGCCCGGTGATCGGCAGCTGCACGAACTGCATGGGTGTGGTGACGACGAACGGCAGCAGCGTCACGTACAACGCCGAGTACTACGTCCTGGGGCACCTCAGCAAGTTCGTGCGACCCGGCGCGGTGCGCGTCGACTCGACCGGCTACGGCGAGGGCGGCGTCCAGAACGTCGCGTTCCGCAACCCGGATGGCACCATCGTGCTGGTCGCCGTCAACAGCGGTGGCACGCAGAATTTCCAGGTCTCCTACGGCGGCCAGACGTTCGGCTACCAGCTGGCCGCCGGCGCGATGGCGACGTTCACGTGGCCGGGTTCGGGTGGCACGAACCCGCCCGCCAGGACCGGTCCGATCACCGGCCTCGGCGGGAAGTGCCTGGACGTCACCGACGGTTCGACCGCGAACGGCAACCAGCCGCAGATGTGGACGTGCACGGGCGGCCCGAACCAGCAGTGGACCCTCGCCACGGACGGCACGGTCCGCGGCCTGGGCAAGTGCCTGGACGTGACCGGCAACGGCACCGCGGACGGCACGGCCGTTCAGCTGTGGGACTGCTTCGCGGGCGGGAACCAGCGGTGGACATACACGTCGGGTGGTGACCTCGTCAACGTGGGCAGTGGCAGGTGCCTCGACGTGCGGGACCACAACACCGCCAACGGTGCGAAGCTCCAGATCTGGACGTGCACCGGCGGCGCCAACCAGAAGTGGACGGTACCCGCCTGAGGACGCAGAGTCGGGCGGTGACGGTCGCGCCGTCACCGCCAGCCGGGCGAGGCGGTAGTCGACGCCGAGGGCGGCCAGCCCGGTACCGACCCCGAGGATCCAGACGAGGTAGTTGACCGCGACCACCACCGCGTACGTGGCGACCTGCGGACCCACCGCGGCGTGGGAACGGAAGTTGAGGGACCGGTTGAGCACGTAGCCGATCCCGAACGCGCAGACGTAGGCGATCGTGATCGACAGCCACAGCGGCAGCTGCGCCACCGACCGCAGCACGCCGAGCAGCGCGAGGTCGACTCCGAACGTGAACCCGTTGATGACGGCGAACCCGAGCAGACTCGGTGGGACGATCCTCGCGAGTCCCCACGGAAGCCGGCGAACCACCGCGGCCATGACCGCGGCGAACCGCTCCCCCCGAACCTCGGCACGCGTCCGAACCATGGACGGCACGGCGTGAACATCTCGGTCGCGGGTGTCCACGAGGTGACATCCACGCTGCGTGTCCCGGTCGCCCTGCTGACCGCTACGGGTGCGACCGCGTCACGGCGCCGAGTTGACCGTACCGTCCCGCGCGTGCGCCGAGCACTCGCGCAGGTGCTCCCAGGCCGTGGCGACGCGGATCGGACCGCCCGCTGACGTCGTCACCTCCGCGGTGGTCACCGCGGTCACGGTGCCCGACGGTGTCGTGACGTCGAGGCGGAGCGCCCCGCCGAGGGGCACCACCCTGCGCAGGACGCCGTCGACGACGACCGCGTCCGGTGGGGTTGGCTCGTCGTCGCCGAGTGGGTGACAGCGCTCCGGCCGGGCGACCAGCGTCGCGTGGTGACCGGTGAGAGCGGGCGGCAGGTGGGTGGTGAAACCCAGCAGGGTCGCGCATTCGAGGTCGGCGGGTGCGTCGAGGACCTCCGAGGTGGCGCCGGTCTGCCGGATCTCCCCGTGCACGAGCAGCGCCGTCCGCTGTGCGAGCGCGCGCGCCTCCTCCCGGTCGTGTGTGACGAGAAGTACCGCGGCGTCCTGGTCGTCCAGCGCGGCGCGGAGGTCGGCGAGCAGGTCCGTACGCGTGGTGGCGTCGAGACCGGTGAACGGCTCGTCGAGCAGCAGCACGCGTGGCGCGACCGCGAGGGCGCGCGCGATGGCCACGCGCTGCGCCTCGCCGCCGGAGAGCGTGTGGGCGTGGCGGTCGGCGAGGTGTGCGACGCCGAGCGCGGCCAGCCAGGGTTCGGCGCGGCGGCGGGCCTCGCGGCGTCGCACGCCGCGCAGCCGCAGGCCCGCCGCCGCGTTGTCGAGCACGGAGGCGCGTTGCAGGACCGGGCGTTGCAGCACCGCCGCGACGGCCTGGCGGAGCTGGGCGGTGGTCGCGACCTCGCCGTCGAGCAGGACCGAACCGGTCGCGGGCGACAGGTGCGCCAGTGCGCGGAGCAGCGTCGACTTGCCCGCGCCGTTGGGGCCGAGCACGGCGAGCGTCTCCCCTGCCGGGATGTCCAGCGCGGGCACGGACACCAGGTCGCGCCCGTGGGCGGTGACCCGCAGCTCCCGGCAGCCGATGCTCATCGGGTCACCCGCTGCCGGTGCTGCGCGAGCGTGACGACGAGGTTGACGGCGAACGCGAGGACGAGCAGGACGAGCCCGAACGCGATGGCCAGCGCGAACTGGCCACGGCTGGTGGCGAGCACGGCGGCGGTGGTGAGCACCCTGGTCTCCCCCGCCAGGTTGCCGCCGACCATCTGGGCGGCCCCGACCTCGCTGACCACGGCACCGAACCCGGCCATGGCGGCCGCCAGCAGCGGCAGTCTCGCCTCGGCCAGGAGCGCGCCGAGTGCCCGGACGCGGGTGGCGCCGAGTCCGCGCATCTGCAGCAGGAAGTCCGGGTCGACCTGTTGGAGCGCGGTCGCGGTCAGCGCGGTCACGATCGGCGCGGCGATCGCGGCCTGCGCGACGACCATCGCGGCCGGGGTGTAGAGCAGTCCGAGCGCGCCGAGCGGGCCGGACCGCCACAGCAGCACGGTGACGAACAGCCCGACGACGACCGGCGGCAGCCCCATGCCCGTGTTCGCGATCGCCAGCAGCACCCGCCGCCCGCGGAACCGGCCCAGCGCGAGCGCGGTGCCGACCGGGGCACCGACGAGGAACGCGATCGCCGTGGCGCTGAGGGAGACCTGGAGCGTGAGGGCGGTGATCGCCCAGGTGTCCTCGTCGCCGGTCAACAGCAGCCGCAGCGCCTCGATGAGACCGTCGCCGAGCACGTCCACGACGTCAGTTCCCCAGCGCCGACTCGTCCTTGCCCGCGTCCGGCACGAACAGGGGCTCGTCGGCGCCGAACTCGCCGATCATCTTCTGTGCGCGCGGTCCGGTGATCCAGTCGGCGAACGCCTTCGCCCCGTCCGGCCGCACCCGGTCGCCCGCCCGTTTCGTCATCTCGATGACGTGGTAGATGTTCAGCAGCGCCGTGTCGCCCTCGTTCAGCACCTCGAGCGCGAGGTTTCCCTTCTGGGAAAGGTAGGTCGCGCGGTCGGTCAACGTGTAGGCCGAGGTCTCGCTCGCGACGCGCAGCGTGGCGCCCATGCCCTGCCCCGTCGAGCGGTACCACTGTCCGGAAGGGACGATCCCGTTCGCCTCCCACAGCTGCTTCTCCCTGGCGTGCGTACCGGACTCGTCGCCGCGCGAGACGAACCCGGCCCGCGCGGCGGCGATCCTCCCCATCGCGTCGGCGGCCGGGACGCCGCGGATCCCGGCCGGGTCGTCGGCCGGTCCGACGAGCACGAAGTCGTTGTGCATCACCAGACGGCGCTCCCCGGCGGTGCCCTCGGCGACGAACTCCTCCTCGGCCCGCGGCGAGTGCACGAGCAGGACGTCGGCCTCACCGCGGCGGCCGAGTTCGATGGCCTGCCCGCTGCCCACGGCGACGGGTTTGACGTGCCAGCCGGTGTCGGCGGTGAAGGCGGGCAGCAACTCGTCCAGCAGGCCGGAGTCCTGCGTGCTCGTGGTGGTGGCGAGGATCAGCGACTTCTCCGCCGAAGGACCCGCTGCCTGCCCCGATCCCCCGCAGGCCGTGAGCGACAGCAGAACGGCCATGACGGCGGTCGTCACACACAGTCGTCGCATCGACTGACTCCTTCTGTAGGATCACAGAACGGTACAACGATACCGAGGCGGAGTACATGACGCGTTACCTGGAGATCGCCACCGAACTGGCCCACCGGATCCGGGCGGGCGACCTCGCCGTGGGCGCCGAACTGCCCGCCGTGCGCGCGTACGCGACCGAGCTGGGTACGACGTCGTCGACGGTCGTCCGCGCCTACCGGCACCTCGCCGACGCGGACGTGATCACGGTGGCGGACCGGCGTCGTGCGCGGGTCGCCACGGACGGCGTGCTCGCGGCGGCTCGTCTGCTCGAAGCGGACCGGGTGTTCCGGCTCGCCGCGAGCGACGACCCGGCACTGCAGATCCTGCTCGACCGCACGACGCCCGCCGTGGTTCCGGTCGGCAGCCGGGGCAGTTTCCACGCGCTGCGTGCGCTCGCACGCGGGGACGCGGACGGCGCGGCGATTCACCTGCGCCACCACACGGGTGTCTACAACGGTCCGTTCGCCGCGGCGTTGCTGCGCGGCAAGGACCCGCACCTGCTCCACCTGTGGCGCCGCGAGCAGGGCCTGTTGGTACGGAAGGACATCCGGTCGGTCGGCGACCTGCCCGGCGCGCTGGTCGCCAGACGTGAGCCGGGCGCGGGCACTCGCGTGCTGCTGGAGCAGCTCCTCATCGACGCGGGCATCGCCCCGCACACCGTGCACGGCCCGGAGCTCGACTCCCACCTGGAGACCGGTCTCGCCGTCGCGGCCGGGATCGCCGACGCGGCGCTGGGCCTCCGGGCCACCGCGTCCGATCTCGGTCTGGACTTCGTGCCGCTGACATGGGAGTCCTACGACATCGTGCTCAGCGGCGCGGTCCTGGCCGCGGCACGCCCGCTCCTGTCCGCCCTGCGGCCCCCGGAAACTCGGGCCGCTCTGGCACACCTGGACGGCTACGACCTGACGAACACGGGCACGCTGACGCGGCTGAACGAGTGATCGTCAGCGGATTCGGCGGCCGGTTTCCGTGCACGAGTAGCCGCCGAGTGCCTCCACCCTGTCGCGGAAGTCGGTGCGGTCCAGCAGGTGCCACAGCGGGGCGAGCCGGTCGTCGGTGAGGCTCTCGGCGCGCAGTACCAGGTCGTACGGTTCCTGCGCCACCGGGACGAAGTCGAGGCCGAACGCGCGGGCCGCGGCCAGGATCCCGAGCCCCGCGTCCGCGCGGCCCGCCGCCACCGCGGCGGCCACGGCCAGGTGCGTGTGCTCCTCCCGCGCGTACCCGGGGATGTCGGCGGGGTCGATGCCACGCCGCGCCAGCTCGTGGTCGAGCAGCGCCCTGGTGCCCGCGCCGCGCTGGCGGTTGACGTACCGCAGCCCTGGCCGGGTGAGGTCGTCGACCTTGGCCAGTTCGAGCGGGTTCCCGGGCGCGACGATCAGGCCCTGGTCGCGGTGCACGAGCCGGATCACCGCGATGTCGTCGCCGAGCAGCTTGTCCACATAGGGCAGTGTGTACTCGCCGGTCGCCGGGTCGAGCAGGTGCGAGCCCGCGAGGTGGCACAGGCCGTCCCGCAGCGCGACGAGCCCGCCGAGCGACCCGACGTTCGACGAGGCGAGCGTGATGAGCGGATCGTCGGCCCGCAGCGCCGACGCGGCGAGGTCGAGCACGAGGTCGTGCGAACCGATCGCGACGACGGTCCGGTCGATCTCCGCCAGCCCGCGCAGCAGCTCGACCCGCACCTCCTCCCCCGCGTGGTGACCCTCCACCCCGGACGGCACGACCAGCAGCCCGTCGGCGCGCACCAGTGAGGTGAGCACACCGGCGCCGCGGGGCAGCGGTGTCGCGACGACCCGGTCCCGCACCCGGCCGAGCCGGACCCGCACCCAGTCGTCCATGCCGATCGCCGACGGGAGCTTCCGCGCGAGGTGCGCCGTCGTGGACGGGCGTTCGCGCGGCGCGGCGCCTTCGAGTTCGGCGAGCACCGGGGCGGCGAAGATGTCGAACGTGAGCGCCGCGGACACCGGGTAGCCGGGCACCCCGACCACCGGTGTCGCGTCGACGGCGCCGAGCACGACCGGGTGCCCGGGGCGGACGGCGACGCCGTGGACCGCGAGCGTGCCCGCGTCGGCGACCACGCGGGACGTGTAGTCGTCACGTCCCGCGCTGGACCCGGCGATCAGCAGGACCAGGTCCGCGGTCGCGGCGGCCGACCGGAGCACGTCGGTGATCGCGGCCGGGTCGTCCCGGACGATCTCGGCGACCCGCGCCTCGCAGCCGGCCTCGCGTGCCTGGGCGGCGAGCATCAGCGAGTTGGTGTCGAGGATGTCGCCGGGTTCGAGTGACGCGCCGATGGGCCGGATCTCGTCGCCGGTCGGGATGACCGCCACGACCGGCGGGCGGCGCACGGCCAGTTCGGTCACGCCCGCCGCCGCGCACGCGGCCACGTCGACCGGGCGCAGCCGGTGCCCTTCCGGCAGCAGCAGTTCGGCGGCGCTGATGTCCTCGCCGATCGAGCGGACGTGCTGGTACGGCGGGACCGCGGCCCGGATCTCGGCCTGGTCGCCGACCCGGTGCACGTGCTCGCGCATGATCACGGCGTCGTAGCCGGCGGGCAGCGGGTCGCCGGTGTCTACGACCTCGAAGTCGGTGAGCAGCACCGGGGTGGTCTCGGCGGCGCCGACCGTGTCCGCCGCACGGACCGCGATCCCGTCCATGCCGGACGAGTCGAACGCGGGCGAGGACCGCGTCGCCCACACGGGTGCGGCGGTCACGCGGCCGACGGCGTCGCCGACCGGCACCCGCGCGGCCGCGACCCTGGCCGGGCACCCGGCGGCGGCACGGGCCTCCCGCCACGCGGTGTGGGCCGCCGCCGCGGGCACGTCGGACACGAACGGGCTGTTCATCGGTACAGCACGACCTCCACCTCGGTGCCCGCGTCGAGCCCGGTGGCCGGTTCGGGCACGACCAGGTACCCGTCGGCGCGGGTGAGCACGGACAGCAGCGCGGACGGGCCGAACACCGGTTCGGCGATCCCGTCCCGCAACCGGATCTGGACGACGTCGAGCCGTCCCGCCGCCGACGCGAGGTCCCGGGACAGCCGGGCCCGGGTGCTCGGCACGGGTGGCGGGGTCTCGCAGCCGGACAGCCGCCACAGCAACGGGGTACCGACCTGGCCGAACACGACCAGCGCCGAGAGCGGGTTGCCGGGCAGCCCGATCAACGGGATGCCGCCGCAGTCGGCGAGCAGCGTCGGCTTGCCCGGCTTGATCGCGAGCCCGTGGCACCAGACGTCACCCACGGCGGCGACCGCACCCGCGGTCTCGTCCCGCGCCCCGACCGACGACCCGGCCGAGACGACCACCAGGTCGGCGTCTTCCAGCACCTCGGTCAGCTTGTCCTTCAACGCGCCCGGCTCGTCACTGACGATCCCGGCGAGCACCGGTGCGCCGCCCGCGTCGGTGACGAGCCCGGCCAGCGCGGAGGCGGTCGCGTCCCGCACCTGCCCGGCCGTCAGCTCCGCTGTGGACGGGGGGACGACCTCGTCGCCGGTGGAGATGATCGCGACGCGGGGCCGGGCGTGCACGGCGACCGCCGTTACCCCGGCCGCCGCCAGCAACCCGAGGTCCGGTGCGCGCAGCGGGCGGCCCGCGGGCACGAGCGGTGCGCCGGGCGCCACGTCCTCGTCGGCGCGCACCAGCCCGCCGCCGGGCGCGACGGGACGGGTGACCTCGATGGTGCCGGGCATGGTCTCGGCGGTGTACTCGACCATCACCACGGCGTCCGCGCCGTCGGGCAGCACTCCCCCGGTCGGCATCGCGACCGCGCCGCCCGGCCGCACCGCGACCTCGGGTGCCGCGCCCATCCGCACCGCGCCCAGCAGGTCCAGGTACGACGGCAGACCGTCGGACGCGCCGTAGGTGTCCGCCGCGCGCACCGCGTAGCCATCCACAGTGGACTTCACGAAGCCCGGCAACGCGTGGGGCGACGGGATGTCCGCGGCGGGCACCCGGTGCAGGGCGTCCGCGAGCGGCACGTCCTCGACCGGCGTCCGGTGCCCTGGCCGGAACCCCGCGAGCGCCTCGGCGACCGTGCGCGCGGTGAAGAACTCTCTACCGGTCAACGATCCGGCTGCTCCTTCGCGCCTTCCGGACGGGGTTGCGGCCGGGCCGCGGCCCCACCCTTGTCCAGTCCCAGCACCGACACCACGGGTCCGAGCGCGACCTGCCCGAGCCCGCAGATCGACGTCTTCCGCATGGCCTCCTCCAACCGCAGGACGTGCGACCGCTGCTCGTCGTCCAGTGTGGACCTGCCGTCGAGCAGCGTGTGCGCCTTCGTGGACCCCACCCGGCACGGCACGCACTTGCCGCAGGACTCGTTGCGGAAGAAGCGGAGCACGTTGGTGGCCGCGGCCAGCAGGTCGGTGCCTTCGGCCATCACGACCAGCGCACCGGAACCGAGCATCGTGCCCGCCTGGGCGAGGGTGCCGAAGTCGAGCGCGAGGTCGAGCTGGTCCGGGCCGATGAAGTTCGACGACGCCCCACCGGGCTGCACCGCGCCGACCGCCCTGCCGCCCTGCACACCGCCGGCGAGGTCGATGAGCGCGCGGACCGTGGTACCCATCGGCACGCAGTACACCCCGGGGCTCGCGACGTGCCCGGACACGGCGAAGAACTTCCATCCGACCGAGTCACCGAGCCCCTGCGCGCCCCACCACCGCGCGCCGCGCTGCAGGATCACCGGCACGTCCGCGAACGTCTCCACCGAGTTGATCAGCGTCGGGCGCCCGTGCAGGCCGTAGTTGCCGGGGAACGGCGGCTTGTTGCGCGGCTCGCCGCGGTGGCCCTCCATGCACTCGAGCAGCGCGGTCTCCTCACCGAGGATGTAGCCGCCCGGTGACACGAAGATCTCCAGCTCCAGCCGCCGACCGCTGCCGCACGCGTCCGGGCCGACGACCCCGGCGGCACGCAGCGCGTCGATCTCCGCGCGCAGCACGCGTTCCTCGGGACCGTACTCGTGCCGGATGAACACGTAACCCTGCTGCGCGCCGACCACGGCCATGCCCAGCAGCAGCCCTTCCAGCACCAGGTGCGGCTGGTCGGCGAGGATCTGACGGTCCTTGAACGTGCCGGGCTCGGACTCGTCGGCGTTGCAGATCGCGTACTTCACCGGGTCGTCGGTCGCGGCGACCAGCTCCCACTTCTTGCCGGTGGGGAACCCGGCGCCGCCCATTCCGCGCAGCCCGGACGCGGACAGCGTGGCGACGACCTCGTCGGCGGACAGCTCACCGGCGAGCAACGCCCGCAGCGACGCGTACCGCTCCCCGACACCCGAGCCACGCGGGTACGGGTCGTTGGGCCACGGCTCGGTCCGCGTCGAGGCCACCGCCTCCGACACACCCTCCCCGCGCGCGGCCGCGACCAGGGTGTCCACATCGGACACCGGCGCGGGGTGCTCGTTCACGTCGGCCGCGGGCGCCACGTCGCAGCGGCCGAGGCACGAGACCTCGACCAGCTCGACGTCGGTGTCCTCGCCGTAGCGCGCCTTCACCTCGGCGATCCGGTCCTCGCCGCCGCGCAGCCAGCACGACAGGTCGTGGCAGACATGCAGCGCGACCTTCGGCGGTGGCGTGGTGCGGAAGTGCGGGTAGAACGAGACGATCCCCTCGATCTCGTACCTCGGCCGCTTGACCTCCCGGGCCAGCTCCTCCAGCTCCTCGCGGGGCAGCCAGCCCAGCCGCGCCTGGATCGCGTTGAGCGCGGGGATCAGCGACGGACCGGGAAACTTGCCCGCCCGCGCCTCCACCCCGGGAACCCGCCGAGCCCTGGTCTCCGCCGCCCTCTCGGGACTGAGTGTCATTCCGCCGCTCCCAGCGCCGCTGCTTCGGTGACGTGGTCCGCGCCCAGTGCCTCCACCTGGATCGCGCAGAACTTGAACTCGGGGATCTTGCCGTACGGGTCGATCTCGTCGATGGTCAGCAGGTTCGCCGCCGCCTCCCGGAAGTGGAACGGGATGAAGCAGTTGCCGATCTGCTCGCGGTGCGAGATCCGCACCCGCAGCTCGATCACGCCGCGGCGGGACCGCACCCGCACCAGCTCACCGTGCGCGAGGCCGCGGTCGGCCGCGTCCTTCGGGTGCATGTACACCTCGGCGATCGGCGAGATCGTGTCGAGCGCGAACGAGCGGCGGGTCATCGAGCCGGTGTGCCAGTGCTCCAGCAACCGGCCGGTGTTGAGCACCAGCGGGTACTCCGCGTCGGGCAACTCCTTGGCGGGCAACCACTGCGCGGGCACGAGGTGCGCGAGCCCGTCGTCGGTGTTGAACCGCTCGTCGAACAGCACGATCGTGCCGTCGGAGTGGTCCGGGTCCTCGTTGGGGTACAGCTTCCCGGACAGACCCAGGTTCTCGTGCTTCAGGTTGGCGTAGGACGGCATGAGCGCGACCATCTCGTCGAAGATCTCGCTCGGCGACCCGTAGTGCCAGTCCAGCCCGACGCGCCGCGCGATGTCCTGCACGATCTCCCAGTCCACCCGCGCCTCACCGGGCGGGTCCATCACCTTGCGGCCGAGCTGCACGCGCCGGTCGGTGTTGGTGTAGCTGCCCTCCTTCTCCAGGTAGGAGGAGGCGGGCAGGATCACGTCGGCGAACTCCGCGGTCTCGGTGAGGAAGATGTCCTGCACCACCAGGAAGTCCAGCTGCGACAGCGCCTTGCGGACCTTGTTGATGTTCGGGTCGGACAGGAACGGGTTCTCGCCCAGCATGTACATGCCGCGCACGCCGTCCGGCTTGAGCACCGACCCGATGATCTCGGTGACCGTGAGGCCGCGCTTGGGGTCGAGCTTGGTGCCCCACGCCTCCTCGAACCGCAGCCGCGTCCGCTCCTGGTCGACGCCCTGGTAGTCCGGGTAGAACATCGGGATCAGACCCGCGTCGGACGCACCCTGCACGTTGTTCTGGCCGCGCAACGGGTGCAGGCCGGACCCGGGCTTGCCGACGTTGCCCGTGATCGAGCACAGCGCGATCAGGCAGCGGGCGTTGTCGGTGCCGGTGGTGTGCTGGGAGATGCCCATGCCCCAGTAGATGACACCGGCGTTCGCCTCGCCCCACACCTTCGCGACCTCGCGGATCATGTCGGCGTCCACACCGGTGATCTGCGCGGCCCGCTCCGGCGGGTAGTCCGCGACCGTGCGCGCCAGCTCGTCGTAGTTCGACGTGCGCTCGCGGATGAAGTCGCGGTCGATCAGCCCGAGCCGGATCACCTCGTGCATGATCGAGTTGTAGAACGCGACGTCCGTGCCCGGCTTGACCTGGCAGTGGTAGTCGGCGTGCTCGGACACCGTGCTCGCGCGCGGGTCCACGTAGACGATCTTCGTGCCGTTGCGGCGGGCCTGCTTGAAGAACGAGCTGGCCACCGGGTGGTTGGCGGTCGGGTTCGAGCCGGTGATGATCACGACGTCGGCGTTCGCGACGTCACCGTAGGTCGTGGACACCGCGCCCGAGCCGACTCCCTCGAACAGCGCCGCCACCGACGACGCGTGGCACAGGCGGGTGCAGTGGTCGACGTTGTTGGTGCCGAACCCGGTGCGGATCAGCTTCTGGAAGAGGTACGCCTCCTCGTTGGAGCACTTCGCCGAGCCGAAGCCCGCGATCGCCCCGGGACCGCCCTTGGCGTGGATCTCCTTGAGCCGCCGGGCGATCAGGTCGAGCGCCTCCTCCCAGGTCGCCTCCCGGAAGTACGGCATGACCTCGTCGTAGTCGACGAGCCCGCCCGGCTTGCGGCGACCGTCGCGGCCCGTTTTCTTGTCACCGCGGCCGCCGCCGCTGCGCTCGCCGCCGTTGACCCGGCCCCGGTCGTTCTCCCCGCGGACGTCCGCCGACAGCGGGCCCTTCGGGTAGGCGGAGTCGATGCGGATCAGCGGCTTGGTCAGGCGCTGCGGGGACGCGGCGTAGTCCCAGCCGTAGCGGCCCTTCACGCACAGGCGGCTCTGCGAACCCGGCTGGTCACGGCCCTCGGCGAAGGCGATCGCGCCGCGCTCGCGGTCCACGTAGTAGGTGAGCGCGCAGCCCACGCCGCAGTACGGGCAGACGCTGTCGACGGCGTCGAGCTGCTCGCGCGGCTGGATCGGGATGTTGTTGATGGCCTTGTTGGTCAGCGCGCCGGTCGGGCACGCCTGCACGCACTCGCCGCAGGTCACGCACGAGCTCTGGCCCATCGGGTCGTTGAAGTCGAACGCGATGAGGGTCTCGTAGCCCTTGCCGGACCGGCCGATGACGTCGTTGCCCTGCACGTCGTCGCAGGCGCGGACGCAGCGGTCGCACAGGATGCACGCGTCGTGGTTGACCTCGATGACCGGGTTCGACAGGTCCACGCCGCGGCCGGAGCCGCAGGGCAGCTCGGTGGTCTCCCTGGCCACGTCGAACCGGTCGGCCAGCTCCAGCAGCAGGTTGTCGCCGGTCTTGTTCGCCTTGGGGTCCTCGGCGCGGGGTGGCTGGTCGGAGATCAGCAGCTCGGTCAGCGTGGCGCGCTGGCGCTGGACCTCCTCGGTGTCGGTCTTGACGGTCATGCCGTCCTCGCACGGCCGCACACACGCGGCGGCCAACGTCCGGCCACCGGTGTCGACCACGCACATGCGGCACACGCCGACCGGGTCGTAGCGCTCGTTGTGGCACAGCACGGGGATGTCCACCCCGGCCTGTGCGGCGGCGTCGTAGATCGTCGTGCCCTCGGGCACGGTCACCGACCGGCCGTCGATCTCGGCCGTGACCGTCCGCACGGACGTCCCACGCTCTTCGAGAGTCTTGACGTGCCCTCCTGCCCTCAAGCTGGAGGTTCCAACGCGGCTACGCTGCGTCTGGGTCGCTTCCTGCTTCATTGCCCTGTGCCTCCCAGAAGGATGGACTCACCGAGGCTCCACAAGCGTTTCGCCTCTCCGCCCGCCCGGCGGCGAGGATGTTCACGGCTGCGTTGTAGTCCCGGTCGTGCAGTGCTCCGCATTCGGGGCAAGTCCACATACGGGTCTTCAGCGACATGGCGTCCATGACGTGCCCACAGCCCGAGCATGTCTTGGAGCTCGGCAGCCAACGGGACACCTTGTGCACCGCGCGGCCGAATCGCTTCGCCTTCTCCTCCAAGAGCCGAACAAGCTGGGCCCACCCGGCATCCGAGATCGCTCGCGCCAACCGGCGATTGCCGACCATTCCCTGGATGTTCAGATCCTCCACATGGACCGCTTGGTTCTCGCGGACCAGGATGAGGGCCTGCTTGTGGTGATAGTCCCGCCGGGCACGAGCCACCTTGCCATGCTGTGCCGCGACCTTCCGGCGCGCCTTCTCCCGATTGGCGCTGCCCTTGGCACGGCGGTGCTTCTCGCGTTCCAACCGGGCCAGCTTGCGCTGTTTGCGTTGCAGGTGTCCCGGGTTCGCTACGTCCATCCGTCGTCCGACGGTGTCGGCCACTGTCATCAGGCGAGAGATCCCGAGATCGACTCCAGCCTCCCGGTCGACAGACGGAAGCGGTGTCGGGTCGACCTCCACCACGAACGAGGCGTAGTAGTGGCCATCCGGCTCTCGGATGATCGTCACCGACGTCGGTGCGGATGGAAGATCGCGCGACCAGCGGACCCGCACATCCCCCACCTTCGCTATGTAGAGCCGTCCGTTGAGGCGGAGACGGAAACCGTTTCGAGTGAGCCGGATGGACTGCCGTGCGTCCTTGCGGGATTTGAACCGCGGACGACCGACCTTCCGACCCCGACGCTTGCCCGCCATCGACCCGAAGAAGTTTGAGAACGCCCGATGCGCGTCCCGCACCGACTGCACCAACGCCACCGACGCGACCTCGGACAACCACGCACGCGCCGAGTCCGCCTTGGCTGCGGTGATCACCCGCCGTTGCACCTCGGTCGACGAGAGCACCTCCCCCGACCGATATGCCTCGTCCCGGCACCGAATCGCGTCGTTGAACACCACCCGAGCGCACCCGAACGTGCGAGCCAACATCCTGCGTTGGACATCGGTCGGCTCGAGCCGGTAGCGGTACCTGGCCTGCACGTTGATCACCATATCCGGCGGCTCCGACAGAGCTGGACGAGCACTCACCCACAGCACGCACCTTCGCCCTATTGGATGAGGCTTGCACTGACAAGTCCACAGTCATCGTCGCTCCGCTCCTCCGGTATTGCATACAGCATACCGTTACGGCTCTCGGCTGTTGAGCCCGACGCTAGGCCTAGAGGTGAAGATCCGCCAGATCGGTGTGGGCCACCTTGCCGTCAGGGTCCAAACCCCGTGCTTCGTAGTAGCCCGCGACCATCGCACGGAGGCGCTCGGCGGTCAGCGTGGCGGTGCGGCCGGAGCCCAGTTCGAGCGGTGTCTCCAGCATGCGGGCGGGCAGCGTGTCGTCGGCCGCGGTGGCGCCTTCACGCAGGTTGAAGGCCCTTTTCGCGCGCACGATCCGGCGCGCGGCGGCACGCAGCTCGGCCGCGTCCAGGTCCCAGCCGGTGACGAGCGCCAGCAGCCGCGCCCACTCGGTGAACGGGTCGTCGAACACCCCGCGCAGGAACTTGCACAGGATCATCGAGTCCATGACCGCGGCCTTGTCCTCGGTCGCCACGGCGGCCGCCACGTGTGCCTCTCCGCCGCGGAAGCGGTCGACGTCGCCGGACAGGTCGGCCTCGTACGCGCCGGAGCGGTTGTGGTCGGCACCGCGGGCGTTGACGGCGAGGCCGAGCGCCATGGACTGGAGGCTGCGTGGTTCGTAGCCGGGCATCTCCAGGCCCTTGACCTGCGCGGCGAAGTCGATCGACCCCTGTCCCACGCGCTCGGCCGCGCGCCGGGAGCCCTCGGCGAGCAGCTCGCCCAGGCCGGGTGCGCGGGCCCCGATCTCGTCCAGTGCCCGCAGCAGGGCGGCGCCGTCGCCGAACCGGAGCCACGGCGCGTCGATCAGGTTGCGTTCGGCGCACTCCATCGCCCACGCGACGGTGCCGCCCGCGGAGATCGTGTCGATGCCGAGCTCGTCGCAGCGAGCGCTGGCGGCGAACACGTCGTCCGGGTCGGACACCCCGCACAGCGGGCCGAGCGCGAACACGTTCTCGTACTCCATGCGCTGGCTGCCGCCACCTCTGCGGGCGTAGATGTGCTCGCAGCCGATCGAGCAGGAGGCGCAGCTGTTGCGTGCCACGCCGCGCAGCTCGTGCAGTTCCTCGGCGGCCAGGCGCGGCGCCTCGTCGAAGGTGGCGGCGGTGAAGTTGCGGGTCGGGAGCGTGCTGACCGCGTTGAACGCGAGCAGGTTCGCGAGCGTGCCCAGCTCGCGGTACTTGGCGGTGGCGGGCCCGAAGCTGCGGCTCCGCAGGTCCTTCGCGGCGGCGAGCACCCCGGCCTGGTCGGCGACACCCACCTTGGTAGCGGCCCTGACCAGCACGGCCTTGATGTTCTTGGCGCCCAGCACGGCGCCGAGACCACCGCGGCCGGCGTGCCTGCCGTCGTGGCTGATGGTCGCGTAACGCACGCCCCGCTCCCCCGCGGGCCCGATGGCCGCGGTGCGCCAGCCGCGGCCGAACCGCTCCCTGGCCTTGGTCTCCGCGTCGGCGGCGGACAGCCCGGCGAGTTCGGGCGCCGGTTCGAGCCGGGGGCCGTCGCCGTCGACCAGCAGGACGGACAGCTCGTCGGCGCGGCCGCGGATGACGATGGCGTCGTGGCCGGTGAGCTTGCCGGAGATGGCGAACTGGCTGGACGCGAGCGCGTCGGTGAGCAGGCCCGTCAGCGGTGACTTCGCGACCACGGCGAACTTGGCGCTGGTGGTCAGCGGTGTGCCGACGAGGGAGGAGAACACGAACGCGAGCGGTGCCTCGGGGGCGAGCGGGTCCACGCGCGGCGGGGCGAGCCGGTGCATGAGCCACGTGCCGAGCCCGACCCCGCCCAGGTACGCGCGCAGGACGTGTTGGTCCAGCGTGAGCGGGCTGCCGGTCGCGTCCCCGCCGCGCACGTCCACGACGAGCGCCCGCCCGAAGAAACCACCTGACATATGTCGACTGTATGCCCTAGCCGCCCGCGTCGGCTGACAGGAACGCCAGGCTGTCCCCCGCGACCAGCGGCAACCGGCCGTCCTTGGTGACCTGGTCGCCGTTCAGCGCGGCCACGACGTGCCGGTCCAGCGTCAGGCCGACCGCCTCGGCGGCGGCGCCGATGGTCGCGGCCCGGATGGTCCTCGGACGGTGCCCGCCGCCCTTGGCCAGCGCCCCGAACCGCTCGACCACGACCTCGGGTGGCTCGCGGTCGCGGGCGGCCCGGTAGTCCTCGGGGGTGTTGACGTTGACCACCGACTCCAGCTCCGGGTCCAGCTTCGCCACGGCCGCGTCGGCGCGCAGGGCGTCGTCGTCGAGCTGGGTCACCGCGCAGTGCTTGAAGATCATCCCCGGCCGCTGGTTGCCCTCCGCGAGGAGCTTCGCGACCAGCCCGGCGATCCTCGTCTGGTAGGCGGCGGCGAGCGGCTGCCGGAACCCGCGTGCGACCGGCAGCACGACGTCGACGTCGTCGGTGAGGGCCCGCAGCACCCGCCGGACGTACGCGGGGTGCAGGAACGGCAGGTCGGTGGAGCAGACGAACGCGGCGTCGGCCCGGTCCTCGAGCGCGGCCAGCCCGGCGGCGAGCCCCTGCATGGGCCCGAGCCCTTCGACCGGGTCCTCGACGACCGCGACCCCGGCGGGCAGCTCGGGCAGCTCCTGCCCGGGCGCGGCCACGACGACCACGGGCCCGTCGACGGACCGCGCCGTCACCGCGGCGGCACGGTAGAGCAACGTCGAACCGTGCCACTCGAGCCCGGCCTTCGCCGTCCCCATCCGGGTGGACCGGCCACCCGCAAGCACAACACCCGCTGCGACACGCACCCCTCCGACAATAGCCAGGGCGCCGCTCGGTTCGGGAAGGATGGTGGTCATGTCGTCACCACTGTTGCCAGCCCTGCCCGAGGAGTCCTTCACACGCGTGCTGTGCGTCGCCGCGCATCCGGACGACAACGAGTACGGCACGTCCGCGGCCGTCGCCCGGTGGACGGCGCGCGGTGTCGAGGTCGGCTACCTGCTGCTCACCCGAGGTGAGGCCGGCATGCCGACGCCACCGGAGGAGACCGCGCGGATCCGGCTCGCCGAGCAGCAGGCCGCCTGTGCCGCCGTCGGCGTCCGGCGCCTCACCGTGCTCGAGCACCCCGACGGCGTGCTCGCCTACAGCGTCGACCTGCGTCGCGACATCTGCCGGGAGATCCGGCGGTTCAGGCCCGACGTCGTGGTGCACGGCGGGCACGAGGTCGAGACGCCGATGGGCTACGACCACGCCGACCACCGCGTGGCCGGGCTCGCGACGGCCGACGCGATCCGCGACGCGGGCAACCGGTGGGTGTTCCCGGAGCAGATCGACGACGAGGGCCTCGAACCGCACGACGTGCGCTGGACCCTCGTGCCCGGGATGCCCGGCGCGTTCGCGGCCACCCACGGCGTCGACGTCACCGGCGAGCCGTTGCGACGCGGTGTCGCCTCCCTGGAGGCGCACGCCCAGTACCTGGCCGCGCTTCCCGGCCACCCCGCGCCCGCGGAGTTCATCCCCATGTTCGCCGCGATGGGCGGCAAGGCCATGGGTGTCGAGCACGCGGTGCTGTTCCGCGCCTGGGACCTGCAGGCACCGCCGGACTTCTTCGCGGACCTCGGCGGCGACGCCTAGGCGGGCACGGCGGCGGTACGTGGGCGGAGCAGGAACGCGCCCACGTACCGCAGTGCCGCCACCACACGACTCTGCCGAGACCGAACGATGCCCCTACTGTTTCTCGGTAGGGCTCTGCGGCCTCGGCCACCAGCCAACCCAACCGCCGACTACAGAGATCAGAGTCTCCAACCAATCGCGGCGTCTCAGTTGTTTACGGCCCGCAAGCCACGACGCTCCGTAGACTGGTGGTCTGTCCGTGCTTCTGTATCAGTCACGAAGAATCAGGAGCCGCATGACATCAATCGACTGCAGGAACAAAGGATATAGGGTCTCGAATCAGCTCACCCGTCGCAAATAGTCGCACACGTCCGGACATGTACGCCAAGAGGAATGAACTGAAGGACAAGGTCGGTGAATACTTGACAGACATTCGCGCGTTGGACTCGACGATCCCCCATGACAGAGAATCTGCGGACACGGGCGCCCACCAACAGATGCCGTCTCCCGTTACACGCCCCCAGGGAATCAATCCTTGCGATTCAGGATATATGGGTGGCCCTTTCTCCTTTCGTTGCCGGTCGCTACCGTGCGTGGTCTGCACAGTTTCAATCAACTGAAGGAGATCGCTGTCAGGCCGAGCACCAGGCGCCATAATGGTTACATCACCAATAGTACCGGGCCCAAATGTGTTGACAAACGATTTATAATCAAGGGGAAGCGTTATACCTAACCTATCCTCGATAGAGCCCCATTCGATCGACTGATTTATTGTGCGTGACTCTGGAAGAATTGTATAGATGTCTTGCATTGCGTTGACCGGACGCTCCCCGGAGTCAGACAGATCCTGCCAGATTCCCTCGACACTGGCGCGTGTCACTGTAGGTTGGGGGGCACTGAGTCTGTACCACGGCGCATTGGATGCCGAGTCAGCCCCGTAAGATTGACCATCAAATCGCCCAGTCACTACATCACAAAGAAAACCGGCCAGACCCTTAGACACTTTCTGCCAGCTAGAAAATTCGTAGTCGGTTACGATCACTGGCCATGAATTCGGGTCGATTAGATCCGTCAACCAGAAGAACAGATCTCCTCGGGTCGTCTCACCCCACGGAATAAGGCCGCCCGACTCCGGAAATACTGGATAAGGGAAACGTTCAGACTCGTCCGCTTGCCAACTCCTCATGTCGTCGAGTCGATGACTGTAGTAGCCGAGATATTCTGACGGTTCCCCTCCTCGATCTCCCGGTCGGAGAACGCGCAAAAATCCTTGGAAGTGACCTACCGGAAATTTTCCGACAATCTCCTTGTAGTCATCCGGCAGTCGGAGTCCTAGAGAGCGCTCGATCTCATCCCACTGATATTCGGGTTGCGCGAAATCTGCAAGACCGACCAGCGCGCAAAGCTCATCGACAGTGGTGTCCAACGACCTCGTTTCCCTCCAGGTGACCCGACCCATGTCCAGCTGACATGACACTAAGCGGGCACGGCGGCGGTGCGTGGGCGGAGCAGGAACGCGCCCACGTACAGCAGTGCCGCCACCACCAGCAGGCCGTCGAAGCCGACGAGCATGCCCACGTACTCGAGGCAGCCGCCGACGAGTGCGCCGAGCAGGTTCGCGCCGAAGCTCGCGGTGCCGTCCTCGGTGTCGGTGAACCGTTTCGCGAACACCACGTTCGCCGCGAAGATCGGCAGGAACGCGATGGTGACGGCGACGACCGCGCGCAGCGGCACCGGCATCGACAGCAGCCAGCTGTCCGGGAACAACCAGGCGAGCAGCAGCCCGGCGAACAGCACGACGTACATCACCCGCAGGGGCGGTGTGCGGAACCGGCGTGTCACCTCCACCGCGGCGAGCACGGCGACCAGCACACCGGCGAACACGATCGCGTTCACGAGCCAGGTGGTGCCGAACAGCAGCGCGAACCCGGTGACGCTCTTGGTCTCCAGCAACATGAAACCGGCGCCGAGCAGGAACAGGTCGGTGTAGGGCCGCATTCTGCGGTACGAACCGCCGCCGCCGAACAGGCCGACCGCCAGCACCCCGGCGGCGACGATCAGGCCGACCGTGACCAGGTACATCGTGGGGATCCGGTCGGTGAACAGGTACAGGAACGGGCGGTCGTCGGTCGCCGGCGGTGGTGTGTCGGCCGCGGCGCCCTGCCAGTCCGCCGCGCACGTCTGCCCGGACGGTTGCAGGCCGACGGTGATCACGGCCTGGCGGAGTTCGTCGTCGAGCGCGTCCACGCACGGCTTGTGGCCGAACGCCGCCTCCGCGGTGAGGGCGAGCCGGTCGATCAGCCAGTCCTCGCGGTAGAAGTTGTACATCGCGAACGCGCCGCCGTCGGTGAGGTGCTCGCGTGCGCTGCTGAACGCCTCCTCGGTGAACAGGTAGCTCTCCAGCCGCAGCGAGCTGGCGCCCTGCACGAGGGTGAGCGAGTCGGGCAGCGCGAACAGGATGAGGTCGTACTTCTTGTCCGTGCGGGACAGGAACGCGCGGCCGTCGTCGACGTGCGTGGTGACGCGTGGGTCCGCGTAGGGCCGGTCCGGGTGCCGTTCGCGGCCGATCTCCAGCAGCCCGGGGTCGATCTCGACGGCGTCGACGTGCTCGGCGCCGTTGCGCAGCGCGATCGCGACGTCGGTGCCGCTGCCCGCGCCGACGATCAGGACTTCCTTCGGCTCGTTGGCGGCCCGCTCGTAGGGCAGGCCGTACTGCGGTGACCACTTCAGCCGGGTTTCGGCCGGGATGACGTTCTGGTGCGGCACGCCGTTGGCCGAGATCGTGGTGATCGGGGTGTCCTGCCACTCCTGCTCCGCGGTCTCGATCTTGTAGTACGGCGACCAGCGCAGGTTGTCCTCTGTGGACTCGGTGAACAGCACGCCGAGGAGCACGAGCAGCGGCACCCCGACGACGGCCGCGGCGACGACGGTGGCGACGAGGCGACGGCCCGGCACCAGCAGCACGCAGAACAGCACCGTCACCACGAGACCCCACCAGATCGGCGGGGCGCCGAGGAACGAGAGCCCGGTGAACGCGACGATGCCGGCGACGCTGCCGACCAGGTCGTAGCGGTACGCGGTCAGCCGGGGCAGTTCACGGAAGCAGCGGCCGACGAGTTCCGCCGGTCCGGCCAGCACGACCGCGCTCGCCAGGAACACCACCGGCAGGATCACGATCGCGGACGGTCCGGTGGTGGCGAGGCTGGTGAAGTGGACGATGTCCGAGCCGCTCTGGTCCACGGTGACCGGCCGCCACGCCACGAACCCGACGAGCGCGGCGAGCGCCACCGGCGAGTAGAACGGCAGCCGACGGGCCCGCCCGGACCGCAGGAACCCGATGCCGATGCCGAGGAACGACCCGAGCAGCACGAAGTTCGAGAAGTAGCTCAGGTGGACCACGTTCGACCCGGTCCAGCGGATCAGCGCCAGCTCGAGGAAGAGCATGAGCGCACTGGCCAGCACCAGCCGGGGCCGCACCGCGAACGGCGACGCCCAGTCCTGTTCGGTCGTGTCCGGGGTCGCGCCGCTGTCGACGGTCGTCGATGACATGCGGGCACCCTAGGGGATGTGCCTCCGCCCCGTTGCCTTGCCCTGAAAGACGCTTTCGGGACGTTTGAATGTCCCGAAAGCGTCTTTCAGGGGCAATGCCGTCAGTCGGCGGTCAGCAGTAGCCGTTCACCGGGCCGTTGAGGCCGGTCCACATGAACGCGTCGCTCACCCACGTGCCGTCGGTGAGGCGGTTCCACAGGCTGCTGCTTCCCCACCTGCCGGTGTGTGTGGTGCCGTTGGCGGAGCAGGACACGGAGACGGTCGCGCCGTCGGCCACCGAGCCGGCGATCGCGTAACCGGTGCCCGGGCCGGTCCGCTTGTTCAGCGCGCTACCGCCGTTGGCGTCCACGATGCCCTGCGTGAACCCGAGCGCGCCGTAGTTGTACAGCGAGCCGCCCGCGTAGACCCGGGCGCTGCCGTGCAGTGCGGAACCCTGGTAGGCGGCGCCGCCGTTCTGGGGCACCCACTTGCCGAGGTTGTGGTTGGCGATGCCGACGTAGGCGCTGTTCTGCCGCAGCCCGAAGTGCACGTGCCTGCCGGACGCGGACCCGCCGCAGGTGACGTCGGTGCCCGTGTAGCCGAGGTAACTGCCCTGGCCGACCGCGGCGCCGTTGACGTTGATGTTGCTCCACAGGTGGTAGTAGTCGGTGGAGTAGCCGCGGTCGTGGATGACACGGATCCAGCCCTTGCACATCGTGTACGCGGTGCCCGCCCGCGCGGCACGCACCACCTGGTCGCCGCCCGCGAGGTCGAGCGAGCTCCACGGCGCCGCGGTGCCACTCCAGCCGTGGGGGCCGCCCCACATCGTCCACGTGTGCCCGACCGAGTACGGCAGCGCCATGCCGGTGCGCCAGTCGCTGCCCGCCTGCGCTTCCGGCTGGCTGCCGTTCTGCTCGGCGAACAGGGCGCGTTCCGACTCGTTCACCACCGGTGCCTTCGCGGACAGGTCGGCGAAGGCCTGCTCGCCTTCCAGCGCGACCACCCAGCGGGCGCCTTCGCGGTGTGCGACGAACAGCCAGCCCTCCGGCATGGCGTCGGAGTTCGGCGCGGTCGCCAACACGGCGGTGCCGAACGCCCAGTGGTTGTCCTGTCTGTCGACGTTCACCCTCGGTGTCGCCGCCTCGGCCGCGGCGGCGGGTGCCGTGGCGTGCATCCTGGCGGTCACCTCGGCGACGAGACCGGTTGGTGGCGCGGCGGCGACCGGCACCGCCGGTGTGGCGAAGAGACCGGCGGCCAGCAGTCCGGTCAGGATTCGTGCTCTCATGTCGTTTCCTCCGGGTTTCGGGGCGACGGCGAGTCGATTCCACCAGGACTTCCCGCGGCGACGGGGTGTTGTTGCCGGAGCCGGCGGAGATCGCAATTACTCGGGTCCTGGTCGCGCGAGCCACCACCGGGCCGCCGCGCGGATCTCCGGCGGCAGGTCCGGCCTGCCGCGCACCTCCGCCAGCACGGGGGTCGCGCGCTGCATCCCCGCCGCGTAGACCAGCGCGCGCAGCACCTCCTCGTTGCCGCGGTGGTGGTGCACGGCGGCCACGAGCACGGCGTGCCCGGTGTGGCCGGGCAGGTTGCCGAGGCCGAACGCGGCCTGCGCGGACACCGCGTGCGGTGTTCGTCCGACGAGCAGCGCTTCGAGCGCGGGCCGGTGCTGTGCGCCGCCGATCATGCCGAGCGCGGCGGTCCGTTCCCGGCGGGGCGACGGGTCGCGGGCGAGCGCGTCGGCGAGCGGTGCGCCGAAGGGGCTGGCCGCCAGCACGGCCGCGGCGCCGAGCCGGACGTCGACCTGCGGGGTGAAGAGCAGTTCGTCGACCAGCCGGGACAGCATGCGGTTCTCGGTCACCGACGTCCCGCGCGTGGCCACGTCGATCGCCCCCTCCGCGGACCGCACCAGCCCGGCGACGGTCTCGGCCCGGTCGGGTGCGGTCTTGCGGGTGGTGGGGCGCTTCCTCGCCAGGCCGGACAGCAGGTCCACGGCCGCGCGGCGGACGTCCGCGGGCAGCCCCTCGTCCGCGGCGTGGGAACGGGCGAGCATCTCGAGGGTCCTGGCCTCCGCGCCGCCGAACCGGCCCGCGCCGGCGGCCAGTTCGCACACGTCGAGCGCGGCACGCAGGGTCCGCTCGCTCGTCGGCGCGGTGACCTCGTCCACCAGCAACTGGGTGGCGTGGCGGTCGTGCACGAGCAGCATGAGCGGGTCGACGACGATCTGGCTCGCGGGGTCGGCGATCATCTCGGCGACGGCCACCGCGATCGCCTCGCGGGCGACGGGATGTCCCTGCAGTCTGCGCAGCGCCTCCCACCGGTGGTGGTAGTCCCAGCCTCGGGCGACCGACATCTCGGCGAGCAGGCGGGTGACGAGCGTGTGCCACATCGGCCGCGGCAGGTAGACGTGCGGGATCGCGAGGACCCGCGCGCTCATCCCGTCCCAGTCCACGGCCCGCATCGGCACGTCGGCGAGGCACCGGTCGAGCAGGTCGTCGAGTTCGCGGGCGAGGACGGCGTCGGCGGTGAACCCGCGGTCGAGCCGGGGTGCGCCGGGCCGCACCGACCGCACCTGGTGGACGGTGTCGACCGCGGCGGTGAGGTGCCCGGTGGGCAGGCCGAGCATGTCCTCGTAGGCGCGGATCACCCGGTACGGGACGGGCAGCACCCCGTTCTCCCACCGCGAGATCTGGCTGGGCGTCACCGGGCCGAGCCTGCCCGCGAAGGCGGTCACGCAGCGCCGCGCGACGGCCAGGTCGGGATCGCGCCCGTACAGCCGGTTCATCCGCAGCAGCCACGCGATCCGGGTGCGACTGTCGAAGCGACCGTCGTCGTCGGCGATCTTGTTCGGGCGTCCGCTGGTGACCCGGCCGGTCGACGTCGACACGCTCCGTAGTATCAGCGTGGCGGGGAGGCACGCACAAGCCGCCGACCGGCCCCTTGTGCGCGTGGACGGCCCACTCCGCTTAGGTTGCCGGTATGAGACCACTCAGGACGGGCGTCGTCGGGTTCGGCACCGCGGGGCGGGTGTTCCACGCGCCGTTCCTGGACGCGGACCCGGGCTACGTGCTGGCTGCGGTGGTGACGGGGAACGAGCAGCGCCGCGCCGAGGTGCTGGCCCGGTATCCGGGCACCGAGGTCGTCGACCGCGCCGCCGCGCTGCTCGACCGCGAGCTGGACCTCGTGGTCATCGGCTCGCCGCCCGCGACGCACGCGGAGCTGGCACACACGTTCCTCGACGCGGGGATCGCGGTGGTGGTCGACAAGCCGTTCACCGTCACCTCGGCCGACGGGCGGGCGCTCGTCGAGAAGGCGGGCAGGCTCGGGGTGCCGCTGACGGTGTTCCAGAACCGCCGCTGGGACGGCGATTTCCGCACGGTGCGGCGGTTGCTGGCCGACGGCGCGCTGGGTGAGGTGTGGCGGTTCGAGTCGCGGTTCGAGTGGTGGAAACCCGACCGGGGTTCGTCGTGGAAGACCGCGACGCCCGCCGACGCGGGCGGCGGCATCCTGTACGACCTCGGCACGCACGTGATCGACCAGGCCGTGCAGCTGTTCGGCGACGCGGTCCCCGTCCACCGCGAACTGTTCACGCGCCGGCCTGGCGGCGCCGCCCCGGACGACGCGTTCGTGGTGCTGCGGCACCGCTCGGGTGTCGTGTCGCACCTGTGGATGAACGGGTTGGCCGGTCAGGTCGGCCCCCGCTTCCGGGTGCTCGGGTCCGAGGGCGGGTTCACCAAGCACGGTCTCGACCCGCAGGAGGCGGCGCTGCGCGACGGGGCCCGGCCGACCGACCCGGCCTTCGGGCACGAGCCGGAGACCGCCTGGGGCAGGGTGGGGCTCGACGGCGCCACCCGGGCCGTCCCGACGGAACCGGGCCGGTACGCGGAGTTCTACACGCTGCTGGCGGAGGCACTGCGGGCCGGCGGCCCGTTGCCCGTCGACCCGATGGACTCGGTGCGGGTCATCGAGGTGGTCGAAGCGGTGCTCGCCCGCTCGTGACCCCGGCGCCACTGGCCGGGCCGGGGTGCCCCGGCCCGGCCAGTGGTGTCACGCGGTGGCTTCGCGGAACTCCGCGAGGCTGATCACGTACTCGTCGCGGTTGGGCCGGTAGAAGCCGCAGTACTCGGTCGGGTACCAGCCTGCGACCTGCCACTGCTGGGGCTGCTTGATGGGGTGGCAGCCCGGCTCGGTCGCGCCGGTGGCCAGGCCCTCGATCCACGCCTTGCTGACCATCGGCTCCATGTAGGTGATCTCACCGTTGTAGGAGCCGTAGACGAAGGTGCGGTCGAACACGCCGCCGTTCCACTCGTCGGAGGTCTTGTCGACCAGGTGGTTGCCCATCTTGCCCTGGACGAAGCCGTAGTCCCCGTAGTCGGCGGGGTTGTACTCGGCGGGCACCGGGACCCGGCCGGTCGCGAAGTCGTCGCAGTGCACGACGTTGCCGCACGGCCCGAGCCGGATGGCGTCGACCTCGGCCGGTGACCGCAGGTAGAAGTGGATGTCGAAGTGCGGCTCGGTGTAGACCGCGGGCGGGCCGTGGCCCATCACGTTCCAGTTGACCATGACGTACCGGAACGCCGAAGTGGACAGCCCGGTCAGGTTCCTGGGCAGTTGGAGGTCCCGCTGGTGTCCGCCGGCGCACTCCATGTCGCCGATCGTGCCGTCGCCGTTCACGTCGAAGCACCGCTGTCCGTCGGACATGGTGCCGGGCAGGTTCCGCAACGTCGCGGAGGTGAGGCTGAGCCCGATCACGGTCGGCCGTCCGCGTGTGACCCCGCCGAGGACGCGCAGTTCGCCGTCGCCGAGCGCCACCGGTGGGCCGTACTCGACGCAGGCGCCCCGGTAGGACCGGGTGTTCTCGACCAGCGCGGCCGCCTCGTCGGGCGGCAGTGACCTGGTGGTGCCGGTGTTGTCCGCGGCGGACGCGGCCACCTCGCACACGACCTGCGGCGGACCGGCGGCGCCGTCGTCGCTGAACGCGTTCGGCACGGTGATCACGCCCGCCAGCACCACGGCGCCGGCGATCGGCACCAGTAGTCGGCGCGTGAATGTACGACCAGACAAGAGCTCTCCCTCGCAAAGCCACTGGCTACAGTGAACAGTCCGGACGTCCGTCTCGGGACCCGGCAGGCAGGTTACTGATCAACAGGGCCCGATGACAGGTCTTTCACCCAACGAAGAGGTGACGAGTACTGGAGCGGCGCGGGGCGTGACTCCGCTCGTCCACAGTAGACATCGCGCACGGGGACAGCCGGTGCCGACGAACCGTGTCAGCCGACGCCCGGGAGGCAGTCGGGCGGTTGGCACAGCATCAGCGACAGGGCCTCGTGGAACACGTCGCCGATGCGGGCCGCGTTCCGCGCGACGAACGCGGAGCCGCCCGTCGCCTCGGCGATCGCGGTCAGCTCGGCGCGGTCCACCCCCGGCCCGATGCCGATCCCGACGAGCGTCAACGGCCTGCCGAGGTTGCGCAGCCTGCCCAGCTCGGTGAGCAGCTGGTCGAGGGTGATGTCGCTGGCGTTGTCGTCCTTGCCGTCGGTCAGGACGACGACCGTGTTGATCCGGCCCGGTTCCCAGGCCCGCACGCCGTCGCGGTAGGCGGCCAGCACCGCGTCGTACAGCGCGGTGTCGCGGTTCGGCAGGGCGTGGACGGCGCGCACCGCGTCGAGCGCGCCGCCGGCCAGGTGCTCGCTCATCGGGCGCACCGGCAGCAGCACCCGGTAGTCCTTGGCGCCGTCCAGATCGGTCGCGAACAGCCACATGCCGAGCTTCGTCGTCGGCTTGAACAACCCGAGCCCGGTCGCGGCGGCCGCCACCGTGACCGCCATCCGGGTCTGTCCCGTGCCGGGCACCTGCTCGGCCATCGACCCGGACACGTCCAGCAGCACCTGCAGCCGGCCGCTGCGGTTCACCCCCGCCCACGCGGCCAGCACCTGCCGCACGTCGGCCGGGCCGCGCGGTGGCGCCGGGGTCATCCGTTCCCCCGAGGTGCGCCGGTCGCCGGAACGGTCACGCAGCGCCGCGCCGTCCGGGGTGCGGAAGCCGGCGTCGGCGAGCAGGTCGGCGCTCTCCTGGGTGAGCAGCCGGTCCAGGAACCGTTCGGCGGCACCGCGTTGGGCCACCGGGGTGTCCGGCAGCACGACGAACGGGAAGTCGAGCGCGGGCACGCCATCGTCCGGGTAGACGGCGACGAGCGGGATCCGCCCCGGCTTCGCGTTGTGCCGGAGCAACGCGTTCTCCGAGGTGGGGAACGCCTCGAGCGGTTCCGCCTGGCCGCCGGGCAGCCTGCGGAACAGGTCTTCCTGCCGGGGCACGGTGTTGCGGGAGAGCGCACGCATCGCCGCGACGCGCGCCGTGGCGGGGTCCGGGGCGTCCGCGACCAGGTCGCTCAGCTCGAGCAGTGTGGAGATCCCGACCGGGTCGCGCGTGGGGTCGGGGAACCCGACCGCGGGCCCGCCCGCCGCGGGACCGACGACCTGTGCCCAGGTCGGCTGTTCGTCCGGCCACCCCAGGTCGGCCGCCACGGTCTCCGTCACGCCCAGCACCACCGGAGAGCTGGCGATGGAGGTGCCGGTGGCGGGCACCGTCCACGCGCCCGCGTCCTGGGCGCGCCACAACCACATGCCGGACTCGGGGATCCACACGTCCGGACGCCGGCCGTCGGGCACGACGAGCGACTCGACCACCGCGGCGGACTCCCGCTCGATCACGCGGACCCGGTAGCAGGTGCGTTCGTCCTCGGCGGCGCGCCGTGCGAGCTGCGCGACGACGGGCGCGATCTCCTGCGCGGCGGTCACGGTGATCGACGGTCGCGCGGCACAGTCCGCGGCACGCAGCCGGTCGCCGAGGAAGTCGACGGCGAACCAGCCGACCAGCGCGACCACGAGCAACCCGGCCAGTACCGCGACCGGCGTCCGCCGACGACCGCGCGGCCGGGCCGATGAGTGCCGTCCCACCGCCGCACCCTCCACCGCTTCCGGGGACACATCGAGAGACAACCGCGCCGCACCATACCGGCCGGGGCACCCGGTCAGGGGATCATGAACGGTCCCGGCTGATCAGAGTCGTCGGTCCGCACGAGCCTGTGATGCCGGTGGCGGGGGCAGCGCCGTACTCATCGGGTACCTGGCGCACGGGGCCGGGTCCGCGAGCGGACGGGAGCCGGGCATGGACACCAGCTGGCGCCCGGAACGGGTCGTCGCACGCCGGTACCGGCTGGTGGCGCCGGCCGGCGAGGATGCGACCGTGTGGCGGGCCGTGGACCTGCGGCTGGGTCACGTGGTGGCCGTCAAGCGGGTGCGTGTGCCCACCGGGGACGAGGCGCCCCTGGCGCGACGGCGGGCCGTCCGTGCGGCGAGCGCGGTGGCGCGCCTGCGGCACCCGAACGTGGTCGCCGTCCACGACATCGCCATCGACGACTCGGGTGACCCGGTCCTGGTCATGGAGTACGTGCCGGCGCGCACTCTCGCGGACGTGCTCGCCGACCGCGGCGTCCTCCCCGCCGCCCGGGTGGCCCGCGTCGGCAGGCAGGTCGCCGCGGCCCTGGCCGCCGCGCACGCCGCCGGGATCGTGCACCGGGACGTCACACCGGCGAACATCCTGCTCGCCGGGGACGGCACGGCGACGATCACCGGTTTCGGGCCTGCCGGGAGCGGCGACGACATGACAGGCGCGCCCGCGTACCTCGCACCGGAGACGGCGCGGGGTGAGCCGCCCACACCGGCGGCGGACGTGTTCTCGCTGGGCGCCACGCTGTACACCGCGCTCGAGGGGAACCCGCCCGCCGGCACCGCGGACCGCCCGGTCGCCGCGCGCGGGGCGCTGGCCGAGCCGCTCATGGCGATGCTGCACGACGATCCCGCCGCCCGGCCCACCATGGGGCAGATCGCGGACACCCTGACCGGCGCCGGGTCTCCGCCCTCGCGCCGGAACATCGCGTTAGTGGTGGTCGCGACGCTCGTGTCCGGGCTGCTCACGCTGCTGCTGCTCACCACGTGGCCCGTCGGGCGGGCCGATCGCGACGGGTCGGCGGAGCCGACGGCCACGTCCTCGCCGCCGGCGGACCCGGACCGGTTCCGCCGGGCCGTCACCAGCTTCTACGCCGTGGTCACCGACGATCCGGACCGCGCGTGGTCGCTGCTCGGTCCCGCCCTGCGTGACCAGGGCCGCGACCGGTTCGAGGCGCGGTGGCGGGACGTCGCGGACCTTCGCGTGCGCGGCACACCGACCGTCTCGGGGAACACGGTCGTCGCGGAGATCGAGTACACCGCCGGGGGCCGTGTCCGCGAGACCCACCGCCACACCCTGGTGACCGACGGTGGCACCGTGCTGATCGACTCCGACGAGGTTCTCGCCACCACCACGTTGCCTGGCGGCACCTGACCGGGCGTCAGGCGGTGACCACACGGCGCAGGGCGTGCACGAGCCGGTCACCGTCGCCGCTCTTGCCCAGCACGCCGGCCGCGCCGGTGCGGATGGCGGCCCTGGCCTGCTCGGGATGCGGGTCGGACGTGTGCACGAGCACCCGCGCCTGCGGCCACGCACGGAGGATCCGCCGGGTGGCCTCGATCCCGTCCACGCCGGGGAGCCGCACGTCCATCAGGACGACGTCGGGCCGTTCCCGCAGCACGACGTCGACCGCGGTCTCCCCGTCGCGGCAGGCCTCCACCACCGTGATGTCGTCGGTCTCGGACAGCACGCGCACGAGGCACTCACGCATCAACCGGTGATCCTCGACGAGCACCACGCGCATCGGGCCTCCCTCTCCGCTCCCACGCACTGACAGGCGGCGAGGACCCGCGTGACGTCACCGCTCGTCGGTCTCGCCGTCCGGTGGCGTGGTCGTTTCCTCGCTGGTGGGCGGCGGTGTGGTCGTCGTGACGTCGGTCGTCTGCTCCGGTCCCTCGTCGGTCGTGGTCGGCGCGGGCGGTGTGGTCGTGGTGGTGGTCGTCGGGTCGGCGCGGCCGGTCGAGGTGGTCGGCGCGGGCGGCGTGGTCGTGGTGCGCGTCGCCGGTTCGTCGTCGACCTCGACCGGCTTGCCGACCGCCGGGGCGACGGGCACCGGCACCGAGGTCCCGGGGGTCTGGGTCTTCTCGCCGTGCTCGGCCGGGGCGCGGTCCGGGGTCTGCCGCATGCTTGCCTGGCCACCCAGCAGCCACAGCCCGACCACGACCAGCGCGACCACGAAGACCCCGGTGACGGCAAGCGGCCCGCGTGGGCGGCTGGACGCGGCAGGCACGGGTGCGACCAGTTCGGTCGGCGGGTCCATCAGCGCGGTGTCCGGCCCGTCGGCGGGGGTGGCGGTGCCGGCCGGTGCCGGCGCGGTGTCGACGGCGGTGAGCAGGTCGTGTGCCCGATCCGCGGTGGGGCGGGTGTCCGGGTCGGTCGTGAGCAGGGCGAGCAGCGCGTCGGTGAGGGGCCCGGACCGCGTGGGCGGGGTGATCTCGCCGGAGGCCACCGCGTGCAGCAGGCCGAGGACGTTGGGTCCGAGACCGAACGGCGGCTCGCCCTCCACCGCGGCGTACAGGGTCGAGCCCAGCGAGAACACGTCGGACGCGGGGGTGGGCTCGCCGCCGAGCGCCACCTCCGGTGCGAGGTAGGCGGGGGTGCCCGCGACGAGGCCGGTCCTGGTGGTCGCGGCGTCGTCGGCGATGCGGGAGATGCCGAAGTCGGTGAGTTTCGCCGTGCCGTCTTCGCCGAGCAGGATGTTGGCCGGGGTGATGTCGCGGTGCACGATGCCCGCCGCGTGGGCGGCGGCGAGTGCGGCGGCCACCTGGGCGCCGACGGCGGCCGCCGCCTCCGGTGTCAGGGGCCCGTCCTCGGCGACGGTGGTCGCGAGGCTGCGGGCCGGCAGGTACTCCATGACGAGGTTGGGCACGCCGTCCTCGTCGACCACGTCGAAGACCGTGATCGCGTTGGGGTGCTGCAGGCGCGCGGCGATCCGGCCCTCACGCAGGCAGCGGGCCACCTTCTCGGGGGTCTGGGGGTCGGTCGCCAGGAGTTTCTTGATCGCGACGGGACGGGCCAGGAGTTCGTCGTGCCCCTGCCAGACCACCCCCATGGCACCCGTCCCGATCGGGCGCACCAGCCGGTAACGCCCGGCGAGGAGGTGTCCCTCGCCCGTCACCACCGCGCGTCCTGAGTTGCCACGACGACCTCACTCTCACCGGGTGCCACCCCGTCCCAAGAGTTGCATCGTGGGCGTGTCGTTAAACCTGTTCCGGCGGTCGAGTGCCGCGGAGCCGGGACGGGAACCGCGGCGGGCGGCGCTGCGCGAACGCGCGGAGGCCTTCGTGGGCGTCGGGTGCGGTGAAGGCCTGCTGGCCGTACCGGGCCTCGTGGTGGAACGCCTGGTGCTGGGGCAGGTCGCCGAGGCGGAGGACGGCTTCCTTGATCGTCGCGAGCGCGGTGCCGCTCTTCGCGACGAGCCGATGGGCGCGGTCGAGGGCGGTCTCCAGCAGCCGTGCCGCCGGGACGACGTCGTTGAGCAGGCCGTACCGCAGTGCCTGCGCCGCGGGGATCCGGTCGCCGAGCAGCATCAGCTCCATGGCCCAGGCGTACGGGATCTGCCGCGTGAGCCGGGTGAGCGTGCCGCCGGCGGGCACCACACCGACGCCGCTCTCGGGGAGGCCGAACTCGGCGGTGTCGGCCGCGATCCTGATGTCGGTGGACAGCATGATCTCGAACCCGCCGCCGAGGCACAGGCCGTTGACCGCGGCGATCACCGGTTTGAACAGCGTGGTGTGCTTCTGGTGCGCGGCGTCCCACTCCGAGATGTCGAACCGGCCCTCGGCGAGCGCGGGGATGGACTCGGTGAGGTCGGCTCCGACGCAGAACGCGCGGTCCCCGCTACCGGTGAGGATCGCGACGGCGAGCGTGTCGTCGTCGCGGACCCGCGCGAAGGCGGCGCCGAGTTCGTCGTACATCGCGAGGGTGAGCGCGTTGAGCTTGTCCGGCCGGTCGAACCGGATGATCGCGACCGCGCCGTCCCGCTCCAGGGTGATGCCCATCAGACCACCCCTTTGTCGCGCAGCTCGGCGATGCGCTGTTCGTCGAGGTCGGCGAGTGCGCGCAGGACCGTGCCGGTGTGCTCGCCGACCTTGGGCGCGAGCCCGCGCGGTTGTGTCGGCGTGGCGCCGAGCTTGATCGGTGAGCCGGCCATCCGCAGCTCCCCGAAGTCGGGGTACCGGACGTCGACGACCATGTCGCGGGCGGCGATCTGCGGGTCCTCGACGACCTCGCCGATGTTCTTGACCGCGCTCAGCGGCACGGCGTCGCCGACGATCTCCTCCAGCTCGGCCTTCGTCCTGTCCTCGAACCACCGGTGCAGCAACGGCCGGACCCGGCGTTCGTAGACCTCGGGTGTGAACCGTTTGGCCATCGTGTCGATCTCGGGGTCGTCGGCGAGTTCCGGCTGCCCGAACAGGTGGCACGACAGCCGCCAGAACTTGTCGGTGTAGCCGCCGAAGAACACGAACCCGTCCTTGCACGGGTACAGCTCGTAGGGCTTGACGAAGGGGTGTTCGTTGCCGAGCGGGCCGGGGACCTTCCCGTCGACGGTGTAGGACACCACGGCGTTCTCGGTCAGGCTGAGCACGGAGTCCTGCTGGGACACGTCGACCAGCTGCCCCTCCCCCGTCCTCTCGACGTGCCGCAGCGCGGCGAGGGTGCCGATGACGGCGTACAGGGTCGCGGACAGGTCACCGATGATCGTGCCGACCCGCGCGGGCGGCCGGTCGGGGAACCCGTTCATGGACCACAGCCCGCCGGTGGCCTGCGCGCTGTTGTCGTAGGCGGGTTTGCGCCGGTACGGGCCGGTCTGCCCGTAGCCGGAGATCGCGGTGTAGACGAGGCGCGGGTTCTCGGCGCGCAGCACGTCGTAGCCGACGCCGAGCTTGTCCATCGTGCCGGGGCGGAAGTTCTCGACGAGCACGTCGGCGCGCCGCGCGAGGGACCGCAGCAGCTCCTTGCCGTCCTCGGTGGACAGATCGAGGGTGAGGCCGAACTTGTTCCGGTTGTACTGGGCGAAGAACGCGCTGAACTCCTCGCCGTCGCCTGAGGTCAGCTGCGGCGGGAAGCCGCGCGCGTAGTCCGGGTCCTTCGGGTTCTCGATCTTGATCACGGTCGCGCCGAGGTCGGCCAGCAGCATCGAGCAGAACGGCCCGGCCACGACGCGGGTGATGTCGAGGACGACGACGCCGCGCAGCGCACCCTCGGACGGGCCGCCGGGCAGCATGTCCCGCAACGGGTTCATGCCCGCTCCACCCGGACGCCCGCCTCCAGGAGCGTGCCGCAGGCGGGGCTGTAGTACTCGTCGATCAGTACCCGGTCACGCGGGCGCAGCCGCACGCCGTGTTCGGCGAGCCGGTCGGCGGCGACGTGGGTGACCTTCCGCGCCGCCGCTCGCCAGTCGTCGCCGGTGCCGAGGCGGGCGCCGCTGGCGGGCACGTACCAGCCGTCGGCGTCCCGGCGCGGCGCGGACGACCCGGCCGGGGACACGGACGGCACGTGCTCGGTGGGTGTGCGGCCGAGGCGTTCCGCACGCAGCGCTGCCCTCGCCCGTGCGGTGGCGTCCTCGTCGACCGTGCCGTCGGTGACGACCACGCCGTAGGTGCAGCGGGCGGTCTCGGCGGTCACGTAGCCGTCGCGGACGTCGGCGGCGACGAGGTTCGGGTCGCGCAGCAGCGGGTCACCGTACCCGCCGCCTCCGGCGATCCACTGCACCAGCACGTCCCCGGCGCGGATCGTGACGGACTGCTGGTTGATCGCGAGCAGCTCCTTGTTCCCGGCGCCCAGCGTGTCCGGGCCGGGCACGCGGCCGTCGGCGAGCAGCCGGGCGACGTCGGTCTCGCGCCACACCTCGTGGCCGCTGCCGCCGCCGGGCAGGCCACCGCCGAACCCGTCGGCGACCACCTGGGCGCTCGGGGCGAACACCGTCTGCGTCACCTCCCGCGCGCCGTGCAGTGTCCACGCGAACCGCAGGCCGAGCCCGCCGCGGTGGGCGCCGTGCCCGGCGCTTTCGACGTTGAGCTGCTTCCACAGGTACAGCATCGGGTAGAGCATCTCGTTCATCTCGACGTCCGGCAGCATGTTGTTGACCTGCGTCATCATTCCCGCGCAGTCGAGGCCGTCGAGCTCGGGCTGCGCGCCGGCGCCCATGCCGCCACCGTCCATGTTGAACAGCACGAAGTAGTCGCCGTCGTCGGTGGTGCCCGCGGAGATCCCGCCGGTCCACGAGTCGCCCCACACGCCCTGGGTGCGGTCGCGGACGGTGTCGTCTGCGCTGCCGCGGCACGCCTCGTTCATCAGTTTGGTGACCACGCGGCTCACGCGTGCGCCGGTGGTGAGGTGCCCGTTGCTGATCGGCGCGGGCGGTCGCGGGTTCACGATGGAGCCGGGTTCGGCGACGATGTCGAACGCGGTCATGACGCCCTCGTTGAACGGCACGTCCCAGGCGAGGATCGGCACGACCGCGGTCGCGACGCTGCCGACGAGCGCGCCGTAGCTGCAGTTGACGAAGCCGTCGGTCTGCTCGGCCGAGCCGGTGAAGTCGAAGGTGATCTGGTCCTCGCGTTTGGTCATGGTGCAGGCGACGCGGTACAGCTCGTCGACGTGTCCGTTGTGCTCGGTCCACTCCTCCGCGGCGTAGACGCCGTCGGGGATGGCGGCGATGCGGTCGCGCACGACCTGCTCGGCCAGCTCGAACGACAGCTTCGTGTAGTCGCGGAACTGGTCGAGCCCGAACTCCTCGACGGTGCTCAGCAGCCGGCGGATGCCGGTGTTGTTGCTGGCGACGAGGCTGCGGACGTCGTTCCAGAACAGCACGGGCACGCGGACGTTGTTGAGCAGGAGCCTGCGCACCCACTCGACGGGCTCGCCCTTCTCGAAGATCTTCACGCCCGGCGGCAGCCGCAGCGCCTCGGCGTAGCAGTCGTGGGCACCGGGGGCGAACCCGCCGGGTGTCATGCCGCCGACGTCCACCAGGTGCGCCTGTGACTGCGCCCAGCCGATCAGCTCGTCGCCGTGGAAGATCGGCGAGATCACGTTGGTGTCCGGCGGGTGGCTCGCGCCGGAGGTGTGCGGGTCGTTGCAGATGAACGCGTCGCCGGGGTGCAGCGGCTCGTCCTTGATGACCTCCACCAGGTTCCGCACGGCGACGCTGCCGGACCCGATGTGGAACTGGACGTAGTCGGAGTAGGCGTAGATGCGGCCCGCCGGGTCGAACAGGGCGGTGTTGAAGTCGCCCGCCTCGGTGATCACCGGGGACCCGGAGGACCGGATCATCGCGATGCCCATTTCCTCCACGATGGAGTCCAGGCGCATGCGGATCACTTCGAGCGTGACCGGGTCGAACCCGTCGGGAAGGGTGCGCTGGGTCATGGTCGTCTCCTTTGACGGGTGGGGTCAGCGGGCGGCGAGGCGCAGCAGGAAGTCGCCGGCGGCGGTCAGTTCGACGGTGGCGCCGCTCGGCACGTACACGGTGGTGTCGGGTTCCTCCAGCAGGCACGGTCCGGTCGCGTGGCCGAGCGCGGCGAACCCGCGGTGCACGTCGACCTCGGCGCGTTGCCCGGTGAGCGGTTCGATGACCGCGCGGCGGAACAGCTCGTGGCGCTCCTCGTCGGCGCCGGCGACGTGTGCGACCTCCTGCACGTCGCTGCGCCCGATGGCCCGCACCCGCGAGTTCACCAGGAGGATCTCGGCTTCCGTCCACGCGGTGCCGTCGCCGAACTCCTCCTCGTAGTCGGCGATGAACCGGGCACGCAGCGCGTCCTTGTCCGCCTCGGTGAACGTGCCGGCGGGCAGCCGGGTGGTCACCTCGAAGATCTGGCCGACGAACTTCATGTCCGCCTCGCGGTACAGCTCGCGCCGGTCGGCGGGAATCCCCTCGGCCTCGAACCAGGCGCGTGCGCGTTCCTCCAGCGCGGTGTACTCCGCGTCGAGCGCGGCGGCGGGCTGGGCGAGCGTCCACGGGCTCGTCTGGACCGCGGAGAACACGGAGTCGGCGTGCATGAGGCCGTGCGCGGAGAACACCGCGGCGTTGCGCGGGATCACCACCTCACCGACCCCGGCTTCGGCGGCGATCCCGGCCGCGAACAGGCCACACGCGCCGCCGAAGCCGACGAGCGTGAACTCGCGCGGGTCGTGGCCGCGGTTCACGGTGATCTTGCGCAGCGCGTTGGACATCTGCGAGGTCGCCAGCCGGTACACGCCTTCGGCCGCGGCCTCCTCGGTGATGCCGAGCGGCTCGGCGACGTGCTTGCGCAGCGCGGCGCGGGCCTGGTCCTCGTAGAGCGGGACGGTGCCGCCGAGGTAGTAGTCCGGGTTGATCAGCCCGAGCACGAGCGCGGCGTCGGTCACCGCGGGCCGGGTGCCGCCCTTGCCGTAGCAGGCGGGGCCGGGTGTGGAGCCAGCGCTGTGCGGTCCGACGCGCAGCAGGTTGCGGCCGTCGACCCAGGCGATGCTGCCGCCGCCCGCGCCGATGGTCTCGATGTCGACCGCGGTCAGGCTCGTGGGCAGCCCGCCGATCTCGGCGCGGGGCAGCAGGCGGAACTCGTCGTCGATGATCGCGGCCGCGTCGAGGCTGGTGCCGCCCATGTCGGCGGTCAGCACGCGGCTGCGGCCGAGCTGCTTGCCCAGCAGCCGCGCGCCGGTGACGCCGCCGACGGGACCGGAGTTGAACATCGAGATCGGCGCCTTGCCGGTCTCCTCCACCGACAGGAACCCGCCGTGCACCTGCATGATCTGCACCCGGGCACCCAGTCCCCGGCCGCGCAGCTCGTCGGCGAGGTGGTCGAAGTGGGACGCGACGATCGGTTTGACCGCGGCGTCCAGCGCGGTGGTCACCGTGCGCTCGTACTCGCGGTAAACCGGCGTCAGCTCGCTGGAGAGGGTGTACGGGACGTCCGGGTGGTGCTTGTCGAGGTAGTCGCCGATGGCCTTCTCGTGGGCGGAGTTGCGGAACGACCACAGCAGACAGACGGCGATCGCCTCGGCACCCGCCGCGAGCACCGCGTCGACGGCGTCCGCGATCGCGGCCTCGGTGAGCGGCACGAGCACCGTGCCGTGCGCGTCGACCCGCTCGGCGACCTCGACGATGCGCTGACGGGCCACGATGTCCGGCGGCGCCGCCATGCGGTGCGGGTCGCGTTCGTCGGTGCGGGCCGACCGCGCGATGCGCAGCGTGTCGCGGAAACCCTGTGTGGTCAGCAGCCCGACAGCGGCGTACTTCTGTTCGTCCACGGCGTTCGTGACGATGGTGTTGCCGAGGACGAACCGGTCGACCGCGGCGAAGAACTCGCGCTCGGTCATCTCCGCGCGCTCCCGCAGCACGGCGAGCGCGTCGAGGATGCCGGTGGTCACGTCCTTGGTCGAGAACGCCTTGCCCCGGAGAGCGCGCCCGTCGACGATCGCCACGGCGTCGGTGAACGTGCCACCGACGTCGATGCCCACGTGAAGCGTCATGCTCGCTGTCTCCTTTGACTGCGTCGGTGCGGATCGTCTCATCCGCGGTGTGGACGGTACGAGCGCCGACGCGTTCCACCTATGTATCGTTCGTCCAGAATGGACCGCGTGGTTCTGGACGATCGGCCCATGAAGGTGAGGTGGACGCCGTGACGGACACCATTCCCGTCGACGTCGTGATCGGCCTGCTACAGACGGCGTCCGCGGAGCAGGACACCGATGTGGACAGTCTGTTGCGGAGCGTGCCCGAGCGGCACACCGCGCGTCTCGGCTACGAGGTGCGGCGACTGCGGGCCGTCTCCGAGCGCTGGCGGCGACGGGGACAGGAACTGGCCGCGCTGTTCTCGTCCGCACGTGAGCTGGCGCAGCTGCGCGACGTGGACGAACTGCTGGGCAGGCTGGTGGAACGGGCGCACGACCTGGTGGGCACCGATGTCACGTACCTGTCGGAGTTCGACGCGACCAGCCGCGAGCTGCGGGTGCGCACCACGCTCGGCACCATCGCGCCGTCGTTCCTCGGCCTGCGGGTGCCGCCCGGGATCGGGCTGGCGAGCCAGGTGGTGGCGGAGCGCCGTCCTCATTGGACGTCCAAGTACGCGGCGATGACCGAGGCGCCGCACGACTCGGCGATCGACGAGGCTGTCGCGACGGAAGGTCTCGTGTCGCTGCTCGGTGTCCCGCTGCTCGCCGGGGACGAGGTCATCGGTGTGCTGTTCGCGGCGAACCGCGTCGAGCACGCGTTCTCCCCGGAGGAGATCTCGCTGCTGTCGGCGTTCGCCGACCACGCGGCGATCGTCCTGCAGACCGCGCGCCTGCTGGCCCGCACCCAGGACCTGGCCGACGAGACGCAGCGCGCGTACGGGGAGCTGGCCCGGCACGTGGAGGCGATGGAACGGGCCAGCGAGGTGCACAGCGACCTCACCACGCTGGTGCTGGAAGGCGGGGAGGAACACGACGTGGCGACGGCGCTCGGCCGGGCGCTGCGCTGCCGGGTGACGCTGCTGGGCCCCGAGCAGCTCGACGGTCCGGTCGCCGACGCGGTCGACCGCAGCAGGCGCAGCGGCCAGTGCGCGCTCGCGGACGAGGGCACGTACGCCGTGGCCGTGGTCGCCGGGCCGACCCTGCTGGGGGCGTTGCTGCTGGAGGAGGGCGAGGTCTCCTTCGGCCCGGTGGAGCGGCGGACGGCGGAACGCGCCGCGCAGATCACCGCGCTGCTGAACCTCAAGCAGGACTCGCTGATCGAGGCAGAGCAGCGGGTGCGCGGCGACCTGGTGGCCGACCTGCTGTCCGAGGAGGAGGACCGCCGCATCGACATCACCACCCGGGCCCGCGCGCGGGGCATCCAGCTGCACGAGATGCGGTCGGTGGTGGTCGTGTCGGTGCCCGTGGAACTGCGGCGTGAGGCGGTCCGTGCGCTGCGCCGGACCGCGGGGCTGGTCGGCGAGCACACCGACCGGGTGGTCGCGTTGACCGCGGACACCGACCCGTCCGCGGCGAGCGCGTTCGTCCACGCCACGGTGAGCCGCGCGGTCCGGGCACCGGTGCTGGCCGTCGGCGCCGAGTTCGCCGACGCGGTCGACCTGCGCGCCCAGGTCGACGCGGCGTCGGCGTGCGTGCGGATCCTGCCGTCGCTGGGGCTGACCGACGCCGCGGTGACCGCGGACGAGTACCTGCCGTACACGGCCCTGTTCGGCCCGGGCGAGACGCGGGTGACCGCCTACCTGCGGCGGGTGCTCGGCCCCGTGCTGGCGTGGGACGCCGAGCACGCGGGCAAGCTGCTGCCCACCCTGGCCGCCTACCTCGCCAACCGGATGAGCCCGGTCGCGACCGCCCGCGCACTGCACGTGCACAAGAACACCGTGCTCCAACGCCTGGAACGGGCGGGCGAGCTGCTCGGCGAGGACTGGCAGGAACCCGACCGGCTCTTCCGGATCACGGTCGCGGTCCGCCTCGCGGATCTGACCAACAGCCCATAGCCGCCGCGTCAAAAGTGGACGATCGGTCCGTTCCCGGTGGGTGGTGTGCGAACTAGCGTCCTGCGACGTACCGCAGCCACAGCGAGGTGGGAGGGGCGCGATGCCGCGCACGAGTCGTATCCAGGGTCTCCGGGACCTCACCGTCGAGGCCCGGCGCAAGTCCGTCGCCGAGGCCGCGGGCGTGGACCCGGCGTCGGTCGCCGCCTTCGACCCCGCGCACGGGCTCGACCTCGGGCTGGCCGACCACATGATCGAGAACGTGACCGGGATCCTGGGGGTCCCGCTCGGTGTCGCGACGAACTTCGTGGTCAACGGCGTCGACGTGCTGGTACCGATGGCGACCGAGGAGGCGTCGGTCGTCGCGGCGGCGTCCAACGCGGCGAAGGTCGCGCGCGTGCACGGCGGGTTCACCACGTCCTCGACCGCGCCCGTGATGCAGGCCCAGGTCCAGATCGTGGGCGTCGCCGACCCCGAGGCCGGGCGGGTGCGGCTGCTGGAGGCACGCGATGAGCTGATGGCGCTGGCGAACGCCCAGGACCCGAAGCTGGTCGAGTTCGGCGGCGGGGTCCGCGACATCGCGGTCCGGCTGGTGCCCTCCCGCGCGGGCACGTACGTGGTGGCGCACCTGCGGGTCGACGTCCGCGACGCGATGGGCGCGAACGCCGTCAACACGATGGCCGAGGCGGTCGCGGCGCGGGCGGCGGAGATCGCCCGCGGCACGAGCCTGCTGCGGATCCTCACCAACAAGGCCGACCTCCGCCTGTCCCGCGCGAGGGCGGTGTTCGACGCGGACGCGCTCGGTGGCGCCGAGGTGGTCGACAACATCATCCACGCGGCCGCGCTGGCCGAGGCCGACCCGTACCGGGCCGCGACCCACAACAAGGGGATCATGAACGGGATCACGGCCGTCGTCCTCGCCACCGGCAACGACACCCGGGCCGTCGAAGCGGGGGCCCACTCCCACGCCGTGTCCCCGGCCGGCCTCTACACGTCGTTGTCCCGCTTCGAGAAGGACGCGGACGGCAACGTGGCGGCCACGCTGGAGCTGCCCATGCCGGTCGGCCTCGTCGGCGGCGCCACCAAGGTCCACCCGACCGCACAGGCGGCGATCACCCTGCTCGGCGTCGGAACGGCGGCGGAGCTGGCGGAGATCATCACGGCGGTCGGCCTGGCGCAGAACTTCGCCGCGGTGCGAGCGCTGGCCACGGAGGGCATCCAGCGGGGCCACATGTCGCTGCACGCACGCAACATCGCGTCAACGGTCGGCGCGACGGCCGAGGAGGTCCCGGCGGTGGTCGCCCGGCTGGTCGCGGACAAGAAGGTGCGGGCCGACCACGCCGAGCGGGTCCTGGCCGAGCTCCGAGCCGCCCGATGAACTACGGCACCGAGCCCCTTCCCGGCCTCCCGAAAGCGGTCACGATCTGGGAGGTGGGCCCCCGCGACGGCCTGCAGAACGAGTCCGCGCTGGTGCCCGTGTCGGTGAAGGTCGAGTTCGTCGAACGTCTCGCGGACGCGGGCCACACGGTCGTCGAGACGACGAGCATGGTCCGCCCGGAGTGGGTCCCACAGCTCGCGGACGCCGAGCAGGTGCTGTGTCGCCTGGACCGCCGCCCCGGGGTGCGCTACCCCGTGCTGGTGCCGAACGAGCGGGGCTTGCGGAGGGCGCTGGACCTGGGCGTCACCGACATCGCGGTGTTCGCGTCGGTCACGGAGAGCTTCGCGAAGGCCAACCTGAACCGCACGGTCGCCGAGTCACTGGAGATGTTCGCCCCGGTGATCGCATCGGCCCGCGAGGCGGACCTCGGGGTACGCGGCTACCTGTCGATGTGCTGGGGCGACCCGTGGGAAGGTGCGGTCCCGGCGGAGCGGGTCGTCGAGGTCGCGACGAGGCTGATGTCGTTGGGCTGCACGGAACTCAGCCTGGGCGACACGATCGGAGTCGCGACACCGGGCCGCGTGGTGGCGCTGCTCAGGGCCCTGACTGCGGCCGGTGTTCCGATCGAAGCGGTCGCGGTGCACTTCCACGACACCTACGGCCAGGGCCTCGCGAACACCCTCGCCGCGCTCCAGCACGGCGTGACCACAGTGGACACTTCGGCGGGCGGCCTCGGCGGCTGCCCGTTCGCCGGCAGCGCGACCGGCAACCTCGCCACCGAGGACCTCCTGTGGCACCTGGAAGGCCTCGGCATCCACACGGGCGTGAACCTGACCAAACTGGTCGAGACAAGCACGTGGCTGGCAACCCACCTCGGCCGCGAAAGCCCGTCGTCGGTCGTGCGCGCGCTACAGAACAGCTGAGCGCTCAGGCGGGTTTGCGGGCCTCGATCAGGAAGCGGGTCGTGTGGGCGACGAACGGGCCCTCGTCCGTGATCTTCTCGTGCAGGTCCCGCAGACGGGTGCGGTGGGCGGCCACGGTGAAGCCGGGCACCATCCAGATCACCTTGCGGAGGAAGTAGACCACCGCGCCGATGTCGTAGAACTCCGTGCGCAGGCGGGCGGTCCGCAGGTCCACTACCTCGAGCCCCGCGTCCTCGGCCATGGCGCGAGCGTCCTCGGGGTCACGGTCGGCCCACGGCTGCGGCCCCAGGAAGAACTCGACCAGCTCGGCGACGCTGCGCTGCCCCACCTCCTGCGACAGGTACGTCCCGCCGGGCGCGAGGACCCGCGCGATCTCCGGCCACCACGCCCGCACCGGATGACGACTCACCACGAGATCGAAAGCGTTGTCCCGCAACGGAAACGGTGGCCGGTCGGCGTCCGCGACCACCAGAACACCATGGCCGTGCAGGTTCCGCGCCGCGCGTGTGCGGTTCGGTGGCCACGACTCCAGCGCCACCGTCACCGGCGCCAGCCGCGGCACCCCGGCGAGAACCTCACCGCCGCCGGTCTGGATGTCCAGGGCCGCCGACGCGCCCGCCATGCGTTCGCCCATCAGGCGCTGGTAACCCCACGGCGGCCGTTCCTCGGTCGCGCGGCCGTCGAGCCAGGAGAAGTCCCAGCCGTCCACGGAGACCGCCTCGGCCTCGGCGATCAGGTGCTCGAAGGACATCAGCCCTCGCCCAGCCACGTTCCCACCAGGTACGACTCGATCGAGTCGGGGCGGCCGTCGCCGAGGGCGCGGACCTCCGCGCGGGTGAACCAGCGGGCCTCGTCCAGCTCGTCGTGGTCCACGGCGAACGCCTCGGTCTCGGCCAGCGCGCGGAAGCCGACCATCAGCCCCGACGGGAACGGCCACGCCTGCGACGCCTGGTACACGACCTCCCCCACCCGCACCCCGGCCTCCTCGGCCAGCTCGCGGCGGACCGCGTCCTCCAGGCTCTCCCCGATCTCCAGGAACCCGGCGAGCGTCGAGAACGCCGCCGCGCCCCGGTGCCGCGCGAGCAGGCAGCGCTGCCGGTCCGGGGCCTCCACCAGCATGATCACCGCGGGCTCGATGCGCGGGAAGTGCAGCTTCCCGCAACCCCCGCACCGCCGCACGTGCCCGGCCTGCTCGGCCGCGGTCGCCGCACCGCACGCGCCGCAGAACCGCTGGTTGCGTGCCCAGTGCAGCATGCCGCGCGCGTAGGCGAGGGTGGCGGCCTCCTGCGCGTCGAGCCCCGTGAACAGGCTCCGGATGTCGACCGCGGCCTCCGCGCCTGCCTCGCGCGCCGCCGCCTCCTCCGCCAGGTCCGACAGGTCGACGGCGAACACCGCGGCATCGCCGTGACCGAGGAACACCGTCTCCCGCCCCGGGTCGGTCAGGCTCACGGGCACCCCGCCCGCCACCAGGCACCGGTCCCGCCAGAACGCCAGCACCCGGCCGCGCGCACGGGCCGCGGCCAGCCAGTCCCGGTCCCCGCGGCGACCGCGGTCGAGGGCCAGCCCGTTGTACGGCAGAGTGACGTTCGTCGGCACGCGTGCCACCCTAGAACGCATGGCGACAGATGATCCGAACTGTGCGGTGGCACACGGCGACGCGCAGGCGCCGCCCACGTCCCGCACGCTGGTTGCCGTGTTCGCGTCACCGGTCGCGGACGTGCTGTTGCGCTACGCCCGCGACCTCGGTTACCGCACGGTCCTCGTGGAACCGGAACGCGGCCGCGTCTCCGACGACGAGACGGCCACGGTCCTCACGCACGTCCCCCGGCTCGACGGCGACACCGACATCGTCGTGACCGACCACCACCGCGCCGAACTCGGTCAGGTGCTCGCCGAGGCGCTCAAGCTCCCGGCCCGCTGGATCGGCGTGATGGGCAACCCGCGCCACCCCGGCCCGCACGTGGCCGCGCTGCGCGACCTGGGCGTCGCCGAGGAGGAGATCGCCCGCGTCCACCGGCCGATCGGTCTCAACATCGGGTCCCGCACCCCACCGGAGATCGCGATCGCCACGCTCGCGGGCCTCATCGCCGACCGCAACGGCAAACCGGGCGGCTTCGAGTTCTGACCACGGCAGTCCCAGGCGGCCCGCGGCGCTGTTGCCCGCTCCGCACGCACCAGGTAGCTTACTAAGCGCTTGCTTAGCTCGTTGCCGACTGCGTTCGAAGGAGAACCCGTGGCTCAGTCCCGTGTCGCGATCGTCACCGGTGCTGCTCGAGGGATTGGCGCGGCCGTCGCCAAGCGCCTCGCCGAGGACGGCTACGCCGTCGGCGTCCTGGACCTCACCGAGGACCACTGCAAGGACACCGTCGCCGCCATCCAGCAGGCCGGGGGCACCGCGCTGGCCGTCGGCGCCGACGTGTCGAACGCCGACCAGGTCACCGCGGCCGTGAGCAAGGTCGCCGAGGAGCTCGGACCACCCGCCGTGCTGGTCAACAACGCGGGCATCCTGCGCGACAACCTGCTGTTCAAGATGTCCGAGGACGACTGGGACCTGGTCCTGAACGTGCACCTGCGCGGCGCGTTCCTGATGTCCCGCGAGGTGCAGAAGTACCAGACCGAAGCGGGCTGGGGCCGGATCGTCAACCTCTCCAGCACCTCCGCGCTCGGCAACCGGGGCCAGGCCAACTACTCCGCCGCCAAGGCGGGCATGCAGGGCTTCACCAAGACCCTCGCCATTGAGCTCGGCAAGTTCGGGATCACGGTCAACGCGATCGCACCCGGCTTCATCGAGACCGACATGACCGCGGCCACCGCCGAGCGCGTCGGCGTGGACTTCGAGCAGTTCAAGCAGGGCGCGGCCGCCGCCATCCCGGTGCAGCGCGTCGGGCAGCCCGAGGACATCGCCGCCATGGCGTCGTTCTTCGCCCGCGAGGAGTCCGGGTTCGTGTCCGGCCAGGTGATCTACGTGGCCGGCGGGCCACAGGACTGAGGCGACAACCCATGCGCGTATTCGCGAACCTCGACGAGTTCGCCGCCGCCAAGGGCGAGCAGCTCGGCCACGGCACGTGGCACACGGTCACGCAGGAGCAGATCAACCAGTTCGCCGACGCCACCGGCGACCACCAGTGGATCCACGTCGACACCGAGAAGGCGGCGGCAGGCCCGTTCGGCGCCACCATCGTGCACGGCTACCTCACGCTGTCGCTGATCCCCTTCCTCGGCAAGGAGATCTACCGCGTCGACGGGATCACCATGGGCATCAACTACGGGCTCGGCAAGGTCCGCTTCCCGTCCGTGGTGCCGGTCGGGTCCCGCATCCGCGCGGGCGCGGAGCTCGTCGACCTGACCGACCGGGCGCAGGGCAAGCAGGCCACCCTGCGCTGGACCGTCGAGATCGAGGGCGGCGACAAACCGGCCTGCGTCGCCGAGACGATCGTGGTGTACGTGCCGTGAACCAAGCACAGTTGCGGGAGCTGACCCGCGAGTTCCTCGGCAAGAACGACCACACCACCATGGACCGGCTCGCGTTCCTGCGCGCCCGGTTCGACGCCGGTCTCGCGTGGGTGCACTTCCCCACCGGGCTCGGCGGCCTCGACCTGCCACGCGAACTGCAGTCCGTCGTGGACGAGGAACTGGCCGGCACGCCGGACAACGACCCGCGCCGCATCGGCATCGGGCTCGGCATGGCCGCCCCGACGATCCTCGCGTTCGGCACGGACGAGCAGAAGCGGCGCTACCTCCGTCCACTATGGACCGGCGAGGAGGTGTGGTGCCAGCTGTTCTCCGAACCCGGCGCCGGGTCCGACCTCGCCGCGCTGGGCACCCGTGCCGTTCGCGTGAAGGGGGATGGGGAGGTGGGCGGGGACTGGCTCATGACCGGCCAGAAGGTGTGGACGTCCAGCGCCCACACGGCCCGGTTCGCGATCCTGGTCGCGCGCCACGACCCGGACCTGCCCAAGCACGCGGGCCTCACGTACTTCATCCTCGACATGACCGACCCCGGCGTCGAGGTCCGGCCACTGCGCCAGATCACCGGCGAGGCCGAGTTCAACGAGGTCTTCATGACGAACGCGCGCGTGCCGGACGCCAACCGGCTCGGCGCGGTCGGCGAGGGCTGGAAGGTCGCCCAGACCACGCTCATGAACGAGCGCGTCGCGATCGGCAGCCGCCCCGCGCCCCGCGACGGCGGCATGTCCGGCGTGGTCGCGCAGACGTGGCGGAACCACCCCGAGAACCACACCCCCGAACTGCACGACCGGCTGCTGGACCTGTGGACCCAGTCGGAAGCGTTGCGGCTGGCGGGCATCCGGCTTCGGCAGCAACTCGCCGCCGGCGCCCCCGGCCCGGAGGGCTCGGCGATGAAACTCGCGTTCGCCCGGCTCGCCCAGCAACTCACCGGCCTCGAGGTGGAACTGCTCGGCGACGACGGCCTGCGCTACGACGACTGGACGCTCCGCCGCCCCGACAAGGTCGACTTCACCGGCCGCGACGCCGGCTACCGCTACCTGCGCGCCAAGGGCAACTCGATCGAGGGCGGCACGTCCGAGGTGCTGCGCAACATCATCGCGGAGCGGGTCCTCGGCCTCCCCGCCGAGCCACGCACCGACACCAAGGTCGCCTGGAAGGACCTGCCCCGATGAACCTCCTCTACACCGACATCGAGGACGACCTGCGGGCGAGCGTCAAGGACCTGCTGACCGACCGCGCCGCGGCCGCCGACGTACTGGCGCGCTGCGAGACGGACGAGCCCTACGACCTGGACCTGTGGCGCAGGCTGACCGAACTGGGGGTCGCGTCGCTGCACGTGCCGGAGGACCTGGGCGGGCAGGGCGCGTCGACCCGCGAGGTCGCCGTGGTCATGGAGGAACTCGGCCGGACGTGCGCGCCGGTGCCGTTCCTCGGCAGCGCGGTACTCGCCACCACCGCGCTGCTGGGCTGCAAGCCGAGCGACGACGTCCGTGCACTGCTCGACGCGATCGGTTCCGGCGAGAGGATCGCCACCCTCGCGGTGTCCCTCGCGACCGCACCGGGCACCACGGTGCCGGACGCGATCCGCTCCGACTCCGGCCTCACCGGCCGGGTCCGCTCGGTGGCCGACGCGCTGCCCGCGGACGTGCTGCTCGTCCCCGCGCAGGGCACGAACGGACTGGAGCTCTACGCGGTTCCCGTCGCGCAGCAAGGGGTCGAGGTCACCGCGGTCACGTCGCTCGACCTGACCCGCCCGATCGCCGACGTCACGCTCGACGGCGCGACCGGCACCCTGCTGGCGGGCCCGGAGTCCGCGGAGTCGGCCGTGGACAGCGCACTGTGGACGGCCGCGGGGCTGCTGGCGTCCGAGCAGCTCGGCGTGGCCGAGTGGTGCCTGGCCACGACGGTCGCGTACCTCAAGGACCGCCACCAGTTCGGCCGCCCGGTCGGCTCGTTCCAGGCGTTGAAGCACCGGCTGGCCGACCTGTGGGGCGACCTCGTCCTGGCACGAGCCGCCGCCCGCAACGCGGCGGACGACCCCGGTCAGCTGTCGGCCGGTGTGGCGCAGTCGCTGTGCTCGACGGTGGCCGTGCACGCGGCGGAGGAGTGCGTGCAGCTGCACGGCGGCATCGGCATGACGTGGGAGCACCCGGCCCACCTCTACCTGAAGCGCGCCAAGGCCGACTCGATCGCGCTCGGCACCGCCGGACGGCACCGGCGGCTGCTGGCACCACACGCGAACATCCTCCCGTGACCCAACCCCTCCCCGAGGACCTGTGGCCGGACGTGCGGCCGGACGCCGCACGCCGGCTGATGGCGGCCGCCGTCGAGTCGTTCGCGTCCCGTGGCTACCACGCCACGACGACCCGTGACATCGCGACGGCGGCCGGCATGTCCCCCGCCGCGCTGTACGTGCACTTCCCCGCCAAGTCGGCGGTGCTGTTCGCGATCAGCCGCAGCGGCCACGAACGCACACTGGCGCTGGTCGAGACCACCGTCGCCGAACACCGCGACCCGGTCGACGGGATGCGCACGCTCGTCGAGCGGTTCGTGGCGTGGCACGCGCAGCGGCACCTGGTCGCGCGGGTGGTGCAGCACGAACTGGACGCGCTGCCGCAGGAGGAGTACCAGGTGGTGCTCGATCTGCGGCGGCGCACGGAAGGCCTCGTCCGGGACGTGATCACCCGTGGGGTGGAAGCCGGGGTGTTCAGGGTGCCCGACGTGCGGACCGCCGCCCGGGCCGTGCTGTCACTGGGGATCGACGTGGCGCGCTGGTACTCGCCGTCGAGCAAGCCGTCGCCGACGGTGCTCGGGAAGCAGTACGGGGAACTGGTGCTGAGCATGCTCGGCCACTAGCGTCCCTTCCCTTCCAGGCTCTCCGGACCACGGCGCCGACGCGCCCCGCTCGGTCTTCGGCGATAAAATCGGACATCTATATAGTTAATAGCTGTTAGAAGCAGACGAAACGGTGTTCACCGAGTACCGCGCTGGGCGCTAGACGAGCTGGACGGTCACACCCTCGGCCTCGAACGCGGCCACCACCTCGGCGGGCGCCGCGTCGTCCGTGATCAACGTGTCGATCTCGGTCACCGGGCAGATGCGGGCGAACGCGTGCGCCCCCAGCTTGGAGCTGTCCGCCACGACGACGATCCGGCGCGCGCGGGACGCCATCAGCCGGTTGATGCTCGCCTCGCCCTCGTGGTGGGCGTACGCGCCGCGCGCCGGGTCGACCGCGTCCACGCCGAGGAACACGACGTCCATCGTGATCTCGTCGAGGATCCGGCCCGCCAGCGGACCGGACAGCTCGAACGACGCCGTCCGCGCCACCCCGCCCGTCACGACGATCTTGACGTGCGGGCGCACCGCCAGCTCGCTCGCGATGTTCAGCGCGTTCGTCACCACGGTCACGCCCGGCTCGTCGGCGCCGTTGAGCTCCGGCAGCACCGCCAACGCACGCGCGACCTCGGTCGTCGTCGTCCCGCCGTTCAGACCGACCACGCTCCCCCGCACCACGAGCGCGGCGGCGCCCCGGCCGATGCGTTCCTTCTCGGACGCGTGCCGAGCCGTCTTGTAGCGCAGCGGCAGGTCGTAGGCGACGTTGTTGGCGACCGCGCCGCCGCGGGTGCGGGTGAGCAGCTGCTGGTCGGCGAGGTGGTCGAGGTCGCGGCGGATCGTCGCGGCCGAGACCGTCAGCTCCTCGGCGAGGTCGTCCACATCGACCTTCCCCCGCTGCCCGAGCAGGTCCAGCAGTGCGCTCAGCCGTTCGTAGCGATCCACAGGAAGCAATGTAACCCGCTGTGCACCGTCAGCACGGGACGCGGTGCTCGTTCGCTGCCAGCCGGGCCCGGACGTGTTCGGCCTGCGGCAGCCGCAGATCCTCGTACAGGGCGAGGGCGCTCGTCCACAGCTGGCGCGCGCCGGCGGGGTCCTCGTCGGCCAGTGTCTGGGCGATGCCGGCCAGCGCCCTCGCCTGTTCGAGCCGGTCCCCCGCGTTCGTGGCCAGGGTGCGGGCCGTCTCGTGGTGGTGGCGGGCCTCGCGCAGGCGACCGAGGCCGATCAGCGTCTCGCCCATGCTGTTGTGGATGTCGTTGAGAATGCCGTGGTGGCCGTTGTCGCCCAGTTCCAGGGCCTGTTCGAAGTACCCCAGTGCCTCGGCGAACCGGCCGGCGCCCGCGAGGTCCTGCGCGATCCCGTTCATGGCGTCGACGTGCCCGTCGCGGGCACCGATCTCGCGGTAGACGGCGAGGGCCTGCTCGTGGTGTTCGCGGGCGGTGTCGTACCGGCCCAGGGCGCGGTACAGGCCGCCGAGGTTGTTGAGCGCGTGCCCCTCGCCGAGCCGGTCGCCGATCTCGCGGAACAGCGCCTGCGCGCGTGTCAGGTGCTCCTCGGTGCCGTCGAGCACGTCGGTGCGCATGGTCGTGACGGCCAGGTTCAGCAACACCGCCGCCTCGCCACGCACGTCACCGGTCGCGCGCCGCAGCGCCAACGACCGCTGGTACGCCGCGACCGCGTCGTCCATCCGGCCGAGGAGGCCCGCCACGATCCCGACGCTGTTGTGCGCCGCCGCCTCGCCCTTCTCGTCGCCGAGCCGGTGACGCAGCGCCACACACCGCTCCGCGTAGTCCAGGGACTCCGTGTAGTGGCCCGCTGCCCGGTACACCGTGCTGAGGTTGCGCAGCGCGTCGGCCTGCGCCGCCACGTCGCCGCTCGCCTCGGCCACCGACAGCGCGAGGTGGTGCATGGCGAGCGCGTCCTCGGTGTGGGACTGGGCGTCCAGCTCCCGCCACAGCGTGCCCGCCAGCTCGCCGATCCACCGGGTCCACCCGCGTTCCCCGGCCAGCCGCACCATCGCGAGCAGGTTCGCCCGCTCGGTTTCCAGCCAGACCCGCGCCTGGCCCGACGTGCCGAGGTCCGGCACCGCCGTGCCCTCCGGCGGCTCGATTCTCGGCCGCCGGTCGGTCTCCGCCGGGTACAGCGTGTCCATCGCGACCATCGCGGCGTACGAGTAGTACCGGAGCAGGCGCTGCAGCGGCTCGGCGGGGCGTTCGTGCCCGGTCAGGTCGAGGGCGTACCCGGTGAGCAGGTCGTGCATGGTGTGGCGGCCGACCCCGGCGGAGGTGACGAGGTTGGCCCGCACCAGCTCGTCGAGCAGCGCGGTCGTGGTGGCGAGGTCGGAGCCGACCAGCGCCGCCGCCGCGTACAGGTCGACGTCGGTCCCCGGATGCGCGCCGAGCAGCCGGAACAGACGGGCGGGGCCGTCGGCGAGCGCCCGATAGGACCAGGAGAAGACCGCCCGGATCGCGGTCCGGTCGTCGCCGTCCGCGTCGAGGACCGACAGTCGCCTGCGTTCGTCGCGCAGCTCGGCGACGGCGTCGGCGAGCGTCACGCCGGGGCGGCTGCGCACGTACTCGCCCGCGACGCGCAGTGCCAGCGGCAGCCGGGCGCAGGCCTGGGCCAGTTCGGCGGCAGCCGCGGGTTCGTCCCCGACGCGCTCGCCGATCATCAGCCGGACGAGCGCGACCGCGTCCGCGAGCGGCAGCAGGTCGAGGTCGACGCGCCGGGCGCCGTCCCGCGCGACCAGCCCGGTGAGGGCGTCGCGGCTGGTGATCACGGTCAGGCAGCCGGGTTCGCCGGGCAGCAGGTCCCGGACCTGCTCGGACGAGCGGGCGTTGTCCAGCAGGACCAGGTACCGCTTGCCCGCGACGACGGACCGGAAGAGCGCGGCCCGTTCGTCGCGCGCCGCGGGCAGGTCGGCGACGGCGACGCCCAGCGCACGCAGCAGGCGGCCGAGCGCCTCCTCCGGCCGCATCGGCGCCTCGACGTCGTAGCCACGCAGGTTCAGGTGCAGCTGCCCGTCGGGGAACCCGTCCGCCACACGTCGGGCCCAGTGCACGGCCAGTGCCGTCTTCCCGACCCCCGCGGTACCGGCGATGGCCGACACGATCACCGACGTGGACGTGGTGCCGGACGGTCCTGGCAGGAGGCCGTCGAGGGCGACGAGCTTGTCGTGCCGCCCGACAAACCCCGGCACGTCCGGCGGCAGCTGCCTCGGCACGTACGAGGGTGCCGCGTCCCGCCGCCGCTCCCGGCCCGCGGAGACCCGGTACCAGGCCTCGCTCCACGCGGCGAGCTCCTCGGGCGGCACGCCCAGCGCCATGACCACGCGGTCCAGCACGTCGACCGCGGGCAGCGCCTTGCCGGAGACGTAGGTGTGCACGGTCGAGCGCGGCAGCCCGGTCATGCGGGCGAGGTCGTGCAGACTGACGCGGTTCTTCCCGGTCCCGCGTGCGGCACGGCGGCGCAGCGCGTCGAGCGCGCCCGCGAGCCCCGCGAGGTCGGCGACCGCCTCCGGATCCGGTTCGAATGTGCTCGGCACGTGCACCCCCTGTTCCCACCTCGGCCAGGCCACGGACATGCCGGCCGCAGGATTGTCCCAGGTCGGCGAAAGGGGCCGCCAACAGCACGATCGTTGTCCAGGAATGTCCAGGTTCGTCCAGGATCCCCGCCGTGGGCGGCGGCCCGGTGGTGGAGTGACGCCGTTCGACCGCACATCGAGGGGAAGGACCTGCCATGCCCGGCTATGCGCGCCGCCACGGCGTCACGGACAGCGGCCACCACGTCGAGACGGCTCCCCGGTGAGCGAGGCCCCCGCGGGTCCACCGTGCCGGGGGCTCGCGGGGGCATGTCAGGCCGTGGTGTCGTCCTCGGGTGGGCTCGTGTCGACGATGGAGTCGACCTCGATGAAGTCGAGTCCCGGGCCCCCGGGGGCGTGCTGGGACAGGCGGACACCGACCCACAGGTTCCCGGTCCTGGGTTCGGGCACGACCGGCCCGACCACCACGCCGATGCGGAACCGCTCCTGGTCGTCGTCCAGGCTGCGCTGGTAGACCACCACCGATCCGCGCAGCGGTTCCCGTGTTCCCTCGGATCGCTCGTCCGGCGTCGACACGACGGTCACCTCGTCTCCACTCAGAGCACGAGCAGGCATCCGACACGGCCACCGAGAGGACGGATTCTCACCGCGGCACGCTCCTGGCGTCAGCGGCGATCGGTGAAGCTGGTGGTCATGGCTGTCCCTTCGGCGCGGGCCTTCGGCGGTTCGTCCGGGCAGATACCCGCGGGCGGACTCCGGAAACCCCGGACGAGGTCCCGTCCCACTGGTGAGTGAGCGACCCGCCCGTCACGGCGCTTCGGCGGCGTCTGGTTCAAGACCTGCGACAGCATGGCGCTTGTTATTTCTCGAAAGTGTGATCACCGGTCCATTTCGGATTATTTTGACGGGCCCCGTTCACAACAGACGGTCACAATTCCTGTCAGCATGTCCTTCTGACGGGTTTCGGAAATCCGGACCGTACGATCCCCCTCCGTCGAAGCGGCGATCGCTCGGAAAACTCGGGCGACGACGGTATTCCCGAGGGGTTGTTGCGTGCTGGGACACATCGAACTCGCGGTGTCGACCGTGATGTACGGGATGGGGATCGTCGCGCAGAGCGTCGCCGCCCGGCGGGCCGACCGGCGGGGCGCGGGGCTCGGGCTCCTCGCCCGGCTGGCCACGGACCGGTTGTACCAACTGGGGTTCGCCGGTCAGGTCGGCGGGTTCGTGCTCGCCTTCCTCGCCCGCGCGGAACTGCCGCTGTACCTCGTGCAGGCCGGCTCCTCGTGCGCGGTCGGCATCGCCACCGCGTTCGGGGTGCTGGCGCTGGGCTGGCGGGTCCGGCCCGTGGAGGTCGCGATGCTCGGGGTGCTCGCCGCCGGGCTGGTCCTGCTGGCCACCGCGTCGGTGCCGTCGGTCGCACACGACATCCCCGCGGGTGTCGGATGGGTCCTGCTCGGGTCGCCGCTGCTGGTCGGGCTGGCGGCGGTCCGGGCCTGCCGGACCGACTCGGTCCTCTTCGTGGCGCTGCTGGCCGGTTCGGCGTTCGCGGTGGTCGCGATCAGCGGCCGGTCGCTGGCCGACGAACCGCTGCACCACCTGCCCCTGAACCCGTTGACCTGGCTGATGTTGCTCGCCGCGCTGCTCGGCCAGGCGTGCATGTCCGTGGCGCTGTCGCGGGGGTCGGCCACCTCGACGGTGGCGGCGATGGACGCCGCCACGATGGTGCTCACCTCGGTGGTCGGCATCGCCGCGCTGGGTGACCGGATCGCGCCCGGCAGGCAGTGGTCGGTCGTGCTCGGTCTCGCGCTCGTCGTCGTGGGGGTGCTGGTGCTCGGCTCGACCACACGCGTCGTCCCGGCCGCGGCGCCGCGTCCGGCTCGGGAGTCCGTGTGACCGCCCCGCCGATCGCCAGCGTGTCGCTCGACCTCGACAACCTCTGGGCCTACCTCAAGACCCACGGTGACGCGGAATGGGAGCGGATGCCGAGCTTCCTGCCCACCGCCGTGCCCCGGCTGCTCGACCTCTTCGGAGAGCACGGCATCACCGGCACGGTGTTCGCCGTCGGTGCGGACGTCGAACGCGAGGACGGCGCGAAGGCGGTCGCCGCGTTCGCCGCGAGCGGCCACGAGGTCGCGAACCATTCCTACCGCCACGAGCCGTGGCTGCACCGGTACTCCCGCACCCGGCTCGAGGAGGAGCTCACGCGGACCGAGGACGCGATCGTCGCCGCGGGCGCGCCACGACCGGTCGGGTTCCGAGGGCCCGGGTTCAGCGTCTCCCCCGTGCTGGTCGAGGTGCTCGCCGAACGCGGCTACGCCTACGACGCGAGCACGCTGCCCACCTGGACCGGCCCCCTCGCGCGGGCCGTCCACAACCGCACCGCGCCGCCGGGGGACGCGCGTCGCGACGAACTGTTCGGCGGGTTCTCCCGGGTGTTCGCCCCCAACTCCGGCTACCGCTGGCGGACCGCGTCCCGTGCGGGGCTGGTCGAGCTGCCGGTGACCACGATGCCGCTGCTCCGCGTCCCGATCCACGGGGCGTACGTGTTGCTGCTGCACCAGGTCTCGCCCTGGCTGGCGCGCCGCTACTTCGCCACCGCCCTGCGGATGTGCCGGGCGCTGGGCGTGTCCCCGTCGCTGCTGGTGCACCCGACCGACGTGCTGGGTGCCGCCGAGGCGCCGGGCATGGAGTTCTTCCCCGGCATGGGCGTGCCGGCGGCGCGGAAGGTCGCGCTGCTGAGCTGGATGCTGACCACCGTGCGCGCGGACTTCACCGTCGTGGGCACCGGAGAGCACGTCAGGCGCGGCCACCCGCGCCGTGCGCGCCACGTCCGCGCCCTGGACCGCGGCAGATGACCGGCTGGGAGACCCGGGTCCTGCGCGTGCTCGCCTGCGCGACCGTCGCCCTCGCGCCCGTCGAGGGCTATGTGTCCGCGGTGCACGGTCAGCTCGCGAAACTGCCGCCCGCGGCGTTGATCGTGGTCTGGGCGGCGGTGCGCCTGCGGCGGCGGGAGATGCCGCGGCCACATCCGGTCCACGCGGTGCTCGCCGCGTTCACGGTGCTGGTGCTGGCCTCCGCCGCGGTACACGCGGGCGGGCCGTTCACCGCCGAGTACACGGTGCGGTGGCTGCCCTTCCTCGCGGTGGCGGTGGTCCTGATCGACGTGGCGGCCACGGACGTGCCGGTCAGGACGCTCCTCGCCGCCGCGGTCACCGGTGCCACCGTGGCGGGCGCGGGGGCGCTGTACAGCCTGGTCGTGGCCGACGCGGCACGCGCGACCGGGCCGCTCGCCGACCCGAACGACCTCGCTTTCGTCCTGGTGACCGCGGTGCCGCTGCTGGCCGCCGTGCTGCCCGCCGATCCGGCACCGCGCCACGTCCTCGCGGTCACGGCCGCGGCCACCGTGCTCGTCGCCGGAGCGGCGGCCACGTTCTCCCGCGGCGGCGCGCTCGCGCTCGCCGCGGGGGTCGGCTGGCTGGCGGCGCGCCGCGTGCTGTCCCCGAAGGTGGTCGTGGGCGCGGCCGTCGCGACGCTGGCCGCGGCGGGTGCCGTCGCGACGTTCGCCGGCCCACACCTGGCGCGTTCGTTGCGGGAGAAGAGCTTCATCGCCGAATCCAATGTGGACACCCGGGAGCTGCGGTGGCGGGCCGCGGCGCGCATGTTCGCGGAGAACCCGGTGCTGGGGGTCGGCCCGGGCGGGTTCCGCGCCGAGTACGCCGCGGCGTCGCACAACGCGGAGATCGCCGAGCAGACTCCCGTGGCGCACAACATGTTCCTCGAGGTGGCGGCCGAACTGGGCCTGCCCGCGTTCTGCCTGTTCCTGGCGCTGATCGCCACGGCGATGGTGGCGAGCGAACGCGTGCTGCGGTCCACACGGGACCGCGGGCCGATGGTGGCGGTGCAGGCGAGCATGGTCGCCGTCGTGGTCGGGGCGGTTTTCCTGTCCGAGCAGTACTACCTGCCGTTGTGGCTGCTGGTCGCCGTCGCGGTCGCGGCCGCGCTGCGTACTCGTCGAGAAAGGAGGAGCGGCGATGCGGGTGCTCCACGTGATCAGTGAGATGGGCAGCGGCGGCGCCGAGACGCTCGTCGCGGGCATGGTCCTGGCGAGCGGCGCCGTCGGGTGGGAGTCGGGGGTGGCAAGCGGTGGCGGGCACCGCGCCGACGCGCTGCGGGCACGCGGGGTGCCCACGTTCACCGTGCCGGTGGCGCGGCGCACGGCCACCGGCGTTTTGCGTGCCGCCGCGGCGACACGGGCCGCGGTCCGGCGGTTCGAGCCGGACGTCGTGCTGGCGCACAACGTCTCCGCGACCCTCGTGGCCCGGCTGGCGGTCGCGCCGGGCCGCGCGCTGCCGGTGGTGACGGTGTGCCACGGGCTCGCCGACGCGGACTACCGCGGCGCCGCGCGGATCCTCCGGCACACCGCGCGGACCGTGGTCGCGGTCGCCGACGCGACGGCGGACCGGTTGCGCGACGCCGGGTTCGAAGACCCCGTGGTGATCCCCAATGCGGTCTTCCCCCAGCCGCCGACGATCCCCCGTGTCGTGGTCCGCTCCGCCCTCGGTGTGGCCCCGCACGTGCCGGTGGCGTTGTGCGTGGCCCGCATGGAACCGCAGAAGCGGCACGACGTGCTGCTCGACGCCTGGGCGAAACTCCCCGGCGACGCGGTCCTGCTGCTGGCCGGCGACGGCAGCCTCCGTACCGGGCTGACACACCGCTGTGCGGAGTTGGGCCTCACCGACCGGGTCCGCTTCCTCGGCACCCGCGCCGACGTGCCCGACCTGCTGGCCGCCGCCGACGTCACCGTGCTCACCAGTGACTGGGAGGGCATGCCGATCGCCGTGCTGGAGTCGATGGCGGCGGGCCGCCCGGTGGTCGCCACCGACGTGTCCGGAGTCCGCGCGGTCCTGGCCGATGGCGGACTCGTCGTCCCACCCCGCGATCCCGCGGCGACCGCGGACGCGCTCGGGGCGCTGCTGTTCGACCCGCCCGCCCGCACCACCGCCGCCGCGGCGGGACTCGCGGCGATCCGCCTGCGACACGACCCGCACACGTTCATGAGGTCCTACGACGAGTTGCTGCGGGCCTCGATCGGAGGAAGCCGACGGTGAAGACCACCACCAGGAAGAAGCGCCCGGCGAACCGGACCGCCGTGCGCGCACCCGCGCGGGTGGCCGTGAAGAAGACCCCCACCACCACCCCGAAACCAGCGCCCACCCCGGCCATGCGCCGCACCGTCCACAGTGTCCTGTCGCACGCGCGGCGGCCCGTCGTGGCCGGGTTGCTGGCGGCGGTGCTCGTCGGCCTGCTCGTCCTGCTCGTGACCCTGCTGCGCGGTGACCGGTACGAGGCCAGGATCGGGCTCCTCGCCGAGGCGGCCGTGCCGGACACCGCGACCGTGCCGCAGTACGGCGAGGTCGTCTCCCTCACCCTGCCCGCACTCGTCGAACTGGCACGCAGCCCGTCGGTGGTCCAGGCCGCCGCCACGACCACCGGTCTCGCGCCCACCGACCTCGCCGACGGCGTGTCGGTGGAGCTGGTGCCCGCCTCGGGGCTGGCGCGGCTGGCGGTCGTCGCGCCGTCCGCCGAGCAGTCGGGCGCCGCGGTCATCGCGATCGCCCGCGCCATGATCGACGCCGACCTGCTGGCCCCGGCCGGTGCGCTCCGGCTGCTCGACGCGCGACCCGACGTCGTCCAGGTCGCCCCGGACCGGCCGCTGGGCATCGGGCTGGCGCTGGCCGCCGCCGCGGTGGCGGGCGTGTCGACCGGTGCGCTGCGCGGACTGTACGGCGGACGCCCTGGCAGGGCCGCGGTGCGCACGGCGCTGGCCGGTGCCGGGATCCGGCAACCCGTCGCCACACTGAACGCGGACGATCCGGATCTGGCCGGGCGGTTGCGCACGCTCTGCGAGGCGGCCGGCCGACCCGTCCGGGTGGTACCGGTGGCACCGGACCTCGCGGCGCGTGCCGACGCGCTGGCCGAACAGCTGCCCGGCGCCGCCGAACCGGCGGCTGGAGGCGCGGTCGTCACCGCCGTTGTCATCGTGGCTCGCGCGGGTCGCCGCCAGGACGACCTGGCGGCCGTGGCCGGTGTGCTGCCCGGTGACGTCGCCGTGGTCGCGGTGGTCCTGGCATGACCGCCAGGTTCCGGGTCGTCACCGCGCTCGCCGTCGTGGTCGGCGTGTTCGGCGCGTGGTGGGCGCTGCGGCCGTCCTGGCAGGTGCCGCTGCCCACGACGGCGAACCGGCCCGAGGTGCGGATGCAGGACTTCCGCGACGCGCTCTACTACCCGCTCCGCGAGTTCCTGGCCGGTGGCAACCCCTACGACCCGGCCGCCATGTTCGTGCACTGGCCGGTGCGGCAGAGCTTCAACCTCTACCAGCCCTACCACCTCGCGCTGCACCTGCCGTTCGCGCTGCCGGGCTACCGCGTCGGGGCGGTCGCCTTCGCCGTGGTCTCGTTGCTGCTGCTGGTGGTGCTCGCCGGGATGGCGGCGAGCCGGTTCCGGTCGGCGGTGCCACTGGCACTCGGCACCGCGGCGCTGGCCGCCCTGCTGGTCCTGAGCCAGGTGGGCAAGGCGCAGCTCTACCTCGGCCAGGTGAACCCGCTGATCGCGGTCGGCGCGGCGGGCGCGCTGCTGACCAGGGCAAGCCATCCGCGCCTCGCGGCGGTGGCGCTCGCGGTGGCCTGGCTCAAACCGCAGTTCGGTCTGCCACTCGCGATCCTGTTGTTCGCCCGCGGTTCCCGCGGGGTCGCGTTGACCGGCACGGCCGTCGCGGGGGTCGCGAGCCTGCCGGTCGTCGGGCTGCTGGTCGTGCGGGGCGGCGGCATCGGCCCGTTCCTCGACGCGATCGCCGCGAACATCGCGCACGCCACCGGGACCGACTACGGCGCGGTCGACTCCCCCACCGGGCAGCGCGTCGACCTCGCCGCCGTGCTCTACCGGCTCACCGACTGGCTCGCGCCCGGCGCGGAATCCCTTGCCCTGGTGGGGGTGCTGGCGGTGAGCGTGCTGCTGGTGCGGCGGCTCGACCGGCTCGGGGACCCGGACGCCACCGCGGTCGCCGACCTGCTGACCTGCCTCGCCGTGGTCGTCGCCGTGGTGCACCAGCCGGGTGACGTGCTGTTCGCCGTGCCCGCCGCGACGCTGGCGGCGGCGGTGTGGTGGCGGCGCCGGCGCGACCACCGCTGGCCGTTGGTCGGCGTCGCGGTCGCGGCGCTCGCCGTTCCGTTCGCGCACCTGCACGTCGTCGACTCGGCGGTGCGCTCGGTGTTCTCCGCGCGGGCGTCGGTCACCCTCGACGGGGTGGCCGTCGTGGCGGCGTGGCTCGTCCTGGTCGTGTTCGCCGCCGCCACCACCAGGGTGGCCCGGCCCGAGGCCGTCGGACGGGCCGGGTGAGCACCGGCATCGGCAGCCGCGCGGTCCGCGGCACGCTGTGGCTCGGACTGGTCAACGTGGTGAGCAAGGGCAGCCAGGTGGTCGTCACCCTGGTGCTGGCGGCCACCCTCACCGAGGGCGGGCTCGGCGCCGTGGCCCTCGCCGTCGCGGTCGTCAACATCGGCCAGGTCATCCAGGCGATGGGCGTGTACGACGTCATCGGCCGCACCACGCGCGACCCGGACCGGCTGGCGGGCACCGTGCTGACGGTGAGCGTGGCCACCGGGGTCGTGCTCGCCGCGGTGCTCGTGGCGGCGGCCACGCCGGTCGCGGCCCTGCTCGGCGCTCCGGACGCGGCGCCGCTCGTGCGGCTCGCGGCGCTCAGCCTGCCGTTCACCGCGGCGGGCGGTGTGCAGATGGCCGTGCTGCACCGTCGACTCGACTTCCGCCGCAGGCTGCTGCCCGACGCGGGGAGCGCGGTGCTCGGCGCGGCCGTCACGATCGTGCTCGCCGCGGCCGGTACCGGGCCCGTCGCGCTGGTGGTCGGTCTGCTGTGCACGGCGGTCGCGCAGCCGCTCCTCGGCACGGTGGTCGGCGTGCCGCCCCGCCTGGTCTGGGACGCGGGCGCCGCCCGTGAGGCCCTGGGCTGGATCGCCGTCGTCGGCCCGGCCGCGCTGGTCGCGGTCCTGCTGATCAACGTGGACTACCTCGCGATCGGGCACGTGCTCGGGCCCGCCGCGGTCGGCGTGTACTCGCTGGCGTTCCGGATCGCCTGGGTGCCCTACATCCTGGTGGCGGTCGTGCTCGCCGGGGTCGCGTTCCCCGTGTACGCCAAGCTGCTGCGGGCCGGGGACCGTGCGGCGCTGCCCGCGGCCACCGCCCGGTTCACCCGCGCGACACTGGCCGTCACCGGCGGTCTGTACCTGGTCGTCGCGCTGCTGGCCGACCGGGTGGTGCTGCTCGGCGCACGGTGGGCGCCCGCCGCGCCGGTCCTGGTCCTGTTGTGCGCCTACGGACTCGCCATCAGCCTGCTGCAGACCTGGTACCAGGTGGTCAAGGCCGCGGGGCACGCGCGGCGCTACCTGCTGCTGGAGGTCACGCACCTGGCCCTGCTGGGTGCGTCGCTCGTGCTCGTCACGCGGCACGGCATGGTGTCCGTCGCCGTCGCGCAGGTCGCCGTGGCATGGGTGCTGGTCGTGGTCGCCTGGTGGGTGCTGACCCGGCTCACGCTCACCTTCCCGATCGCCGAGCTGGCCGGGATGACCACCGCGGTGCTCGTGGCCGCGGTGCCGTGCGTGGCGGTCGCGGTCCTCGCCCGCCTGCTGTTCCGGCCACCGGACACGGTGGCGGGGGTGCTGACCGAGGCGCTGGTGCTGGCGGCGGCCTACGCGGGCGGCTCGCTGTGCACCCACCGCGCCGCGGTCCGCGAACTCCGAGGCGGTGCCCGGTGAAGGTCGTGCACGTGACCCAGCCAGTGACCGCCGGGGTGGCGAAGGTGGTGCTCCAACTCGCCACCGGGCAGCGCGACCGCGGCTGGTCGGTCAGCGTCGTGTGCCCGGCGGGCTGGCTCGCCGACCAGGCCCGCGAGTCCGGGATCGACGTCAACCCGTGGCAGGCGACGCGCGGTCCGGGACCGGCCTCGATGGGCGAGGTGACCCGGCTGCGCGGGCTCCTCGCCCGGCTCGCGCCCGACGTCGTGCACCTGCACAGCTCCAAGGCTGGCCTCGCGGGCCGGCTCGCCCTGCGCGGCGACCGGCCGACGATCTTCCAGCCACACCTGTGGTCGTTCCAGTCGGCGCCCGGCCCGCTGCGGGACGCGGCCGCGGCGTGGGAACGGTTCGCGGCGCGGTGGACCCACCAGCTCGTGTGCGTCAGCGACGACGAACTGGCCGCGGGCCGGGCCGTCGGCGTCACCACGGCCGCCGAGGTGGTCTGCAACGGCGTGGACACCGACCGCCTGCGACCGGTGGACCGGTCGGCCGCCCGTCGCGGGCTCGGCCTCGCCGAGCACGCGCCCACCGCGGTGTGCGTCGGCAGGCTGGCCGCTCAGAAGGGGCAGGACCAGCTGTTGTCCGCGTGGCCCGCCGTCCTGGCCGAGGTGCCGGCGGCCCGGCTCGTGCTGGTCGGCGACGGTCCGCTCGCCGACCGCTGGCGGACCACGCACCCGGTCGCCGCGCTCGCGTCCGTGCGGTGGTGGGGGCACAGCGACGCCGTCGCCGAGCACTACGCGGCCGCGGACGTGGTGGTGCTGCCGTCCCGGGCGGAGGGGATGGCCCTGGTGCCGCTCGAAGCGATGGCGTGTGCCCGCCCGGTGGTGGCCTTCGACGTCGGCGGTGTGCGGCAGAGCGTCGGCGGCGCGGGCGCCGTCGTGCCCGCAGGCGACGGGGCGGCGCTCGCCCGCGCGATCGCCGCCCGGCTGGCCGACCCCGCGCTCGCCGCCCGCGAGGGGCTGCTGGGCCGCCGCCGTGTCGAGGACCTGTTCGGCAGCGACCGCGTGCACGAGCGGATCGCCACGCTCGTCGAGAAACTCGCCGACCCGGAGGTGGCACGATGACCCACCGCATGCGCGTCGCGTACGTGCTGACACAGGACCGCGGCGGCCCGGTCGACGCCACGGTCACGCTCGCCGCGGCGGTGCTCGCGACCGGCGACGTCGACGTGCGGGTGTTCGGCCCGTTGCCGAGCCGGGGCGCCGCACCGATCGCGGCGCACCACACGCCGGTTCTGGTGGCACGCAAGGGAGACCTCCGCGCGGCACGGGCGGCGCGCGCCGCGGTGCGCACGTGGCGGCCGGACGTGGTGCACGCCCAGGACCGGCGGGCGGGGCTGGTGAGCGCGCGGCTCCGCGGGGGCTGCCCGGTGGTGCACACGTATCACGGCGTGCCGGACGACCTGACCGAGCCGTGGTTCCGCGGTTCCCCTGACGCACCGGGGCCGTCCACGTACTCCAGGGCCGTCCTCGCCGCGGACGCGCTGCTGGCCAGGACCGTCACGCGGACCGTCGTGCCCAGCCAGGCGATGGGCGAGTTCCTGTCCCGGCGCCTCCGGGTGCCCGCGGACCGGCTGGCGCACATCGACAACGCCGTCCACCTGCCCGACGTGCGGCCGCCCGCCGGGTCGGTGCGCAGGCTGCTGTTCGCCGGTCTTCTGGTGGCGCGCAAGGGATTGCTGCACCTGCTCGACGCGCTGGCCGTGCCCGGTGTCATGCCACCGGACGCGATGCTCACCGTGGCCGGCGACGGCCCGCAGCGGGACGAGGCGGAACGGTCGGCGCGCCGTCCGGAGCTGGCCGGCCGGGTGCGGTTCCTCGGGTTCCGCACCGACGTACCCGCTCTGCTGCGCGAACACGACGCCCTCGTGCTGCCGTCCACAATGGAGCAACAACCGCTCGTCGTGGCCCAGGCCATGGCCGCGGGCAAACCGGTGGTGGCCACCGACACCGGCGGCGTGGCCGACATGCTGCACGTGCCGGGCACGGTCAGCAGGCTCGCCCGGCCCGGCGACGTGGCCGGGCTCGCGGCACGGCTGCGTGAGCTGTTCGCCGACCCGGACCCCGCCCGCACCGGCGGCCTGCTCGCCGCCCGCGCGCGGGAACGGTTCGCGCCGGAGACGGCCGCGCGCCACCACCTCCGGCTGTACCGGGAGCTGCTCAGCCGGCAGGCTTGACCAGCACCGCGCCGTCCGCGGCGGCGAGGTCCAGTGTGGACACCGGGTTGCCGTCGGGGTCGACCAGACCGGCGGGCGGGGTCACCGTCACCGCGGCGGCGGTCGGGTTGACCGCGACCCAGCCGCCGGTGAAGCGGCGGGTCCAGACACCGGACGGGTGCCGGTTCGCCGTCTCGACGGCCTGCCCGAGTCCCGAGTCCTGCAGCTTCGACCACTCGGGGTCCAGGTAGGTCGACGTGGTGGCCTGGGTCCAGCAGGTGTACGGGCCCGCCAGCATGGCCGCGCTCGCGTAACCCGCACGCTCCTCGCGAGCGCCCCGCGTGCGGGTGAGCAGCAGCAGCCAGGACTCGCCGAGCGCCGCCTGTGCCCGCAGTTCCTTCCACTCGTTGCCCTGGAACGTCAGCAGCTCACCCGTGCCGCCGTCGTCACGGAAGCCGAAGTTCTCCTCCATCGCCCCGCTGAACCGGGAGTGCGCCGTCCACCGGCCGGGGATCAGGCGCGTCTCCGACACGTTGGGCACGAACATCTTCCCGGCCTTCGCCAGCGAGTCGCCGGCCATCGTCAGGAACGCGTCGAGACCGTCACGCAACCGCCGGTCGGTCTCGTGGGCGTTCGCGGTGCCGGCCAGGACCGCGGCCGAGTAGTGGCTGAGCGAGTTGAAGTCGTTGTCCGCGAGGACCCCGTCCCATCCCTCCCTGGTGACCTCCGCCGTCACCGCGGCGGTCCACGCCTTCTGGTAGGCGTTGTCCCACACCGTCATCTGCCAGTGCTTCGGGTAGCCGCGCCACTCGATGCGCTTGCCCGCGGTGTCGAGCGCGAACCAGTCCGGATGCCCGTTCTGCGCGGCGAAGTACCCGATCCCGCTCGGCAACCACGTGGCGTCGATGTCGCCGTCGACGGCGCCGGGGTAGTTGCGGGTGCTGGACAGGTCCTTGTACACCAGTACCTTGATCTTCGGGTTCAGCTCGTGCAGCTTGCGCATGGCGGCGGTCTCGGTGGCGTTGAGCACCACCACGTCGTAGCGCTTGGCCGCGAGCTCCAGCTCGGCGGTCGTCGGCGGCTCACCGATGCCGTACCACCACGCACACGGCGCGAGCGGTTTCGGCGGCGGCGCGTTGGGGTTCGTCGCCCAGCCCGGCGCGCACGACGCCACGAGAACCAGCGCGGCGATGCCGAGGCGAAAACCCCGCGACCGCCGGTTCAACGGTTTCGTCGGCACACCAGTTCACCCACCGTCAACAGCACGATCTTCATATCCAACCACAGGGACCAGTTCGCGATGTAGTAATTGTCGTACCGGGCGCGTTCGGCGATCGACGTGTCGCCGCGGAGCCCGTGCACCTGCGCGAGGCCGGTCAATCCGGTCGGCACCCGGTGCCGCGCCCAGTACAGGTCGTGAATCGCGGAGAACTCACGCACGAAAACGGGCCGCTCGGGTCGTGGACCCACAATGGACATGTCACCGCGAAGAATGTTCCACAACTGCGGCAGTTCGTCCAATGATGTGCGCCGCAGGAACCGGCCGACCGGGCCGACCCTCGGGTCGCCGGCGACCGACCACCGGCGCTGCGAGTCGTCGACCTCGCCGATGCGGACGCTGCGGATCTTGTAGAGCAGGAAGGTGCGGTCGTCCATGCCCACCCGCACCTGCCGGAAGATGACCGGGCGGCCGCTCTCCAGCAGCACCGCGAGCGCGCACAGCGCGATCACCGGGAGCAACACGACGAGCGCCGCCGCGGCGAGCACCACGTCGAGCACGCGCTTCACCCACCAGCTCGGCCTGCTCGTCGGCGCGGACTTCAGCCGCACCAGCGGGTAGCTGCGGAGCCGTTCGATGTCGGGCCCGTCGTCGTGCAGCTCGAACATCCTGGGGACGACGAGGGTGGTGCAGCCGAGCCGGTGCGCGGCGATCGCGGCGTCGACCACCGGCGAGTCCCGTGCGTGGGAGAAGGCGAGCACGACGGTGCCGACCCGCAGCCGGGTGATCGCCGCCGTCAGGTCCTCGTCGAGCAGTTCGACCGGCAGGGAGGCGGGGTCGGGCTGTGGTTCCGAGTCGACGAAGCCCACCGGCCACAGCCCGAACTCGGGGTGGCGCAGCATGGTCCCGACGAGATCGACGCCGACCTTGCCCGCGCCCACCACGATCGTCCGGTCGCAGCGACCCAGCCTGCGCCGGCAACAGCGCCCGAACGCGAAGACACCGAGCCGGGCCGGTTCGCCGACGACGGCGAACACGAGCACCGCGTACTGCACGGCCCTGGTGGTCGCCGGGTCCTGCCCGGTGGCCAGCGCGAGGCACGTGAGCAGCGCGAACCCCGTCATCGTGGAGACGACCGAGCGCGGCAGGTCGTGCAGCCACGACAACCACAGCCGCTTGCGGTAGAGCCTGCTGCCCGCCCGGACGCCGAGCAGCGTGGCCCCGAGGACCAGGGTCGCGCCCATGTGCGGCGCGACGGTCGTGGCGGCGGCGGCCAGCGCCAGCAGGTCCACGGCGACCAGCAGCACCGCGACGGCGTTCACCCGGCTCAGCACCTCGGCGACCAGCGCCCGGCGCGCCAACCCGTGCCGGTCCGGCCGGCGCTTCGCCGTCGCGGCGCCGGCCACCCACAACTCACTCAGCACGGTTCACCCTTTCGGGTCGCGCTCGGCGCGGCCACGCACCTGACACCGGAGACACCCGATCGAGTACACCCGAAAGAGAACTTCGGTAGCCGTTCCTGAACTTCTCCGAGAAATCGGATGCCGAACAATCTCTCCGAGGCCATGTTATAACTCCCTAGGGCGAATTCGTTGGGGTTCTGGTCAGCCTTTCGACGCCGCCCCTGACCGATTTTGGCGGAACCGCCGCGAAAACGTCGAGGTGACACGAGAACAGCCGGGCCGTGATTGCTATTTTGCTGCCACCCGAACAGATCGACAATGAGGGGTCCCGTGGCGCTCGAAAAGGTCGAGGTGCTCGACGAGCAGAAACCGGCCACCCAGCCCGCCGTGTACACGGCGCAGGCGCGGAACAACGGCAGGGCGCACGTTGTGCTGCCCGCGTACAACGAGGCGGCCGCGCTGCCGCCGCTGTTCGGCAGGCTCGCCGAACTGGCCCACACCGAGAACCTGACGGTCTGGGTGGTGGACGACGGCTCGACGGACGCCACCGCCGACACCGCGGGCGCCGGAGCGCCCGGTCTCGACGTGCGGCTGGTGCGCCACCACGTCAACCTGGGTCTCGGTCAGGCCGTGCGGTCCGGTCTGCACGCGGTACTCGCGGCGGCCGACAAGGACGACACGGTGGTCGTCATGGACGCCGACGACACCCACGACCCGGCGCTGATCCCCTTGCTGCGGGCCGAGATCTCGGCGGGCGCGGACGTGGCCATCTGCTCGCGGTTCGTGTCGGGCGGGGACGACACCAGCGCCCCGTACGGCAGGCGGCTGCTGTCACGCGGCGCCGCGGTGCTGTTCCGGCGCACACTGCGGGTCGCCGGGGTGCGGGACTTCACCAGCGGTTTCCGCGCCTACCGGGTCAGCCTGCTCGACCGGGCCGCGCGCCACTGGGGTGAACGCCTCATCGAGGAGCAGGGCTTCGCGTGCATGGTGGAGCTGTTGCTCAAGCTGCGCCACTGCGATCCGGTGATCAGCGAGGTGCCGCTGCGCCTGCGGTACGACCGCAAACCGGGGGCCAGCAAGCTCAGGCTGGGCCGGACGGTGCTGCAGTACCTGCGGTTGCTGCTGCGCGACCGGCTCGCGCCCGCGCCCTACCGGGCGCTGTGATGGCCCGGCACATCGCGGTGCTCGGTGGCGGGATCTGCGGCCTGACGACCGCGTACCGCCTCACCAGGAGCGGGCACCAGGTGACGGTTCTCGAGGGCAGCGACCAGCTCGGCGGTCTCGGCACCTTCTTCGCGTGGCGGGACAGCTGGGTCGAACGGTTCTACCACTGCGTGATGCCGTCCGACGACGAGCTGCTGGACCTGTTGGCGGAACTGGACCTCGCCGACGAGGTGCGCTGGCGCCGCACCGAGATGGGCATGATCGTCGACGGTGCCCACCACGGGTTCAACACGGCGCGGGACCTTCTGCGGTTCACCCCGCTCGGGCTGCCCGACCGGCTGCGGTTCGGCGTGATCTCGCTGCTGTTGCGCAGGCTCGGCCGCGGCCGGGACCTCGACAACACCCGCACCGAGGACTGGCTGCGCGGCCTCTACGGGAACACGGTGTGGGAGACACTGCTCGCCCCCATGTTCGGCTCGAAGTTCGGCCGCTCGTTCGGGGACGTGCCCGCCCTGTACCTGTGGCAACGGCTCGGTCGCGAACGCAACGTGGGCACGCGCGGCTACCCGGCCCGCGGCTACAGGTCCGTCATCGACGGGCTGCGGGCGGCGCTGGAGGCGGGCGGCGCGACGGTGCGCACGTCCACCCCGGTGCTTCGGCTGTCCGTTGTGGACGGAGCGGCACGCGTCACCCTGCCGGGCGACGAGGTCGTCGTGGCCGACCAGGTGGTGTCCACGCTGCCGCTGCCACAGCTGCGCGCGCTCGCCGACGACGACCTGGCGGCCGGCCTGCCCACCGTGCGGCTGCCGTACCAGGGTGTGGTGAACGCGCTGTTCTTCCTCCGCAGGCCACTCGCCGGGCACTACTGGACACCGGTGGTGCGGTCGGGGACCGAGTTCGACGGCGTCGTGGAGATGTCGGCGCTCGCCGGGACGGCGCCCTACGGCGGCAGGCACCTGGCCTACGTCATGCGTTACACCGACCGGGAGTCCGCGCTCTACCAGGAGGACGGCGCCGGCATCGCGGCGCGGTGGTCGGAGCAGCTGCGCACCCTCTACTCAGGACTCCCGCTCACCGCCGACGACATCGACGAGGTCCACGTCTTCAAGGCGCCGTTCGTGGAACCGGTGTACCCCCTCGGCTACCTGCGGCTGCGGCCACCCGTCGAGCTGCCCGGCCTCCCGGTGCTGCTGGCGACGACCGCGCACGTCTACCCCGAGGTCACCAGCTGGAACTCCAGCGTACGGCTCGCGAATCAGGTCGCCGCCACCATCGACCGGGCCGCGACCAGCCGGCGGAACCGGTCGGCGATGCGCGCCGACGGCGAGCCCTCCCCGTAGGGCGACGGGATGCCGGCCAGCCGTGCGCGGTGGCCGGCCACGTCGTCGAGCCACCTGACGACCTCGCTGTGGATCCGCGGCCCTGGCGCGACCAAGGTGCCGAACGTCCCCTCGATCTCGGGCCGTTCGGTGCTGCGCCGCACCACCACGACCGGACGCTTGAGCACGCTCACCTCCTCCTGGATGCCGCCCGAGTCGGACACGACGACCGCCGCACCGCACACCAGGCCGAGGAAGGCCGGGTACGCCTGCGGTTCGACCACCCGGAGCCTGTCGAGCAGTGACCGCAGGCCGAACCGCTCGATCCGCTTGCCCGTCCGCGGATGCAGGGGAAGGACCACCGGCAGCGGCAGCCGGGCCAGCTCCCGCAGGATGCACGCGAGCCTGCCGGGTTCGTCCACGTTCTCCGGCCGGTGGATGGTGGCCACCACGTAGCCGTCCCGCTCCAGCCCCAGGGCGCACAGTGCCGCGCGCTGGGCCTCGGCGGTGGGGACGGCGGACCGCAGCGCCTCGACGACCGTGTTGCCGGTCACCGCGACCCGCTCCGCGGGAATCCCTTCCGCGAGCAGGTTGTCGCGGTTCAGCTCGGTCGGCGCGCAGCAGAGGTCCGCGAGGTGGTCGATGGCGACGCGGTTGTGTTCCTCCGGCATCAGCCGGTCGTAGCTGCGCAGGCCCGCCTCGACGTGCACCAGCGGGACGTCGTTCGCGTTGGCCGCGAGCGCGCCGGCGAGCGCGGAGGTGGTGTCGCCCTGCACGAACACCGCCGACGTCGGGTGGTTCGACAGGATGTCGTCGACGGCCGCCACCGACCGGCCCAACTGCCTGCCGCGGCTGACGCCGCCGCAGGCGAGCTCGTGGAACCGGCCCGGCTCGGCGATGTCCTGCCGGATCAGGGAGTACATCGACGTGTCGTAGTGCTGTCCGGTGTAGACGACCGCCGCTCTTCGGCCGAAGTGCCGGATCAGCGGCGCGAGCTTGATCAGCTCGGGCCGGGTGCCGCACACGAGCGTCACCATGTCGTCGCGGTCCGGTCCGTTGTCCGGGTCGTCATCCGGTCCGGCGAAGATCAGTTCGGGCTTGGCGATCGCGCGAACGCTCACTCTGACTCCCACGTCACGCCTGCCGGGCGAAGTCCGGCGGCAGGACGAGCAGCCGGTCGTCCCCGGCGCGTGCCGTGCTGACACCGTCGGTGTTGCTCGTGAGCAGCCACAGGGCGCCGTCGGGTGCGACCGCGACCTCACGCAGCCGCCCGTGCGTCCCGGTGAAGTGTGCGACGGGCTTGCCGGGACGGCCGACCGCGTTGAGCGGTACCTGCCAGAGGCGTTCGCCGCCCAACGCGGCCACCCACAACGAACCACCGGCGAACGCGATGCCCGACGGTGACGCGTCGCCGGTGCGCCAGGTCAGCTCTGGGTCGGTGAACCGGGGGTCGGACGACGGTCCCTCGGCGTGCGGCCACCCGTAGTTGTGGCCGCGCCTGATCCGGTTCAGCTCGTCGAGCCTGGCGTCGCCGAACTCGGTCGCGTAGGCCCGGCCCGCGTTGTCCCAGGTGATGCCCTGGACGTTGCGGTGGCCCAGTGTCCACACCACCGAACCCCGGATCGGGTTGCCCGGTGCGGGGCGGCCCTCCGGGGTCATCCGCAGGATCTTGCCGCCCAGCGAGCCAGGGTCCTGCGGGTACTCGGACCGGAAGTTGTAGCCGGTGGTGGCGTACAACATCCCGTCCGGACCGAACTTCAGGCGGCCCCCGTTGGCGTCGTCGGCGACGGGAATGCCCGTCAGCACGGTCTCGACGCCCGTGACACCGGTGCCGCCGGTGTAGCGGAAACGGCCGATCCGGTTGTCCTGCCTGGCGGAGTAGTACACGTAGACGTAGTGGTCGGCGGAGAACCGCGGCGACACCGCCACCCCGAGCAACCCGCCTTGTGAGCGGGGCACCACGCCGGGCACCACGCCGACCACGGTCATCCGGCCGGCCGGTGTCACCCGCAGCAGCCGGGCGGTGTCGCGTTCGGTGACCAGCGCGTCCCCGCCGGGGAGGAACGCGATCGCCCACGGGGTACGGAGTTTCTCGACGATCGACCTCGCGGACGCGTCCGCGTGCGTCACGGGCGCGACGCCACCCAGCGACATGACGAGCGCGCACACGAGCGCGATGGCGATCCTGCCGAAGTTCATGGGGACATGTTTCAGCAACCACGGCCCGGGGAACGCGCCGGAACGCGGAGGTGCACACCATCCGGTGAAGACACGGCCCGACGACTAACAGCCGGCGCGGCGGCCGCAGTGTCCTTCCCGGCAGGGACAAAGCCGGGAAGGACACCCGGTTCCCGCCGGCACCGGGTGGGGATTGGCCGGTGCCGGCGGTGTCGGGAGGTGCGCGCTCAGGTGTGGCGCGACATCACTGGGTGTCGGTCGCGGTCACGGTGATCGGCACTTCCGCGCCGAGCCAGAGCTGGCTCAGGACGTAGCGGGTGCCGCTCGGCAACGTCGTGGACTCGTCCGGCGCGGACGTCGCGGACGAGCCGATCTCCTCGCACGCCGCGTCGTAGAAGTACAGGTCCAGGTCGTACACCGGGCCGCTTCCGGTGACCACGACCTTGTGCGCGCCGTCGCCGAAGCTGTCCGGCAGCCGGGTCACCCAGCCGTCCGCGCCCTGCGCGGGGGCCGACGGCACGGCACACGCCGCGGTGAACGCGGCGGCGGTGACCCCCGCAGGCGCCGTCCCGGTGCCCGGGTTGCCCGCGGCGATGGTGCCGGTGTCGGTGACGGGCTCGTCGGGCGGCGTCGGCGGCAGCGGTTCGACACCCGACGCGGTCGTGGAGAACACCTGCAACTCCGCCGCCTGCACCTGCGTCCTGGTCTCGCCCAGCGCCGAGTCGGTCCAGAACCGCACGTACCGGGCGTCGACGGGCCGGTCGAGGCGGAACGTCCGGTAGTGCAGGTCGGGCGCGACCGGGCGCGGCGCCTGGTAGCCGAACGCGTCGGGCACCGACCGCACGGTCCGCCAGTTGACCCCGTCGGTGGACGTCTGCAGGGTGAACCCGCGCAGCCCCTCGAAGCGCGCGGTCGTGTACGCGCTGACCTGGATGCCGGAGATCGGCGCCTGCGCGGCCAGTTCGACGGTGACGTTGCCGGTGCCCGGCGCGGCCGACCAGCTGCTGGCTTCGGTGTCGTCGAGCAACCGCTCCGCGTTGGCCGCGGTCGCGGCGACCACCGTGGCGCCGTTGGCGGTCGAGGCCAGGTTCGGGCTCAGCGAGAACTGGCGGGCGGTGGTTTTGCCCGCCCGGACGGAGATCCCGGGGAACGTGCGGGAACCGAAGCCCGGCGCGGTGATCGTCACCGGGTAGGTGCCGTCGGCGACGGAGGCCGAGAAGGCGCCGCTGGCCGACGAGATCCGCAGCGGGGTCACCCGGGCCTCGAACACGCCGAGCACGACCTTCGCACCGGCGACGGGCCTGCCCGTCGCCGCATTGACCACGGTGCCGGTCAGCGTGCCGTTGCGGGCCGGGTCGACGTGGGTGAACGACGGCACCGGGTCGGTGTCCGCACCGCCCGCGGTCGTGGCGCCGACGCCGAGACCGCGGTGGGCGAACGCGCCGAAGACGACGTCGACGACGGTCGAGTAGTCGGCACGGGCGTGGTAGCGGTTGTCCAGCGCGGTCCGCATCGCGTCCCGCATGTCCACAAAGGACGGATCGGGCGGGGACAACGGCATCGCGTCGGTGACGACGCGCGCGGCGATCTCGCCACCGGCCGCCTCGCCGAACCTCGCGACGAGCGCCGTGCGCATCTCCCACAGGGTTGCGGTCCAGATCTCGCCGTCGGAGTGCACCTCCGCGCCGCCGAGGTCGTAGCCGATGTCGCCGTAGGTCGTCGGGTTGTCGTCGTAGTCCCAGTTGCGGATGCCGCGGCTCCCGTTGCCGGTGGCGTACTCGCCGACGACCGCCTTGTCGCTCAACCCGTTGGCGTACAGGTAGTTCAGGCCGTACCAGTCGCCCCAGCCCTCGCCCATCGAGCCGGACTGGTGGGCGTTCAGCGCGTTGTCCTCGCCGCTGACGTAGCGGTTGGACAGGCCGTGGGCGTACTCGTGCTCGATGACCGTCGCGTCGAAGTCACCGTCGCGGTACGGGCCCTCGAAGGTGTCGTTGATCGGCTCCCACAGGAACATGCCGCTCCACGGCGGAATGCCGTCGGGCAGGGTGAGCATGTAGGCGTTGTCGCGGCCGGTGTAGGTCGGTGCGCCGCCGGTGGCGGCGCCGGCCTGGACGAGACCGAGGATGGGGTCGCCGCCCTGGCCGCCCTTGCTGTTGTTGTTGACCTGGAAGTTGCCCGCGGTCTCGGTGAAGCCGAGCGCGTAGAACTCGTCGTGGACGCGGTTGTGGTGCCAGAACAGGTTCGTGGCCGCCGGGTCGACGTCCAGTGCGTAGCTCGGCGGCACGGTCTCGCCGTCGCCGCGGCCCCAGTTGTCGGTGTAGGCGTAGTTGAACTGGGCGGTCGGGCTGACCGGCCGCGGTCCCTGATCTGCGGGCACCAGGAAGTTCGAGTGGTTGGCGTAGCTGTTCGCGTTGTTGCCGAACGTGGTCGGGCCGGGCAGCCCGGCGATCCCGGTCGGGTCGACGTAGCCGGACGGGGACTGCGCGTTCGGGCCGAACGACCTGATCACCGGCCGGCCGCCGCGGGCGGCGCCCGGGTGGTTCTCGTAGACCGTGCCCTCGGCACCATCGACCTGGTGCTCGACGAGGCTCGCGCGGTAGAGGATCGCGCCGGTGACCGCGTCGACGACCGTGTCCCACGCCTGGTCGAGCGCCTTGACGAACAGCACGCGATAGGCCGGGCGGGCCCCCTCCGCGGTCGGGAACGCGGCTTTCTCCACATAGGACTCGGCGGCGAACGCGCCCCTGGCGAACTTCTCGAAACCGGCCTGGGTGCCCACCTGGTCCGGGGTGAAGGAGACGCCGGGCGCGAGCCGGGCGGCGACCTGGGCGAGCGCCTGCGCGGAGGACAGCTCGTGCTCGGCCGCCAGCCCGCCGCCCCGTGCCGGGTCACCGGCGTAGGACAGCACCCGCCCGTCGGCGGCGACCGCGACGGTGAGGTGGCCGCCGCGCACGGCGGGCACGCCGTCGAACGTCTGCCGGAAGGTCACCACCCGGGTGCCGGTGCCGACCAGTTCGTGGTCGCGGACGACGCGCAACGCGGCCACGTCCGCGCCGCCGAGGCCGAACGCGGCCCGGTTGGCGTCGAGGAAGGACCGCGCGACAGCGGCGAGGGCGCCGTCGCGCGGAGTCGTGAGCCAGCCACCGTCCCGGCGGATGGTGCGTGGTGTGCCGAACCTCGGGTCCCAGGTGACTCTGGTGCCGCTGCCCGCGCTGCTCGACAGCGCCCGCGCGGCGGCCAGCTGGTCGGCGGTGGGCGACACCGCGGCCGCGTCCCGCACGTCGATCACCGCGTCGTCCGTGGCCGGGGCCCGCCCCGGCGCGACGACCGCCGCGGCACCCGGCACAGTGACGACCACGGCGACCATGGCGGACACGGCCAGCGTGGTCAGAACTGATCGACGTGCGCGCATCGACGCTCCTCGGACTCAGCGAGATCGTTCTCGGTCCGCTGTGGATCGGCGGCGTGCGCCCCGTGCAACACGAGAAGGGCGAGTTTTTCCGGCGGCCGCGTGAAGTCACGACAACCGGCGCAAGCCCACTGCTCCGGACGGGCTAACGCCCCGGCACCAGGTTCGGCACGGTGGGGGTCCCCGGCCCGGGCAGCAGGGACGACGTGGGCACGGGCGCGGGCAGCGGCGGCGCGTCGGGCACGCTGGTCCTGGCCGTGGTGCTCGTGGGCGCGCCCGGTTCGGACGGGTTCGGCGCGGGCGCGGCCGGCACCGAGGGCGCCGGGCGCGGCACGTCCGGCACGCTTTCCGCCACACCGGGCCCGGGACCGTCCGGGAGCCGCGTGTCCGGGGGCGGCGCGAGTTCGGCGCGCAGGGCCGCGATCTCGTCCCGCAGCCGGTCACGGGCGACGGGGTCGTCGACCTGCCCGGCCAGGGTCGAGGCCTGCGCGAGCAGCCGGGACGCGGACTCGTCGCGGCCGGCGTCGATCGCGGCCCGCGCGTCGGCGACCGCCCGGCCCGCGGCGTCGACGGCGGCACGCGACTGGGCCAGGTCCGGGTACAGCCACGTGGTGAACGGCCAGAGCGGGCTCCCGGGGCCCGCGCTGTGCGCGGCCGCGGTGAGGCCGCCGAAGGTGAGCAGCCCGGCGGTCGCCACGACCAGTGACCCGCGCGCCCACCTCCGGGTGCGTCGTGCACGCCTGCCTGCCGACACCGCGGCCGCGACGAGCTCGTCGCCGGGCGGGTCCGCGGACGGCAGCGCCGCGCGCCACTCGGACAGCGTGGCCACGAGCTCGTCCTGCTCGGCGGGCTGTTCCCCGCGGCCGAGCCGGTCCAGCAGCAGGTCGTCCTCGGCCAGCTCGACGAGATCCGGCACGCGGCCCTCGGACGGGCCGCCCGGCATGCGCACGGTCATGCGACCACCTCGTCGGATCGTTCCTGGTCCCGCGCCTGTTCCCGCAACCTGGCGAGGGCCCGCGACTGCGCCATCCGCACCGCGGCGGGCGTCATGCCGAGCACCGAACCGACCTCCTCCGCCGAGAGCCCCGCGGCCACGCGGAGCACGACGATCTCCCGCTGGGTGCCGGGCAGGTCGGACAGGAGCCGGAGCACGCGGCGGGACAGTTCGGCGTGCACGGCGCGACGCTCCGGGTCCCAGTGGTCGTCCACGGGTTCCGGCAGCGTCTCGATCGGCTGGGTGGCGGTGACACGCGCCGCGCGGAAGGCGTCGGCCACCTTGTTGGCGGCGATGCGGAACACGAACCCGGTGAACGGCAGCCCCCGGTCCCGGTAGCGGGGCAGCGCCTCGAACACCGCGAGGCACACCTCCTGCGCCACGTCGTCCGGGGAGACCGGCGAGTGCCGGAGCGACCCCAGGTGCGCCCAGCAGTACCGGACGACACCGGGCCTGACGCACGCGAGCAGCTCCGCCACCGCGTCGGCCTCGCCGCGGGCAGCACGCCGCACGAGCTCACTGTCGGCCACAGTCGCGTCCTTCCTACGAACCAACATAGGAAATCACGACCACACCCGTCACCGCACTCCCCTGCCCAGCCGGCCTCGGCTTGTGTATAACAGTCCCCGTGTCCCGAACCTCCCGCCTGAGCGCGGCTGTGCTGGCCCTCCTCTCGTGCGTGGCGTTCGCCGCGCCCGCCGCCGCGGGCGGCGACTCGGGCGGTGAGAAGGGCGCGCCACCCGAGTTCGTCGTGCTGAACGACGTCGACCCGACGATCCGGTACGACATCCGCTACTTCGGGCGGCACAACTTCGTCGGTGACCGCATCGACGGCTACCGGCAGCCGCAGTGCGTGCTCACCCGGGCGGCCGCGACGGCCCTGCGCAACGCACAACGCACGCTGCTGCGGCAGGGCTACACGCTCAAGGTCTACGACTGCTACCGCCCGCAGCGCGCGGTCGACCACTTCGTCCGCTGGGCGCAGGACCTCGACGACGAACGGATGAAGGCCGAGTTCTACCCCAACGTCGACAAGTCACGGCTGTTCGCGGACGGCTACATCGCGGAGAAGTCCGGGCACAGCCGCGGCAGCACCGTCGACCTCACGCTGGTGGAGCTGCCGGTACGGCCCCAGCGGCCCTACCACCCCGGCGAGCCGCTGGTCCCGTGCTTCGCCCCGGTCGAGGAGCGCTTCCCCGACAACGGCGTGGACATGGGCACCGGCTACGACTGCTTCGACCCGTTGTCCCACACCGACAACCCGGCGATCACCGGCGCCGCCCGCCACCACCGCGACCTGCTCCGCGGCACCCTGGCGGACGTCGGGTTCCGCAACCTCCCCGAGGAGTGGTGGCACTTCACCCTCAACGACGAGCCGTTCCCCGACACGTACTTCGACTTCCCCGTCAGCCGGGGCGCACTGAACTGACCGGCGGGTGTGCCGCTACCCGTCCGGCGGGAGCAGTGTCCCGAGTGGACCGAGGTCGAGGTTGAGGTCCTCGCGCCGCAGGCCGAAGTGGGCGCACAGCTCGTCCATGCCCTCGTCGAGCCGCATCAGCGTGAGGCCGATCTTCTCGATCTGCTCGTCGTCGAGGGCGTCGGCGTCGACGCGGCGGATGGCCTGTCGTTCCATCAGCTGCCGGAGGAGTTCGACGACGGTGAGCACGAGCCCGGCCAGGCTCTGCTGGGCGGTCTCGGGGTCGGCGTCGATGCGGTGGCGGCGCTCGGTCATCGGTTCTGCTCCAGGGCGCTGATCGAGGTCAACAGTGCGCGCAGCGAGATGTGGACGAGTTCCACGTCGGCGATGGACAGGGTCACCTCGCCGTGGATGACCACGCCGCCCGCCAGTACCCGGTCGAGCAGGTCGACCAGGGCGATGCGCCGTTCGGGGGTGGGCACCGGCGTCGGTTCGGTCATGGTTCGAGTCCGATCGAGGCGAACGAGTACGCGGGCCACGGGCCGGTGAGCTCGAGTTCGACCCCCGTGCGCTGCTCGGCCAGGCGGCCGACGGCGTGCGCGAAGTCCCCGGCCGCGTCGTCCTCGACGAGGTAGGCCGCGTTGAGGATCATCGGCAGCTTCTGCTGGGCCAGGGCGGGACTCTGCGGGCGGTGGAGACACGCGTCCACGGCGAGGGCGGTCAGCGCCGCGTGGATCGCGTCGGCGTGGTCGACGGCGAGCTGGTCGATCTGCTCGCGGACGAGGTGGTGCTCGCGCCTGCGCCGCAGGTACGCCGCGCCCGCGCCACTCCCCCGCTGCCCACCCGCCGCGGCGGGCTCGGCTCCGCTCAGCCCGCTGACGTCGAGGAGGGCCTTCACACCCCACTCCGCACGGCCCGCGACACGCGCCAGCGTCGCGCGGAACCCGTCGCCCCGGCCGTCCAGGAGGGACCCCACCCCGCTGTCGTCGAAGTAGACGGTGGCCATCCGGAACGGCACCGCGGGCACCGCGCGCGCGACGGTCGCGACCACGGCGTCGTGTGCCTGTGCGACACGGGCGAGCCAGTCGATGTCCTCGAGGTTGCGGCGCAGCGCGTCCTCGCCGAACGTCGCCAGCGGCACCGTGCCGACCACGGCCGTCAGCCCGTTCGCGCTGGTGGTCCTGGGCGGTTCCCCGGCCACGCCGGTCATGCCCGCGAGCAGGTTCGGGTCCACGCCATCGGCGCCGTCGGCGCCGTTCACGACGGCGTAGACCCACGTGCCGTGCTCAGGCATGGTCGCCGCCGCCCTCGATCGTCTCGGGTTCGCGGCGGCCTTCGAGCTCGGCGATGCGTGCGCGGAGTTCCTCGTTCTCGCGCTCGAGGCGGCGGTCACCCCGGTCGCCCCGGTCGCCGGTCAGCCAGGGGTCGCGTTCCCACCAGTCGATCCCGACCTGCTTCGCGGTCTCCAGCGACGCGACGACCAGCCGGAGCTTGATCGTGAGCAGCTCGATGTCGAGCAGGTTGACCCGGATGTCACCGGCGATGACCAGTCCCTTGTCCAGCACCCGCTCGAGGATGTCGCCGAGGTTGCTGGTCTGGTGGTTGCCGTTGCCGCTCTGCGGAGTCAGAGCGCCGCCCTGCGCGGGCGTCGTCATGTCAGTCCCTCCCCCCGTCGGCCCTGCCACGTGCGTAACGCCTGGTCCTGCGGTAGGCCAGCAGGTCACCGTCGTCGCTCAGCTCGGCCTCGTAGAGCGCGAGCATGTCCGACGACGACGGGATCCGCGCCTCCTCCAGCACCTCGACCTCGACCAGCCAGCCCTGCTCGGCAGGTTCGACCGACGTCACACTCGCGACGCTCTTCCCGGTGAGGGCGCTGATGTGGTCCCCCGCGTGCGCGGCGATCCGCGACGCGGACGGCTTCGGCCCGGGATCGCTCCTGTCCTCGGAAACGTCCTCGGAAACGTCCTCGGTGTCGTCCTTCGCGTTCCTCGCGTCGGTGGCCATTCGGGAGTCACCTCCCCTTCGTTCCCTCTTGGGTGGTCATGCGGCCCAGCACCCGTTGCTGCGCCTGGGCTTCCTCCTCTTCGGACAGCTCGCCCTCGACGCGCAACCGCTCCACCTCCTCGAGCTCGCGCCGGGCGGAGGCCGGGTGGCGCAGCTCCTCCTCGACCTGGCGCTGCACCAGCTCGCCGAGCTTGATGACGCCGCGCACCGGAGCCAGCGGCAGGCCGAGGAGAGTGGACACGAGGCCCATGGCCTACTCCACCGCCTTGCTGACCACGAAGTCGTAGGCCGCGAGCGGACCGAGCAGCCGCAGCTCGACCCGGCCCTCCCACTCGGAGACGAGCCGGCCCAGCGCCTCCTCGAGCTCGGCCTCCTGCTCGGTCTCGGCGAGGCACGCCACGTGCACGGCGTCCTCGTCGTGCGTCGGTTCCCGCACGACCGTCATGTACCCGAGTCCGTCGAGCACCCGCCGCACGGTCTCGGTGTCGGCGTCGCGCTTCGCGGCGATCGCGTTCGTGATCCCCTCGCCGAGCGCGATGCGTTCGTTGCGGGTGGCGTCCTCTGGCTTGTCCCGGATGTCGTCGCGCAGCCCGTCGAGCTCGGCGTTCTCGGCGAGGATCTCCTTCAGGATCGCCTCGTGGCGGTAGCGGCCCCGCACGATGTACTCCGCCTTGCCCTCCAGTTCCCGCAGCGCGGCGGCGAACTCGTCGTGGTGGGTGGCGAGCAGGTCGTCGGTCACGTGGTCCGCGCTGGTCAGGACGGCACCGAACTTGATCGGCAGCACGGGTGCCGCGGCCGCCGCACCGTCGAGCAGCGCGGCGTGCGCGGCCAGGTCCTCCGGCCTGCCGAGCGACGCGTCCGTGGCGACGGCGCTGACGAGCGCGGCGACGTCACCGTGCCGGATCGTGGTCACCTCGCCGGGCGGGTCGCCGACACCTCGGGCGTGCGGTTCCGTCTCGACGTCGGCGGGCACGATCCCGTAGACGTAGAAACCCTGCTCAGCCTCGGCCATCCTGGTCACTTCCTCTCCCGGTTCCCGGCCCGCTCGCCCTTCTCGTCGCCGACGAAGTCGCGCAGCTTGTCCCCCGCGGCCTCGAGCGCACCCTTGGTCTTGGACTTGGCACCGCCCTCCTGCATGCCCTCGACGAGGTCGGGCAGGCCCTTCTTGTCGTTGTCCGAGATGTCGAGGCGGTTCACCGCTTCCGCGAACCGCAGGTAGGTGTCCACACTGGCCACGACGACGCGTGCGTCGATCGTCAGCAACTCGATGCCGACGAGGGAGACCCGCACGTAGGCGTCGATGACGAGGCCCTTGTCCAGAATGGTGTCGATCACGTCGGCGAGGCTCGACGAGGTGGGGCGCTCGACCCCACCGCCGCCGCCACCGGCCGGTTGCACAGCTGTGGTCATTCGGTGCGTTCCTCGCTTCCCGCCTCGGTGTCGTCCGCCGGTTCGTCCTCGCCCGGCTCTTCCTGGTCGACCACCTGGCCGTCGTGGATCTCGCCGCGCCAGCCCTCGACGTCGTCGGGGTGCAGCAACGTGCTGGTCATCACGTGGCGTTGGAAGTGCTTGAGTTCGAGGCGCGCCCTGCGTCCCTGAGCCCGCCACAGGTTGCCGGTCCGCTCGAACAGTCCCTGGGGGTGGTACTCGAGCACCAGCAGCACACGGGTCAGGTCGGGCGCCAGTTCGTGGAAGGTGACCGCGCCGTCGACGTGGCCCTTGGGCGCCTCGGACCGCCACACGATCCGCTCGTCGGGCACCTGCTCGACGATGGTCGACTCCCACGAGCGGTGCGACCAGAAGATCTGCGCCTTCCAGCGCAGCTTCTCGTCACTGACCTGCTCGACGTGCTCGACCTTCTTCATGAAACCGGGGAAGTCGGTGAAGCGGGTCCACTGGCCGTACGCCACGTCGACCGGCACCCCGACGTCGACGTGCTCGACGATGTTGGTGACCTTGATCTTGTCCTGGCCACCGCCGCCGAACATGCCGCTGATCTTGTCCTTGATCCCGTCCACCGCGCCGGAAAGCGCCCCCTTCACCGCGCCGGTCGCGGCTTTCCTGCCCGCGCCGGGTTCGGTGCCGGTGACGGCGCTCAGCAGGCCCGGGCCCCCGCTGCCGGAGCCGTACTCACCGAGCCGGCCGGCCGCCGACCCGACCTTGTCGGTCAACGAGGTGGCGGCGCGAGTCGTGACCGTGCGCGCGAGCCTGCCCACCGCGTCGGTCAGCGGCGACGCGGCACCGGACACGGTGTCCGTGGCCTTGTCCGTGGCCTTGTCCGTGGCCTTGCTCGTGGCCTTCGTGGTGGTTTTCCTGGCCGTCTTCGCGGCGGAGTCGGCGACCATCGCGATCACCTCCCGGCCCGGCGCACCGGCGCCCGGCTGCTGCGACGTGCGCTGTTCCGGCGCGGCTCGTCATCGGAGTCGCTCGCGCGCCGCCGGGCGGTGCCGCTCGCGCGCCTGCGGGGCCGAGGCCGCTCGTTCGCGTCGTCCTCGGCGGGCTCGGCGGGCTCCTCGTCGTCGTCCCGCTCGTCCTCGTGCGATTCCGCGCTCGGTTCCGCGTCGGTGTCCTCCCGGTCCTCGCGGGTCGGGCGACGTGGCGTCTCCTCGTCGTCCTCAGGCGCGGGACCGCCCTGCAGTCGCTCGTTGAGGGCATCGATCCGGCTGCTGGCCGCCGTCACCGCCGCGGTCTTGGCGGCGTCGACGAGCTGTCCTCGGGCCAGCGTGGTGAGCTTGCCGACCTCGGGTACCGACCCGAGTTGCTTCAGCCCGCGTTGCACCAGTTGCCGCGGTGTGCCGGCCGCGCCCGTCACACCCGCGACCATCAGCGCCAGCCGCATCTTGCGTGTGCGGCCGAGCAGGTACCCGATCGCCACCCCACAGGCGAGGCGCGTTCTGGAGTTCATGCCAGTCCTCCTGGTTGATTGCCTTCTCTGCGCACCGGCTTCGACGACCAGGTGACGCCGTCGACTCTGGTACCCACGGCAATCAGCGCGAAAACCGCAACCGGAGAAATGCGTCCGAATGCCAGCACTTGACCCACGAGTAGTAAGCAAAAGAACACGGGACGATTCCCACGTCCACGTGAAACGTTCTACAGCCCGCTCCGCACACCCAGGCTCACGTTGGGTGACAGCAAGGAATTCGCCGACAGCACGGGCCCGCAGAAGGGCACCGAATCACATCCGACGCGACGGAGTGGTGTAGGAGAAATATGGCAGAGCGGCGATTCGGCGGCGATCAAGCGCACCAACTCCGCCCAGGAATCGTGATCATCGGCCGCCCGGTGACCCTCCGGGCGACGCAGCGGTCGTCAGTCCGACGACCCGTCCCGCGGCGCGGCACGCTCCGGCTGTGGTTCGCGGACCGGCTGGTCCGGTTGACCGAGCTCCGCGACGAGCTCGTCGAAGATCGGCGTGACCGCGGCTGGTGAATCCGACACGAAGTCCTCCCCGACTGATGAGAACTGCTCTTCAACTCGATGCCTGACCAGCCCGCCACCTCCTTCACGTCCGACAAGCGGAGCGGGTTCGGACGTCGGGGTTCAGGATCTGCCCGAACCCACTCCTTCCCGGTGCGCCACCCCTGCGGTAGCACAGCCGGAGCCTGAGAGGCTCTCCTCTGTTCGGCGCACGCGGTGACGAAAGTGTCACGCACCTTGGCACGACCGCTGGCACGGGCAGGCGAAGTTGCCCGCCCGGCTGCCGGCGCACCTGGTCAGGGATTCACCCGTCCGCCGACGCGGCGGCTCATGACGGTGTCTGGTTGACCGCGATCAGGTGACTGCTCAGCCCCCGCAATGTGGGTTCGCTTTCCACGGCCTGCGTGAACTGGAGAATGACGTCACGATCCGCTGTGCTGTTCCAACGCTCACCGAGGTCGGGCAGCCAGCCCGCGAGCCCTTCGACACCCACCACGTCGATCACGCGCAGCCCCGCGTCGAGGCATTCCTGGCGCAGTTCGTCGGGGTGGTGGAAGTAGCTGGTGGTGAACCAGTCTGGGTGGTTGTCGTCATTGCGATGCCGGCCGGTGGCGAGGTCGGTGCGCACGATCCCCTGGAACTCCGGGTCGTACAGGAAACCTCGGGCCAGACCGTCGAACAGCGACGCGAAGCGCGAGATCGCCGCGACGAAGATCCATCCGCCGGGCCGTACGGCACGCCGGGCCTCACGCAGCGCGGCGAGACGATCATCACGTTCGGTGAGGTGGTAAAGGGGACCGAGCACCAGCGCGGCGTCGAAGTCGGCGTCCGCGACGGGCAGGCTGCGAGCGTCGGCCAGGGACGCGGTGATCCCGGACGTACTGGCGGCCAGTCGCTGTGCGGTGGCCACGTGCTCCGGCACGACATCGAACAACGCGACCTGATGACCGTCCGCTGCGAGCCACGCGGCGTGCACCCCGGTGGCCCCGCCGATGTCGAGCACCCGGAGATTGCCCTCGGGCAGGTACCGTCGCACGATCTCCTGGGTTCGTGCGAACTCCAGTCTGCCATGGCCGTCGGTGATCCGTGATCCCTCGTCGATCGACCGATAGTGCTCGATTATTTCGTCGGATACCTCAGTCATGCCGGGATCGTATGGAGTACGGTCACCGGCCGCACCGCCATTTTCTGGCTACCCGGCGATCGCGGGCGCCCTCGGCGCGAAGCGTTTCGTGTACGCGGTGATGTCGGCCGTCGCGGTGCGTTCGATGCCCGTCAGGGACCCGATCCGTTCGGTGAGATGCGTGTAGAGGGCACGTGTGTCCCGGCAGATGACGACGGCGAGCAGGTTGTGGTCGCCGGTGATCGCGCCCAGGTAGGCGGTCTCGGTGTTCTCGGCGAGACGCGCGGCGACGGTGGTGAGCATCGACGGGGTGACCGTCAGCCACAGCAGGCACTGCGCGGAGAACCCGTACAGGGCCGGTTCGACCTCCACGTGGAACTGGAGCAGGGCGGCGTCGCGCAGCTGCGCCAAGCGTCGGCGCACGACGGATTCCGACCAGTCGACGTGCTTGGCGAGCTCCGCGTAGGTCGCGCGGCCGTCAGTCGCCAGTGCCGGGAACAGGCGCCGGTCCAGGTCGGTCAGCCGCGCCGGGGCGGGCACGGCGGGGTGCGGTGGCCGCAGCGCGGCGACCTCGTCCTCGGTGAGCGCCACCGTCCGGCCACGCCAGCGGTGGTCCATCAGATGGCGCAGCACGCGCTGCGCGTCCACGACGATCGCGTGGGGATACCGGCTCAGCTCCGCGAGCGGCGCCGGACCGGCGTCGGGGACACGGAACAGGCAGGCGACCTCCACTCCGCTCGACAACACGGTCACCCACGCGGTGTCGGCGCGCTCGGCCAGCGCGCGGGCGAGGCCCGCGGTCGCGTGTGGACGAACCCGGATCCGCACGAGCCACTCGGCGAGCCCGGCGACGTGGCTGTTCGGGACGGCACTGACGCGGATCGCGCCCGCGGCCCGGAGCCGCTCGAAGCGGCGGGCCACCGTGCGGTCGGAGACGTCCAGGACGGCGGCGATCCTGCTGAAGGGAGCGCGGCCGTCGAGCTGGAGGGCGTGCAGCAGGCGCTGGTCGAGCGGGTCCAACATGACCGAATCCACCTGATCAGAATAGTTCGGTGCCGGATTCCGGCGGGCACGGCGCGATCGGCGACCGGGTGCCGGTCCGACGTCGCACCATCGGCACATGACCACCGACATCCACGGCTTCCACCACACCGGGATCGTGACCCGTGACCTCGACGGGCTGGCCGACCGCTTCACCTCGTTCGGGTTCTCGTTGAGCCCGCGCTCGCGGCACCTGCTCGGCGCGCGGCCCGGCGAGCCGCCCGTGTACGGCTGCACCGCCAACCAGTGCGCGCTGTTCGGCGGCTCGTACGTCGAACTGCTGGGCGTGGTGGACGAGTCCGCTCCGGATCCCTGGCACACCAAGCAGATGGGCGAGGGGTTCCGGCTGCTCAACTTCGACTCCCACGACGCGGAGACGACCCAGGCGCGGCTCACCGCGACGGGGTTGCCGAACTCGGGCGTCCTCGAACTGGAACGTGACGTCGACACCGAGGCGGGCACCCGCACCGTGCGGGCCCGCGCGGTACACCTCGACCCGGACTCGACGCCGGAGGGCTACCTGGGCATCGCGCAACACCTCACCCGGCAGTACGTGCACCAGCGACGTCACCTCGACCACCCCAACGGGGCGTGCGGCCTCGGCGCGGTGCTGGTCGTGGCCGAGGACGACGGGTTCGACGCGATGGTCGACCGGTACGCCAGGCTCCTGGCGACCGTGCCCGACCACAGAGGACCCACCGCCGTACTGGACCTGCCCGGCGGAGAAGTGCGGATCATCCGCGCGTCGGACGCCGACGAGGTGCTGCCCGGCGAACCGGCTCCCGCCCCGTCGTACCTGGCGGCCATGACCATCCTGGTCGACGACGTCGCCTACGCCCGCCGGATCGTCGACGACACCGGCACCGCCACCCGGTCGACCGGCACCGGGTTCTTCGTGTCCGCACAGGACACCTACGGCGCCGGCCTGTTCTTCACCACGCCCTGAGGAGCACCGTGTTCACCACCCTCATTCTCCTGGCCGGCCCCAGCCTGGGCTTCCGGTTGCTCGGTGCGCTGGGCGTCGGCCGGTTCGCCTCCTGGCGTGTCAGTGCGGCGCACGGACTGGCGGTCATGCTCGTCTTCACCGGCACCGCGCACTTCCTGCCGGACAGCGTCACCGTGATGCCCAGCCACGCCGACCTCGTGGCCATGGTGCCGCCGTTCGTGCCGTTCCCGTCGTCGGCGGTGTACCTGACCGGGGTACTCGAACTGCTCGGCGCGCTGGGGCTCGTCGTGTCCCGGACCCGCGCCGTGGCAGCCATGTGCCTGACCGCGTTGTTCGTGCTCATGCTGCCGGCGAACATCCACGCCGACCTCGCCGACGTGCCGCTCAACGGCGACGAAGCAACTTCGCTCTGGTTCCGCGTTCCCGAACAGGCTCTCTTCGTCGCTGTCGCACTCTGGACAGCCGGCGCCGGTCACGCCCGGCGCCGGACGGAACACGGAGGCGACTGGTCTGTCCACTCGGGACGGTGAAGGCCGTTGTTCCGCACGAAGGTGTCCCGCGGCCCCGGCCGAGACCGATGCCGAGCACGACCTCAGCCGACAGCGCAGTCGGTGCCGTTGAGGGTGAAGCCGCCGGGGGCGGTGTTGGTGCCGGAGTAGGTCCCCTGCACGCCGAAGCTCTGGCTACCGCCCGGCGGGATCACGGCGTTGTGCGTCACGCTGCGGGCCGTGACCGCGGATCCGTTCTGGGTGATGTCGGCGTTCCAGGCGTTGGTGATCCGCTGGTCGCCCGGGAAGGTCCAGCCCAGTGTCCAGCCACCGACCTGGTTCGCGCTCGTGTTGGTGACGGTGATGTCGGCGGTGAACCCGTTCTGCCAGGAGTTCGGTGTGTACGTGACACGGCAGCTCCCGGTGGGCGGCGGCGGTGTGCTGCCCGCCGTGACCGAGAAGTTGTCGACCGCGAGTCCGGCGCCACCGATCCACGGCTCGAAGCCCGCCTGGATGCTGGTCAGGTACCAGTTCCGCTGTGCGTGGCCGCGGTTGACCGCGTCGCTGTAGAAGTCGTTGACGGTGAAGTCGAGCGACGTGGCCGGCGACGTCCGGACGTACGACACCACGTTCCAGCCGATGTTGCCGAACCAGACGTCCCAGGTGGCGCCGGCCAGGGTGGCCGAGCCGACCCGCGACCCGATGGGCTGGATCGAGCCCTGGCGGTTGAGCCAGATCATGATCTCCGCACCGGTGTTCTGGCCGTCGGTGCGCGGTGTGGGGTCGAACCAGAGGTCGTAGGACGCGTTCCACGTGCCGGACGACGGGTAGCTCATGGCCACGCTGCTGCGGAGTCCGGCGAACGTGCCACTACTGGCCTGCACCGGCAGGCCGCTGCCACTGGTGCAGTTGCCGTAGTGACAACCGAAATACACCGACGGGTACGCCGCGGGCGCCCCGTTGGTCGGGTTGTTGTGGTTGGCCTGGGTGATTCGGAACCCGGACGTGGTGGTGTCCACGCACTGGGCGGTGTCCGCACCCCACACGTTGTTCTGGACGTTGTACCGGCCACCCTGAATGGCGACCGTGCCGTACTTCTCGCACGTCACGACCGCCTGGGCGGGCTGGGGTGCGACCACGGCGGTCATCCCGCCGACCAGAACGCTGACGAACAGAATGGCCCGTACGAGACGCCTCATCGCAACTCCTCGTTGACCGCGGGGGGCTGACTGGGAGCGCTCCCAGTATTGCTCTCAACATGGTTGCGCCTTCACCGCGGAATGGCAAGAGCGGCTGGTGCTTCCGCCCCTGGGGCCGCTAGACGAACCGCCATCGTTGGCCGGCCGAGCCGTTGTCGTCCCAGAGGACGAGTTGGGCGTCTCGGGTGGTGGCGCCGCCGTTGACGTCGACCACCCGGCCGCCGTTGCCGCACTGGATGCGGAACCAGCCGTCGGCGACGTGGCGCAGGCGCCACCTGTGGTCGCTGGTGCCGTTGTCCGCCCACTGCAGCAGCTTGGCGCCGTTGCGGTCGGCGGCGTTCTCGACGCCGAGCACCTTGCCGCTGTGACTGTTGCGCAACCGGAACCAGCCGTCGGGATCGGGCAACGCGGTCCACAGGTGGTCGGCCGTGCCGTTGTCGTCCCAGGTGATGGCGAGGCCACCGTCTGCTGTGGACATGTCCCGCACGCCGATGACGAGGCCGCTCGCCAGGTTCCGGATCCGGCGGGCACCCACCGGCACGAACCGCCACCGGTTGTCCGGGCTGCCGTTGTCGGAGTCCTGGACGGCCCGCGCACCCGCGGCGGTGGACCCGCCCAGGATGCCGAGCAGCTTGCCGCTGTTGGCGTTGCGGAGTTCGTGCGTGCCGTCGCCGTTGTCGACGACGGTCCAGCGGTGGTCGGCGGTGCCGTTGTCGCTCCACTGCAGCACGCGGGCGTTGTCCGCGGTGGACATGTTCTCGACACCGAGGACCTTGCCGCTGTTGAGGTTGCGGAGCTTCACCGCGCCGCCGTCGGCGACGACCTGCCAGTTGTGGTCGGCGGTGCCGGTGTCGCCCCACTGCACAGCGAGCCCGCCGTCCGCCGTCGACATGTTCTCGACGCCGAGCACGAGGCCACTGGCCGCGTTGAACAGCCGGTAGCCGGAGTCCGCGGCACCGCCCGTGTTCCAGTAGACGGTGTAGTTGTGGCCGTGGGCGTCGTGGAACGGGCCGAGGTTGACCGTCGCCCCGTTCGCGGTCGCGGTGAACGCGAGCGTGGACGTGCTGGTCCGGGTGATGGACTCGACGTTGAGCGACGGCAGCGCGGACAGCGCGGTGTTGCCGTAGTCGCCCGACAGGACGGCGGGCCCGTAGGTGATGGCCCGCACCCCGGCGTTGTCGTTGGCGGCACGCATGATCACGCGCATCGGCAGCCGGAGCGTGACGGTGTCGCCGGACGTCCACGACCGGGTGAGCGCGGCGTAGGTGCCGGGCGTCGTGGTGACGTTCTGGTTCACGCCGTTGACGCTCACGGTCGCCCCGGTGGTCCACGCGGGGATGCGCAGCCGCATGGTCCACGAGCCGCCGACGTCGCCGGTGACGGTCAGGGTGGTGGTGTCCGAGGCCGGGTAGCCGGTGGTCTGGGTGACCGTGATCCCTCGCGCGGTCCACGTCAGCACCGACGGGGTGTACAGGTTGACGGTGAGTGTCGTGCCGTCGTGGAAGTAGATCGAGTCGGCGAGCTTGGTGTTCGTCTCCAGCGCGGTGCCCTGGCAGCACCAGAACGTGGTGTAGTCGGTACTCCAGGTGCCGCCGCCCCACGCCGGTCCCTGGCTGCCGCGCCGGTGGCCGGGGTTGAGTCCGGTGAAGTAGCAGATGTGCCCGTGCGGGTCGGCCGGGTTCTGCTGGCCGATGAGGTGGTTGAGCAGCGCGGACTCGTAGTAGTCGAAGTACGCGGCACGGTTCGGGTCCAGCAGCCACAGTTCTCGGGTGAGCTTGAGCATGTTGTAGGTGTTGCACGCCTCCGCGGTGTCGGTGTCGAGGAACGCGGCGATGGCGTTCGGGGCGCGGAAGTGCTCGGCCTGGCTGTTGCCGCCGATGACGTACGTGTGCGCGCCGACCGTGATGTGCCACGCGTTGAGGGCGATGTCGCGGTAGCGGGTGGTGCCGGTCGCCTTGTACTCGCGTGCCGCGCCGACCCACTTCGGCACCTGGGTGTTGGCGTGCAGTCCGCTCAGCCGGTCCTGGTTGGCCGCGAGGGGGTCGAACACGGCCGCGTGGTCGAACCGCTGCGCCGCGGTGAGCCACCTTGTGTCGCCGGTCTGCTGGTACAGGTCGGTGAGCACGGCGTTCATCCCGCCGAACTCGGTGCCCAGCACCCGTTGCATCGTGGCGTAGGACAGTCGCCCGGTGCGCCAGTCGACCCAGCCCGCGAACCGCAGCAACACGTCCCTGGCCTGCGTGCTGCCGGTGTACCGCCACACGTCCAGGAGCCCGGCCAGGGTCTTGTGCAGCGAGTACCAGGACACCGACCGGGGTGACCCCGCCTCCATGGCGTCGAGGTCGGACTCCGGGAAGCCCGACAGGTAGCCGGTGTTGAATCCCGCTGCCGCGTTGTTCGCCTGGCACCTGGCGAGTTCGGCGACCACGTGGTTGGCCCGGTCCCGGCAGGTCGTGTCCCCCAGCACCGCGTAGGCCTGCGCCCAGGCGGTCAGGAAATGCCCCTGGCTGTGCGTGCGGAACGGGAAGTCCGGCGCCTCCCAGCCACCCAGCGGCGCCGCGCCGTTCGTGGACAGCCGGTGGTTGGCGCGGAAGTTGTACAGCAGCCGGTCGACGTTGACGAACCGCAGGTACGTCAACGTCCGGTTCTGGTTGTCCAGCCACCGGCCCGCGGACAGGCGCACCTGCCCGAGGTCGAAGGGGTGCGCGGCCACCCCGATGTCCTGCCGGACCGGTGGGACGACCGCGGCGGCCACGCCGCTGAACAGGGAGGGCATGGTGGTCGCGGCGGCGGCGACCCCCGTCGCCCGCAACATCCGGCGACGGCTGAAGGACAACGACATCGTCTGCTCCTGGCTGGGGCGGGGTGAGGTCGAAGCGGTAGCCCGTGAAGAACTGCCACTGGTTGTTGAGGGTCCGCGCCGCCGAGCGGATCCGGCCAACCGAATGTAGCCAGCCCGCGGACCCGACGTCAACGCTCACGACGCGAAAAATGTGAGCGCTCACCACGTGATGATCTCCTACAGAACGTTACAGAGACCTGTTGACCAGGCTATTTTCACGTTCGAACTGTTAGCGCTAACAGCGTCAGCGACCGTAGGCCTCCAGCAGCCGCAGCCACGCCTCGCTGACGGTCGGGAACGCCGGGACCGCGTGCCAGAGCCGGTCCAGCGGCACCTCGCCGACCACGGCGATCGTCGCCGCGTGCAGCATTTCCGCGACGTCCGGGCCGACGAGGGTGCACCCGACGATCACCTTCCGGTCCTCGTCGACCACCATCCGGGCGTGCCCCTGGTAGCCCTCGGCGTGCAGTGCGGCCCCGGCGGTGGCCGCCAGGTCGTGGTCGAGGACCCGGATTCGCAGCCCGGCCGCCTCGGCGGCGGCCGCGGTCAGGCCCACGGACGCGACCTCCGGATCGGTGAACACCACCTGTGGCACCGCACGCTCGTCGGCGGTCGCCACGTGCCTGCCCCACCGGCCGTCGTCGACCGGTTCGCCCTTCGCGCGCGCCACGATGACGTCGCCGACCGCACGGGCCTGGTACTTCCCTTGGTGTGTCAGCAGAACGCGCCGGTTCACGTCCCCGGCGGCGTAGAGCCACCCGGCACCGATCCCGGCGACCCGCATCGTGTCGTCGACCGCGAGCCAGGCGCCCGGCGTCAGACCGACGGTGTCCAGTCCGATGTCGCGGGTGTTCGGGGTGCGGCCGACGGCGACGAGGAGTTCGTCGGCGTCGATCTGTTCGCCGGTGGCGAGCGTGATGGCCACCGTGCCGTCGTCGTCGCGTTTCACCGCCACGGCCTCGGCCCCGACGCGCACCGAGACCCCCTTGTCCCGCAAGGACTTCGTGACCCGTTCGCCGGCGAACGGCTCGGCGAGGTGCAGCACGCCGTCGCGGGCCAGCACCGTCACCGACGACCCCAGGCCGGCGAACGCGGTCGCCATCTCCGACGCCACCACCCCACCACCGATGATGGCGAGCCGGCCGGGCACCTCGCTCGCCGCGACCGCTTCCCGGCTGGTCCACGGCGCCGCCTCACGAAGACCGTCGACGTCCGGGACCAGCGCGCCGCTCCCCGTCGCGACGACGACCGCGTGCCGCGCGGTCAGCGCCGTCGTGGTGCCGTCCTCGCCGGTCACCTCGACGACCCGGGCGCCGCTGATCCGGCCGTGTCCCCGGTACAGCGGCACACCCACCTGTGCGAGCCACGCCACCTGGCCGTCGTCACGCCAGTTCGAGGCGAAGGAGTCACGACGGCGGAGTACGGCCGCGGCGTCCAGGTCACCGGTCACCGCTTCGCGCGCACCGGGCACCTGCCGAGCCGCACGCAGTGCCGCCCCGCTGCGCAGCAACGCCTTGGTCGGCATGCAGGCCCAGTAGGAGCACTCGCCCCCGACCAGCTCCCGCTCGACGACGGCAGCGGTCAGGCCGCCCTGGACGACCCGGTCCGCGACGTTCTCCCCGACCGGGCCGGCGCCGATGACGACGACGTCGTAGGTGGTCACGTCAGTTCCCCTGGGTGGCGCGGCCGAGGCGGATCGCCGAGACGAGGAAGAAGACGCCGCCGACGACGGCGTAGCCCGCCACGTTGGTCAGGGTCGGGTTCGCCGCGGCGGCCCCGACGATGAAGGACCCGCCGGCAAGCACCGAGATGCCGCCACTGAGGATCATCGGCCACTGACCGCCCATGGCGCGGCGGCCGACCGCCACGATCAGCTGGACCAGCCCGGCGACGATCGCCCAGGCACCCCACACGCGCAGGACCGCGGGCACCCCGGAGGCGCCGGCGACCGCCAGCCCGATGGCGGCCAGCAGGCTGATCGCGATGTTCGCGTACAGGCCGCGAACCGAACGGGTGGCGTGGGACGAACGGGCGTCCACGACCGCCGCCGCGACGTCGAACAGCGGGTACACGACGAGCAGGGCGACGCCGAGCGGCCCGAGCCGCGCCGCGGTGAGGAACAGGAGCGCCGCCCAGACGATGGCGAACGCGAACCGCACGAAGTACAGCCTGCGCAACGCGGGCGCGATCGCTACGGCGGCGGGTGAGTCAACGGTGGTCACGGTGATCCCTTCGATGCGGAACGGAGAGGACGCGACCCGAACAAGACCGAACGTTCTATCTCCTTCAGCATGGCGAGCGGACCCACTCGATGTCAAGACCGAACGTTCTACCTTGCGCGGTCGATCGACGCGGAGTCGATCCGGAGCCGCAGGAGCCCCTCGACGCCCTGGAGGAACGTGTCGCAGACCTCCGCCGGGTTGGACAGGCACCCCGAGGCCATCGCGCCGTCTCGCAGCATCACGAAGTGCCGGCCCGCGAGCTCCGGTGGCGCGTCGCCGACCTGGGCGAGCAGGTCCGTGACGGTGCGCAGGAACCATTCGCGGTGAGCCAGAACGGTTCGGTGCACGGGGTGGTCGGGGTCCGGGTACTCCGCGACCGCGTTGAGGAAGGCGCAGCCGCGGAAGTGGGCCGACCGGATGCCCTCGGCGATCGACCGGGCGATGGCGCGGAGGATGTCGGCCGCCGGGAGATCGCCCGCGAGAGCCTCGACCGCTGCGCGCTCCATGTCGGAGACGCCCTGCAGGTACGCGACGACGAGCTCGTCCTTGCTGGCGAAGTGCCGGTACAGCGTGGCACGGGTGACCTTCGCCTCCGCGACGATCCGGTCGATCCCCACGGCGTGCAGGCCCTCCGCGTAGAAGATCCGCGTGGCCGTCGCGAGCAGCCTCGCTCGCGCTTCGGAGACCTGACCTCGAGTGTTGACCGCCATCGGACCGAGCCTAGCAGATAGAACGGTCAGTCTCGTCTGCGCGAAGCGCCCGGCTCGCGCAGCGTCCGCGACAACCCCAGCGCGGCCGTGCGCACCGCCGGCGCGAGGTGAGCGGGCCGGAACTGCTCGCGCGGGACGGCCACCGACAGGGCCGCGACGGCCGAGGCGCCGGAGAACACCGGGGCCGCGATGCAGCTGATGCCGAGCACCGCTTCCTGTTCCTCGTACGCGAGCCCGGACACCTGGGTCTGTTCCAGTGCCGTGCGCAGGCGGAGCGGATCGGTGACCGAGAAGGACGTGAGCCGCGGCAGCGGGTCCGCGAGGACGGCGTCCGTCAGCTCGGGCCCCGAGAACGCGAGCAGCGCCTTGCCGATCGCCGTACAGGAAAGCGGCAGCCTGCCACCGATCCGGGACGGCAGCGCGATGGCGTCGTGGCCGTGGATGCGTTCGAGGTACACGACGTCGCGGTCGTCGCGGATACCGAAGTGGACGGTTTGGCGAGTGCTCTCGAACAGGTCCTGCAGGAACGGCAGCGCGGTCTCGCGAAGGTCGTGCCTGCGCGGCACGAGCGAGCCCAGCTCGAACAGCGTGCCGCCCAGCCGGTACCACTCCCCCTCGCGCTCCAGCAGGCCGAGGCGGACGAGGTCGCCGACGAGGCGGAACGTGGTGGTCTTGCTCAGGCCCGCCGCGGTCGCGAGTTCTGTCAGACGGAACGCACCGCCATCCGGCCGATAGACGTCCAGGATCGCCATCGTCTTGTCGAGCATGTTTCCGGCCGCGCGGTTCCGTGTCACGGAACAGATATTGGCGCAGTCGAACGCCCCGGGCCAATATCTGGGCGATCCCCGTCCCACCGCCCGGAAGGGAAAACGCGTCATGAGCGACCGCACGAAGGTGGCGATCATCGGCTCGGGCAACATCGGCACGGACCTCATGATCAAGGTGCGGCGCCTCTCGGAGCGGTTCGACATCGCCGCCATGGCCGGGATCGACCCGGGCTCCGACGGGCTGGCCCGGGCCCGCCGCCTCAAGGTCGCCACCACGCACGACGGCGTCGACGGGCTCGTGCGGCTGGACGAGTTCGCCGACGTCCGGTACGTCTTCGACGCGACGTCGGCCGGCGCGCACCGGCGTCACGACGAGGTCCTGCGGGCACTGGGCCGGACGGTCGTCGACCTCACGCCCGCGGCGCTCGGGCCCTACGTCGTGCCGCCGGTCAACCTCGGCGAACACGTCGACGCCCCCAACGTCAACATGGTCACCTGTGGCGGGCAGGCCACCATCCCCATCGTGGCCGCCGTCGGCGCGGTGACCCCGGTGCACTACGGCGAGATCGTCGCGTCCATCGCCTCCCGCTCGGCGGGCCCGGGCACGCGGGCCAACATCGACGAGTTCACCGAGACCACCGCGTCGGCGATCGAGCGGGTCGGCGGGGCCGCGCGCGGCAAGGCGATCATCGTCCTCAACCCCGCCGAGCCCCCGCTGATCATGCGCGACACCGTGCACTGCCTCGTGTCCGGTGTGGACACCGAGGCCGTCACCGCGTCCATCGAGGAGATGGTCGGACGGGTACAGGCCTACGTGCCCGGCTACCGGCTCAAGCAGAAGGTCCAGTTCGAGTCCGTGACCACCGACGACCCGCTGCACCGGCTGGTCCCGCCCGCCGCCCCCGCCGGCGCGGTCAAGGTCTCGGTGTTCCTCGAGGTCGAGGGCGCCGCGCACTACCTGCCCGCCTACGCGGGCAACCTCGACATCATGACCTCGGCCGCGCTGCGGACCGCCGAGCACATCGCCGCACACCGCGAGGAGGCAGTCCGATGACGGAACTGTACGTCCAGGACGTGACGCTGCGGGACGGCATGCACGCGATCCGGCACCGCTACACGGTCGAGCAGGTGCGCGCGATCGCGGCGGCACTGGACGCGGCGGGCGTCGCCGCCGTCGAGATCGCGCACGGGGACGGGCTGTCCGGCTCCAGCATCAACTACGGCGTCGGCGCGCACACCGACTGGGAGTGGCTCGAGGCGGTCTGCGACGTCACGCGCCAGGCCGTCCCGACCACGTTGCTGCTGCCCGGCATCGGCACCCTGCACGACCTGCGGCAGGCGCACCGCCTCGGCGTCCGGTCGGTGCGGGTCGCCACGCACTGCACCGAGGCCGACATCTCCGCGCAGCACATCGGCGCCGCGCGTGAGCTGGGCATGGACGTGGCCGGGTTCCTGATGATGGCCCATCTCGCCGAGCCGGCCGAGCTGGCGCGGCAGGCCACGCTCATGGAGTCCTACGGCGCGCACTGCGTCTACGTCACCGACTCCGGCGGCCGCCTCACGATGGACGGCGTCCGCGACCGTGTCCGCGCCTACCGGGACGCACTGGCACCGGAGACGCAGGTCGGCATCCACGCCCACCACAACCTCGCCCTCGGCGTCGCCAACAGCGTGGTCGCGGTCGAGCACGGAGCGGTCCGGGTGGACGCCTCCCTCGCCGGGCAGGGCGCGGGCGCGGGCAACTGCCCGATCGAGGCCTTCGTCGCCGTCGCCGACCTGACCGGCTGGGACCACGGGTGCGACCTGTTCCGGCTGATGGACGCCGCCGACGAGCTGGTGCGGCCGCTGCAGGACCGCGAGGTCCGGGTCGACCGCGAAACCCTGAGCCTCGGCTACGCGGGTGTCTACTCCAGCTTCCTGCGCCACGCCGAGACCGCGGCGGCGCGCTACGGCCTGGACACCCGCGCGATCCTCGTCGAAGCGGGCCGCCGCGGCATGGTCGGCGGCCAGGAGGACATGATCACCGACATCGCGCTCGACCTCGCTGCCTCGGGGAACTGACGCACCCACCGCCGTGGGCGATATCTAGACTCGGGTCGGTATCCCCTCAACGACCTGGGAAGGCGGTGGCATGGACCGGCTCGTCGCGGCCATCGACATCGGAGGCACGTCGATCAAGTCGGCCCTCGTGGCCGAGGACCTGCACGTGGTGCACACGCTGCGCACCCCGACCCGCCGCGTGGACGGCTCCGTTGACGTCGCCCAGATCGTGGAGCTGATCGACGAGCTCCGGGGCAAGGCCGGGGACGCGACCGTCGTCGGCGTCGGGGTCGCCGCGCCGGGGATCATCGACGAGCGGCTCGGCATCGCGCGGGCCGCGGTCAACCTCGGCTGGCGCGACCTGCCGCTGCGGGACCGGCTCACCGACGCGGCGGGCATCCCCGTCGCGCTCGGGCACGACGTGCGGACCGGTGGGCTCGCCGAGTTCACCGTCGGCGCCGCGACCGGGGCGCGGAACGCGATGTTCATGCCGATCGGCACCGGCATCGCCGCCGCGGTGCTCGTCGACGGGCACCGGCTGGACGCCGACGGGTACGCGGGCGAGATCGGGCACATCGTCGTCGACCCGGACGGGAAGGTGTGCGGGTGCGGCACCCGCGGCTGCCTGGAGACCGTGGCGTCGGCCGCGTTCATCGCCCGCAACTACAGCGAGCGCAGCGGGAGGACGGTCGACCGGGCCGCGGACGTGGCCGCCGCCGTCGTCGCCGGTGAGCCGGACGCGCTCGCCGTCTGGGCGCGGGCGGTCGACGGTCTCGCGACGGCGCTCACGACCGCGATCACGTTGCTGGCGCCGGAGACCATCGCGATCGGCGGCGGGCTGTCCGAGTCCGGCGACACGTTGATGACGCCGCTGCGGGAGGCGCTCGAAGGCCGCCTCGCGTTCCAGCGACGGCCGACGCTCGTGCGCGCGAAGCTCGGCGACAACGCGGGCTGCATCGGCGCGGGCATCCTCGCGTGGCGGGCCGCGGCGTGCTGAGCGGAGCTCGCGGAGCGAACCATCAACACATCCTGACGGTCACGCTGAACGCCGCGCTCGACGTCACCTACCAGGTGCCGTCGCTGCGGCTCGGGCACTCGCACCGGCCCACCGCGACCGACATGCGCGCGGGCGGCAAGGGCGTCAACGTCGCGCGTGTCCTGCACGCGCTCGGCCACGAGACCATGGTCACCGGGCTCGTCGGCGGTGAGACCGGCAACGCGATCCGCGCCGACGTGCTCGTCTCCGGGCTGCGCGAGGCGCTGTTCGACATGGCGGGCCCGTCGCGGCGCACGGTCACGATCGTGTCGGACGGGGCCGCGACCGCGGTGAACGAACCGGGCCCCCGGGTGTCCATTTCGGACTGGGCGGACTTCGTCGGCGGCTACCACGCGCTCGCGGCGCGCGCCTCGGTCGTCGTGCTGTCCGGCAGCCTGCCGCCCGGCCTGCCCGACGACGCGTACGCGCAGCTGATCCGCGCCACCCCGACACCGGTCATCCTCGACACGTCCGGGCCGCCGCTGCTCGCGGGCGTCGCCGCGCGGCCGTCGGTGGTGAAGCCGAACGCCCACGAGCTGATCGAGGCGACCGGGCTCGACGACCCCGTCGCGGGTGCCCGCGCGCTGCTTCACCGGGGCGCGCACGCGGTCGTCGCCTCACTCGGGCCGGACGGCATGATCGCCGTGTCGCACGAGGGTTCCTGGCGGGTGCGGGTGCCGGAGGAGTTGCGCGGCAACCCGACCGGGGCGGGTGACGCGTGCGTCGCCGCGCTCGCCGCCGGACGCGCACTCGAGTGGCCCGACCGGCTCGCGGAGGCGGTCGCGATCTCCGCGGCCGCGGTCCCCTGCCCGCTCGCGGGCGACATCGACCCCGACACCTACACCCGGCTGCGGCCGGCCATCACCGTGGAGGCACTGGATGCTCGCGCCGACCGCTGACATCATCTCCGCCGCACGCGCGGACGGCCGTGGTGTCGGCGCGTTCAACGTGATCCAGGTCGAGCACGCCGAGGCACTCGTGGCTGGCGCGGAGAAGGCCGGTGCGCCGGTCGTGCTGCAGATCAGCGAGAACGCCGTGCGGTACCACGGCGCGCTCGAACCGATCGCGCGGGCCACGCTCGCCGTGGCCGGTTCGTCCACCGCGCCGGTGGCCGTGCACCTCGACCACGCCACCGACGTCGCGCTCGTCCACGAGGCGGTGCGGCTCGGGTTCGGCTCGGTCATGTACGACGCGTCCGTGATGTCCTATGTGGACAACGTGGCGGCGACGACGGACGTCGTGCGGCACTGCCACGAGCACGGCGTGTACGTCGAGGCGGAGCTGGGCGAGGTCGGCGGCAAGGACGGCGTGCACGCGCCGGGCGCGCGGACGGACCCGGACGAGGCGGCCGCGTACGTCGCGGCCACCGGTGTCGACGCGCTGGCCGTGGCGGTCGGCACGTCGCACGCGATGCTCACCCGCGACGCGACCGTCGACGTCGGACTGATCGAGCGGCTGCGCGCGACCGTGCCGGTGCCGCTGGTGCTGCACGGCTCGTCCGGCGTGCCCGACGACGACCTGCGGCGCGCGGTCCGGGCGGGCATGACGAAGATCAATATCGCGACGCAGCTGAACAAGGCGTTCACGGCGGCGGTCCGCGCCTACCTGGAGGCGAACCCGGCCGTCGTGGACACGCGGAAGTACCTCGGCGCGGGCCGGGACGCGGTGGCGGCCGAGGTGGCACGACTGCTGGCGGTCCTCGGCGCTTGACACGCTATATGCCCATAGGGCTATATTCCTCGTATGGCATCAACGTTCGAGGTGCTGGCCGAGCCGCGCCGCCGGGAGATCCTCGACCTCCTGCGTGACGGCGAACGGCTCGTCGGCGACCTGGTCGAGCGCCTGGATCTGGCGCAGCCCACGGTGTCGAAGCACCTGAAGGTGCTCAGGAGCGCGGGCCTGGTCGAGGCCCGCCAGGACGCGCAACGCCGGTGGTACCGGCTGCGCCCGGCGCCGCTCGCGGAGATCGACGCGTGGCTCGCACCGTACCGTCGCATGTGGACGGACAGCCTGGACGCCCTCGAACGTCACCTGGACACGATGGAGGGGTCATGAGCGAGGCGACGCTGCACACGGTCAACGGGGAACCCACGCTGCGGTTCGAGCGGCGGTTGCGACACTCCCCCGCCAAGGTCTGGCGCGCGGTCACCGACCCGGCCGAGCTGGTGCACTGGTTCCCGGCGGCGGTCGAGGCCGAGCTGCGCCCCGGCGCGCCGATGCGGTTCACCTTCGCCGACGAGGCACCGGTCGACGGCGAGTGGGACGGCGAGGTGCTGGAGGTCGACGAGCCGAAGGTGTTCATGTTCCGCTGGAACACCGACGTCATCCGCGTCGAGCTGATCCCGGACGGCGACGGCTGCCTGCTGGTGTTCACCCAGACGATCGGCGGCGGCGCGACCGGGTTCCTGGCCGCCGGGCGCACGGCCGCGGGCTGGGACGCCTGTCTCGACGCCCTGGTCGCGCGGCTCGGCGGCGCCGCCGTCCCCGAGGACGCCGACTGGCTCTCCCGCGCGGAGCACTACCTGGCGAAGTTCGGCCTCGACGAGGGCGCGGCCACCCGCACCGCCAACGGCTGGGAGATCCGGTTCGTCCGCGACCTGGTGTGGAAGCCGCCCGCGGACGTGTGGGCGGTGCTGACCGAGGGCGCCCAGGTCGGTGCGACGCCGCCGGTGCGCGCCACGAACGAGACCGTGCCGCCCGGGCGCGTGACCAGGGCCGAGGCGCCGGCGGTGCTGGCATACGAGTGGCTGCACGACGGCGAACCCGCGGGCACGGTCCGGTGGGAGCTGTTCTCCGACCCGAAGCTCGGCGTGCGGGTTGAGCTGACGCAGACCGTGCCCGAGCGTCTCGCCGACGTCGTGCCGCACGCGATGGCCGCCTGGCACCTGCGGCTGGAGCTGTTCTTCGCCGCCACCCAGGGTGACGTGCGCCGCGCCTGGCCGGAGGAGCGGATCGCCGAGATGGTCAAGCACTACGCGGACGCGACCAGCCCGTCGTCCTGACCGGCACGCCGCAGCGCGTCGGCGACGAACCCGCTCGCCTTCAGCTCCTCGATCAGCTCGGACAGGAAGGCGACCGTCTCCGGCTCGCGTGACCTCGTGGTGCCGAGCGCCTGGCGGATCTCCATGAACCGCGGCTCCAGCAGCCGCAGGTCCGGATGCTCCGCGACGTAGGCGGTCATGGGCTGCCGGACGCCCGCCGCCACCTCGAGGCCCTGCTCGCGGAAGACCGTGGTCCCGTCCTCGCCGCGCACGGGGGTGGCGTGCCGGAGCGTGCGGGTGAGGTAGAGGTCGTAGGCCGACCCCTCGTTCACCCCGACCCGCACACCCGGCCGGTCCACCTCGTCCGGTGCGGTGATCGACGAGGCCGCCCGCACCGCGTACACGCCCTCGATCAGCACGTACGGCGCGGTGAACGCCACCTCCTCGGCACGTTTCGGCTCGATCGCGAGGAAGCAGATGTCGGCGCGCCCGCTCGTCACCGCCTCGAACGACCGGCGGGCCGCGTCGAAGGTCACCAGCTCCACGGGCACGCCGAGCCGCCTGCCCAGCTCGCGGGCGATGTCGACGGTCACGCCACTGGGTGCGTCGAGCGTGCCCTGCGCGAGCACGGGGTTGCCCAGGTTGATCGACGCACGCAGCACGCCCGTGGGCGCCAGGTCCTCGGTGATCACCAGCAGAGGATCTCAGACCGCCGCGACAGCCTCCCGCCACAGGGCGAGCCCCTCGTCGATCTGGTCGGCGGACACCACGAGCGGCGGGATCATCCGCACGACGTTGCCCGCCGCGCCGCAGGTCAGCAGCAACAACCCGGACGCGGCGGCCGCCTGCTGCACCCGCGCGGCGGCCGCCGGGTCGGGCTCCCCGCCCCGGTCCACGAACTCGTTGCCCAGCATCAGGCCCAGCCCACGCACGTCGCCGATGGCGGGCACGTCCGCCGCGACCTTCGCGAGCCCCTCCCGCAGCCGCGCGCCCTGGGTGGCGGCGTTCTCGACGAGCCCCTCGGACAGCACGACGTCGAGCGTGGCGATCGCGGCGGCGCAGGCGATGGCGTTCCCGCCGTACGTGCCGCCCTGCGACCCCGGCCACGCCTTGGCCATGAGGTCCTTGGACGCGGCGATCGCCGACAGCGGGAACCCGCTGGCCAGCCCCTTGGCGGTGATCAGGACGTCGGGCCGGACGTCGAAGTGGTCGTGGCCCCAGAACCGGCCGGTGCGCCCGAACCCGGTCTGGACCTCGTCGACCACCAGCAGGATGCCGTGCTTGTCGGCCCGTTCGCGCAGGCCGCGCAGGAACGCGCTGTTCGCGGGCACGTACCCGCCCTCGCCGAGCACCGGCTCGACGAAGAACGCGGCGGTCTCGGCGGGCGAGGTCAGCGTCTGCAGCGTGTAGTCCAGCTCGCGCAGCGCGAACCGCGTGGCCTCCTCCTCGCTCCAGCCGTACCGGTAGGCGGTCGGGAACGGCGAGACCACGACGCCGCCCATGAGCGGCGCGAACCCGGCCCGGAACTTGGTCGCCGAGGTGGTCATGGAGGCGGCGCCGATCGTGCGGCCGTGGAACGAGCCGTGGAACACCACGACGTTCGGCCGCCCGGTGGCGTGCCGGGACAGCCGCAGCGCCGACTCGACCGCCTCACTGCCCGAGTTCACGAAGAACAGCGAGTCCAGCCCGGTGGGCAGCACCTCGGAGAGCCGTTCCGACAGCGTCAGCAGCGGCCGGTGCATCACCGTCGTGTACTGGCCGTGGATCAGCTTCCCGGCCTGCTCCCGCACGGCCTCGACGACGCGCGGATGGCAGTGCCCGGTGCTGGTCACGCCGATACCGGCGGTGAAGTCCAGATACCGGCGCCCGTCCTCGCCGTAGAGGTACACGCCCTCGCCGCGCTCGGCGAGCACGGGCGTCGCCTGCTTGAGGATGGGGGACAACTCAGCCATCAGCACACCTTCCCGCGGATTGTCGACAATCCTACGGAACGGGTCGGGCCGGTGGCTACCCTTCCTTCACGGCCTGGAGGGTGAACGTCGCCGCCAGCGCGCCCGGCCGGTCGGTCAGCCGCCATTCGCCCTGGTCGTCGGCGGTCATGTGGCCCGGCAGCGCGTTCCACGGCACGCTGTCGTGCTCGACGAGCCCGGTCAGGCGCATCCCGGCGGCGAGCAACCCGGTGATCGTCTCGCCGAGACCGTGGTCCCAGCAGTGCGTGGTCCGGCTGGCGAACTCCGTGCCGTCGCCGGTGTAGGTCCCGGCGTCCTCCTCGACGATCGGCTCGTCGGTCTCGAAGTACGGGTAGTGCGGCCGCAGGTCGTCGCCGAGGGTCATCAGCATCGGGTGGCCCTCCCGGACGAACAACCGTCCGCCGGGCCGCAACAGCCCGGCCACGACCCGCGCCCACCGCGCGACGTCCGGCAACCAGCAGAGCGCGCCGATGCCGGTGTAGACGAGGTCGAACCGGCCCGCACCGAGGACGTCGACCGCGTCGTGGACGTCGGCCTCGTGGAAGTCGACGTCCGCGCCCGCCGCCTCCGCCAGCCGCCGCGCCTCCTTCAGCGAGGCCGGGGACAGGTCGAGGCCGGTCATGCGGGCGCCGAGGCGGGCGAGCGAGACGGTGTCGGTGCCGATGTGGCACTGCAGGTGCACGCCGCGCAGACCGGTGACGTCCCCGAGCAGGGGCAGGTCGAACCGGACGATGTCGCTCAGGTGGGCGGGGTCGGCGAACCGGTCGAGCCCGTACATGGCCGACGCGGCGTGCGCCGGTGCGCGTTCGTCCCAGTTCGCCTTGTTGATGGCCAGGTAGTCCACGGGCGGGACAGTGCCAGAGCACCGCCCCGCCCGCGAGCCATTTCCGGGTCAGTGACCGCGGGCGAGCCACTCCTCCAGGTGCGGGGCCTCCGCGCCGATCGTCGTGTCGTCGCCGTGGCCGGTGTGGACGACGGTGTCCGCCGGCAGGGTCAGGAGTTTCCCGCGGATCGAGTCGACGATCGTCGGGAAGTCCGAATAGGACCGGCCGGTTGCACCGGGACCGCCCTGGAACAGGGTGTCGCCGGTGAAGACGACACCGAGGTCGGGGACGTGGAAGCACACCGCGCCCGGCGCGTGGCCGGGGGTGTGGAGCACGCGGATCTCGGCGCCGCCGACCCGCAGGACGTCCCCGTCCGACAACGTGTCCGCCGGGCGATCCTCATCGTGGGCGAGGCGCCACAGCACGTCGTCGGCCGGGTGCAGCAGCACCGGCGCGCCCGTCAGCTCGGCCAGCTCTGGCGCGGCGTTGACGTGGTCGTCGTGCGCGTGGGTGCACGCGATCGCGAGCACCTCCCGGCCACCGACGGCCTCGGCGATCGCGGCGGCGTCGTGGGCGGCGTCGATCACCAGCACCTGCTCGTCGTCGCCGAGGAGCCAGACGTTGTTGTCGACCTCCCACTCGCCGCCGTCGAGGTGAAACGTGCCGGACGTGACGACCTTCTGCACCCGCATGTCAGAACACCACCACGGACCGCAGCACGTCGCCGTGGTGCATCTTGGTGAACGCGTCCTCCACCTGGTCCAGCGCGATCTTCTCGGTGACGAACGCGTCCAGGTCCAGCCGCCCCTGCTGGTACAGGTCGACGAGGTACGGGAAGTCCCTGGACGGCAGGCAGTCGCCGTACCAGCTGGACTTGAGCGAACCGCCCCGGGAGAAGAAGTCGATCATCGGCATCTCGAGGCGCATGTCCGGGGTGGGCACGCCGACGAGCACCACGGTCCCGGCGAGGTCGCGGGCGTAGAACGCCTGCCGCCACGTCTCCGGCCGCCCGACCGCCTCGATCACCACGTCCGCGCCGAACCCGCCGGTCAGCTCCCGCACCGCCTCGACCACGTCGCCCTGGCCCGCGTTGACGGTGTGCGTGGCGCCGAAACCCTTGGCCCAGGCCAGTTTCCGGTCGTCGAGGTCGACGGCGATGATCTTCGTGGCACCGGCGAGCTTCGCGCCCGCGATGGCCGCGTTGCCGACGCCGCCGCAGCCGATGACAGCGACGCTGTCCCCGCGGGTCACCCCGCCGGTGTTCACGGCGGCGCCGATGCCCGCCATGACCCCGCAGCCGAGGAGGCCCACCGCGGCGGGCGACGCGGTCGGGTCCACCTTCGTACATTGTCCACTGTGGACGAGAGTTTTCTCGGCGAACGCGCCGATGCCCAGCGCGGGCGACAGCGCGGTCCCGTCGGTGAGCGTCATCGGCTGCGCGGCGTTGAACGTGGCGAAGCAGTACCACGGCCGCCCACGCAGGCAGGCACGGCAGGTGCCGCACACGGCACGCCAGTTGAGGATCACGAAGTCACCGGGCTCGAGGTCGGTCACCCCGTCCCCGACCGACTCGACGACGCCGGCGGCCTCGTGCCCGAGCAGGAACGGGAACTCGTCGTTGATGCCACCCTCGCGGTAGTGCAGGTCGGTGTGGCAGACCCCGCAGGCCTGGACCTTCACCACCGCCTCCCCCGGCCCCGGGTCCGGCACGACGACCGTCGCGATCTCCACCGGAGCACCCTTCGACCGGGCGATGACGCCCCGTACCTCCTGAGCCATGTGCCGCCCTTTCCCATGCGTCGTCACGTATGGGTAACTTCTACCAGCCCGGACGCCCGAGGGCAGGGAGCGAGCGGGCGCTGTGGCACGGATCCAGAAAATTGTCGGTGCCGTGCGCGACCATGCGCACCATGAGCGACAACGTGGTGACCGACCGGCCCCTGATCGGCGTGGACGGCCTCGCGGCGCCGAAGTGGGCGGCGTCGGACCGGGCGACCGCCAACGCGAGCTGGTGGCAGACGGTCCGCTCGGTGCCCGCGGCGGTGGCCACGGTGGCCGGGTACTCCTGGCAGGCCTCCCGCGGGCTGACGGTCCTCGCCGCGGTGCTGCACGTGCTGTCCGGCTGCGTCACGGCATTCGGCCTGCTCGCCACGGCGGACGTGCTCGTCCAGCTGCTCGAACGGGGCCCGACGCCCGAGCGGGTGGTCGCGTCGCTGCCGTCGATCGCGCTCGTGGCCGGGGCGTTCTCGGTCGGCGCGCTGCTGAACGCGGCGGTCGCCCTGGTGCAGGGCATGCTGACCCCGTACGTCGAGTTGGCGGCCCGCGACCGGATGTACCGGGCCGTGCTCGGGGTCGAGGCCGCCGCGTTCGACGACGCCGACTTCCGGGAGCTGGTGCGGCAGGGCGGCGAGCGGGGCGCACAGGCCATCCGCAGTTCGACACAGGGGGTCGCCGACCTCCTGTCGTCGGCGGTGTCGATGGTCGCGGCCATGGCCACGGTGGCGATCTTCAGCGGCTGGCTGCTGCCCGCGCTGCTCGTGACGGCGGGCGTCGACGCGTGGGCCGCGATGCGTGCCGCGAAGCTGAACTACGAGTCGTTCCTGAAGATGGTCACCCGGGACCGGCAGCGGTGGGTGATCGGGGACCTGATCACCGACCGCGACGCGGCGCTCGAGGTGCGCGCGTTCACCGCGCAGCCGACGCTGCTCGCGGAGAACCGCAGGGTCGCGAACATCCTGGCGGAGGCGGCGATCCAGGTGGAGCGACGGCAGACGTGGATCCAGCTCTCCGGCCGGGCGGCGGCCGGGGCGGGCACCGCACTGTCCTACGTGGTGCTCGGCTGGCTGCTCTACACCGAGTCGATGCCGCTCGCCCTCGCCGGTGCCGCGGTGGTCGCCATGCGCACGGGGTCCACCGCCCTGCGGAACACGATGTACCAGGTCAACCGCTTGTACGAGCACAGCTTCCACATCGACCTGTTCCGCACGCTGTTGTCCGACGCGAAGACCCGCGGCGGGCCTGCGCCCGTCACCGACGCCCCGGTGAACCCGGCCACGATCGAGCTGCGGGACGTCACGTTCACCTACCCCGGCCAGGACACGCCCGCCGTGGCCGACGTGTCGCTGACGCTGCGGCGGGGCGAGGTCGTGGCACTCGTCGGGGAGAACGGGTCGGGCAAGTCGACGCTGGGCAAGCTGATCACCGGCCTGTACCGGCCGACCGAGGGCCAGGTGCGGTGGGACGGCGTCGACATCGCCACCGCACACCCGCACACCGTGCACACGCAGGTCTCCGTCGTCACCCAGGAACCGCTGCGCTGGCCGGTCACCGCCGCCGACAACATCCGGGTCGGGCGTCTGGACCGCGACGGCCGCGACGGCACGCTGTGGACCGAGCACGCGGCGACGTCCGGCGCCGACGAGGTGATCGAAACCCTGCCGCGCAAGGAGAACACGATCCTGTCGCGGTTGTACGAGGAGGGCAAGGACCTGTCCGGCGGGCAGTGGCAGCGGCTGTCCGTGTCCCGCGGCGCCTACCGCGACGCACCGGTGCTCGTGGCCGACGAACCGACCGCCGCGCTCGACGCCCGGGCCGAGGCGAAGGTGTTCAGCGCGTTGCGCAAGGCAGGCCGCGACGCGGGCGGTGAACGCACGACGGTGCTCGTCACCCACCGCCTGGCCAACGTGCGGCACGTCGACCGCATCATCGTTCTGGAACAGGGCCGGGTGACCGAGGACGGCACGCACGAGGAGCTGATGGCTCGCGGTGGGCTCTACGCCGAGCTGTACTCACTGCAGGCGGCGGCCTACCGCTGACGGGCACCGTTCAGTTGTAGCTCGCCTGGCCTTCGATCTCACCGTGCAGTTCCGGGTGGTACCGACCGTGCCTGTCCTCGTCGAACTCGCCGTGCAGGCGCGGGTCGAAGGGGCCGTGGATCTCGGGGTGGTACTGCCCGTGCACGTCCGGGTCGAACTCGCCGTGGACGTCCGGGTGGTACTGGCCGTGGACGTCCGGGTGGAACCCGCCGTGCAGCCCCGGGTGGAACTCGCCGTGCCACTCCGGGTGGAACTGGCCGTGCATGCCCGGGTGGAACTGGCCGTGGACGTCCGGCTGGTACTGCCCGTGCACGCCGGGGTGGAACTGGCCGTGGATGCCCGGGTGGTAGTCGCCGTGCCACTGCGGGTGGAACTCGCCGTGCACCTGCGGGTGGAAGTCACCGTGCCACTCCGGGTGGAACTGGCCGTGCATGCCCGGGTGGAACTGGCCGTGCGCGTCCGGGTGGTACTGCCCGTGCACGTTCGGGTGGTACTGGCCGTGCACCTCCGGGTGGTAGTCGCCGTGGCTCGCCGGGTGGTACGCGCCGTGCTGGTCCGGGTCGTAGGCGCCGTGCGTCGACGGGTGGTACGGGCCCTGCTGGTCGGCCGGCTGGTAGTGGCGCTGCATGGCACCGGCGGTCTGCGGGCCGACGATGCCGTCGGGCTGCAGGCCCTCGGCGCGTTGGAAGTCCACCGTCGCGCGGTGGGTCGCCTGCCCGAAGTGGCCGTCGACGTCGAGGCCCGCGCCCATCACGTCGTTGAGCTTCTCCTGCCACTCCGACACTTCCCGGCCGCGGCTGCCCAACCGCAGGTAGTCGTCGCACCGCCCGCTGCCGGACGACCGCCTGCCACCGCCGCTGCCACCACCGCCGGACGCGGCCGCCGCGGCGGCACCCGCGTTGGCGTTCCCGCCGGTCGCGCTGCCGCCCGACGCGCCGGCGTTGCCGCCCCCACCGCCGTGCGCGGTGTTGGAGTTGGTGCTGTGGCCGCCCTGCGCCTCGTTGGTGTTGGTGATGTTGACGTTGACGACGACGGGCCCTGTCGACCCGCCCGCACCGCCCTGCGCGGAGCCGCCTGCCCCACCGTGCCCGGAGCCGCCGTCGCCACCCTGACCGGTGCCGCCCGCGCCACCGGCGCCACCGGCACCGCCCGCCCCGCCCGCACCACCGGCGCCGCCGGAGCCGCTGCCCGCGCCGGAACCCGAGCCGGCGGGCGGGTCCTCCTCACCGAAGATCTCGTCGCCGACCCACTTGCCGACCCGCCGTCCCACCTCGTCCAGCGCGGGACCGACCCCGGGGATGTCGATGAGGCTCGCTTCCATCATGCTCGCGTCGCCGGAAGCCACACCCTCGTCGTTCTGCCCCATGACTCCACCTCGTTCCCACGCGATGTCGGTACATGGCAGGTATAAGGCACGGCGGGGGGCCACCGCCCTGGACAAGACGCGGCCAAAGAGGCGGCCGGTGCGGACCGATCGGGCAGGACTACCGGTTCGGCCGCGCCACCTCGATGCCGACGTCGCCGCCGACCCGCAGTGCCATCGTGCGGGTGGGCTCGACGGTGAAGCCCGCCGCCGCGATCCGGCGGGACACGGCGTCGCCGACGTTGTCCCGCATGCGTTCGTTCATCCGGCGCCCCATGCCGTGGCCGTGCCCGCGCTCGCCGACCACCGCGTCCGCCAGGACCAGCACGCCGTCGGGACGCAGCACCCGGCGCACCTCGGCGAGCAGCTCGTCCTTCACCGCGGTGTCCAGGTGGTGGAGCATGAGGCTGGAGAAGACGCGGTCGAACGAACCGTCCGGATAGGGCGGTGCCTGCGCGAACCCGCGCTCCAGCCGCACCGCCACCCCGGCGCGCGCGGCCTTGCGGCGGGCGCGACCGAGCGCCTTCGGGTCCGGGTCCAGCCCGGCCAGTTCGACCTCCGGGTGCGTGCGGCCGGTGGTCCGCAGCAGGTTCCCGGTTCCGCAGCCGACGTCGAGGACACGCAGCCCCGCCCGCAGCCCGGCGAGCCTGATCATCTCCTCGTGGACGGGTTGCAGCCCGAACACGTGGTGCACCACGTCGTAGAGCGGGAGCAGCCAGTGCTTGCCCATACCCGGGAGGTAGTCCCGCTCGTCGTGTGAATGAGACGTTCTTTCGGTCATGACGCCATTCTGGGTGGGCTGGACGCTGTGCGGGTGTGCCTATCCGTGGCACGAGTGGGACGATCTGACGGTGAGGACCGTGCGAGCCGCACCGGACCGGGACCGGCCGGCGACCTACTCCATGCGGCCCGCCCCCGGCGAGCCGCCGGTGATGGCGTGGCGCCTGACCCACGACTGGCAGTCCCAGGGCCCGTTCGAGGAGCACGCGCACGACTTCCCCGGCCTCGTGTACTTCCCCACCTCCGGCGGCACCCTGCGCACCGGCAGGCGCGCCTGGCCGGTCGCGGCCGGTGACCTGTTCGTGGTCGCGCCCGGTGACGTGATGGGCCACGTCCACGCCGCGGATCTCGCCGACGCCGACGGCTGGGGCGTGTTCTTCACCGCCGACGCCCTCGGCCCGGACGTCCCCGGCGCCCACCTCGCGTGGCGCACCCACCCGTTGCTGTTCCCGTTCGTGCGGGGCGGGGCGATCGGCGCGCTCCGGCTGCGGGTGCCCGCGGCGGACCGGCCGACGTGGCTCGCGCGGGTGCTGGCGCTGGACGACGAGCTCACGCGGCGCGAGGACGGGTACCGGGAGGCCGCGCTCGCCCACCTGGTGCTGTTGCTCGTCGCCGTCTCCCGGCTGGCCGCGGACGTGGTGGGCGACCTGCGGGAGAACTCCGAACCGCTGCTCGCCGAGGTGTTCGCGGTCATCGAGGAGCGCTACCCCGAGCCGCTGTCGCTGCGGGACGTGGCGACCGCGGTCAACATCTCCCCCGGCCACCTGACCACCACGGTCCGCAAGCGCACCGGGCGCACGGTCCAGGAGTGGATCACCGAGCGGCGCATGGTGCAGGCCAGACGGCTGCTCGCGGCCACCGACCTGCCGGTCGGCGAGGTGGGCAGGCGGGTGGGCTTCCCGGACGCGGGCTACTTCGCCCGCACCTTCGGCAAGGTCCACGGCATCAGCCCCGCCCGGTGGCGGCGGGCGGGCCCGGCCCAGGCATGAAACCGGCGTGAAAGTGGCAGCGAAGTACCGGTCCCTAGCGTGCCGCCCCGAACGATCGAGCTATTCGGGGAGGAAGACTCGATGGGAATCCGTTCTGCACTGGGAGTGCTCGGCGTGGCGGCGGTGGCGTTCGCCGCCGTACCGGCGGGCACGGCGGCGGCTCTGCCGGAACGTCCGGCGTTCCAGCTGCCGTTCCCCTGCGGGGACAAGATGTACATGGGTTACGGCTCGCTGTCCGACCACGCGCCCGCGCTGGACATGTTCCGCAACCCGTTCGACGCGACCGAGGGCAACCCGGCCGTGGCGGCCGCGGCCGGGACCGTGACGCTGTCCTACGACGACCCGCCGGGCGCGGGCAACATCATCCAGATCGACCACGGCAACGGGTGGTTCACCACGTCGATCCACCTCGCCGACCGGGTCGTCGAGGTGGGCGACCAGGTGGCGCAGGGTGAGCTGATCGGCCACATCGGGCACACCGGCGAGACCTCGAACGGCGTGCCGCACCTGCACTTCGAGCAGGGGTACGACGAGAACGGCGACGGGTACGCCGAGTGGGGCATGGTCGACTCCGAGCGGGTGGTCCAGGTCTTCGACGGCGTCGAGTACGACCCGGCGACCAGCGACCAGGAGATCTACCTGACCAGCAACAACTGTGGCGGTGGGCCTGGCCCCGACCCGGAACCCGAGCCGGAGGAGACCGCGCTCGCGTACACCGGGCCGGAGTCGGTCGGCAACGGGTCGGCGGCGGAGTTGTCGGCGACGCTGACCACGACCGACGACGAGCCGGTGGCCGACCAGGAGGTGGAGTTCGCGGTCGGTTCGGGTGCGGGTGCGCAGACCTGCGCGGGCACCACGAACGACGACGGGGTCGCGAGCTGCACGGTCGACGAGGTCGCGCAGCCGCTGACCGACGACGCGACCGTGCCGCTGACCGTGTCGTACGCCGGGAAGGAAGGCGAGTACCTCGAGTCGGAGATCACCGAGGAACTGCTGCTGCGGTACGTCACGGGCCGTGCGTACGGTCTCGCCGCGAGCCTCAACGTGCTGGGGGTGCCGCTGCCGGTGGCCGCCACACCGGACACCGGTGCGGTGCGTGCGGCGGGTGAACGGGCGGGCGAACCGGTGTGCGTGCAGAACGTGAACGCGGTGGTGCTGTCGGCCGCGGCGCTGTGCGCGGACGTCTCCGCCACGGCCGACCCGTTCGGGGTGACCGCGACGTCGACGGTCGGGGACGTGCGCATCGGGTTGCCGGGGCTGCCCGTGCTGACGCTGTCGGGGCTGACGTCCACGTCGGCCAGTGACTGCGACGGCTCGACCGGCACGGTGGACCTGGAGCTGACCGTCGCGGGCAGGCCGGTCGACGTCGGCGACGCGCCCAACTCGACGGTCGACCTCGGCGTCGCGGGCGCGAAGCTGGTGGTCAACGAGCAGGTGACGACCGAGGACGGGCTGACCGTCAACGCGGTGCACCTGACCGCGCTCGGCGGCGTGGACGTGGTGCTCGCGTCCAGCACGTCCGCCGCGCACCACTGCGGCTGACCAGCACGCGGCGCGCACTGAAGGACCCCTGCGGAACATCCCGAACGTTCCGAAGGGGTCCTTCTGTGTGCCGAGTCAGGCGGGCACGGCCCGTTTCCGGTGCGCCGTTCCGGAACCCACCGCGACGAGCACGGCGCCGATCGCGAGACCTCCGAGGGCGACGTGCACCGCCGTCCACTCGGCGCCGCTGATCGCCACCACCACCGCCCACGCGATGCCACCCGCGGCCGCGACCACGCCGGCGCAACCGCAGAGCGCGGCGATGACGACGGGCAGTCCCGGCCGTTTGCCCTTGCCTGCCAGGAACATCGCGACGAGCCCGGCGACGTGCAGCAACCCCGCCAGCACCACGCCGCCGACGAGGGCCACCCCGGCCGTGAACCAGGACCCGCGCATCGCGAGGACCATCGCCAGCACGACCACACCCAGGCCGCCGAGCGGGCCGAGCGCGAGCGCGCCGAACCACAGGAAGCCCAGCAGACCCGCCGATCCGGGACGCGGTACGTCAGCCATGTCCCAGTTTCTCAGACCTCCGGCTCAGCCGCTGACGAGCGGCAGCAGGTTCGGCCGCCACACGCCGTCGTGCTCGCGCGCGGTGCGCAGCCGCTCCGCGGGCACCTCGCCGTACGTCGTCGTCCGCTGGCGTGCCGGGCGGCCCGCCGCCGCGGCCAGCGCCTCCAGCCCGGCGATCGTCTTGTAGCTGCCGTTCTCCGACCCGGCCATGCGGCTGATGGTCTCCTCCATCAGCGTGCCGCCGAGGTCGTTCACGCCACCGCGCAGCACGTCCACGACACCCTCGTCGCCGAGTTTCACCCACGACGTCTGGATGTTGTCGATCCGCCCGTGCAGCAACAGCCTGGCGAGCGCGTGCACGGCGCGGTTCTCCAGGTGCGTGGGGCCCGGGCGCGCGATGCCCGCCAGGTACAGCGGCGCGTTCGTGTGGACGAACGGCAGCAGCACGAACTCGGTGAACCCGCCCGTGCGTTCCTGGAGGTCCCGGATCAGCTTGATGTGCGCGACCCAGTGCGCCGGGTTGTCGACGTGCCCGTACATCATCGTCGACGTCGTGTTGATGCCCAGCTCGTGCGCGGTGGTCACGACCTCGACCCACGAGGCGGTGGGCAGCTTGCCCTTCGTGAGCACCCACCGCACGTCGTCGTCGAGGATCTCCGCGGCCGTGCCGGGCAGCGAGTCCACACCGGCCTCACGCGCGGCCGTCAGCCAGTCCCGGATGGACATGTCGGTCCGGGACGCGCCGTTCACGACCTCCATCGGCGAGAACGCGTGGACGTGCAGGCCCGGCGCGCGTTTCTTCACCTCGGCCGCGATGTCGAAGTACGCGGTGCCGGGCAGGTCGGGGTGGATGCCGCCCTGCATGCACACCTCGGTCGCGCCGACGGCCCACGCCTGCTCGGCGCGCTGCCCGACCTGTTCCAGCGACAGCGTGTAGGCGTCGCTGTCGGTGCGGCGCTGGGCGAACGCGCAGAACCGGCAGCCGGTGTAGCAGACGTTCGTGAAGTTGATGTTCCTGGTGACGACGTAGGTCACGTCGTCGCCGACGGTGTCGCGGCGGAGGTCGTCGGCCAGCGCGGCGAGCGCCTCGATCTCGTGGCCGGGTTGCGCGGACAGCAACGTGAGCGCGTCCTCGTCGGACAGTCCCGCCGGGTCGGCCTCGGCGTGCCGCAGCGCGGTCGAGAACTCGCCCCGTGCCCGCGCCCCCGGCATGGCGGTCACCTGTTGCCGCAGCTCGTCCCAGTCGCCGTAGACGGAGTCGAAGTCGTCGCGGCGGTCGGTGGTGCGGCCCTCGGTGTCGATCGAGGCGTGCAGGTCGGTGCGCCCGGACGAGACGAGCGCGACCTCCGGCTCCTGCCACGGCCTGCCCACGATCTTCGCGGCCGGGTCGGCGAGGCCCTGTTCGTCGGCGAGCGCGGCCACGTGCGGCGCCACGCGCGGGTCGAGCCACGGCTCGCCGCGCGTCACGTACTCCGGGTAGATCGGCAGCCGCTCGGCCAGCTCGAACCCGGCGGCACGCGTGTGCTTCTCCAGCTCCGCCAGCTGCGGCCACGGCCGTTCGGGGTTGACGTGGTCGATGGTCAGCGGGGACACGCCGCCCCAGTCGTCGATGCCCGCCCGCAGCAGCAGTTCGAACTCGCCGGCGATCAGGTTCGGCGGCGCCTGGATGCGCGTCTTCGGCCCGAGCACGAGCCGCGCGACCGCCACGGTCGCGGCCAGCTCGGCCGCCTCCACGTCGGGCATCCCACGCATGGCGGTGTCCGGCTTGGCACGGAAGTTCTGGACGATCACCTCCTGGATGCCGCCGTACTGCCGTGCCACCTTGCGGATGGCGAACAGCGTGTCGACGCGCTCGGCGAGGGTCTCGCCGATGCCCAGCAGGAGCCCGGTGGTGAACGGGACGGCGGAGCGGCCCGCGTCCTCCAGCACCCGCAGCCGCACGGCGGGTTCCTTGTCGGGCGAGCCGTAGTGCGGGCCGCCCGGCTCGGACCACAGGCGGGTCGCGGTGGTCTCCAGCATCATGCCCATCGACGCCGACACCGGCTTGAGCCGCTGGAAGTCCTGCCAGGTCAGCACGCCCGGGTTGAGGTGCGGCAGCACCCCGGTCTCCTCCAGGATCTTGATGGAGATCGCGCGGACGTAGGACAGCGTGTCCGGGTACCCGGCCTCCTCGAGCCAGGTTCGTGCCGCCTCCCAGCGGGCCTCCGGCTTGTCGCCGAGCGTGATCAGCACCTCGCGGCACCCGGCGGCGGCGCCCTTGCGGACGAGGTCGAGCACCTCGTCCTCGGACAGGAACGCGGCGGGCAGCCTGCCGGGCACGGTCGCGAACGTGCAGTAGTGGCAGCGGTCGGCGCACAGCCTGGTCAGCGGCACGAACACGCTGCGGGAGTAGGTGATCGTGCGCTCCCGGCCGACCGCGGCGAGGCCCTGGTCGCGGACCCTGGACGCCGCGTCGAAGAGCGCCTCGAGCTGCTCGCCCCTGGCGTGCAGGAGGGTCTCGGCCTCGGTCGCGTCGAGCGCGGCACCGTCCCGTGCGCGGCGCAGCGCCCGCCGGATCGCCGTCTCGTTCGGTACGAAACCCTCCACAAGCTCCCCTTCCACAGGCGACTCAGCCCCCAAGCTAGCCGCCACCCCTGACAGTCAGGCACGTGATGGTCATCCCAACCTCGCCGGCGTGCGGATCATTCCGACCGGCTCGGAGTTGAGGAGGACTCGCGTCTCACCGCACGGACAGCGCTGGTAGATCACCCAGCCCTGGCTCGTGACGTGGCTGGACGTGGTCTCGAACCGGTGCGATGGAGTCATGGCCGCCAGTCTGCTGTAATGGTCCTATGCATCTGAACCCTTACGGCGAGGATCCGGTCCGCTTCGCGATCGACCTGGTCCTCGCGCCACCGCGGTCGGCCGCCGAGCTGGGCAGACGGTGCGCGGCGGCCGGTGTGGTCGTCGACGCCAAGCCCGTCGACGACGACCTGCACGAGCTCGAACGGTTCCTCGCCCGCTGGCTCGGGGTGGTCGACGCGACGACGACCGGGCAGCGGGCCGAGCGGCTCAACGTGCTGCTCGCACAGTCCTCGGCGTACCCGAGGCTGACCGACCACGCCGGCGACGGCTGGCACATCCACTACCGCGACGCCGACCTCCCGCTCGCCGGGGTGCTGCGCGCGTTGATCAGCGTCGGCACCGCACTGCACCTCACCGGCCGCGGCATGACCCGGCTGCGCCGGTGCGCGCTGGAGGAGTGCCGCGCCCCGTTCGCCGACTTCAGCCGGGGCGGCCGCCAGCGCTACTGCTCCCCCGGCTGCGCCAACCGCGACGCCGTCCGCCGCCACCGCGCGAAGAAGTACGCGTAGTACTCCCCCTGTCGTAGGCGGAAAGCCGTCCGGGAGCCGACGACACCGGGCGCGGTGGCGCGGAGACTCGTCCCATGACCACGATCAGCCGTCTCGCGGGCTCCTTGCAGAGCAGCTGGACCGACGGGAGCCGCGTCGAGCGGATCGCCTACACCGTCGGCGGGTTGCTGTTCCTCAGCGGACTCGCGCACCTCGTGGTGCTGGTCGTGTCGGGTGGCACCTGGACCGGGCCGCTGTCGCTGCGCAAGCCGACGACGTTCGGGCTCTCCTTCGGACTGACGCTCGCCACGGTCACGTGGGTCACCCACTTCGTCCCGATGGCCGCCCGCACCCGGACGGTGTTGCTGGGCGCGTTCACGGTGACGTGCGTGGTGGAGACGGCGCTCGTGTCGCTGCAGGCGTGGCGCGGTGTGCCGTCGCACTTCAACTTCGAAACCCCCGTCGACACCGTGGTGTCGACGACGCTCGCCGCGGGCGGGTTCGCGATCGTGATCACGACGATCGCCATGACGCTCACCGCGTTCCGGTCCGCGCGGATCGGCTCGCCCGCGATGCGCCTCGCCGTGCGGTTCGGGTTCGCGACGTTGCTCGTCGCGCTGGCGGTCGGGGCGGCGATGATCGCGACCGGTTCGACCACCGCGCGCGGACCGGACCCGTCGGCGGCGTACACGACCGCGGGCTTTCTGAAGCCCGCCCACGCGGTGACGATGCACGCGATTCTCGTCATCCCCGCGCTCGCCTGGCTTCTGACGTTCACTCGTTGGAGTGAGAATCACCAACTGAACATCGTCCGGCTCGGTGTCGCCGGGTACTCGTTGCTGAGCATCGTGGTCATCGTCGAGTCGGCGACGCACACCTCTCCGCTCGCCGCTCCGCCCCTGGCCATGGCGCTTTCCGGCCTCGGACTGGCGGCTCTCGCGACCGCCGGCGCGCTCGGGTTGTCCGGCGCGCTGGCCCGTCCGCGAGTACGCCGGAACGTGAGATCCGCTCAATAGACTGACGTGGTGCCAGTGCGGAAGTCGAAAACAGGACGAACCCAACAGGAACGCAGCGCGGCGATGCGGCGCAGGCTACTCGACGCGACCGTCGAGAGCCTGGTCAAGTACGGCTACGCGGGCACGACCACCACGAGAGTCACCGAGCTGGCCGGTGTGACGCGCGGAGCGCAGGTACACCACTTCCCCACCCGCGCGGATCTCGTCGCCGCCGCTGTGCGGCACCTCGCGGCCAAACGGGCGGACCTCGCGTTCGAGAAGATCGACGCCGTCCGCACCGCTCCCGATCCGCTCGACGCGGCGCTGGACCTGATGTGGGAGGTGCACCAGGGGCCGATCCAGTACGCCACGATGGAGATGTGGATCGCCGCCCGCACCGATCCGGAGCTGCGGGACCAGATGACGAAGGTCGAGCCCGCGGCTCGCGCGTCGCTGATCGAGTTCACGGAGGCCGCGTTCGGTGAGTACGCGGGCAACCCCCGCTTCCGTCATGTGCTCTACACGGCCATGGACGCGATCCGTGGCATCCTCCTCATGGGACTGTCCGACGAGGCTCCGGAGAACGCCGGAAAACGCTGGCGCCGCGCGAAAACCGACCTCCGCGATCTGATGGACGCCGTCCTGCCGGGTGTTCCGCAGCGGCGCGTGTGAGGCCTGTCGGGAACATGCGCCCTTGTTCCCTCCGGGGGTCCTCGCCGGACGGGCTGATCTCGGGAGGGGCCTCTCGATGTGGTCTCGGGACCGCCTCCGTTGGTCTTGGGAGTCGGGCTCAGGTCAGGTCGACGTCGAGCAGCGGTGCGCCACCGTCGATGAACAGTCGCCCGCCCGGTACCAGGGCCGCCCGGATCCGTTCCCGCGCGCGGACTCCTTCCCGTGGGTGACGGCCGTCGAACGCGCCGACCCGGACCGCGAACGCCAGGTCGAACCGCGGCTCGCCGTCCACCAGCTCGAAATCCTCCGCCGCCACCTGACGGACGCTGAGCAGCCCGCTCGCGATCTCCGCCGCGGCGTTGCGCTCGACCAGGGCGACCCCCTTCGCCGAGCGGTCGATCACCAGCACGTGGCCGCCTGGCGCGATCCGCGTGCACACGGCCTTCGCCGCGGCGCCCGGTGCGCCGCCGATCTCCAGCACGCGCATCCCGGGGCGCAGCGGCAACGCGTCGACGATCGCGGCGAGACGCGGTGACAGCGCGGCCATCAGGGACGCATCAGCGGCGCGAGGTAGGCGCGGGCGAACGCGCGCACCTCGTCGTCGCTGTCCAACGGGATCGCGCTCTCCGGCATCAGCGTGAACGAGATCGCCAACCGCACGAACAACTCCGCCACGCCCTCCGGGGTCCGGTCAGCGACCGGCGTCCGCGCACCGCCCTGCAGCACGAGGAAGTCACGCGCCGCCGCGACCACCAGCGCGCCGTTGGTGGTCAGGTACGGCAGCAGCGCCTCCGGATCCGAGGCCAGCAGCCGGTTCAGCAGCCGGTCGGCGCGCGCGTACCGCACCCCGACCACGAACCCCTCGACCAGCCGGTCCTCCACAGTGGACACACCGGCGACCGCGGCCGCGATGCTGCCGAAGAACCGCCGGGACTCGCGCACCAGCACGGCCTGCACGAGCGCGTCCTTGCCGTCGAAACGCCGGTACAGCGTCGCCCTCGACACGCCCGCTCGTTTCGCGACGACGTCCACGGTCGTGCGCCGCAGGCCGTAGGTGAGGAACTCCGCGAGCGCGGTGTCCAGAATGGACTCCCCGACCTCGTCGGTCGACGGGTCGGCGAGCACCAGCTCCAGGAGGGAGCTCATCCCAACGGCCCGATTCCCGCCCGCCGGTAACCGGCACGGGCCCGTGCCGTGTAGCGCACGCGTGCGGGCAGCAGCGGCCAGGTGCGGCGGATCGCGGTGCGCAGCGTGCGGTGGCGGCGCTCGTCGCGGTCGGTCCACGTCTCGCCGATCATCTCCCGCACCACGGGTGGCAGCGTACCGACCGAGTGCCACCACAGCGGCCTGGCGGTCGGCTTGCGCGCGAGCCGGTAGAGGAACGCGGGCACGAGCGGGAACGTCGCGGGCGGCTCCTTGGCGAAGGAGATCAGCCCGCGCGCCGCCGGGGTCAGTTCGAGGCGCTCGCGGCACATGGTGTCGAACCACACCTGGAAGGTCGGGAAGTCCGGCGGCACGAGCCGGTCCGACACGCCGTACGCGCGGTAGGCGCCGCGGCCCTCCTGGTACAGCCGCTCCTTCTCCGCGTCCGTCATCGGGTGGTCGAACAGGTCGATCATCTGGAACAGGGCGTCCCAGATGGTGGCGTGCGCCCAGAAGTACGTCTCCGGGTCCAGGGCGTGGTACCGCCTGCCCTGGGCGTCGACGCCCTTGATGTGCGTGTGGTAGTCCCGGATCCGCCGCGCGGTCCCGGCGCCGTCCGGGTAGTCGAACGTGACCCCCTGGATCTCCGGCACCGACCGCAGCACCCGCTCCCACGGCTCGTTGAAGAAGTCCGAGTGGTGCTCGACGCCCGCACCGAGACCCGGGTGCATCAACTGGAGCAGACCGGCCTTCACCAGCAGCAGGTAACCGCGGACTTCGCCCGCGTACCGCCAGTGCAGCGTGCCCGGCCCGGGCATCCCGAGGGTCGGCTCGGTCCGTACCACCTCGGTCATACCCGCTCCTGAGTCGATGAGACAGTTGTGACTCTTTGTATCACGGGTTCGTTCCGGCCGGAACCACCTAGGCTGTGCGGGTGGACCTGGAGCTGCGGCACCTGAAGGTCGTGTGCGCCATCGCCGAGCACGGCAGCGTCACGAGGGCGGCCGCGCACCTCGGGCTCGCCCAGCCCGCGCTGACCGCCCAGCTCAACCGCATCGAGCGGGCGCTCGGCGGGCCGCTGTTCGACCGCGACCACCGCGGCGCGCGCCCCACCGCGCTCGGCGAGTTGGTGCTCTCCCGCGCGAAGGTCGCGCTGCCCGCGGTCGCCGACCTGCGGCAGGAGGCCGCGCGGCTCGCGAGCACGCCGGTCGCGACCATCCGGTACCGCATCGGCTCGGTCGGCAACTCGATGGTCAGCGGGCTCATGCGGCGGCTGTCGCACAGCAGGCCGGACACGAGCGTCACCACGCAGGCGTCCTGGTCGGCGCTGGAGCTGACGGAACTGGTCGCCGCGGGCAAGCTGGACTTCGCGATCATCGGCGTGTGCGGCGACGCGCCCCCACCACCCGGCCTGGAGTGGCGGCTGGTGGCGGTCGACGCGGTCGGTGTCCTGCTCGCCGACGACCACCCGCGCTCCGGTGGCGACGAGGTCCACCTCGCCGACTTCGCGGCCGCGCGGTGGGCCGCCACCCCGGGCGACGGGTGCTTCGCCGACTGCTTCGCGGCGGCGTGCGCACGGGCCGGGTTCACGCCGGAACCCATGTACGAGACGGACCTGCGGGTCTGCGTCGACCTCGTCACGAGCGGACAGGCGGTCGCGTTGTGCCAGCCGACGTTCCGCGAGCAGCCCGGGGTGCGCGGGTACCCGTTCGCCGGCGCGCCGCTACGGTGGCGGCACCTGCTCGGCTGGCACCCCGAGGCACCCGCCGACGCGGTCGCGGGCCAGGTGCACGAGTTCGCGCGCGAGGCGTACCGGGACTCGCTGGCACACAGCCCGAGCTACGCGCGATGGCTGGTCAGGCACCCCGGGTTCGGTGCATAAGACGGGCGTTATGGCCCAACTGGTATGTCCCCTGGCGCGCCGGGTCGTCCTAGCGTCTCCCTTGTTGATCCACCCTGCTTTTGCTGTCAAGGGAGACACCGAAACATGGATCGAAGACTCCGTTCGGGCATCTTCGTCGCGGCCCTGATCACCGGGCTCGCGACCGCCCCCTCGGCCACGGCGGCACCACCGCCGTCGGCCGCACCGCCCGCCACACAGAACGCGGTCATGCTCGCGGCGATGCAACGCGACCTCGGGCTCACCGCCGACGCGGCGGTGGCCCGGCTCGCGTCCGAGAATCGGGCCAACGACACGAACCTGGCGCTGCGCAAGGACCTCGGCGACACCTACGCGGGTGGCTGGCTCGCCGGCGGACGGCTCGTCGTCGGCGTGACGTCGTCGGCCGCCGCGTCGTCGGTGCGTGCGCACGGCGCCACGGCACGGGTGGTGGCGCGCAGCGAGAAGGCGCTCGACACCGTGCGCTTCTCGTTGGACCGCAACAAGTCCCGGGCGCCGAGGACCGTGCCCGGCTGGTACGTCGACGCCCCGTCGAACACGGTCGTGGTGTTGTCGAGACCGGACGCGACCGCCGCCGCGTGGCGGTTCGTCCGGGCGTCGGGGGTCGCGACGGACGCCGTGCGCGTGGTGGCGTCGAACGAGTCGCCGCGGCCGCTCATCGACGTCGTCGGCGGGAACGCGTACTACATCGGGTCGGGCACGCGGTGCTCGGTCGGCTTCTCGGTGCAGGGCGGGTTCGTCACCGCGGGCCACTGCGGCCGGACCGGCGCCACGACCTCGCAGCCCAGCGGCCAGTTCGCCGGTTCGAGCTTCCCCGGCAACGACTACGCGTGGGTGCGGGTGAACGCGGGCAACACCCCGGTCGGCGCGGTCAACAACTACGCGGGCGGCCGCGTGGCGGTGGCCGGGTCGCAGGACGCGGCGGTCGGGTCGACCGTGTGCCGGTCCGGTTCCACGACCGGCTGGCACTGCGGCACGATCCAGGCCCGCAACGCGTCGGTGACCTACCCCGAGGGCACGATCACCGGCCTGATCAGGACCAACGTGTGCGCCGAGCCGGGTGACTCCGGTGGTTCGCTGCTGGCGGGCAACCAGGCGCAGGGCGTGACGTCCGGTGGTTCCGGCAACTGCCGCACCGGCGGGACGACGTTCTTCCAGCCGGTGAACGAGATCCTGCAGGTGTACGGCCTGACGCTGGTGACGAACGGCGGCGGCGAGCCGCCCGGTGGCGATTGCGAGGGGTCGCTCACCGGGAACCTGGCGTCCGGCGCGACCGCCGTGCAGCCGAACGGCAGCTACTACCAGTCCACGACGAGCGGTGCCCACACCGGTTGCCTGGACGGCCCGTCGGGTGCGGACTTCGACCTGTACCTGCAGAAGTGGACCGGGTCGTCGTGGGCCGACGTCGCGAGCGGCACGACCCCGAACCCCGACGAGACGGTGTCCTACAACGGGACCGCCGGGTACTACCGGTACGTCGTGCACGCGTACAGCGGGTCCGGCGCCTACACGCTGGGGTATTCGCGCCCATGACCGTGGTTGACGTCGACCGCCTGGTCGACGACCTGGCCGACGTCATCCACGGGGTGGTGCGGGCGGTGGCGTGCGCTGCGGACGGCACGCCACTCGCCACCTCGGCCGGCCTGCCGTCGGCCCAGGCGAACCAGTTGGCTGCTCTCGCCGCTGGGGTCGCCGGGCTGACGGCGGGCGCGGCGTCGTTGCTGGGGGCGAACCGCGTGCACCAGACGACGGTCGAGATGGCACGGGGCGTGCTGGTGCTGACCACGCTCAGGGACGGCACGCATCTGGCGGTGCTGACCGTGCGCGAGTGAGGGGGACGGCCTCGCCTGTCGGTCGATCACCTGACGCGGAACCCGCCCCGAGGTCTGCGATGCTGCGGTCCATGGGAATCTTCCGGCGCCGGGGCGACGACAACCAGGACCTGCTGGCCGAGCTGCTCTTCCAGGGCGAGAGCATGATCGAGCAGTTGGCGCAGGCGCACCGGACGTGGGGGCTGGGCACCGCCGACCGCTGGGACCTCGACCAGCGCACCGGGATCATCTCGTGGACGTTCCCCCACGGGGTCGCGAGCGCGCCCGCGCAGATCGTCGCGAGCTACAACCCGTCGGCGGGCAGCTGGCTCTGGTCGTGGGCCAACCAGAGCATCCTGCCCGGCATGAGCCGGGACGCCCACGCCATGCGCGAGTGGGGCGCGGCCAACGGCGTCGCCGTGCTCACGCAGCCCAAGGTCGACACGGACGACGAGACGGCCGCCAGTCTCGCGGCGCTCGCGGTCCGGATCACCAGGGCGACCGGGTTCTACCGGGGCACCGGCGCCGCCGCCGTTCCGATCATCACGTTCGGCGCGGTCACCCTGACCGACCAGGACGGCGCCACCCGCCAGTTCACGATCGACGTCGCCGATCACCGGTGACGGTCGCGCTGCGATAGTTGTCGCCATGGACCTGGCCGACCTGTACCGCGACCTGCACCAGCACCCCGAACTCGGCTTCGCGGAGACCCGCACCGCCGCCGTCGCGGCGAGGGAGCTGCGCGCCGCCGGGTTCGAGGTGACCGAGGGCGTCGGCGGCACCGGAGTGGTCGGCGTCCTGCGCAACGGCGACGGCCCGACGGCGCTGCTGCGCGCGGACATGGACGCCCTGCCGGTCGAGGAGAAGACCGGCCTCCCCTACGCGAGCACCGTCGTGGTCGACGGCACCCCGGTGGCACACGCCTGCGGTCACGACGTGCACGTCACGTGCCTGGTCGGGGCTGCCCGCGCGCTGTCCGCCGACCGGTCGAGCTGGTCGGGCACCGTGCTCGCGGTGTGCCAGCCCGCGGAGGAGATCGGCGGCGGCGCGGAGGCGATGGTCGCCGACGGGCTGTTCGAGCGGTTCGGCAGGCCGGACGTGGTGCTGGGCCAGCACGTGGCACCCATCCCGGCCGGGGTGATCGGGCTGCGGCCGGGTCCGGCGTTCGCGGCGGCCGACTCGGTCCGCGTCACGCTGCACGGCCGCGGCGGGCACGGCTCGCGCCCCGAGGCGGCGGTCGACCCGGTGGTGATGGCCGCGTCCGTGGTCCTGCGGCTGCAGACCGTCGTCGCGCGGGAGACCGCGGCCACCGACACGGTCGTGGTCACCGTCGGCGCGATGCGCGCGGGCACGGTCGCCAACATCATCCCCGACGACGCCGAGCTGCTGCTCAGCATCCGCACCTACGACCCGGACGTCCGGGCCCGCACCCTCGCCACCGTGGAACGCATCGTCCTGGGCGAGGCGACCGCGTCCGGTGCGCCCAAGCCACCCGAGATCGTCGTGGAGACGAGCTACCCGGCCGCGGTCAACGACCCCGAGGCGGCCGACCGGACCCGCCCTGCGCTCGCGTCGGCGGTGCCGATCGTGGTGGACCCGGGGCCCGTCACCGGCAGCGAGGACGTCGGGGTGTTCGCCACGGCGGCCGGGGTGCCGCTCGTGTACTGGCTGCTCGGCGGCGCCGACCCGGGGACGTTCGCCGGTGCGACGTCGCTGGACGAGATCCGCGCGCGGGTCGCCGACCTGCCCGCCAACCACTCGCCGCTGTTCGCGCCGGTCGTCGACCCGACGCTCGACCTGGGCACCGCGGCCCTGACCGCCGCCGCCCGCGCGTGGCTGCCCGTGACCTGAGCGGCGTGATCCCGTTCACAGCGCTCAACAGGTGCGCAGCCCGCGACGTCAGTGGGTCAACGGCCCGCGGCGATCTTCCGCGACTCGGCCGCGAACACCCGGGGCGGGCGGTGAACGGGAGGACACGTGGAACGGCGAGGGGACGGTGACCGGCCCGCGGCGAGGTCGCGGGCCTGGATGCACGAGCCGACCGTGCCCGCGAGGCGAGCTGTCCGGGGACCGGACGACGCTGCGCGCCGAGGGCGGTTCGCGCTGGCCGGCGGCAAGCTCGTGCTGGGGGTGGTGTCCGCGCTGGTGCTCGCGGGCACCGGCTACTACTGGTCGCAGCTGACGGACTTCGCGCAGGACGTGGTCACGATCGACGTGATCAGCGGCGCGGCGGACGACGGGCCGCCGATCGACGGCGCGGTCGACATCCTGCTCGTCGGGATGGACTCGCGGACCGACGCACACGGCAACCCGTTGTCGCGGGAGCAGCTGGCGATGCTGAACGCGGGCAAGGCCGACGGCGTGCTCAACACCGACACGATCATGATGATCCACATCCCGGTCGAGGGCGGAAGGGCCACCGGCATCTCCATCCCCCGCGACGCCTACGTCGACATCCCCGGCTACGGCAAACACAAGATCAACTCCGCGTACTCGCGGAAGAAGAATGACGCACTGGCGTCCCTGCGCGACGAGGGCGTCACCGACCGGCGCACTCTCACCGTGGAGTCCAACAAGGAAGGCGCCGTCAGCCTCATCGCGACCGTGCAACAGCTGACCGGGGTCACCATCGACCACTACGCCGAGGTCAACCTGCTCGGCTTCTACGACATCACCAAGGCGATCGGCGGCATCGAGGTCTGTCTCAGGGAACCCGTGAAGGACGCCGACTCGGGCGCGAACTTCCCGGCGGGCCGCCAGAACCTGTCCGGTGCGCCCGCGCTGGCGTTCGTCCGGCAACGCAAGGGGCTGCCGAACGGTGACATCGACCGGGTCGCCCGCCAGCAGGTGTTCCTCGCGGGCATGGCCAGGAAGGCGTTCTCGGCCGACCTGCTGGCACCGGGCTCGGAGACCATGCGCAGACTGCAGCAGGCGGTGACCAAGTCCGTCGTGCTCGACCAGGGGTGGAACATCATCGAGTTCGCGCAGCAGATGGTCGACTTCACCGGCGGGAACCTCACCTTCCAGACCATCCCGCACGGCGACATCGGCATGCCCACCCCGGACGGCAAGGCCGTCGAGGTCGACCCCGCCGAGGTCAGGGACTTCGTCCGCGGCGTCATGCCGGACGACGCGACGCCGAGGGCCCCGGTCGACGGCACGCCGCGGCCCGCGTCGATCACGGTCAACGTGCGCAACGCCGCCCAGGTCGACGGCCTGGCGAGCGGCGTGGCCGGCGTCCTGACCAAGGAGGGCTTCACGATCGGGCTCGTCGAGGACGCCAGCACCCGCGACACCACCGTCGTCCGCCACGCCCCCGGCGAACGGGCGGCCGCCGACCTCGTCACCGCGGCCCTGGCCGCACCGGCCCAGGTCGAGGAGGACGCGAACCAGCAGCCCGGCCAGGTCACCGTCCTGCTCGGCCAGGACTACCCCACAGTCGACGGCGTCGCCCGGCCCGGCCTGCTCGACCTCCACTCCGCCGGGCAGCCGGCCGGCCCACCCGCCGTGGGTGACGGCGTCTGCGTGAACTGACCCGCTACCGGCGGACGGCGTCCTCCGCCTTCGCCCAGTTGCGCCGCAACTTCTCCACGTAGGACTGTGCTTGTGTGCCGGGCGCGGCGCCGTTCGCGACCGCGCTCATGGCGCCCGGCCCCGCGTTGTACCCGATGGCGAGCAGGTCGTCGTGGCGCAACGGCGGGCGCTGCGCCACCGGCAGCCGCGCGGCCAGGTCGTGGAGGTACCAGGCGGCGGCCTCGATCGCGAGGTCCGGGTCGTCGGGCAGCTCCTCCCACCGCCGGTCCGCGAACGGGCGGCCCCGCCTGGTGTCGTCGAACGCGGCCCGGTGCATGTTCGCCACCCCGAACGCCGCGTCCGGGTCGATCTTCTGCCAGGCGCGTTCCAGCTCAGGGTCGTGCGGCTTGTAGGACTCGTTGTAGAGGATCGCCATCAGCAGCACCGGGTTGACCTCCGCCGCACCGGCGTGCTCGACGACCGGGTCGGCGAACTCCGCCGGGTCCTGGTTCACCCCGGTCCGCGATGCCGTCGTCGACGGGACGGGGGTCGCGGACTGGGCCGCGACCGACGTCGGGGACGACTCGACGGGCTGCTCGGCCTCCGGCACCGAACAGCCCGCCATGACACACGCCGCCGCGACGAGCCCCGCCACGGCTCTCGTGCCGGGCACGACCTCAGCTGCTGTAGTCGTAGAAGCCGCGGTTGCTCTTCTTGCCCAGCAGACCGGCGTCGACCATGCGCAGGAGCAGCGGCGGCGGCGAGTACAGCGGCTCCTTGAACTCCGCGTACATCGACTCCGCGATCGCCTTCGTGGTGTCCAGGCCGATCAGGTCGGTCAGCGCCAGCGGCCCCATCGGGTGCGCACAGCCCTGGATCATGCCGGTGTCGATGTCCTCCGCGGACGCGAAGCCCGACTCCAGCATCCGGATCGCCGACAGCAGGTACGGCACCAGCAGGGCGTTCACGACGAACCCCGCGCGGTCCTGCGACAGGATGACCTGCTTGCTCAGCTTCCCCTGCGCGAACGCCTGCGCGCGGGCCTTCGTGTCCTCGCCGGTCAGCAGCGACGGGACCAGCTCGACCAGCTTCAGCACCGGCACCGGGTTGAAGAAGTGGATGCCGATCACCTGCTGGGGCCGGGACGTCGCCATGCCCAGCTTCATGATCGGGATGGAGGACGTGTTGGACGCGAACACCGCCGTCGGGTCGGTCACGACCTTGTCGAGGGAGGCGAACACCTCCGTCTTGGCCTGCTCGTTCTCCGCGACCGCCTCGACCACCAGCTGGCGGTCGGCGAAGTCGCCCATGTCCGGGGTGAACCTGATCCGGCCGAGCGCGGCGGCGCGGTCCTCCTCGGACAGCTTCCCGTTGCGCACGGCGCGGGCCAGGGACTTCTCGATCCGGGCCTGCCCCGCCTTCAGCGCGTCCCCGGACACCTCCGTGACCAGGACGTCCAGGCCCGCCCGCGCGCTCACCTCCGCGATGCCCGACCCCATGAGGCCACAACCGACGACGCCAACCCGCTCGATGCCTGACAAAAGACCCTCCGAAGTCACACGTTCCGCCGGTACTGGCCACCGACCTCGAAGAAGGCGTCGGTGACCTGTCCCAGCGTGCACACCCTGGCCGCGGCCATCAACTCACCGAACACGTTACGGTCCTCCGCCACCGCCGCGCGCAGCCGCCGCAGTGCCTCCTCGGCCTCCGCCTTGTGCGCCGCCTGGAACGCCCTGGTCCGCTCCACCTGCGACCGCTTCTCGTCCTCGGTCGCGCGGGCCAGCTCGATCGTCGGCAGCTCCTCGGCGTTGTCCTTGGTCGGCAGGAACGTGTTCACCCCGACCAACGGTAGCGACCCGTCGTGCTTGCGCTGCTCGTAGAGCATGCTCTCGTCCTGGATGCGACCGCGCTGGTAGCCGGTCTCCATCGCGCCGAGCACGCCGCCCCGCTCGGAGAGCCGCTCGAACTCGGTCAGCACGGCCTCTTCGACCAGGTCGGTCAGCTCGTCGACGATGAACGAGCCCTGCAGCGGGTTCTCGTTCTTCGACAGGCCCCACTCCTTGTTGATGATCAGCTGGATGGCCATCGCCCGGCGCACCGACGACTCCGTCGGCGTGGTGACCGCCTCGTCGTAGGCGTTGGTGTGCAGCGAGTTGCAGTTGTCGTACAGCGCGCACAGCGCCTGCAGCGTGGTGCGGATGTCGTTGAAGTGCATCTCCTGCGCGTGCAGCGACCGGCCCGAGGTCTGCACGTGGTACTTGAACTTCTGCGACCGTTCGTTCGCGCCGTAGCGCTCCCGCATGGCCACCGCCCAGATCCGCCGCGCGACCCGGCCGATCACGTTGTACTCGGCGTCGAGGCCGTTGGAGAAGAAGAACGACAGGTTCGGCGCGAAGTCGTCGATGTGCATGCCGCGCGCCAGGTAGGACTCGACGTAGGTGAACCCGTTCGCCAGTGTGAACGCGAGCTGGCTGATCGGGTTCGCCCCCGCCTCCGCGATGTGGTAGCCGGAGATCGACACCGAGTAGAAGTTGCGGACCTTGTTGGCGATGAACCACTCCTGGATGTCCGCCATCATCCGCAGGGAGAACTCGGTGGAGAAGATGCAGGTGTTCTGCCCCTGGTCCTCCTTGAGGATGTCGGCCTGCACGGTGCCGCGCACGTTCGCGAGCGCCCAGGCGGCCAGCTTCTCCCGCTCCTCGTCGCTGGGCTCACGGCCGTGCTCGGCGACGAACTTGTCCACGGTCTGGTCGATCGCCGTGTTCAGGAAGAACGCGAGGATCGTGGGGGCCGGGCCGTTGATCGTCATCGACACGGACGTGGTCGGCGCGGTCAGGTCGAAGCCGTCGTAGAGCGCCTTCATGTCGTCGAGCGTGGCGATCGAGACGCCGGACGTGCCGACCTTGCCGTAGATGTCCGGCGGGGTGTCCGGGTCGTGCCCGTACAGCGTGACCGAGTCGAACGCCGTGGACAGCCGGGTCGCCGACGAGCCCTCGGACAGGTAGCGGAACCGGCGGTTGGTGCGGAACGCGTCGCCCTCGCCCGCGAACATCCGGGCCGGGTCCTCGCCGTCCCGTTTGAACGGGAACACGCCCGCCGTGAACGGGAAGTAGCCGGGCAGGTTCTCCTTGCGCAGGAAGCGCAGCAGCGAACCGTCGTCGTCGAACCGCGGCAGCGCGACCCGGGGCACGCGGGTGCCCGACAGGGTCTCGCGCCACAGCTGTGTGTGCAGCTCCTTGTCGCGGACCGTCACGACCAGTTCCTCGCCCGCGTAGTCCTCGGCCAGCTTGCGGTGCCGGGCCAGGAGGTCCTCGGTGTCGCGGGCGACCCGCCGCCGCGCCTCGGCGACGAGCTTGTCGACGTCGTCGGTGGCGGCACCGGCCCGCTCCAGCGCCGCGCGGGCACGGCCGAGCCCATCGTGTTCGCGGACCGCGGCCACCTGCTCGTCAGTCTCTTTGTGATACCCGCGGACGGACTCCGCGATCTCGGCCAGGTACCGCGCGCGCTGCGGCGGCACGACGGTCGCGGCCCGGGTCGAGACCCTCCCGTCGACCGGCGCGAGCGTCGGCTCGCTGACGGCGAGACCGCCCTCGGCGAGCAGGTCGCGCAGGTGGTGGTGGAGCGCGGTGACGCCGTCGTCGTTGAACGTGGCGGCGCTGGTGCCGTAGACCGGCATGTCCTCCCACGAGACGCCGAACGCCTCGCGGTTGCGCACCATCTGCCGCGCCACGTCACGGCGGGCGTCCTCGGCGCCGCGGCGCTCGAACTTGTTGATCGCGACGACGTCCGCGAAGTCCAGCATGTCGATCTTCTCGAGCTGCGACGCGGCGCCGAACTCCGGCGTCATCACGTACAGCGAGGTGTCGACGAACGGCACGATCGCCGCGTCGCCCTGCCCGATGCCCGGGGTCTCGACGATCACCAGGTCGTTGCCCGCCGCCTTGCACGCGGCGATCGCGTCGGTCAGCGCCGCGGGCACCTCGGTGGCCGCGGCGCGCGTGGCCATGGAGCGGAAGTAGATCTGGGCGCCGTCGTCGCCGCCGATGCCGCCGAGGGAGTTCATGCGGATCCGGTCGCCGAGCAGCGCGCCGCCGCCACGTCGTCGCGTCGGGTCGACGGCGAGGACCGCGATGCGCAGTTTGTCCTGCTGGTCCACGCGGAAGCGCCGGACCAGCTCGTCGGTGAGCGACGACTTGCCGGACCCGCCGGTGCCGGTGATGCCGAGGACCGGCACCGGCCGCTTGGCCGCGGCGTCGCGGATCGCGGCGAGCGTGCCGTCGGACAGCCTGCCCGCCTCGATCGCGGTGATCGTGTGCGCGAGCACGTCGTGCCCGCCCGCGACGATCGCCTCCACGGTGGGCTCCGCCCGGTCGGCCAGGTCGTGGTCGCACGCCTCGACCATGGTGTTGATCATGCGCGCGAGGCCCAGCCGCTGGCCGTCCTCCGGCGAGAAGATGCGCGCCACGCCGCGTTCGTGCAGCAGGGCGATCTCCTCGGGGACGATGACGCCACCGCCGCCGCCGTAGACCTTGATGTGGCCGGCGCCGTGCTCGGCGAGCAGTTCGACGAGGTAGCTGAAGTACTCGACGTGGCCGCCCTGGTAGGCACTGATCGCGATGCCCTGGACGTCCTCCTGGATCGCCGCGCGCACCACTTCGTTGACCGACCGGTTGTGCCCGAGGTGGATCACCTCGGCGCCCTGCGACTGCAGGATCCGGCGCATGATGTTGATCGCCGCGTCGTGCCCGTCGAACAGGCTCGCCGCGGTGACGAAACGGACCGGGTGCTCCGGACGGTACAACGAGGTCTTCGCCATGAAAATAGTTTGTCGTCCTACTTTCGGATGTGCAACCGATGTGGCGCAGGTCTCGCTTGATGTGATATCCCACCTGCGACGATGCCCACTCGAACGACGATGGAGCCCACGTGCCGGTGCCGGAGTCAGTACGCAGAATGCTCGACGACGACCTGGCGTCCCGGTCACTGGGCATCACACTGGTCGAGGCGGGCCCAGGCCACGCGACGGTCCGCATGACCATCACCGACACGATGGTCAACGGCCACGACCTCGCCCACGGCGGTTACGTGTTCCTGCTCGCCGACACCGCGTTCGCGTGCGCCTGCAACAGCCACGGCCCGGTCACGGTCGCCGCGGGCGCCGACATCACGTTCGTCGCGTCCGCCCACCTCGGCGACGAGCTGACCGCCAGGGCGGAGGAACGCGTGGTCTACGGCCGCAGCGGCATCTACGACGTCACGGTCACCAGGGCCGACGAGGTGATCGCCGAGTTCCGGGGCCGCAGTCGCATGTTGCGCTGACGGACTCGGCTAGGCGAGCCAGGACAGCAGGCGGCCCTGCGACCAGGTGCGGCCGACGCCCTCGGCGCGGAGGGTCGCGTGCTCGAACACGGCCAGGCCGATGATGCTGTGGCCGGAGGCGTGGCGGTCGCCGAAGGTGGGTATCGCGGGCGCGACGCCGACCCCTTCCGCCGACACCCACGCCACCGGCCGGTGGGTGGCAGCTTCGTCGAGGCGGCGCAGGAACCGCAGCCGGTGCTCGAGCGAGAGCCGCCGCAGCGCCCAGGTCGTGGTGACGACCGGCAGCACGTCGTCCGGCACCCGGGCGATGGCCTCGGGCAGCAGGTCGACGACGTCACCCCGCAGCAACACCGGTGGGTCCGCCGCCGCCAGGGCCAGCTCGGCGTCGAGCCCGGCGACCTCCTCCGGCGGCAGGCAGGCGCGCACCCAGCGGGCTTGCTCGGGGTCGGTCACGTCGACGGGCTCCGCGTCGATGCCGACGCGGGTGCGCACGTCGGGCATCGCGTGCGCCGGGAGGCGCCTGTCGCCCACGACCCCCGCCGCATGCCGCACCGGAGACGACGGGTCGCCCAGTGACTGCCCGTTGTCATAGGTGATGCCGACGCGATCGACCGTGAGGTTGAGCCCGGCCGAGCAGCCGACGTCGACCAGCCCCACCGCGTCCGCGCCCACCCGGTGCGCCGCCTCGGCGATGGCCGGGTACAGCACCGCACAGCGCCCGGTCTCGCCCTTCCGCGCCTTCCGGTGCGCGGCGAGGGCCACGACCAGTTCAGTCTCATACAGCAACGCGTCGATGGCCGCCGCGGCGGCAGCGTCACCGTCCCTGGCCGCGTAGGCCGCGGCGAGTGCCGGGGCGCGTCCGGCGAGCGCGAGGTCGTGCAGTGCGGCGAGGATCAGCGCGGGCTGCCGCTTGCGCGCCGGTGCCGCTTCGACGGCCCGCAGGGCCTCGGCGGACTCGCTCACGGCGACGGCGACGCGCGCGTACAGCGTCCCCGCGGCCTCGCCCTCGCCGAAGTGCCGGTACACCTGGGCCAGCGTGCGCGCCCTACCCATCCAGAACTCCCGATGCCAGTGCGTGCAAGTCCGCGACGCGACCTCCGCCCCCGGCGCCCCCCATCATGCCCTCGACCGCGGGTCCACTTGGTTCGCCAAGGCAGGAGAATACCGTGCGCAGAGCCCGGTACCACGAATACGGCGGCCTGAAGTGCTGAAAGCCGAGGAGGCGGACGTACCTGTCCCCGGCGAGGGGCAGGTGCTCATCCGTACGACGGCGATCGACGCCAACTCCGTCGACCAGGTTCCGGCGCGGCCCGTCCGTCCACACGCGACTGTCGCTCGACGAAGCCGTTGCCGCGCACCGGATCCTCGAGAACCTCGAACAGCTCGGCCGGATGCTGCTGATCCCCTGGTCTTTGTGGTGTGAAGCGCACGACCCCGCCCGGCGGCGTCCGGCCGACCGTCGCCGACGCGCGCGGGCTCGGCGGTGACCCCGTGCGGCTCGCGGCGGCGGCCGGGTTCGGGCCCGACCTCACCTGAGCGCGAGGAACACCACCCCGCCGACCACCGGCCCGAGGACCGCGCCGACGAGGACCTGCGCGACCGTGTGGTCCTCCACCACCACGCGGGACCAGCACACGAGCGCCAGCGCGGGGACGAGCAGCAGGTACCACGGCCCGTACAGCAGCACGATCGTCGCGACCGCGCCGCCCGCGACCGTGGCGTGCACGGACACCTTCCACCACCGCGTGATCACCAGGCAGGCCAGCAGCGTCGCGACCATCGACCACGCCAGCGCCAGCACGTCCCTCGGCGCGCTGCCGACGAGCATCACCACCAGGCCGACGAGCGTGGACACGAGGATCAGCAGGAACGGCACCAGCCTGCGCTCACGTTCGCGCACCCAGTGCCCCTCCCAGCGCCCGCCCCGGGCCCCGCGGATGACGATGGCCATGGGGATCGCGCAGTAGAACACCGTCACCAGCAGGCCCCAGCCGACCGTCCCGACGGGGTCGTGGTTGGTGCCGTACCACGCGACGGCGAACGACAGCAGCGGCACGACCACGGCCGGCGAGAGCACCTCGGTGACCGCGCGCGCGAGGCGGAGCGGCAGACTGGGAGGGGCGGTGACGTCCACGGAGCACATGGTGGCACCTGAGGAAGGGAACGCGCATGAAGGTTGGGGAGTCGGCACCGGACTTCGAGCTGCCGGACGAGACCGGCACGACCCGCGCGCTGCGCGAGTTCCTGGAGTCGGGCCCGGTGGTGCTGTTCTTCTACCCGGCCGCGATGACGAAGGGCTGCACCGCGGAGAGCTGCCACTTCCGCGACCTCGCGGCCGAGTTCGCCGGGGTCGGCGCGCACCGGATCGGCATCAGCCCGGACGCGGTCGACAGGCAGGCGGAGTTCAGCGAGAAGCACGGCTTCGACTACCCGCTGCTGTCCGATGTGGACGGCGAGGTGGCGAAGCGGTTCGGCGTGCGGCGCAGCTTCGGCCCACTGCTCACCCGACGGCAGACGTTCGTGATCGACACCGACCGCACGGTCGTCGACGTGATCAAGAGCGAGCTGCGGATGGCCGTCCACGCGGACCGCGCGCTCGAGGTGCTGCGCGCCCGGGCCGCCTGAGACGGGCGGAGTCCCCGGGACCACGCGGTCCCGGGGACTCGTGCACGTCAGTTCTCGATCACGTCCGCCGGGATTTCGGTGTCCTCCCGCAGCGCCGTCCACAGCTGTTCCGACCGAGCGTCGTCCATGTCGTGCGCGTTGCCGCTGGTCACCGGGACGGTCGTCGTCACGGTGCCGCCGTCGGAGATGCCGTCCATCGCGAAACCGAGGCTCGCGAGGTGCCACAGGTGGTCGCCCTCGTCGACGGTCAGCGCGTCGGTGGCCTCGCCGATCATCGGGAACAGCGAGAACGGGTTCAGCAGCGTGCCGGGGCTCGCCATCTCGCCGGCCAGCGCACCGATGAACTTGCGCTGGTTCACCACGCGGTCGAGGTCCGAGCGCGGGGTGGCGTCCGACTTGCGCATGCGCACGAACGCCAGCGCCTGCACGCCGTCCAGCGTCTGCTTGCCCGCCGGGATGACGGCACCGGTCTGCCGGTCCACCATCTTCTCCGGGATGTCCATCTCGACGCCGCCGACCGCGTCCACGATGCCCGCGAACCCGAGGAAGCTGATCTCCGCATAGTGCTCGATGCGCAGACCGGTGTTGGCCTCGACGGTCTTCACCAGCAGCGGCGCCTCGCCGAGCGAGTACACGGCGTTGATCTGCTTGCGGCCGTGCCCGGGGACCTCCACACGCAGGTCCCGGGGCAGCGACACCAGCGTCGGCTTCGTGTCGTTGTCCGGGATGTGCGCGATCATGATCGTGTCGGTGAGCTTGCTGGTCGGGTCACCGGTGTTGTACTTGGCCTGCTCCTCGGGGGTCAGGCCCTCGCGGCTGTCCGACCCGACGATCAGCCAGTTGGTGCCCGCGGCCTCGGCCGGGCGGCCCGGGTAGTCCTCGATGGCCGCGACGCGGTTCAGCGACGTGTCCATCCAGAAGAAGCCACCGGCGATCAGCAGGAGCAGGATCAGGAACGTGATCCCGATCCGGCGACCCCACCGCGGCCTTCGGCGCGGCCTGCGCGGGGGTGGCGGCGGGTAACCCTCGTCTCTGCCGGGTGGTGGCTGGTTGTAGTCGTCGCGTCTCGGTGGCGGTCCGTAGTCGCGCCGTTGCTCCTGTCCGGGCAGCGGCAGCATCTGTGTCTGGTGGTATGGCGGCTTGCGGGCCCCACCCTGCGGACGGCCGTAGCCGGGGCCCTGCCGTGGCGGCGGACCGGGCCGACGTGGCGGCGGCTGATAACTCATCTCCCCACCCTTCCGTTACGAGACGAGACGTGGGGACCCGCACCGAGGTTGCGCGTCACGGGGCTACACCGTACGAGACGGTGATCAAATCGGTACACGCAGTCCCGCCGGGGCGGGTTTCGCCAGCGCTTCCGCGATGTCGCGATCGACGTCGACCACTCCCAGCACACCGAGTGTGAACCGCCTGACCAGGCGCGTCCACTCCGCGTAACGGCGCAGCAACGCGTGCGCCTCGCCGCGCACGTCGAACCGGGCCACGGCGTCGGTGACCTCCTTGGCGCGTTCGGCGTAGGTGTACGACAGCGCCGGGTCGGTCATCGTGTCGCGGTCACCGTGCGCGATGAGGACCGTCCGCCCGGCCAGCTGCGCCACCGGCTCACCGTCCGGTGTCCACGGCGCGAGCGCGCACACCCCGGTCACGGCGTCCTCGTCGGCGACCCGCAGCGCGACCCGGCCACCCATGGAGTGCCCGACGAGCGCGACCGGCACGTCCGGGTGCGCCCGGCGCAGCTCCCCGAGCGCCCAGCGCGCGTCGGTGACCGGGTCGAGGGCGGGGGCGTTCCAGCCGCGGTAGCGGTTGCACAGCTGCCACACCGCGACACCCGGCGCCCGTGCGAGGTCCCGCGCGAACGGCACCATCCGGACGTACGCGGGCTGCCACGGCGACGCGGGAGCCTCGCTGTTCTCCTGACCGCCGTGGAGCACGAGCACGGCGGCACGCACGCCACCGCCGCTCGCACCCCGCTTCCGCAGCCGAGGTGCCACCGTCACCGACCACTCTCCCTGTTCCCTGTGCCGTTCACGAACGCCTCGATCCCGTCCAGCACGCGTTCGAGCCCGAACTCGAACTCGTCCTCCCAGCTCAGCTCGTCGTCGCGCCACACGGCGGCCAGCGCCGGGAAGCGGTCGGCGTCCAGGTGCTCGTCGAGCATGGGCGCGAAGTCGCGCCAGAACTGCTCGTCGGACACGCCCGAGCGCTGTTCGGCCCGCGTGGTGTCGGCGAGCTGCCGCGCCCGGCCCTGCACGTAGCCGACCACGAGCCCGACCACGGCCATCATCTGCCCGTTCGTCAGGCCGATGCCGGCGATCATCCGCAGCAGCGCGTCCAGGGCGGCGGTCTGGTTGGGGCCCATCAGCCCACGGGAGATCGACGCGTCCAGCAGCCACGGGTGGCGCCGGTAGCCCGCGAGGCTCTGACGGGCGAAGGCAGCGAGGCTCGCACGCCAGCCCGCCGGGTCCGGCTCGGGTGGGCCGCCCTCGCCCATCACCGTGTCGAGCATCAGCTCGACCAGCTCCGCCTTGCCGGGCAGGTAGCGGTAGAGCGACATGGTGCCGACGCCGAGCGCGTCGGCGACGCGGCGCATCGACAGCGCGTCGAGCCCTTCGGCGTCGGCGATCTCGATGGCCGTGGCCACGATCGCGGGCACCGTCATACCCGGTTTTCGGCCCCGGGTGGGTGCCGGTTTGGTCCCCCACAGCAACGCCATCGTCTCGGCCGACGCTGCGCTGCCGCCGAAACTCGCGGCCTTGTCGTCCTCGGTCATCGTGCCCGCCATCGTAGGTGGTACCGTTTATGCGTACGGTGTACCCACTTTTGACGGGGGTGTCATGAGGGTGTTGGTGACCGGCGCGACCGGTCATGTGGGGCGGCACGTGGTCACGCAGCTCGCGGCGGCGGGCCACGAGGTGCGGGCGATGACGAGGAACCCGGCAGGTGCCGCGTTCCCGCCGGGCGTCGAGGTGGTGCGCGGCGACCTGCTCGAACCGGAGTCGGTGCCGGTCGACGGGGTGGACCGGATGTACCTGTTCCCCGAGCCGAGGACCGCGACCGAGGTCGTGGCACGGGCGAAGGCGGCCGGGGTGACACGGATCGTGACGCTGTCGTCGGGCGCGGTGACTGGTGGCTTCGACACGGACTTCCAGCTGCCGGTCGAACAGGCCGTGGAGGCGTCGGGCCTGGAGTACACGCACGTCCGGCCGGGCGACTTCGCGTCGAACACCGAGCGGCTGTGGGGTCCGATGATCCGCGCCGACCGGGTCGTGCGGTACGCGCGACCGGACGCGCCCACCCTCGCGATCCACGACGGCGACATCGCGGCGGTGGCCGTGGCCGCGCTGACCGAGGACGGGCACAGCGGCCGCTGGTACGACCTGACCGGGCCCGAGCTGCTGACGCTGCGCGACCAGGTGGCGGCGATCGGCGCCGCGCTCGGCGAGGAGGTGGCGTTCGAGGAGGTCAGCGCGGAGGAGGCGCGGGAGATCCTCGAGCGGCAGGGTGGCTGGGCGGCGGAGAACGCCGGGTTCCTGCTGGGGTTCGAGGACTACTCGGCGGGCGGGCCGTCGTTCGACGACGTGGACTGGTCGGAGCTGCTCGTCCCGCTGCCGACGGTGTCGGAGGTGCTCGGACGCCCCGCACGCACCTACGCGGAATGGGCACGCGACAACGTGGCGGCCTTCCGCGCCTAGGCTTGTCGAACATGACGGTCGCGGGATTGCTACTGGCGGCGGGTGCCGGGCGGCGGTTCGGGATGCCGAAGGCGTTGGTCCACCACGAGGGCCGGTTGTTCGTCGAACACGCGGCCGACGCCTTGCACGCGGGCGGGTGCGCGCCCGTGGTGGTGGTGCTCGGCGCGTTGGCCGCGGACGTCCGGAGCACCGCCGCGTTGTCCGGATCGACCCTTGTGGACAACCCGGACTGGGAGTCCGGGATGGGGTCGTCGTTGCGGACCGGGCTCGCGACGTTGCCCTCGGCGGGCTGCGAGGCGGTCGTGGTGCTGCCGGTGGACACCCCGGGCGTGACGGCGGCCGCGGTGCGGCGGTTCGTCGCGCTGGCGTCGCCGTCCGCCCTCGCCCGCGCGACGTACGACGGCGTGCCCGGTCACCCGGTGCTGATCGGGCGGGACCGGTGGGCGGCGGTCGGTGAGCTGGCGGCCGGTGACGCGGGCGCGCGGCCCTACCTGGCCCGGCACGAGGTGACCGCGGTGCCGTGCGAGGACGTGGCGAGCGGCGCGGACGTGGACCGCCCGGAGGACCTGATCACCTGACGGCGCCGAACAGCGCCCGCACCACGTCCTCGTCGCCGTCCACCTCGACGAGCCCACGGACGTCGTCCAGGGCGAGCGCACCCGCCGCGAGCCCGAGCACGACGGCCGGATCGGCACGCACGACGGCGTCGAGATCACGACCGTCGTGCGGGCTCACGGCCACGCCCGAACGTGTGCTGCGCACCTGGAGCAGACCGTCGTCGACCGCGATCCCCACCGTCGACGACCGGCGGCCCTTACCGGTGAGCAGGGCGGACAGCGCCACGACGAGCCATTCGCCGCGGAAGTGGTCACCGTCCGGGCCGCGGGCCATCAGGGGCGTCGACCAGCGGATGAGGCCGTCGATCGGCCCCCGCAGCTCGGCACCCCACGGCGTGAGGGCGTACACGACCGCGTTGCCCCGCTCCGCGAGGCGCCGCTCGACCACGCCCGCGGCCTCGAGGTCGCGCAGCCGGTCGGCGAGCAGGTTGGTGGCCATACCGGGCAGTCCGTCGAGCAGCTCCCGGTAGCGGGCGGGCCCCAGCAGGAGCTGGCGCACGACAAGCAGGTTCCACCGGTCGCCCACGACGTCGAGCGCCCTGGCGAGACCGCAGTACTGGCCGTAGTTCCGACTCATCCCGCCTACTTGATAATCTAAAGTGCGATTGAGTTAATCTACCACGAGGAGGTGATCGGCATTCCCGGCACCATGACCGAGGCAAGGGCCGCGTTGCGGGACGTCGCCGGAGAGCTCGTCGCGCTCCTCGGGCACGCTCCCGACGCGGACGCCCCGTCGGTCGGCACCTGGACGGTGGGCGACGTCGCGGCGCACCTGTCCCACGTGTTCCGCTTCGACACCGACGCCGTCGCCGGGAAAGCGGTCCCGGAGGCCACGGTCACGGCCGCGGGCATGGCCGAGGTCAACGCGAGGATGCTCGCCGGTGACGACGTCCGGGACCCGGTCGTCCTCGCGGACCGGATCGCCGCGCTCGCGAACGAGTTCGACGACGTCGCCTCGGGCACACGACCGGCGACGGTCGACTGGCTGCAGGGCACGCCCGTGCCGCCGTCTGTCGTGGCGTGTCACCTGCTCGAGGAATGCCTGATCCACGGCCACGACATCGCCAAGGCCACCGGGCAGCGGTGGCCGATCCCGCGTCACCACGCCCTGCTAGCGATCGAGGGCGGGGTGCTTCCGCTGATCGCCGCGCTGCCGCCCACCGCGTTCGTCGACCAGGAGAAGGCCCGGTCCTTCCGCGCGCGCGTCGAGTTCCGCCTGCGCGGCGGCGGGCGCACGGTGCTCGCCTTCGACGGCGGTTCGCTGACGCTCGAAACCCCGGGCACGCACGACGTCGACGCCCACCTGTCCGCCGACCCCGCGGCCCTCATGCTGGTGTTCATCGGCAGGCAGGCACTGTGGTCACCGGTGCTCGGCGGAAAGCTCACCGCGTGGGGCGCTCAGCCGTGGAAGCTCGCCCGCATGCTCACCGTCCTCAGCCCACCGTAACCAGGACGTGGACGACCCGCCCGGCGCGCACGGACATCGTCGGTGGTGGCGGGTAGCGTGGTTCGAGGGAGCCGGAGGCCACATGACCGTCGACGAATGGCTGGACGCACGTCCCGACGCGGCGCCGCTCGCGGACCTGGTGCGGCGCACCGCCGAACTCGACGAGGCCGTCAAGTGGAACCGCCTCACCTTCACCGCGAACGGCGACTGGCACCACTGGGTGTGTGCGGTCGCCGCCACGGGCACGGCCGTGTACCTGGTGTTCCACAAGGGCTCGTTGCTCGCGGACCCCGCCGGGCTGCTCACCGGCGACGGCAAGTACACCCGTCAGGTGCCCGCCGCCCAGGCGCTCGCCGCGCCCGGCGACGTGGCCGGTCTGGTGCGGGACGCGCTCGCACACCAGACCGACCCGTAGCTCACGCCGCCGTGGGCTGGTTCGCGAACTGCGTGCGGTACAGCTCGGCGTACCGGCCGCCCGCCGCCAGCAACGTGTCGTGGTCGCCGCGTTCGACGACGCGGCCGGCCTCCACCACCAGGATCTGATCGGCCGCGCGGATCGTCGACAGGCGGTGCGCGATCACGATGGCGGTGCGCTCGGCGAGCGCGTCGGCCAGCGCCTCCTGCACCGCCACCTCCGACTCCGAGTCCAGGTGCGCCGTCGCCTCGTCCAGGATCACGACCCTCGGCGACGCGAGCAGCAGGCGCGCGATCGTCAGCCGCTGCCGTTCACCGCCGGACAACCGGTAGCCGCGCTCCCCCACCACGGTGTCGAGGCCGTCGGGGAGGCTGCGCACCAGCTCGTCCAGACGAGCCCGGCGCAGCGCCTCCCACAGGTCGTCCTCGGACGCGGAGGGCCTCGGGTACAACAGGTTCGCGCGGATCGTGTCGTGGAACAGGTGACCGTCCTGCGTGACCACGCCGACCGCGTCGCGCAACGCGTCGAACGACAGTTCGCGGACGTCCACATCGGACAACCGGACGGTGCCGGACGACACGTCGTACAGCCGCGGCACCAGCGAGGCGATCGTCGACTTGCCCGCACCCGACGACCCGACCAGCGCGACCATCTCCCCCGCCTCGGCGCGGAACGACACCCCGTGCAGCACCTCCTCGCCGCCGCGCTTGTCGAGCACCGCCACCTCTTCCAGCGACGCCAGCGACACCTGCTCGGGCGACGGGTAGGCGAAGTGGACGTCGTCGAACTCCACCGCCACGCCACCGTCGGGCACGGTGGCCGGCGACGGCTTCTCCGCGATCATCGGTTTCAGGTCCAGCACCTCGAAGACCCGCTCGAACGACACCAGCGCGGTCATCACGTCCACGCGCACGTTCGCGAGCGCGGTCAGCGGCGTGTACAGCCTGGTCAGCAGCAGCGCGAGCGCCACGACCGTGCCCGGCGCCAGCGCACCGGTGATCGCCAGGTAGCCGCCCAGGCCGTACACCAGGGCCTGCGCGAGCGCCGACACCAGCGTCAGGCTCGTCATGAACCAGCGGGTCAGCATCGCCGAGCGCACCCCGATGTCCCGCACCCGCGCCGCGCGGCCCGAGAACTCCTCCAGTTCGGCCCTCGGGTGCCCGAACAGCTTCACGAGCGTGGCGCCGGGCGCGGAGAACCGCTCGGTCATCTGCGTGGTCATCGACGCGTTCAGCCCGGCCGACTCGCGCTGCAGGTCGGCCATCCGCCGCCCCATCCGCCGCGCGGGCAGCACGAAGATCGGCAGCAGCACCAGCGCCAGCAGGGTCACCTGCCACGACAGCGTCAGCATCACACCGACCGACAGCACGAGCTGGATCACGTTGGTCACCAGCCCGGCGAGCGTCGACGTGAACGCCCGCTGCGCCCCCATCACGTCGTTGTTGAGCCGCGACACCAGCGCACCCGTCCGCGTCCTGGTGAAGAACGCGACCGGCATCCGCTGCACGTGCCCGAACACGGCCCGCCGCAGGTCGTAGATCAGCCCCTCACCGATGCGGGAGGACTGCCAGCGCTCGGCCAGCCCCAGCGCGGCGTCCGCGATCGCCACCCCCGCGATCGCCACCGCGAGCCACACCACCGTCGACACGGCGCCGCCGCCGACGATGGCGTTCACGACCTCGCCCGCGAGCAGCGGCGTGCTCACCGCGAGCACCGCCGAGATCATCGTCAGTGCCAGGAACACGACCAGCTTGCCCCGGTGCGGCCCCGCGAACGAGTAGACGCGGCGGATCGTGCCCTTCTTCAGCCCCTTCGGCGCGTCCTGCGCGTGCATGGCGCCACGCATCAGCATCCAGCTGTTCTCCACGTGCACCCCTCCTCTGCCCGATCTCGGCAACGCCGGTGGTGGTCGGCGCCTTCCCGGTTACCCGGAGAGCGAACACGTCGGTGCCGCTCGGTAGCCTGCCCGCGTGGAGCGGACCGGTCGACGAGCGTTGCGTCTGGACCTGCTCTTCTACGGTGTCAGCCTGCTCTTCGCCGCCGGCAACGCGATGTTCTCCGAGTTCTACGGCTATCGCGTGTGGGGCAACTTCGCGACCGCAGGCTATCTGCTGGCACTGACAGTTTCGGTCGTGCAGCTCGTGACCAGCACGAAGGTCAGGTGGCTCGCGTCCCGCTGGACACCGGTGGTGGTCGCGGGACTGCTCGCCGGGGTCGTGCCGTTGTTCGTGCTGGTCTTCCGCCGCGACCCCGCGTTCGTGTGGGGGAACTGGCCCTGGTCGTTCCCGGCGCAGCCCGAGGTGTGGGTCGTCGAGCGGTCCGCGAGCCTGCTGCTGGCGAACGGCACGCCGTACCCGGACCTCGGGCTCCTGGGCAGGGCCGCCCATCCCGACGACTACACGCCCTACGGCCCCGCCATGACCGTGTTCGGCCTGCCGCGCGCGTTGTTCGGCGACGGCCCGCTGACCGACTCGCGGATCGCGTTCGCGGTCGTCACCGTGCTCGTCATCGTGCTCGCGCTGAAGGTGACGGGCCGGCCACGGGTACCGGTCCTCGCGGCGCAGCTCGCCGCGGTCAGCCCGCTCACGCTGCTGACGATGGTGGTGGCGGGCGACGACATCCCGGTGATCGCCCTGATCGTGCTCGGTGCGGCACTGGCTTTTCGGGCGAGCCCGATATGGGCAGGCGTCACCCTGGCCGTGGTCATCACCATGAAGCTCACGGCCTTGCCCGCGCTCGCCGTCATCGCCGTCGCGATCGTCGCGACGCGCGGGACACGAGCGTTGTTGATCTTCTTTGGTACAGTGTTGATCACGAGCGCGGTGCTGGTGATCCCGGTGCTGTCGGTCGACCCCCAGTCGTTCGTCGAGCACGTGGTCCTCTACCCGGCCGGGCTCGGCGAGGCCGGCTCACCCGCCGCGAGTCCGCTGCCGGGACACCTGATCGCGCAGCTCGGTTCGGTCGGGCACGCGGTGTCACTCGCCCTGCTCACGCTGGCAGCCTGTGCCATCGCGGGGTGGCTGGTGATCCGCCCGCCACGCGACCCCGCGGACGTGATGCTGCGTACCGCGGTGGGTCTCGGGACGGCGATCATCCTCGCACCGGCCACGCGCTGGGGTTATCTCGTGTACCCGCTGGCGATGTGCGGTGCGATGCTCGGCTTCGCCGCCGCGCGGAAGGAGAAGACCAGGACGCCTGCGGGTCCGACCGGCGACCACGCCAGGCCCCCAGGAGGAGACCCCGACTCTGACGACGACCCGGTCGCGAGCCCCGACACCCGCGGCATCCAAGCGTGACCCGGTTACTTCTTCTTCGTTCGCGTTGCGCCACCCCGGCCGCGCAACGTCACCCCGGATTCCGACAGGACGCGGTGCACGAAACCGTACGACCGCCCCGTCGACTCGGCCAGGGCACGAATGCTGGCGCCCTTCTCGTACTTCTTCTTGAGATCGGCCGCCAGTTTGTCGCGCGTACTGCCGGTGATCCGCGCGCCCTTCTTCAGATCAGCCACGTCGTCCGCCTTCCGTAGCGTGTCACGGAGGTTTAGTGGAACACCTGCCGTGGCCAATGATCGAACACGAGCGCGCGGAATGCCAGGCGAGATCGAAAATACCTATGAAATCAGTCACGCCTCACCGGGATGGCGCAATGGTCAGGCCAGCTGGACCAGTTCCAGATAGTCCGCTGACCAGTGATCTTCCGTGCCGTCGGGCAGGAGGATCACTCGTTCGGGCTCCAACGCCTCGACCGCGCCGGGGTCGTGTGTGACGAGCACAACGGCGCCCGTATATCCCCGCAGGGCTTCCAGAACGCGCTCGCGGGACGCCGGGTCGAGGTTGTTCGTCGGCTCGTCGAGCAGCAGCACGTTCGCGGCACTGGACACCAGGCCCGCCAACGCGAGCCGGGTCTTCTCACCACCGGACAGTGTGCCCGCGGACTGCTCGAGCTGCTCGCCGGTGAACAGGAACGTGCCGAGCAGCGATCGCAGCTGCTGCTCCGGGGTGTCCGGCGCGGCGTGGCGGACGTTTTCCCACACCGACGCGCTGTGGTCGAGCGTCTCGTGCTCCTGGGCGTAGTAGCCGATCCGCAGGCCGTGGCCGGGGACGACCTCGCCCGCGTCGGCCTCCTCCATGCCGCCGAGCAGCCGCAGCAGCGTCGTCTTGCCGGCGCCGTTGAGGCCGAGCACGACCACGCGTGAGCCGCGGTCGATCGCCAGGTCGACGCCCGAGAAGATCTCCAGCGAGCCGTAGGACTTCGACAGGCCTTCGGCCTGGAGCGGCGTCTTGCCGCACGGCGCGGGCTCCGGGAACCGGATGCGCGCGACCTTGTCGGCCTGCCGGACCTCGTCGAGACCGGACAGCAGGCGTTCGGCCCGTTTCATCATGTTCTGCGCCGCGACGGCCTTGGTGGCCTTCGCGCGCATCTTGTCGGCCTGCGCCTGCAGCGCCCCCGCCTTCTTCTCGGCGTTGGCGCGCTCGCGGCGGCGGCGCTTCTCGTCCGCCGCGCGGGCGTCGAGGTAGCGCTGCCAGGTCATGTTGTAGACGTCGACCTCACCGCGCATGGCGTCGAGGAACCACACCTTGTTGACCACGTCGGCTAGCAGCTCGACGTCGTGGCTGATCACGACGAGCCCGCCGTTGTGGGCTTTGAGGAAGCCGCGCAGCCAGTTGATCGAGTCGGCGTCGAGGTGGTTGGTCGGCTCGTCGAGCAGCAGCGTGGTGCCCGAGCCCCCGCTGCCCGCGCCCGCCTCGGCCGCGGCGAACAGGATGCGGGCCAGCTCCACGCGGCGGCGCTGACCGCCCGAGAGCGTGCCGACCTGCTGGGCCAGCACGCGGTCGGGCAGGCCGAGGTTCGCGCAGATCCGCGCGGCCTCGCTCTCCGCCGCGTAGCCGCCGAGCGCGGCGAACCGCTCCTCGAGACGGCCGTAGCGGCGCACGGCCTTGTCGCGGACGGAGTCGTCGGCGTGCTCGGACATCGCCGACTGCGCCTTCTCCATCTCACGCAGCAGCTCGTCGAGACCACGCGCGGACAGCACGCGGTCCTTGGCGGTGATGGACAGGTTGCCCTCCCGCGGGTCCTGCGGGAGGTAGCCGATCTCCCCGGACCGGCGCAGGTCGCCCGCGTAGGGCTCGCCTTCGCCCGCGAGGACGCGCAGGGAGGTGGTCTTGCCCGCACCGTTGCGGCCGACGAGGCCGATGCGGTCGCCGGGCTGGACGCGCAGCGTGGCGTCGGAGAGCAGGATGCGGGTGCCGGCACGCAGTTCGAGGTCGGTTGCGGTGATCATGATTCGGAAGCTCCGGGAGGTTGGTCATGGGCAGGCCTCGTCCGCTCGCTGGCCGTGACCAGCGAGCCCGCCCGCCACCTAGGCCGTACGGATCACCACGACGTTGACTATACGTGCCGTGCTCAACAGGTTTTCGCGCGCACTCGCGCACTAAGCGCTCGCTTAGCTAGGGTCGGCCCATGACACCGGACTTCAAGGGAAAGGTCGCGCTGGTCACGGGTGCCAGCCGCGGCATCGGGCACGCCATCGCCGTCGAGCTCGCCCGTGGTGGCGCCGCCGTCACGATCTCCTCGCGCAAGGCCGACCAGATCGCGGCCGCGGCCGACGAGCTGCGCGGGCTCGTGCCGGACGCGCGGGTGCTGGCGGTTCCGGCGAACACCGGCAACGACGACGACCGGGCCGAGGTCGTGCGCCGCACCGTCGAGGAGTTCGGCTCGCTCGACGTGCTGATCAACAACACCGGCATCAACCCGACCTACGGCCCGCTCGCCGAGGCCGACCTGGGCGCGGTCCGCAAGCTGTTCGACGTGAACGTGGTCGGGGCGCTCGGGTACGTGCAGCTCGCCCTGAAGGCGTGGATGGCCGAGCACGGCGGGTCGATCGTGAACATCGCGTCGGTCGCGGGCCTGCGTTCGTCCGGGGTCATCGCCGCGTACGGCGCCTCGAAGGCCGCGTTGATCCGGCTCACCGAGGAGCTGGCGTGGCAGCTCGGCCCGAACGTGCGCGTCAACGCCGTGGCCCCGGCCGTGGTGAAGACGAAGTTCGCCGAGGCGCTCTACAGCGCGGACGAGGAGGCGGCGGCCGCGCGGTACCCGATGCGACGGCTCGGCGACCCGGCCGACGTGGCGCAGCTGGTGGCGTTCCTCGCGTCCGACCAGGCGTCGTGGATCACCGGCGAGACCGTGCGCGTCGACGGCGGCATGCTCGCGACCGGCTCACTCTAAGCGGGCGAGGACCGTGTTCACCTGGTGCCGGTAGACGATCGACGTGCGGAAGCCGACGATCTCGCGGCGGCTGGTGAGCCGGTCCACGAGGAACGCGTGCAGGTGGTCGATGTCCTGCGCGGTCACGTGGATGATGAAGTCGTCGCTGCCGGCCAGGGTGAACACCGAGAGCACCTCCGGCAGCGCGGCGACCGAGTTCTGGAAGGACTCGATCACCCGCCGCGACAGCGGCCGCACCTGTGCGGCGACGAGTGCCTGGACGCCCCGGTTGAGTGCCTTGAGGTCGATGTCCGCGTGGTAGCCGCGGATCACGCCGCGCTGGCGTAGCAACCGGGTGCGTTCCAGGCAGGTCGACGGCGCGATCCCGACCTTGCGCGCGATGTCCTGGTTGGGTTGCCGCGCGTCTTCCTGCAGCTCCCGGATGATCGCCGAATCCACTTCGTCCATGCCCCCATTCTGCCCGCCCGGACCGAATCTTCTTCGGCGTAGCGCGTGTGAGCCTCCTGATCTGCCTAGCGTTCTCGGTGTCGGTTGCGCGTTTGTTCGGCAGGAGGACGTGATGGTCGAATCGTGGGAGCACGTGGAGGTCGTGACCCGGCTCGGACGGCGCTCGGGGGTGCCGGTCACGGTGGCGGTGCACTCGCGGACGCTCGGGCCCGCGGCGGGCGGGATCCGGCTGAAGCAGTACCCGACGTGGCAGGACGGCCAGCTCGACGCGCTGCGGCTGGCGAAGGGGATGACGTACAAGAACGCCGTGGCGGGCGTGCCGTTCGGCGGCGGGAAGAGCGTGATCGCGGTGCCGTCGTCGACGCCGGTGACGGCGGAGCTGCGGGCGGCCGCGCTCGCCGACCTCGGGGAGCTGATCGCCACCTTCGACGGGTCGTACCTGGCGGGCCCGGACATCGGTACCGGCCCGGACGACATGCTGTACCTGCGGGAGTTCACCGACCACGTGTTCTGTCTGCCGGAGTCGGCGGGCGGCACCGGGTCGTCGAGCGGCCCGACCGCCGCGGGGGTGCTGGCCGCGCTGCGCGCGGGCGCGTCCGCGGTGTTCGGGTCGCCGTCGGCGGCCAGGCGCCGGGTCGCGGTGGTGGGCATGGGTTCGGTGGGGTCGCTCGTCGCCCGCGCGCTCGCGGAGGAGGGTGCGACGGTCGTCGCCGCGGACGTGGACGCGGCGCGGTGCGCCGGGTACGAGCAGGTGCCGGTGGCGTCGGCGTACGGCCTTCCGGTGGACGTGCTGGTCCCGGCGGCGGTGGGCGGGGTCGTCGACTCCTCGGTGCGGGCACCGCTGGTCGTGGGCCCGGCGAACAACCAGCTGGCCCGCGACGACGTGGCCACCGCCCTGGCGGCGGCGGGCGTCACGTGGGTCCCGGACTTCGTGGCGAGCGCGGGCGGCGTGATCTACACCCTCACCCGCGAGGCGGAGGGCCTCGACCACGACGCCGCCATGACCCGCGTGGCGATGATCGAGGACACGGTCGGCACGCTGCTCGCCCGCGCCGCGGCGGGCGGGACCACCCCATTGGCGGAAGCCCTGACGTTGGCCGAACAGCGGCTCGGGGCGGCGGCGCTGGTGTGATCAGCGGCTGTCAGGTCGCCAGGACGCGCGGGGAAGCCGTGCGCACCCCGTGCGTCACCTGACGAGGTCCGCGAGGGCCTCGACCGAGCGCCGGACGTCCGCGCGGACGGCACGGCCGATCGCCACCCCGACGGGGCCGAAGACCGGTCGGCCGGTGACCTCGGCGTCGATGGTCACCGTCGAGCCGTCACCGGACTCCCGGATGGACAGTGCGAGCGCGACCCGCACGCCGCCGACACCACGGCCCTTGATCCGCAGGCCGGACGGCGGCGTGTAGGACTCGACCAGCCAGCTGACCCGGTTCCGCAGGCCCATCACCTTGACGACCGACGTGAGGGAGGTGCCCTGCTCGATCTCGTCGGGCAGGGCACCGCGCCAGCCGTCGTGGAGGGTCATCCACTCGTCGAAGCGGGTCAGGTCCGAGGCCACCGCCCACGTGCGGGACGGGGACGCCGGAACGGTGGCTGTCGCGTTGACCTTGGGCACGACGCAGAGCGTAGCCGTGCGCAGGGCCGCCCGCCGGTGCGAAACCGGCGGGCGGCCAACGAAACCGGGCTACGGCCGCACGTACCCGTTGAGGTGCAACGAGATGCCACGCAGCGAGCCGGTGTCGGCACCCGCGGCGTCCTGCACCGTGAACGTCCACGTGCCGTCCGCCGGCGCGCCGGTCAGCGCGTCGATGGCGGTGGCCGGCCGCCACGCCCCGGTGAACGGGGCGGTGCCGGACGTCACCGACGAGAACGGGTTCGCGGCGGCGTCGTCGAACACGACCTGGCACATGTTGTTGCCGCTGCTTCCGTTGCGGCTGAACAGCGTCGCCGTCTGGCCGCTCGGCGCGGTCAGCGTGCCGACCAGGTCACCGACGTAGGTGTGGTCGATGCCCACGGTCGTGGCACCTTCCTGCGTGCTGCAGGTGGTGCCGTCCACGGACAGCGAGATCCGCGACGCGCGACCGAAGCCGCTCACCGGGATCCGCACCGTCGCGCCGAGGGTGCTGTTGTCGGGGATCGCGACCGGGGCGCCCGAGTACGCGAACGTCACCGACTCGTCCGACGGCTGCCCGACACCCACGGAGAACGTGGCCGTCCTCGGCGAGAACACGCCCGCGAACGTCACCCGGGTGGCGAACTGGATGGGCACACCGACCTCGTGCGTGGCGGGCACGGTGATCGTGTAGTCCTTCACCACGGTCTCGCCGCGCGGGATCGTGCCGTAGGACTGGGCGCGCGGCGTCACGGTGACACCCGGGGCGGACGTGGTGAGTACGACGCTCGTCGACACCGCGGTGCCGTCACCGATGTTGGTCACCGGGAGGGACACCGTCGCCGTGTCGCCCGGCTGCAGGTACTCGCTGCCGCTCTCCGGTGTCACCTTCGGCGTCTCCGCGACCGCGAGCGGCTGCGGGCTGGCGCCGGTGTAGGCGAGCACGCGGTCGGCGAGCAGCACGCCGTGGCCGCTGCGGCCGTCGACCCCCGGCTCGGCGATGTCAATCGCCGTGCGGGTGAGCGCCTCACGCACCTCCGCCGGGTCGATGCCCGGGTTGCCGGAGAGCACGAGACCCGCGATGGCCGCCGCGTGCGGGGCCGCCGCCGAAGTGCCGTAGAACCGGGTGAAGCCGCTCACGCTGGTGACCACGCCGTCCGCCGCGGTGATGTCCGGCTTCTGCCGCACCTCGCCGCCGGTCGAGCTGAAGTCGCCCGGGGTGATCGGCGTGCCGTCCGCCTCGAAGAAGACCCTGCGGGGGCCGTCCGAGGAGAACCGCTCCAGCCGCGAGTTCGAGTCGTACGTGCCCGGGTACGGGCCCGCCGGGTTCGCCGGGTCGCCCGGCACGAGGACGCCGGACCACGCGACGGCGGCCGGGGCGGCCGCGGTCGAGAACGCGCCGCGTGCGGCCGAGTGGCCCCACGAGACCCCCGGGGTGGCGAACGCCTTCAGCGTGCCCTGGTCGACGAAGCGGCCACGCAGCACGGTGACCGACAGGTACCGGTCGGCCCCCGAGAACTTGACCACGGCGACCCGCAGGTTCGACCCCGCGGGCACGTCGACGCGCTCGTAGGCGTCCTGCGTACCGGTCTGGTAGTTCTGGCTCGCGGCCACGACGTTGCCCGACGAGTTCACGACGTACAGGTCGTAGTCGTTGGCGGACGCGCCGACCGGGTCGGCCCAGTTCAGGATGACCGGGCGGCCCGCCGCGGCCGTGAACGGGTCGAGGACCTGCGTGCCGGGACCGGGGTCGAAGTCGTGGGCGTAGCCCGCCATCTTGCCGATGACCTGACCGGAGTTGACGTAGTCGCCCTCCCAGTGCCCCGCCGTGCCGTCGACGGTGTTGCCCTCGTTGCCCGCGGACGAGAAGTACAGCGCGCCGTCCGCGATCACGTCGTTCACGGCCTGGGCGATGATCCAGTCCTGGAACCGGGCTTCCTTGAAGTAGATGATGTCGTCGACGATGATGTCGCAGCCGGCGTCGAAACGGAGCTTGCGGATGTTGTCCGCGAAGCTCGCGTCGCTGCGGAACGCCGTGGCGAAGCCGAGTTCGGCGCCCGGCGCCACGTCGTGGATGATCTCGAGCATCGCGGTGCCCTCGTCACCCGAGCCCGCCTCGCCCGGCAGCACGTCCACGGCGGGCAGCTCGCCGCGGGCCTGGGAGGCCGCGAGCGAGGACACGCCGTCGGACAGGGCGCAGATCTTCACGCCGATACCGGTGACCCCGACCTCGGCACGCGCGGTGTCCGCGTTGTGCGCGCGGTCGCCCTCGCTGTCGAGCGTGCCCGCGCGGGCGGCCAGCGCGGCGCGGGTCTCCTTCTCGATCCGCGCGTCCCGCTCGGCCTTGCTCTCCGGCTCGCGGTTCTCGTCCGGGGAGAGTTCGCGGGCGGTCATGTAGCCACCCGCCTCCTCGACGCGCTTCACGCCGGGCAGCGCGGCGATCGAGTTGATCGCGGACAGCGGCACGTCGGCCCGGATCGAGCCGTACCGCTCCGAGGTGACCTTGACCTCGGCGCCCTTGGCCGCGAGGGTCTCCAGCAGACCGTCGCTGACGCGGGCGCGGATGTCGACCGACACCTTGCCCTTGGCGTTGGTGTCGACGTCGTTGCGCAGCAACGGCACGGTCGCGCTCGCCGTCCGGGCGCCTCCCAACCGCTGCCGCAACACCAGCTGACTGTCCACTTTGGCCTCAGCGGACGACTGGCTCTTCTTGATGGCCTGGAGGGCGGCGATCTGGTTCGCCGCCCTCTTCTCGGCGGAGATCTGCTGGTCCTCGCGCGGTGGCGCGGCCACGGCGGGAGTAGCCAGTCCCACCACTGCCAGCAGACACGCGGCGGTGGTGAGAAGTACTCGGGATCTTCGTGATGCGTGTGCAGGTGAACGCACGGATGTCCTCCGCGATTGCTCGGCCGTGCCCCGACTCACGACTGCCCAGTGCCGGTGCCCCCGGCCGGACCAAACGTATGGTCAGAAGCTTTCCGACACAGCGGCCATTCGGCGCAACCACACAGCGTGTGTGTTAACGGTCGCGGTCCGTCAGCGACTCACAGGACGAATGCGTCGGACCAGGGCTGCGCGCTGCGCCCGGAAAGGGCGTCGAGCAACGTCGCGGCCTGACTGTCCGTGAGAGACGCGACGAAGTCGATCACGGCTCGACCCCTTGCCAGCTCACGGATTCCGAACTCGCCGTGCGGCGGCTCACCGGTCGCACCGACCAAAGTGGACATGTCGGTCCTGGCGAGCGCGCGGTACTCGGTCTCGGCCAGGTCGACGAGGTCACCGAGCCGCCTCGGCAGCCGGTTCGCCTCGTGTCGGTCGGACAGCCACTGTTCGAGCGCTTCCACCAGTGCGGTCAGCATCGCGGCCTGACCCCGTTGGTGCAGCGCGAGATCCGGGCGCAACAGGACGAACCGGCGGTGGACGAACTTGAGGACCTGCACCTCGTGCCACTGCGCGGGCGCGAGCATGACGTGCCCGGAGCGGGTGGGCGGGTCCATCACGACCGTCATACCGTCGACGAGCCGGACGGTCCACACCGACGAGAACCGCGCGACCGCCTGTTCCGTCTCGACGGAACCGTCGAACGGGGTGTCGAGCATGCCGTCGACCAGCTCCGTGCGCACCCGTGCCACGGCGGCGACGAACGCGTCGTCGTCGACCACCCACGCGTCGCGGCGGTGCATGCGGCGGCGTAGCTGTTCGAGCGAGTAGCCGGGACGGCGGGCCTGCGCGGCGAGCGTCTCGTCGTCCAGCGCGGCGAGTTCGAGCGCGCTGGACAGCCAGTGCCCCAGCTCGGCCGCCACCGGCGCGTGTTGCAGGACGCCGATCCGGTGGAAGTCCTCGAGGTCGTGGATGGCGTAGGCGATGTCGTCCGCGGTGTCCATCACCGACGCCTCGACGGTCTGCTGCCAGCTCGCGAGCCGGCCCGCGAACGCGGCCCGCGACTGCGCCATGTCGTCGAGTTCGGTGACGTAGACGGAGAACTTGCTCGACCCGGTGCCCGGTTCGCCCGCGGGTTCCGAGGCGCCGCGCGGCGGGGACGCCATGTGCCTCGGGTGCGGGTCGGGGTGGGTGAGGCGGGTCCACGGGTACTTCAGCATCGCCGCGCGGACCGCGGCGGTCAGGTCGAGGCCCACCGCGCTCGGGCCGCCGGTGTCGGTGGTGGTCACGATCCGCAGGCTCTGCGCGTTGCCCTCGAACCCGTCGGGAAGGCTGAAGCGGTGTCGCGCGAGGCGGTCGAGGACCTGCTCGCCGAGGTGTCCGAACGGCGGGTGGCCGAGGTCGTGGGCGAGCGCGGCGGCCTCGGCGACGTCGGGGTCGCAGCCGCCGAGCTTGTCGATGACCGACGCGAACACCGGGTCGGCGCTGAGCCGTTCCGCGATGGCGCGGGCCACCTGGGCGACCTTGAGGCTGTGCGTCAGGCGGTTGTGCAGCAGCCCGGACCCGGACGCGCTCACCACCTGGGTGACCCCGCCCAGGCGCGCGAAGAACGGGGACGCGACGATGCGGTCCCGGTCGACCCGGTACGGGCTCGCCGCCAGATCGCCGGACTCGGGCCCTGCGTGACGCTCGGAGCGACGCGCCTCCCTGGGGTCGACCTGATCAGCCATGCGGGAGACCTTAGTCGTCGTGTGGTGGGATCGGCTGGTGGTCGGCGTTGTCGTGGTCGGTGGCGGGCCCGCCGGGTGGGCACTCGCACGGGCCTGCGCGCGGCGGGGGCATGCCGTCACGCTCGTCGCCCCTGGTCACCGGTGGCACGCGACCTACGGCGTGTGGGCGGACGAGGCACGGTTGCTGCCGCCGGGGTCGCGGTGGGTGACCACCCGGGTGCGGGGTGGCGGGCGTGTCCTGCCCCGGGAGTACGCGGTGCTGGACAACGACTCGGTCCTCGCCGCCTGCGCGTCCCCGGGCATCGAGGTGGTCAGGGCGCGGGCCACGGCGATGACGGCCGGCTCGGCGACGCTCACGACCGGCGAGGTCCGGCACGGGATGGTGTTCGACGCGACCGGGGCGCGGCGGGGCGAGGTGGAGCAGACCGCCTACGGGGTGATCGTCCCCGAACCGCGCGAGGCCGTCTTCATGGACTGGCGGCAGCCCACCGACGGGCCCGCCACGTTCCTCTACGCGATCCCGCTGCCCGACGGCCGCATGCTGCTGGAGGAGACGAGCCTCGCCCGCGAGCCCGGCCTCGGGTTCGACGAGCTGCGGGACCGGCTCCACGCGCGCCTGGGCGAGGTGACCGGGCCGGTCGAGCGGGTGCGCTTCCCCGTCGACGTGCCACCGCCGCCCCGGCGGGCACGTGGACCGATCCGGTTCGGGGCGGCCGCCGGGCTCGTCCACCCGGCCACGGGGTTCTCGGTCGCCGACGCGTTCCGGCTCGCCCCGGTGGTCGCCGACACCATCGGGCGAGGTCAGCGGGCGGTGCGGCGTGTCATCTGGCCGTGGCGGGCGCGGCTCGTGTACCAGTTGCGGATGCGCGGGCTCGCGACCCTGCTGAGCCTCACCGCCACCGAGCACGAGGAGTTCTTCGACCTGTTCTTCGCCCTGCCGGTCCGCCACCAGCGCGCCTACCTGTCCGGGCGCACCGACGTGCTCGGCACGGTCGCCGCGATGACCGCCCTGTTCCGCGCCGCACCAGCCCACCTCCGCCGGAAGATGATCGCCTCGTGAACACTCCAGCCCAGCTCCTCGCCAGGAAGATCCCGCAGGTGTTCCCCGGCACCGACCCCGCGGCGGTCCAGCGAGTGCTCGACGGGTACGCGGGGCCGGAGCGGGCGAGGGTGCAGCTCGCGATCGTGAAGCTCTGCGACGAGGACGGGACCGACGCGCTGCCGCGCTACGTCGACACCGCGTGCCAGGACCACCGCGACGTGCTCGCGTGGGCGGAGTTCCCGCAGCAGATGCGACCCGACTGGTTCTCACTGTCGGTAACCGACCGTGCGAAGGTCGTGAAAGCGGATCGACAACAGTACGCACGGTGGTTGGCGAGGTAGAAGGCACCTTTTGCCGCAGCACGTTGCACCGATACGGTGATTTGCCCCCCACCAACATGAACAGTCGGTTACATCAGGTGACCTCGCCAGGCCGGATCGCCAGGATGCTCCTGTGGCCTCCGTGCCGGGAGTTTCCTACGCCTTCCAGCCCATGCTGTCGACACGCACGGGACGGTTGCTCGCACTCGAAGCCCTCGCCCGGCCCGGGACCGGCACCGTGCACGACGTGCTGCGGGACGCCGCCCGCGGCAACCGGCTGGTCGAGGTCGACGCGGCGCTCGCGGCCGGGGCGGTCCGCGCCGCCACCACGGCCGAGGTGCCGCTGCACGTGAACGTCCTCGCGAAGACCGCCACCCGCACCGACGAGCTGCTCGGCCCCCTGCTTCCCGCGCTGCGGGCCACCGGGCGGGAGCCCGCCGACGTGACCGTCGAGGTCACCCCGCCGTTCGGCGGGCTCGCCCGCGAGGCACTGCTCGGCGGGCTGAAGACGTTGCGGGAGCAGGGTTTCCGCATCGCCTTCGACGGGGCCGGGGACGGCGACCTGCCGCTGTCGATCATCGCAGACGTGCTGCCGGACATGGTGAAGCTCGACGCCTACTTGCTGGCGGGTGTGCCGGGCAACGCGGCGGTCGTCGCCATGATCGAGGCGCTCGGGCACCTGGCGACCCGCACCGGCATCCGGCTCGCCGCCGTGGGGGTCGAGTCGGAGGACCAGCTCGCCGTGCTCAGCAGGATGGGGGTGCCGGTCGCGCAGGGCAACCTGATGGCGGCGGCACAGCACGGTACGCCGACGTACGTGGCGCCCGAGATCACCCGGCTCGACGGGGTGCCCGCCGGTCCAGGCGGCCCGCTGGTCGCCGACCTGGTCCGCCCGGCGGTCACGCTGCCCGAGTCGGCCACCTCCGAAGAGGTGCGGCAGGTGTTCGTCGACTCGCCCGAGGTCACCGGCGTGGTGCTGATCGACTCCGGCGGGCGGCCGCGCTGGTCGCTGTCCCGCCACCGGTTCCTGCTCGCGGTCACCGGGCCCTACGGGCACGCGCTGCACGCGAGCAGGCCCGCGGCCCGGCACGCGGACGCGCCACGCACGATCCGCGCGGACGCGGCAGGCATCCAGTTGCTGGAGGCGGTCGGCGAGACCGAGGGCTCCCGCGCCGGTGACGACGTGGTCGTGGTCGACCCGGTCGGGCGGTGTGTCGGGACCGTGCGGTTGACCGAGGTGATGCGCGGGGTCGCGGAGGCGAAGGTCGAGCAGGCCGTCGCGCTCAACCCGCTGACCCGGCTGCCCGGCACCGGTGAGGTGACCCGCGAGATCGACCGGCGCATCGAGCGCGCGGAGATGTTCGTCGTGAGCTGGCTCGACGTGGACAGGTTCAAGACGGTCAACGACACCAAGGGCATCGTCGCCGGGGACGACCTGATCCGTGCGCTCGGCCGGGTGCTGTCGGACCTCGCGGTGAACCTGCCGGGCACCCGCGTCGCACACGTCGGCGGGGACGACTTCCTCGTGGTCACCGACGTCGACGAGGTCGGCACGCTCGCCAACGAGGCGGTCGACCGGATGTGGCGGGTCGACGGCACGGTGGTCACGGTGTCGCTCGCGTCGCTGGTGTGCGCGGTCGGGTCGGTGACGTCCCACCGGGAGGCGTCCCGGCTGCTGGCGCCGCTCAAGCAGCGGGCGAAGGCGGTGCCGACGTCGAGCTGGGTGCTCGGGCGACCGAACTCGGACCGGGTCGACGTGCTGCGCGGCCGGGACCACGCCGTCGGCGCCTAGACTCGTGCCAATGGAGCGCTACTCACCTGGCCAGGTCGCCGAGCAGACGGGGTTCAGCCTCGACACCCTGCGCTACTACGAGCGGATCGGCCTGCTGGACGGCATCGAGCGCAACTCGGGCGGGCAGCGGGTGTTCACCGCCGACGACGTCGCGTGGCTGCGGATCCTGCGCTGCCTGCGGGACACGGGCATGCCGATCCAGCGGATGGTGCGGTACGCGGAGCTGGCGCGCGGCGGGGACGAGACCGTCGCGGAGCGGCTCGAGGTGCTGCGCGAGCACGACCGCGACATCGACGAGAGGATCGCGCACCTGCTCCGCGAGCAGGAGCACATCCGCGGAAAGATCGCCTACTACGAGCGGCACCAGGCGTCCCGAGATCAGCCCGGCGTGACGAACCCCGTCTCGTAGGCCAGGATCACCGCCTGGGTGCGGTCGCGCGCCCCGAGTTTCGCGAGCACGTTGCCCACGTGCGTCTTCACCGTCTGCACGCTGACGAACAGCCGCTCCGAGATCTCCACATTGGACAAGCCGGTCGCCATCAGGCGCAGCACCTCGGCCTCCCGTTCGGTGAGCCCGGCATGCGCGAGCCCGCCCGCGCCACCACCGCCGTGCGCGGCGGCGAGCGCCCGGATCGCGGACGGGAACAGCAGCGACTCCCCGCTCACCACCATGCGGATGGCCCGCACGATGTCCTCCGGCCGCGTGCGCTTGAGCAGGAACCCGTTGGCACCGGCCCGAAGCGCGTCGTAGACGTAGTCGTCGTTCTCGAACGTGGTGACGACGAGGATCTTCGGTGGTTCGGCGACGGTCTCGAGGATGTGCCTGCTGGCCTGGATGCCGTCGACGGCGGGCATGCGCACGTCCATCAGCACCACGTCCGGCCGGAGTCTGGTGACCAGTGGCAGGACCTCGGCACCGTCACCGGCCTCGCCGACGACGGTGAGGTCGGGCTCGGCGTTGATGATCGCCCGCAGCCCGGCCCTGATCAGCTCCTCGTCGTCGACGAGCAACACCGTCGTCTTGCCGTCCGTCATTCGCGCACCGTCCTCAGTGGAATCCGCACCTGTACCCGCCAGCGGCCCTCGTCCGGCCCGGCGGTCATCTGTCCACGCAGGACGGTAACGCGCTCGCGCATCCCGGACAGTCCGTGCCCGCCGCCCGCCCTCGTCCCGGCATGCTCGTCGATCGGGTTGGAGAGGTCCAGCTCGAACCGGTCGCCGCGCGCGGCGAGCCGTAGTTCGACCGGCACCCTGCCCGCGTGCCGCAGCACGTTCGTGAGCCCTTCCTGCACGATCCGGTAGGCCTCGCGGGACACCGCGGGCGGCACCCGGTCGAGCGCGCCCTCCACGGTGGACTCGACGGCGACCCCGGCGATCCTGGTCTGTTCGAGCAGGGTCGGCAGGTTCGCGAGGGTCCACTGTGGATCACCGGCGCTCGTCTCCTCGCGGAGCAGCCCGAGCACGTGGTCGAGGTCGGCGAGTGCGGCGCGGGCGGACTCCTCGATGGCCGACAGCGCGGTGCGGGCGAACTCGGGGTCGGAGTCGAGGACGCGGCCCGCGGCGCTGGCCTGGATGGTGACGACGGAGAGCGCGTGCCCGACGGAGTCGTGCAGCTCGCGGGCGAGGCGGTTGCGTTCGGCGAGCCGCTCGGTGCGCTGCTCCAGCTCGGCGAGCCGCTCGGTCGCCGGGGGCCCGAGGAGGAACGGCGCGGCCCGGGTGGCCAGCACCGCCGCCCCGACGACGAGGTGGACGAGCACGAGGACCCCGGCCAGCCCGGCCAGCGGCACCCACGCGCCCGCCCATCCGCGTGGCGTGGCGACGACCAACCCGAGCGCGTCGACCCGCCCGACGAACGGCGCGAAGAAGGTGAGCACGGCGGTGGGTGGCACGGTCAGCGTGAGCACCGACAGGATCCCGCCGACGAGCAGGTGCAGCACGAACCACCCGGCGAACCGCGCCCGCGACTCCCACGAGCGGCCGCCCGTGGTCGCCTGCTCGGGAATCCCGTCGCCGAGCAGCTCCCTGGCCGCGGTCCCCTCGATCACCCGGACGGCGGGGATCAGCGACATCAACACCATCACGCCGAGGACGAGGACCAGCGACAACGCGACGACCAGCGTGGTCTCGTCCTGGAAGGCGGCGGGCATCAGCGACGGCAGGACCATGCCGGCGATCAGCATGAACGGGACCAGCACGGCGCCGCCCAGGATCAGGTACACCCATCGCCGGTAGGTCGACGGGCGGATCACCGGGCCGAGCACGAGGTCGAGAACGGCCGCCACACCCCGATCCTGGCAGACCCACCCGTGACCGGCCCTCCCCCACCGGACCGGCGGAGGTCACTCCGAGGAGGGAGCCGGGCGGCTACGCTGCAAGGCGGCCCCCGAGCGAGGACGAGGATGACTGAAGAGCAGGACGGGCCCCGGCGCCCACCAGTGGACGGCCCCACGGTGATGGGCCCGTCGACCGGCCATCTCCACGGCCCGACGCCGCAGGAGCCGACGCTCCCGGCGGACGCCACCGCCGGCGCGGACGAAGAACCCACGCTCCCCGAACCCACTCCACCGCCGACGTTCCCCGACGGCCCGACGGTCGCCACCTCGATCGACGAGGCCACCCTCGCCGAACCCACCGCCCCGGCCACGACCTGGCCGTACGGCCCGACGATGGGCACCCCGGTCGTCATCCCGGCGGAACCGGACGAGCCCACCGCGGCCGTCGTCGACGAGTCGCCCACCACCACCGGTCCCACGGTCGCGAGCTGGCCCCTCGACGAGTTGCTCCCGCCGCCGCCCACCGACCTCGTCTGGCGCCCGGACACCCCCGAACCCCCGCCGCGCCCCCACCACCCGGCCTACTACATCGCCCTCGGCGCCGCGGTGGTCCTCGTCGTCGCGCTCGTCGCGGCCGCGGCGCTCGCGACGGTCGTGCGGCCGACCCGGCAGGTGGCCGGCACCGCCCGGCCCGCCCAGGCCATCCCGGAGATCACCACCCCGAGCACCGAGCCGCCGACCACCACCACACCGCCCCCGCGGCGACCGGACGGACCCGCCGACCACCCACTGTCCACCTCGACGGCACGCATGGCCGACGCCACCTGCGCGCTCCCCCGCTTCGACCTCCCCGACGAGGCACAGGCCGCCTTCTACACCGCCGCCAAGACGTGCGCCGACGACGCGTGGGGCGGGGTCCTCGCGGAGGCAGGGCTCGACGGCCGGGTCGAGGTGGTCACGGTCACCGACACGGTGCGGACGTCCTCGTGCGGTGAGATCACCCCGGAGAGCCCGGCGACCCAGTGCGACGGCACCGTCTACATGACACCCGCGCACCTGCGGGACACCGAGCGCAACGGCCGCTACCCCGGCCGGTACTTCGGGGTGTTCCTCCGTGAGTACGCCCGCGCCCTCCAGTTCACGACCGGCCTCGCCGAGACGGCGGCGGACGTGGACGGGGCCGAGGAACGACTCGCGCGACAGGCCACGTGCATGGCGGGCATCGCGAGCGGGGCCATGGCGAACCGGGGTGCGGTGGACGCGAACATCACCGGCGAGATCGGCGACCGGCTGTCCAGTGTGGACGCACCACCGGACGCGAAGGCATGGCTGGACAAGGGTGCCCAGGCCCGCACGCTCGACGCCTGCAACACCTGGACATGAAAGAGCCGCGCGGGCTGGCACCCGCGCGGCTCCGGCAAGCCTGGCTCAGATGGTGAAGCCGAGCGCCCGCAGCTGTTCACGGCCGTCGTCGGTGATCTTCTCCGGGCCCCACGGCGGCATCCAGACCCAGTTGATCCGGAAGTCGCCGACGAGGCCGCCACCCGGGCCCGCGGTCAGCGCGGCACGGGTCTGGTCCTCGATCACGTCGGTCAGCGGGCACGCCGCGGACGTCAGCGTCATGTCGAGCGTCGCGGTGTTGTCGTCCTCGACGCGGATGTCGTACACGAGGCCGAGGTCGACGACGTTGATGCCCAGCTCGGGGTCGACGACGTCGCGCATCGCCTCCTCGACGTCCTCGACCGCGGCCACGTCCGCCGACGGCGCGGGCGGCTCGGGCAGCGACTCCACGCCGCGACCTGCTTCTTCGCTCATCAGTCTCTCCCCTCGCTCAGGCAGGCAACTCGGCCAGATCGATCCTGACCTGGAACGGTTCGTTCGTCTCGAACATTCCGGTGGTCGCCGATGTCTCTCGGTACCGGCCATCGTCGCCGAGGCGGTGGGCCACCAGCGACAGTGGATCAGCCAGGTCTATCACCCAGTAGAAGGGTATCCCGGCAGCGGCGTACTCAACCGGCTTCACCACGGTGTCGACCATCCGTGTCCCGGGCGCGACGACCTCCACGGCGACCAGGACCTGCTCAGGGGTGAAGTGGGGGGCGTCGGCACCGATGAGGGCACGGTTGAAGATGACCAGGTCCGGAACGCGCACACTGGCCGGAAAACCCGGCTCTGTGACGACCTCAACGCTGCCCACCAGGTCCCACTCGGGAGGAAGTTGAGGGGCCACGTCGACCGCGAACCTCACCACGACCGACTGGTGCGGCATGTGCGACTTGGGATTCGCGACCACCACACCTTCTTGGAGTTCGTAGTTCCGGCTGTTGTCCTCGGGCAACGCGACCCACTCGTCGAGAGTGAGCAGGTGGTCAGGTGGAGCGATCACCGCGTCGATGCCTTGGCGACCGCGTCCTTGAACGCCATCCACCCCAGCAGCGCGCACTTCACGCGGGCCGGGTATTTGGCCACGCCCGCGAACGCGACGCCGTCCTCGAGGACGTCCTCGTCCGGTTCGATCGTGCCCCGGCTCTGCACCATCTCGACGAACGCGTCCATGGTGGACAGCGCCTCGGTGACGGTCCGGCCCGTCACCAGGTCGGTCAGCACCGACGTGGACGCCTGGCTGATCGAACAGCCCTGGCCCTCGTAGGACACGTCGGTGACCTTCTCGTCGGCCACCGCGACCCGCAGTGTCACCTCGTCGCCGCAGGTCGGGTTGACCTGGAACGACTCGGCGTCGTACGGCTCGCGCAGGCCGCGCCCGTGCGGGTTCTTGTAGTGGTCCAGGATGATCTCCTGGTACATGGACTCGAGGTTCATCCGAAGACCTTCTTCACCGCCGCCAGCCCCTTGACCAACGCGTCCGCCTCGGCGGTCGTGTTGTACAGGTAGAACGACGCCCGGGTGGTCGCCGGAATTCCGTACCGCACCACGGCGGGCCGCGCGCAGTGGTGGCCGACGCGCACCGCGATGCCCTGCTCGTCCAGCACCTGGCCCACGTCGTGCGGGTGGATGCCCTCGACCGTGAACGACACCTCGGCGACCCGGCCCTCCGCGGTCGGCGGGCCGATGATCCGCACACCCTCCACGGCCGACAGCGCGTCCAGCACGTACGCGGTCAGCTCGTGCTCGTGCGCGGCGATGCGGTCCATGCCCACGGCCGTCAGGTAGTCCACGGCCGCGCCCAGCCCGACCGCCTCCGCGATCGGCGGGGTGCCCGCCTCGAACTTGTGCGGCGGCGCGGCGTAGGTCGACCGCTCCATGGTGACGACCTCGATCATCTCGCCACCGCCCAGGAACGGCGGCAACTCAGCCAGGAGTGGCAACCGTCCCCACAGGACACCGATGCCGGTCGGGCCGAGCATCTTGTGGCCGGTGAACGCCACGAAGTCGGCGCCGAGCGCGGTCACGTCGAGCGGCAGGTGCGGCGCGGACTGCGACGCGTCCACCAGCACCAGCGCGCCGACCTCCTTGGCCCGCTTGATGACCTGCTCGACCGGGTTGACGGTGCCGAGCAGGTTCGACACGTGCACCATCGACACGATCTTCGTGCGCTCGGTGATCACCGAGTCCAGGGTGGACAGATCGAGGCGGCCCTCGTCGGTGATCCGGAACCACTTGACCGTCGCGCCGGTCCGCTCCGCCAGCATGTGCCACGGCACGATGTTGCTGTGGTGCTCCATCTCGGTGATGACGATCTCGTCACCGGGACCGACGCGGTAGCCGGGACCGGCGTCGCCGAGCACGCGGGCGATCAGGTTCATCGCCTCGGACGAGTTCTTCGTGAAGATGACCTCGTCCCGCGACGACGCGTTGATGAACGCCGTGACCTTGTCGCGGGCGCCCTCGTACAGCGCGGTGGCTTCCTCGGCCAGCGTGTGGATGCCGCGGTGCACGTTGGCGTTGTGCTTCTCGTAGTAGTCGACGATCGCGTCGAGCACCTGGCGCGGCTTCTGCGACGTCGCCGCGTTGTCCAGGTAGACGAGCGGCTTGTCGCCGTGCACCAGCCTGGACAGGATCGGGAAGTCCTTGCGGATCGTCTCGACGTCCAGACCGGAAGTGGTGGTGGTCATCCGGGAACCTCGTCTCGTGGGGCAGGGTCAGCCGATGGCCGCGGCTTCCTGCTTGCCGGTGAACCGGACGTAGCCGTGCTCCTCGAGCTGGTCGGCGAGCTCGCGGCCACCGGACTCGACGATCTTGCCGCCCGCGAAGACGTGCACGAAGTCCGGCGTGACGTGGCGCAGGATGCGGGTGTAGTGGGTGATCAGCATGACGCCGACCTCGCCACCGGCCTTGACGCGGTTGATGCCCTCGGAGACCACGCGCAGCGCGTCGACGTCCAGGCCGGAGTCCGTCTCGTCGAGGATGGCGATCTTCGGCTGTAGGAGCGCGAGTTGCAGGATCTCGTGGCGCTTCTTCTCGCCGCCGGAGAAGCCCTCGTTGACCGAGCGCTCGGCGAACGCCGGGTCGATCTCCAGCTCCGCCATGGCCTCCTTGACCTCCTTGACCCAGTGGCGCAGCTTGGGGGCCTCGCCACGGACCGCGGTGGCGGCGGTGCGCAGGAAGTTCGACATGGAGACGCCGGGCACCTCGACCGGGTACTGCATGGCGAGGAACAGACCGGCGCGCGCACGCTCGTCGACGGACAGCGACAGCACGTCCTCACCGTCGAGCAGCACCTCGCCGCCGGTCACCTCGTACTTGGGGTGGCCCGCGATGGCGTAGGACAGGGTGGACTTGCCGGACCCGTTGGGGCCCATGATCGCGTGCGTCTCACCCGAGTTGATCGTCAGGTTGACCCCGGACAGGATCTCCTTGGCGGTGTCGTCGGCGTTCACCGAGACGTGCAGATCCTTGATCTCCAGCGTGGCCATCTTCTGTGCTTTCTCCTTGGTGTTACAAGTCAGTTCGTGGTGGTGGTGACGTCGACGTACACGTCACCGTCGCGGATCTCCACGGGGAACACGTCCACCGGCTCCGTGGCCGGGAGCGAGGACGGCCGCCCCGTGCGCAGGTCGAAGCAGGAGCCGTGCAGCCAGCACTCGATGCCCTTCTTCGTGACCTCGCCCTCGGAGAGGTTGAGCGTCGCGTGACTGCACTCGTCCCGCAGCGCGTGCACCTCGTCCCCTTGCCGGACAAGGACGACCGGCTCGTCGTCGAGCTCGACGCCGAACGGTTTCCCTTCGTCCAGGTCGGACAGTGCACACGCTCTAATCATTGCGCCTCCGCGGGAACAAGTACCTCGGCGCGGATCATGCCCCTACTGCTTCCAGTTCCGCCTCGATGGCCGCTTCGAGCCGCTCCCGGATCTCCGGCACCTGGATCTTCATCAGCAGCTCGTGGAAGAAGCCGCGGACGACCAGCCTGCGCGCGACGCCCTCGGGGATGCCGCGGGCCTGCAGGTAGAACAGCTGCTCGTCGTCGAACCGGCCGGTGGCGCTGGCGTGGCCCGCGCCGGCGATCTCGCCGGTCTCGATCTCCAGGTTCGGCACCGAGTCGGCGCGCGCGCCCTCGGTGAGCACCAGGTTCCGGTTCAGCTCGAAGGTCTCGGTGCCCTCGGCCGCGGCCCGGATCAGCACGTCGCCGATCCAGACGGTGCGTGCGTCGTCGCCCTGCAGCGCGCCCTTGTAGACCACGTTGGACTTGCAGTTGGGCTGCGCGTGGTCGGCGAAGGTGCGCAGCTCGATGTGCTGCCCGGAGTCCGCGAAGTACAGGCCGTTCAGCTCGGCGTCGCCGCCGGGGCCCGCGTAGGTCACGGTGGGGCTCACGCGGACGAGGTCGCCACCCAGCGCCACGAGGTGGTGGCGCAGCGTGGCGTCACGGCCCAGCTTCGCGTGGTGCGCCGAGACCTGCACGGCGTCGTCGGCCCAGTCGTGCACGCTGACGACGGTGAGCTTGGCGCCGTCGCCGACGACCAGCTCGACGTTGTCGGCGACCGTGCCGGAGCCGCGGTGGTCGATCACCACGACCGCCTCGGCGAACTGCTCGGCGCGGATCTGCAGGTGCCCGTAGGCGACCTGGCCCTCGCCCGGCCCGGTGACCGTCACGGTCGTGACGGCCGCCTGGGTCTCCTTGGGCACGGTGACGACGGTGGCCTGCGTGAAGGAGGTGTAGGCCTGCGCGGCGATCCGGTCGGCGGGCGTGCCGGACTCGCCGAGCCGGGAGTCGTCGCGGCCGACGGTCTCGACCCGCACGTCGGGACCGCCGACCTCGACAAGAAGCTCACCTGAAGCTACCGCAGAGCCGTCGTGGAGGCCACGGAGCCGCTTCATCGGCGTGAAGCGCCAGATCTCCTCGCGTCCGCCCGGGACCTCGAACGCCTCGACGTCGAACGAGGCGAACTGCTCGGCCCTGGAGGCGGCCGGGACGACGACCCCGTGGGAGTGCGGGGTCTGAGTAACAGCCTGGCTCATTTAGCCGACGGCCCCTTCCATCTGCAGCTCGATGAGCCGGTTCAGTTCCAGTGCGTACTCCATGGGCAGCTCACGGGCGATCGGCTCGACGAAGCCGCGCACGACCATCGCCATCGCCTCGTCCTCGGTGAGGCCGCGGGACATCAGGTAGAACAGCTGGTCCTCGCTGACCTTCGAGACGGTCGCCTCGTGGCCCATGGACACGTTGTCGTTGCGGATGTCCACGTACGGGTAGGTGTCCGAGCGGCTGATCTGGTCGACCAGCAGCGCGTCGCACTTCACCGTGGACTTCGAGTTGTTGGCCCGCTTGGCCACCTTGACCAGACCGCGGTAGGAGGTCCGGCCGCCGCCGCGCGCCACCGACTTCGACACGATGGTCGAGGAGGTGTGCGGCGCGAGGTGCTCCATCTTGGCGCCCGCGTCCTGGTGCTGGCCCTCGCCCGCGAACGCGATCGAGAGGACCTCGCCCTTGGCGTGCTCGCCCATGAGGAACACCGACGGGTACTTCATGGTGACCTTGGAGCCGATGTTGCCGTCGATCCACTCCATGGTCGCGCCCTCTTCGGCCTTGGCGCGCTTGGTGACCAGGTTGTAGACGTTGTTCGACCAGTTCTGGATGGTCGTGTACCGGCAGCGGCCGCCCTTCTTCACGATGATCTCGACGACGGCCGAGTGCAGCGAGTCCGACGAGTAGATCGGCGCGGTGCAGCCCTCGACGTAGTGCACGTAGGCACCCTCGTCGACGATGATCAGGGTCCGCTCGAACTGGCCCATGTTCTCGGTGTTGATCCGGAAGTAGGCCTGCAGCGGGATCTCGACGTGCACGCCCTTCGGCACGTAGATGAACGAGCCACCGGACCAGACGGCGCCGTTCAGCGCCGAGAACTTGTTGTCACCGTGCGGGATGACCGAGCCGTAGTACTCCTCGAACAGCTCGGGGTGCTCCTTGAGCGCGGTGTCCGTGTCGAGGAAGATCACGCCCTGGCGCTCGAGCTCCTCGTTGATCTTGTGGTAGACCACCTCGGACTCGTACTGCGCGGCGACACCGGCCACCAGGCGGGCCTTCTCGGCCTCCGGGATGCCCAGCTTGTCGTAGGTGTTCTTGATGTCCTCGGGCAGGTCCTCCCAGCTCTGGGCCTGCTTCTCGGTCGAGCGCACGAAGTACTTGATCGTGTCGAAGTCGATGCCCGACAGGTCTGCGCCCCAGTTCGGCATGGGCTTGCGGTCGAAGAGACGCAGGGCCTTGAGCCGGGACTCGAGCATCCACTCCGGCTCGTTCTTCTTGGCCGAGATGTCCCGGACGACGGCCTCGGAGAGGCCGCGCTGGGCGCTCGCGCCTGCGACGTCGGAGTCCGCCCAGCCGAACTGGTACTTGCCCAGTGCGGCGATCGTCTCCTCTTGCGTCAGCGGCGTGCCAGCGCGCTCCGCGGCGGTGGTCATGAAGGCGTCCCTTCGGTTGTGGTGGGAGCGGTCGCGCCCGCCTCCGGTGGTTCGGCGCCACCGAGCGGCACGTGTGTGGTGCACGCGGCGTCGCCGCGCGCGATGGTGGAGAGTCGCTGCACGTGGGTGCCGAGCAGTTCGGCGAACGCCGCCGTCTCGACCTCGCACAGCTCGGGGAACTCCGCCGCGACGTGGGCGACCGGGCAGTGGTGCTGACACAGCTGCTCCCCTGCCCCGACGCGCCTGGTCGACGCAGCGTAACCCTCGCTGGTGAGGGCGTCCGCGAGGGCCTTGGCACGTTCCGCGGGCCCCTGCTCGCCGACCACGTCGTCGCGGTGCCTGCCGACCATCGCGTTCACCCGGCGCCTGGCGAACTCGCGCACCGCGTGCTCGCCCGCCGACTCGGCGACGAAGCGGATGGCGGCGATGGCGAGGTCGTCGTACGCGTGACCGAACCGGGCACGCCCGGTCTCGGTCAACAGCCACAGCTTCGCGGGCCGCCCGCGACCGCGCCTGCCCCGTGACGGAGCGTCACGCATGCACGCCTCGCCGTCGGCGACCAGGCAGTCCAGGTGCCTGCGGACCGCGGCCGGGCTCAGCCCGAGCGTCTCCGCGACGGCCGCCGCGGTGATCGGTCCCCGTTCCAGCAGCAGCCGCGCCACACCATGCCTGGTGCGGCCCTCGGAGAGCTGCTGCTCGTTTTTCACAACACCAGTGTGTCTTATTTCCCTGAAGTGGGCAAAGCCGCCCCGCCGTGAGGTGATCGGAGTCACGGGGAGTCTCGACCGATACGCTTCCGCACGTGGCGGTGGGTGACGTGACGGAGGCAGACGTGGGCGGACGGCCGCCTGGACCAGCCGTGTCCGTCACCGAGCCGCTCGACACGCGTGAGCGCAGACAACTCGACGTCATCCGCCGTTTCGGCACGGTCGGTGCGCTGCTGCTCGCCGCCGGTTCACTGGGCGCGGGCGCCGCGCCGGTGAACAACCCGGTGTGGGGCCTGCCCGTGTTCGGCCTGTTCAGCCGGATGACCACGGTCTCGATCGCGATCGCGTTCGCGGGCGTGTTCATGATCGTGCTCGCGTGGCTGGGCCTCGGGCGGCTCTCGCTGCCCGGCCGCGCACGGCTGATGTCGCTGCCGCAGATGGCCCGCACGCTGGTCATGTGGACCGCGCCGCTGGTCATCACGGTGCCGATGTTCAGCAAGGACGTCTACAGCTACCTCGCGCAGAGCGAGATCGCGGCACGGGGCCTCGACCCGTACACCGTCGGGCCCGCCGACGCGCTCGGCTACGAGGACATCCTCACCAAGAACGTGCCGACGATGTGGCGGGAGACGCCGTCGCCGTACGGGCCGTTGTTCCTGGTCGTCGGGCGCGGCATCACCTGGCTGACCGGTGACCACGTGGTGATGGGGGTCGTGTTCCACCGGCTGCTCGCGCTGTTCGGGTTCGCGATGATCGTGTGGGCGCTCCCCCGGCTCGCGCGCCGCTTCGGCATCAACCCGGTCAGCGCGCTGTGGCTGGGTGCCGCCAACCCGCTCGTCCTGTTCCACCTGGTCGTGGGCGTGCACAACGAGGCGCTCGCGATCGGGCTCATGCTGGTCGGCATCGAACTGGGCCTGCGGCGGATGCCCCCGTGCGGACCGGGTGGGCCGTACCCGCCGTGGCAGCCGGGTGAGCTGCTCTGGTACGGCATCGGTGCCGTGGTCATCACGCTGGGTGCGGTCGTGAAGATCCCGGCCGCGCTCGCGCTGGGCTTCCTCGGGGTGATGATCGCGCGGCGGTGGGGTGGCCGGTGGAAACACCTGTTCGTCACCGCCGGCGCGCTGCTCGTGATCTTCCTGGGCGTGGTCGCGCTGACCTCCCTCGGCAGTGGCCTGGGCTTCGGCTGGGCGTCGACGCTGAACACGGCCAACACGATCAAGAGCTGGATGGCGCCCATGACCGCGCTCGGCTTCGGCGCGGGCGGCCTGGGCATCTTCCTCGGGCTCGGCAACCACATCGACGCGGCGATCACCGTCAGCAGGATGGTCGGCACGCTGCTCGGTCCCCTGCTCGCGGCGAAGCTGCTGCTGGACAGCTTCCGCTGGCGCCTGCGGCCCATGATCGGCCTCGGCGCGGCGATGGGCGCGGTGCTGGTGCTGGGCGCGACCGTGCAGCCGTGGTACCTGCTGTGGGCGGCGATCCCGCTGGCGTCCGCGGCGGGCAACACCCGGTTCCGGATGGCGGCGACCGCGATCAGCGCCGCGTTCGCGGTGGCCCTGCCGCCGACCGGCAACACCTTCGACGGCCGCACCTACCAGCTGCCCTACGCCTACCTGGCGGCGGCGATCGTGGTGGCGATCGCGCTGTTCGCGGTGCGCAGGCACGTCCCGACCCGGCCCCGCCGCGAGCGCGCGGCCAGCCCGCCTCCCCGCGATTAAAAGTGTTGGTCCCGACCCGGCGACACTGCCGGACCGCAGGCGGTTGGTGGTTGCGTGCCGTCACGTTCCCTTGAGGTAACTGCTGCTCAGGCCAAGACTTGCGCGCAAAGATCCAGAGTCAAGCCCGGCTCATCGCGCGGATCGAGGAGTTACGTACGGCGCCATGCGGGAGGCGGTCGACGCGTTGGACGCGTTGCTCCGCCCGTACACCGACCACGACCGTGAGCGGTGGGGCGACACCGGACGGGACCGGTACGTCACGCACGTGCGGGAGCGGTGGCCGTCCGTGCTCGGTCACACGCCGCGAGGGGCGTGAACCGCGGCTTTAGGTCCACGCAATAGCCTTACCGGCGTGAACGAGTCTGCCGTCGAGCTGTCCGGGCTGGTCAAGCGCTTCGGCGCGACGACCGCGGTCGACGGGCTCTGCCTGCGGCTCGACCGCGGGCAGGTCCTCGCGCTGCTGGGCCCCAACGGCGCGGGCAAGACCACGACCGTGGAGATCTGCGAGGGTTTCCAGCGCCGCGACGCCGGTGACGTCCGCGTCCTCGGGCTCGACCCGGCGACCGACCACGAGCGGCTGCGGCCGCGCATCGGCGTGATGCCGCAGGGCGGTGGCGCCTACCCCGGCGTGCGGGCGGAGGAGATGCTCGCGCTCGTCGCGGCGTGCGCGGCCGACCCGATCGACCCGGCGTGGCTGATCGACGTGCTCGGGTTGTCCGGCGCGCGCCGGACGCCGTACAAGCGGCTCTCCGGCGGCCAGCAGCAGCGGTTGTCGCTCGCGTGCGCGCTGGTCGGCAGACCCGAGCTGGTGTTCCTCGACGAGCCGACGGCCGGGCTGGACCCGCAGGCGCGGCGGCTGGTGTGGGAGCTGGTGCGCGCGCTGCGGGCCGACGGCGTGAGCGTGCTGCTGACCACGCACGTGATGGCGGAGGCCGAGGAGCTGGCCGACCACGTCGTGATCATCGATCGCGGCCGGGTCGTGGCCGACGGCAGCCCGAGCCAGCTCACCTCGGAGGGGCCGGACTCCGCGCAGCTGCGTTTCCGCGCGCGGGCGGGCCTGGACCTGACCGAGCTGTGCTCGGCGCTGCCCGAGGGCTGCCGGCTGGAGGAGACGGCGCCCGGCTCGTACGTGCTGACCGGTCGTGTCGACCCGCAGGTCGTGTCCGCGGTGACGGCGTGGTGCGCGCAGCAGGGTGTGCTGGCCGAGGAGCTGCACGTGGGCAAGCGCAGCCTGGAGGACGTGTTCCTCGAGCTGACCGGGAAGGAACTGCGATGACCACGACCTTCCCGGCGGGCACGTTCACGCCCGCGCCCGGCCGCGGCCGGGCGGGCCGGATGCTGCTCGTCCACGCACGCACCGAAGCGGTGCTCACGCTGCGCAACAGCGAGCAGATCCTGCTGACGCTGCTGATCCCCGCCGCGCTGCTCGTCGGCCTCACGGTTCTCGACATCTTCGACCTGCCCGACCCGCGCGTGGGCTCGGTGGTGCCGAGGGTGTTCGCGCTCGCCGTCATGTCGTCGGCGTTCACCGGGCAGGCGATCGCGCTCGGGTTCGACCGCCGCTACGGCGTGCTGAAGCGCCTCGCCGCGACCGCACTGCCCCGGTGGTTGCTGGTGTCCGGGCGCGCGGTCGCCGGTCTCGTCGTGGTCGCCGTGCAGATCGTCGTGCTGGGCGTGATCGCCGCGGTCATGGGCTGGTCGCCGGACCTGGCGGGGCTGGCGTGGGTGGTGCTGCTGGTGCTCATCGGCACGCTGTCGTTCGGCGCGCTGGGCGTGCTGCTCGGCGGCGCGCTGAAGGCCGAGGTCGTGCTGGCGCTCGCCAACATCGTGTGGTTCGTGCTGCTCCTGGGCGGCGGCATCGTCGTCCCACCGGACTCGATGCCGGGCGGGCTCGGCGACGTGGTCATGCTGTTGCCGTCCGGCGCCCTGACCGACGGGCTGCACACCGCGCTCGTCGACGGCGCGGCCCCGAGCTGGACCGTGTTCGCGGTGCTGGTGGGCTGGGGTGCGGTCGCGACCACCGCCGCGACGCGCACCACGAAACTCGCCTGATCCGGATCACACGGGTCGCGGGCGGAAGCGGGACGCGAACGCGGACAGCTGCGCGTGCCGCCCGTCCGGGTCGTCGGCGGTGGGGCTCACCACCAGCCGGGTCACCCCCTGTGCCGCGTAGGCCTCGACCGACGACTCCGGCACGTCGATCGACGCCCACCGCGTGTACTCCAGCGCGGCCGGATCCCGTCCGGCCTCGGCGGCGGCCGCCCGTGCGAGGTCGAACTGCCTGGCCCGCTCGTCGGGCGTGAGCGCGCCGCCCGGGAACCAGCCGTCGCCGCGCCGTCCCGCCCGCCGCGCGGCCGCCGCGCTCGACCCGCCGACGTGGATCGGCAGCGGACCACCGACGGGCTGCGGGAAGCTGCACAGGTCCTCGAACGGGTAGAACTCGCCAGCGTGGCTCACCCCGTCCGCGCCGCCGGACCACAGCAGCCGCAGCACGTCGATCGCCTCGTCCGCGCGTCGGCCCCGGCTCGCGAAGTCCACGCCCATCGCCCGTGCCTCCCCCGGCAGGGCTCCGACGCCCACGGTCAGCAACCGCAGCCTGCCCTTCGACAGCACGTCCACCGTCGCGAGCCGCTTCGCCAGCGTCACCGGGTGGTGGTAGGGCAGCAGCAGCACGGCGGTGCCCAGCAGCAGGCGGGACGTGGCCGAGGCGACGAACGCGAGGGCGTCGAGCGGGTCCAGGTATGGCGTCGTGGGCGGGAACTCGAAACCGCCGAGCGCCGCGCCGGGGTGCAGCACGACGTGCTCGGGCAGGTACAGGCCCTCGAAACCGCATTCCTCGGCGTGCCGGGCGAAGTCGGCGAGCCGGTCGGGGTCGAGACCGTGGACGGCGGGCTGGTGGCTGATCGCGAAACGCACGCCGCCGGACGCTAGACCTTGCCGCCGGGGGCAGGGCAAACCCGCGCGCGGACCCCGCCCGACCACTCCTTACGATCGGCTCGTGCCGCTGGAAACGCTGAAGGCCCGCATCGACCGCCTGCCCAACCCGAGCCGACGGCTGCAGGTCGGGTTCGCCGTCGCCGTCCTCGCCACGCAGGCGCTGATCGCGATGACCGGCGCGGTCGTCCGGGTCACCGGCTCCGGCCTCGGCTGCCCCACGTGGCCGCAGTGCTTCCCCGGCAGCATGGTCCCTGTCTCCCACCCCGAGTACGACACGCTCAACCAGTGGATCGAGTACGGCAACCGCCTGTTCACGGGCGTCGTCGGCATCATCGCCGGGGTCTGCTTCGTGCTCGCCTACCTGAACCGCCCGCGCACCGACCGCCGCTACCTGTGGCTCGCGGCCGCCATGCCGATCGGCGTCGTCGTCCAGGCGGTCATCGGCGGCCTGACCGTGCGGCTGGACCTGGTGTGGTGGAGCGTCGCGGTGCACCTGCTCGCGTCCACGATCATGGTGTGGCTCGCGACGCTGCTCGTGCACGCCGTGCCCCGCGACGAGGCCCCCGGCACGGCCGAGCCCGTCCCCGGCACCCTGTCGACGTGGCTGTACGTCCAGACCGCGTTCCTCGCCGGGCTGCTCGTCACCGGCACCATGGTCACCGGCGCGGGCCCGCACGGCGGCGACCCGGCGACCCCGCGCTTCGACGTCCCGGTCGAGACCATGGCCCACGTGCACGCGGCGTTCCTGTACGCGTTCCTCGGGTCGCTGGTGCTGCTCGGGATCTGGCTGGCTCGTCAGCACGCGTTCTCCCCGCCGTGGCGGCGCTACCAGGTGCTGGTCGCCGTGGTGCTCGCGCAGGGCACCGTCGGGTTCGTGCAGTTCTGGACCGGCGTCCCGGAACTGCTGGTCTGCCTGCACGTTCTCGGCGCGATGTGCGTGATCATCGCCACCGGTTCGCTGTGGTGCGGGGTGCGCGGTCGTGCCTCGGTGGATCACACAACTATGGCGGGTGCGTCCGAGACCGCCTAACCTGGAGACGGAAACCTACGGATACGTAACCGTAGGTCCACGTCACCAGGCCGCGTCCCGGCCGAGTTATGAGGTTCCGCCACCATCTCCCCCACACTGACGCCCACGCGCGAACCCCAGGCGCCCAAGCCCATCATCTCCGGCCGTCGCTCCGGCGCCGAACACGTGACCGTCCAGGTCTTCCTCATCCTCCCCCTGCTCGCCCTCGCCGCCGCGGTCCCGTTCGCGTGGGGCTGGGGGCTCGGCTGGGTCGACGTCGGCCTCGCCGCCGGTTTCTACCTGGTCAGCTCGCTCGGCGTGACCGTCGGATACCACCGCTACTTCACCCACGGGTCGTTCAAGGCGAAGAGACCGCTGCGGATCGCGCTCGCGCTGGCGGGCAGCCTCGCGTCCCAGGGCTCGGTCGTCTCGTGGGTCGCCGACCACCGGCGCCACCACGCGTTCTCCGACAAGGAGGGCGACCCGCACTCGCCGTGGCTGTTCGGCACCTCGCCACTGGCGATCGCCAAGGGTTTCTGGCACGCGCACATGGGCTGGCTGTTCCAGCGGGACAAGACCAACGCCGAGCGGTTCGCGCCGGATCTGCTGTCGGACAAGGACATCCAGCTCGTCGACAAGCTGTTCATCCCGATGACCGCGGTGACGCTCGGCCTGCCCGGTGTGCTCGGCGGCCTGATCACCATGTCCTGGTGGGGTGTCGTGACCGGCATCTTCTGGGCGGGCTTCGTGCGGGTGGCGTTCCTGCACCACGTCACGTGGTCGGTCAACTCGATCTGCCACATGATCGGCTCGCGGCCGTTCGTGAGCCGCGACAAGGCGGCCAACTTCTGGCCGCTCGCGATCCTGTCCATGGGCGAGTCGTGGCACAACTCCCACCACGCGGACCCGACGGGCGCCCGGCACGGGGTGCGACGTGGGCAGATCGACATCTCCGCGCGGGTGATCTGGATCTTCGAGAAGCTCGGCTGGGCGTGGGCCGTACGCTGGCCCCGACCGGAACGGCTGGCCGCCAAGCTCGCGGCGTAGGGTCCTGCCGGTCGCAGACTGTTCCCGTGATCGTGGAGGACAACCGTGGCCGACCCCATCGACGCCATTCTCGTGCACGCCACCGGCGGGCCGGAGGTGCTGACGCCGTCGACGATCGACGCGCCGGTCCCCGGCCCCGGTGAGCTGCTCGTGTCGGTGGCCGCGGCCGGGGTGAACTACATCGACACCTACCAGCGCCGCGGCCTCTACCCGCGCGACCTGCCGTTCGTGCCGGGTGCCGAGGGCGCCGGCACGGTGGTCGCGGTCGGTGCGGACGTCACCGGCCACGCCGTGGGTGACCACGTGGCGTGGGCCGACGCACCGGGCTCGTACGCGCGGCAGGTGGTCGTCCCGGCGCGGAAGGCGTTCGCGGTGCCGGACGGCGTCGAGGACGACACGGCCGCGGCGGCGATGCTGCAGGGCCTGACCGCGCACTACCTCGTGACGTCGACGTACGCGGTCAAGCCGGGCGACACCGTGCTGGTGCACGCCGCCGCGGGCGGCATGGGTCTGCTGCTGACCCAGCTGGTGAAGGCACGCGGCGGCAGGGTCATCGGCACGGTGTCCACGCCCGAGAAGGAGGCACTCGCCCGCGAGGCAGGCGCCGACGAGGTCATCCGGTACACGGAGACCGACTTCGTGCCTGCCGTGCGGGACCTCACGGGCGGGGTCGGCGTGGCGGTCGTGTACGACGGCGTCGGCAGGACCACGTTCGACGGCAGCCTGGCCTGCCTCGCTCGGCGGGGTGTGCTGGCGTTGTACGGCGCGTCGAGCGGGCCGGTCCCGCCGGTGGACCCGCAGCGGCTGAACGCGGCGGGGTCGGTGTTCCTGACCCGGCCGACGCTCGCCCACCACATCGCGACGCCCGAGGAGTTCCGGTGGCGTTGCGACGAGCTGTTCCAGGCCATCGGCGCCGGACGCGTGTCCGTGCGGATCGGTGGCCGTTACCCGCTCGCCGACGCCGCCACGGCGCACGCCGACCTGGAGGCACGGCGGACCACGGGAAAGCTGCTCCTGATCCCCTGACGGCGCCACCGGATCTTCGGGGTTTCGTCGAGTTCACCGCTCGGTTCGATGTCTGTTAGGTCACATTCCGCGTCGCACTGACTACTCGTTGGGGGCTGCCCGAACACCGGCGACACGTCCGGGCCACCGCGACTGACACAGGCCGTGAGCGACGCCAAAACAAGCGCCACCACCGCGAACCTGCCGACCATGGGCATCACGTCGTGGGCCTGGATGGCCGTTTTCCTGGGGATCCAGTGCATCACGGAACAGGCACGGTCACGCACCCGTCCCCTTCCTCCCTTGCACACGGAGAGGTACAGTAACTCCTCGCACTCGATCAGACACAGAGAGCAAGTCCCTCGTTCGAGTGTGCCTTCAGGGAGGTGAGAACCACTATGCCCGCGGAAGCCGACAGGGGCTCCCGCGAGAAGAACCCCATTCAAGAGATCTTCTGGACCAGAACCGGCCTCCTACTCCTGATACTGGTCGTGGTCTCCGGACTGACCATGGTCCTGTCGGCGAACCTTGACCCCGGCGTCGGCAAGAACCTGGTCACCGCGGTGGCCACCGGCACCCTGGTCTCGGCCATCGTCGGCTTCGGCCAGACCCTCATCACCGCGACCGCCACCCAGCGGGCGATGCTCACGCCGCTGATCGAGGAATCTCGACAGTCGCTGCGTGACCTGTCCGCCGAGTACCGGTCGATGAACCGTGAGTTCTTCCCCACCCACGTCTTCGAACCGACCGCGGAGCCCAATCCCGCGCTCAACCGGCTGATGATGCAGGACCTGCAGAACACGAGGCAGTACCTGTTCCGAGGTTTCTCCGGTCGGCACGCGGCCGCCCGGCTGCTGTTGTCCAAGGCAGAGTGGGAACTTCGCGCGGTGGTCGCGGACCCCGACAACCTCTCGGGGATCAGCGGACGTGCCCGCTACCTGATCCGCCACTCGGCGGCCGACGTGGACGTCGACACGATCCAGGCCCGGCTGCACCAGGAGATCAGGATGGGCCTGGTCGGGCTGTACCTGGCCCGCAGCAGGTGCACGCGGATGGAGGTCACGATCATCTCCGATCCGCCGCTGGACCGGCTGGAGATCTTCGACGACAGCGTGTGGGTGACGCTCTACAGCGACGCGCACGCACCCGCCGAATATCCCCGCACGCTGCGGTTCTCGGACGGTTCGTTCATCTACAACATGGAACGCGCGGAGTTCGGCCGCATCAGCGCGTCCCATCACGCACACCATCTCGTGATCACGCCGGAAACGACACGGGAGGAGTTCATCTCGCGGTTCGAGAAGATCACCAATTCGACATTGAGCGAGGAGCAGTTCCTCGAGCTCAACGCGGAGTTCTACAACTTCCTCCGCGATTTCGCCGCCACAGCTGAGTTGGGGAGCTGATGTCCCGTGGCCACCAAGGGCTCCGCGCTCACGGAGCTGGCAGAGCAGTTGCGGAGCGCCGACTTCGACCTCCTGTCCCGCTGGGAACAGGTGGACCGGTGGTTCGATTCCTGGTCCACCCGGCCGAACCTGCGCACCGACCTCCGCACCCACCTGCTCGAACTGCCCACCGAGCAGGCGAACACGGTCATCGCACGGTCAAGGGAGACGACGACGCACTTCGCGTGGTGCCTGCGCGACCGGCGCGACGAGCCGTTCACGTTCTGGCTGCACGAGTACAAGGAGCAGCGTGACTGGCGCGCGGGCTACGCCGACTCGGTGCACAACCACCGGTACCACTTCTGCACGACCATCCTGAAAGGCGCCTACCTGCACGAACGCTATGCCGCGGCGATCAAGCCGGACAACGGCCTGATCTCCGCCACCACGAAACTGTCCGAAACCGAATGCACGGAGGGCGCCGCGGGCTGCCTGCTCGCGTCCGACTTCCACCGCATTCCGCGCGCGATGAACGGGACCATGACGTTCCTGGTCAAGTCGAGGGAGGTCACGCCGTGGAGCCTGTCCTACGACCCCGTCACGCAGGAAAGTCACCGGCACGTACCGGTCGAATCGCGCTTGTCGCACCTCGCGGCACGACTGTGAGCCGCGACTGAAAGGAGTCGAAAGGGCCCGGCTACCGCAGACAATTCCGTCCCCGGCGTTTACCATCTACCTCCACGAGCCCCCCTTCCGCGCCGACCGCACCGGCGTGGGCGACGGCGCGGTTCGGAGGGGTCGATGTCTGTCGAGGAAAACACGCCTGCTGGCGACTTGGTGCCGGTGATCGCACCGGATGTGGTCGACGCCGTCGAGGCGGACGTCCACCGGATCTGCACGCGCTATGCCGCGCGCCTGCAGTTCCACGGGTGGCACCACGTGTCGTTCGTCCGCACGAAGGCGGCGCGGTTCGCCGTGCTCAACGGCGCCGAGGTGAGCGTCGTCGAGACGGCCGCGCTGGTGCACGACGTCAACTACCTGGTCCGCAGGAACTCCTCCGCCGCCACGGGCGGGCGGTTGCGGCGCGCGATCCTGAAACGGGCGGGCGTCGCCCCGCACGTGGCCGCGTGGATCGACTGCATCGTGGTCGAGGCGGAGATGGCCACCCGCGGCCGCGACATCTCGCTCGAGGCGCAGGCGCTCTCGGACGCCGACACGCTGTTCAAGGCGCTGCCGGTCACCCCGGTGGTGCTGGCGCACAAGTACCTCGAGGAGAACGGGATCGGCCTGCGGGAGCTCGCGAACAAGATCTGCGGCGAGCAGCAGGGCGTGCACGACGAGGGCTTCTACTTCTACAACCCGGAAGCCGCCGCCATGTACACCCGCTGGGCGTCGGCGAACCTCCAGCTGTGGCAGTGCATCCGCGAGTCACTGGACGACGCGGACGTCTCCCAGCTGCTGGCCGCCGTCGCCGCCGCGAGTCCCGCCGCCGCCTCCTAGTCGCCCGCGGGGTCGCCCGCGGGGCGTTCCTGCAGCACCCAGCGGTTGCCGTCCGGGTCGCTGAAGCCCACGAACGAGTTCCACCGGTCGCCCGGCCCGTCGACCTGCTCGCCGTTCTCGAAGTGGTACACCGGCGTGGCGTCGACGCCGCGGCCGACCAGTTCGTCGCGGGCGCGCTGGACGTCCTCGACGACGATCTGCACGCCCTTCAGGTCGCCGGGTGTCATCTCGCTCGTGCCGCGGCCGAAGCCGATCGAGCAGCCCGACCCCGGCGGGGTCACCTGGACGAAGCGGAAGTCGCCCGCCTCGTGGTCGACGTCGACGGGGAACGCGAGCTTGTTCGCGTAGAAGTCCTTGGCCCGGTCCACGTCGGTGACGGGCACGGGGATCATCTCGATCTTCCAGTCCATGGGTCGCTCCAGTGTGCGGGCGAGGCGGTCGAAGCCTTCGCCGACGCCACGTGCCATGCCGGAGCCGGCGACGGCGTCGCGGATCTCGGGGGTCGGGAACGTGGCGGTGTGGGTGAGGTGGGTGTCGCCGGTCAGCGCGATGGTGATCACCGACTCGTGGGCGGCGCGGGCGTGGCAGTCGGGGTTGCGCTCGGTCATGACGAGGCGGTCGGGCGGGTCGATCTCGAGGTACGTGCCACCCAGCGCCATCTCCTCCCCCGCCGGGCCGCGCAGCACGTAGTGCCAGGTCCCGCCGGGTCGCAGGTCGATCTCGCAGACGACGAGCCGCCAGCCGTGCGGACCGAACCAGCGCCGCAGCAGGCCCGGGTCCGTGTGGGCCTCGAACACCCGTTGCCTGGGCGCGGCGAAGGTGCGGGTGATGACGATGTCGCGGTCACTCATCGGAGAGCACCTGGTCGAGCCGGTCGTAGCTCTCCTCCCAGAACCGCCGGTAGCCGCCGAGCCACTCGGTCGCGGCCCGCATGGGCGCGGCGACGAGGCGACACGGCCTGCGTTGCGCGTCCCGGCCGCGTTCGACCAGGCCGGCGCGTTCCAGGACCTTGAGGTGCTTGGAGATGGCGGGCTGCGTCATGGCGAACGGCTCGGCCAGCTCCTTCACCGTCGCCTCGCCCCTGGACAGCCGGGCGAGGATGGCACGCCGCGTGGGGTCGGCCAGCGCGGCGAATGTGACGTCGAGGGTCGCCGTCACGATTGATTACCCCTCGGTTTCATAACCGGAAGGTTATCGGAGGTGTCAAGACCCCGCCCCGGCCTACCCGACGATGGCACGCGGCGACGGCGAGAGCCGCGCCCGTTCGGCGCCGCGAACACGCACGCCGACCTTCCCGCACAGCTTTGTCGAACTGGTGACCCCCGACGTCGGTTCAATGCCCGAGGACGCCCGGTTCGTGCCGCTCGACGCGCCACCCGACGTGCTGCCTGCCCTGATCACCCGGATCGAGGCGACCACCGAAGGCATCGCGCACGGCGGGGTGAACACGGTGCGCCGCCCGGTCGACGGCGATGTGGAGACGATTCGCTACCTGGAGCTCGACGACGAGGTCACGCTCCGCACCCCGGCCCCGGAGGCCGCGGCCGCCAGGTACGAGACGTACGTCGGTCGGCCACAACGGCTCGTGCGGTTCGTGCCCGGCGACGAGACGGCGTTCGTGTCCTACGCGGTCGCCGTGCGGGACGTGGCCGCGTTGCCCGCGGCGACGGTCGACGTGCTCGGTGCCCGGATCGAGTTCCGACCCAGCTAGAACGGGAGACCGACCACCGGGAGGCCCAGCGCCGAGTCGACGGCCAGCGCGACGAACACGAGCGTCAGGTACGTGTTCGACATGTGGAAGAGCTTCATCGGCTTGCCGGGCTCGCCGCGCTTGATCGCCGCGTACAGGCGGTGCGCGACGATCATGAACCAGCCGCCGGTGAGGACCGCGAACGCGGTGTACACCCAGCCGGTCGCGGGGACCAGCAGCAGCGTCCACACGACCATCACCCACGAGTACGTGACGATCTGCCGGGCCACCCGGTCGGCGGTCGTCACGACGGGCAGCATGGGCACGCCCGCCCGGGCGTAGTCGTCCTTGAACTTCATCGCCAGCGCCCAGAAGTGGGGTGGGGTCCAGAAGAAGATCACGCCGAACATGACCAGCGCGGGCCACTCGACCGAGCCCGTGACCGCCGACCAGCCGATCACGACCGGCATGCAGCCCGCGGCACCGCCCCACACGATGTTCTGCGCGGTCCTGCGCTTCAGAACCATCGTGTAGATCAGTACGTAGAACAGGATGGCGGCGACGGCCAGCAGCGCCGCCAGGAGGTTGGTCGTGGGCCACAGCCACGCGAAGGACAGCACGCCGAGGGTGACCCCGAACACGAGCGCGTTCCGCGTGGGCACCTGGTGCTTGGGGAGCGGGCGCGCCGACGTGCGCTTCATCACCGCGTCGATGTCGGCGTCGGCGACGCAGTTCAGCGCGTTCGCGGAACCCGCGGCCATCGTCCCGCCGAAGAGGGTGGCGAACACGAGCCACGGCGACGGGATGCCCCGCTCGGCCAGCATCATGGCCGGCACGGTCGTGACCAGCAGGAGCTCGATGATCCTCGGCTTGGTCAGCGCGACGTACGCACGCACGACATCCTTGCGGCTGCGGCGCGGGGCTTCGGTCGTCGCCCCCAGCGCTGCGCTCACTGGCGGCTCCTGACTGGTGTAAGTGGCGGCTGTCCGGGTAACGGCTCGAATGGTAGCCGCGTGACCATGGACGGCCGCCGTCGGGTGGTTTCGTTAGGCTGAGAAACACAGCCGGGAATTGAGCGGGGAACCCGAGGATGACCAGCGCGGTCGTGCACCGAGCATGATCGGCAACACGATTAGGTGGGAGCTTGAGTCCGTGTCCATGAGCGCCGACGAACTGGCCCGTTTGACCACACCGAACCTGCCTGACGACTGGACCGACCTCGACAAACGCGCCGTGGACACCATCCGGGTCCTCGCCGCGGACGCCGTCCAGCACGTCGGCAACGGTCACCCGGGCACCGCGATGAGCCTCGCTCCGGTCGCGTACGCCCTCTACCAGCGGGTGATGCGCCACGACCCGAGTGACCCGGACTGGATCGGCCGCGACCGGTTCGTGCTGTCGGCCGGCCACTCGAGCCTGACGCTGTACCTGCAGCTGTTCCTGTCCGGCTACGGGCTGGAGATCGAGGACATCGCCGCGCTGCGCACGTGGGGTTCCAAGACCCCCGGCCACCCCGAGCACGGGCACACCGCCGGTGTGGAGATCACCACGGGCCCGCTCGGCCAGGGTCTCGCCTCCGCGGTCGGCATGGCGATGGCCGCCCGCCGCGAGCGCGGCCTGTTCGACCCGGACGCCGCGCCGGGCGAGAGCGTGTTCGACCACCAGATCTACGTGATCGCCTCCGACGGTGACATCGAGGAGGGCGTCACCTCCGAGGCGTCGTCCATCGCGGGCCGCCAGGAGCTGGGCAACCTCACGGTCATCTACGACGACAACAAGATCTCCATCGAGGACGACACGAACATCGCGCTGTCCGAGGACACCGCGAAGCGTTACGAGGCCTACGGCTGGCACGTCCAGGTCGTCGAGGGTGGCGAGGACGTCGTCGCGATCCTGGCCGCGCTGGAGGCGGCGAAGGCGGAGACCGCGCGGCCGTCGTTCATCCTCCTGAAGACCGTGATCGGCTACCCGGCGCCGAACAAGATGAACACCGGCAAGGCGCACGGTGCCGCGCTGGGCGCCGACGAGGTCGCCGAGGTCAAGAAGATCCTCGGCTTCGACCCGGACCAGCACTTCGCGGTCGAGCCGGAGGTGCTCAAGCACGCCCGCCTGGCCGCCGACCGCGGCAAGCAGGCGCACGAGGAGTGGCAGAAGGCCTTCGACGCGTGGGCGGCCGCCAACCCGGAGCGCAAGGCGCTGCTGGACCGTGCGGGCGCCTACCGGCTGCCCGACGGCTGGGCCGACGCGCTGCCGTCGTGGGACCCGGACCCCAAGGGGATCGCGACCCGCAAGGCGTCCGGCGAGGTGCTGAACGCGCTCGCCGACGTGCTCCCCGAGCTGTGGGGTGGCTCCGCGGACCTCGCGGAGAGCAACAACACCACGATGAAGGGCGCCGACTCGTTCGGGCCGGAGGCGGCGAAGACGAAGGAGTGGGACGCCCACCCGTACGGGCGCACGCTGCACTTCGGTGTCCGCGAGCACGCGATGGGCTCGATCCTCAACGGCATCGTGCTGCACGGCCCGACCCGGCCGTACGGCGCGACGTTCCTCGTGTTCTCCGACTACATGCGCCCACCGGTCCGGCTCGCCGCGCTGCAGAAGCTGCCGGTGACCTACGTGTGGACGCACGACTCGATCGGCCTCGGCGAGGACGGCCCGACGCACCAGCCGATCGAGCACCTCGCCGCGCTGCGCGCCATCCCGGGCCTGGTCGTGCTGCGGCCGGGTGACGCGAACGAGACCGCCGCCGCGTGGCGGGCGGTGCTGGAGCAGCACGACGCGCCGGTCGGCATCGCGCTGACGCGGCAGAACCTGCCCGTGCTGGAAGGCACGAAGGAGAAGGCGGCCGAAGGGGTCGCCAAGGGCGCGTACGTGCTCGAGGACAGCTCGGCGGGCGTGCCCCAGGTGGTGATCGTCGCCACCGGCTCCGAGCTGCAGATCGCGGTCGAGGCCAGGAAGGTTCTCGAGGGCGATGGCGTTGCCACGAGAGTGGTGAGCATGCCGTCGCAGGAGCTGTTCGAGGCCCAGGACCAGTCCTACCGCGACCACGTGATCCCACCGATCGTGAAGGCGCGGGTCGCCGTGGAGGCGGGCATCGCCCAGCCGTGGTACCGGTATGTCGGTGACGCGGGGGAGATCGTCTCCATCGAGCACTTCGGCGCTTCCGCCGACTACCAGACCCTGTTCAAGGAGTTCGGTTTCACCACGGAAGCCGTCGTCGCCGCGGCCCGTCGCTCACTTGAGAAGACTGAGAGGCTCGCATGACCGACAAGCTTGCCCAGCTGTCCGAGCTGGGCGTGTCCATCTGGCTCGACGACGTGTCGCGGGCCCGGCTCACCTCCGGCAACCTCGCCGGCCTGGTCCGGGACAAGCACGTGGTCGGGGTGACCAGCAACCCGACGATCTTCGCGAAGGCGCTGTCCAACGCGTCCGACTACGACGACCAGGTGCGTGAGCTGGCCGCCCGCGGCGCGTCGCTGGACGCGGCCGTCAAGGAGATCACCACCACCGACATCCGCAACGCCTGCGACCTGTTCCGGGACCTCTACACCAGCACCGGCGGTGTCGACGGCCGCGTGTCGATCGAGGTCGACCCGCGCCTGGCGCACGAGACGGACAAGACCGTCGCCGAGGCGCTGGACCTGTGGAAGACGGTCGACCGGCCGAACCTGCTCGTGAAGATCCCCGCCACCGAGGCCGGGATCCCCGCGATCACCCGCACGCTCGCGGAGGGCGTCAGCGTGAACGTCACGCTGATCTTCTCCGTCGAGCGGTACAAGGCCGTGATGGACGCCTTCCTGGCCGGCCTGGAGCAGGCGCAGGCGAACGGGCACGACATCCGGCAGCTCCACTCGGTCGCGTCGTTCTTCGTGTCCCGCGTGGACACCGAGGTCGACAAGCGGCTCGACGCCATCGGCACCGACGAGGCGAAGGCCCTGCGCGGCAAGGCGGCCGTGGCCAACGCGCGCCTCGCGTACGCGGCGTTCCAGGAGGCCTTCTCCGGTGCGCGCTGGGAGCGGCTGAAGGCGGCGGGCGCGCACGCGCAGCGTCCGCTGTGGGCGTCGACCGGCGTGAAGAACCCGGACTACTCCCCCACGCTGTACGTCGACGAGCTGGTCGTCGCCGACACGGTCAACACGATGCCGGAGAACACGCTGGACGCGGTTGCCGAGCACAGCGACCTGCACGGCGATACGGTGACCGGCACCGCGGGCGAGGCGCAGAAGGTGTTCGACGACCTCGTCGCGGTCGGCATCGACATCGACGACGTGTTCATCACCTTGGAGAACGAAGGCGTGGAGAAGTTCGAGAAGTCCTGGGAAGAGCTGCTCGACTCGGTCACCGAACAACTCGCCGCGGCGGGGAGCTGAGACGACCACATGACCGAGACGAACGACCTGCCGCCCGAGGCAGTGCGGATCGTGAAGCAGTTCGAGGACCTGATCAAGGGCAAGCTCGAGGGCCGCAAGCGGCTGATCGAGGACGCCGGGCCGCTCGCCGAGCAGCTGGCCGCTGACCGGGTCGCGTCCAAGCTCACCGCCCAGGACCCCACGCTGTGGGGCCCCGAGGCCGAGCCTGAGGCGTCGATCCGGTTGTCCTGGACCACGTTGCACGAGACGTCGCGCCCGCTGGTCGCGGACATCGAGGCGCTGCGGGCGGAACTGCACGCCGAGGGCGTGGACCGGGTCGTGCTGGCGGGCATGGGCGGGTCGTCGCTCGCGCCCGAGGTGATCACCCGCACCGCGAACGTGCCGCTGGTCGTGCTCGACACCACCGACCCGGGTCAGGTCGCCGACGCGCTTGAGGGCGACCTGACCCGCACGGTGCTCGTGGTGTCCTCGAAGTCGGGGTCCACTGTGGAGACCGACAGCCACCGCCGGATCTTCGAGAAGGCGTTCGCCGACGAGGGCATCGACGCCGCGTCGCGGATCGTGGTCGTGACCGACCCGGGCTCACCGCTGGAGGCGGCGGCGAAGGAGGCGGGCTACCGCAAGGTCTTCGCCGCCGACCCGCACGTGGGCGGGCGCTACTCGGCGCTGACCGCGTTCGGGCTGGTGCCCTCGGGGCTCGCGGGCGCCGACATCGGGAAGCTGCTCGACGAGGCGGCGGAGGCCGCTCCGGCACTGTCGCAGGACAGCACGAACAACCCGGCGATCGTGCTGGCGGCCGCGCTCGGCGGCGCGCACGGACGCGGCGCGGAGAAGGTGGTCATCGCCGACACCGGCTCCGGCATCAAGGGTTTCGGTGACTGGGCCGAGCAGCTGATCGCCGAGTCGACCGGCAAGAACGGCATCGGCCTGCTGCCCGTGGTGGTCGAGAGCCCGGAGTCACCGGACTTCTCCGACGCCCACTCCGACGCGGTGCCGATCGCCGTCGGCGAGGGCCGCAGCGGTTCGCTCATGGGCATCGAAGGCGCCCTCGGCGGCCAGTTCCTGCTGTGGGAGTACGCGACCGCGATCGTCGGGCGGCTCCTGGGCATCAACCCGTTCGACCAGCCGGACGTGGAGGCCGCGAAGAAGGCCGCCCGGTCGCTCCTGGACGCGCCGCGGTCGGAGCCGGCCACACCGACCTTTGTGGACGGTGCGGTCGAGGTGCACGCACCAGAGGCGCTGGCGGGTGAGACGACGCTCGCCGGTGTGCTGCGGGCGTTCATCGCGTCCGCGCCGGAGTTCGGCTACGTCGCCGTGCAGGCCTACCTCGACCGGATCGCGGACGCGTCGGCGGTCGTGCTGCGGCCGGAGTTCGCGCGGCGTTCCGGGCTGCAGACCACGTTCGGGTGGGGCCCGAGGTTCCTCCACTCGACCGGCCAGTACCACAAGGGCGGGCACCAGAACGGTGTCTTCCTGCAGCTGACCGGTGCCGTCGAGGACGACATCGAGGTCCCCGGCCGCCCCTACACACTCGGCACGCTGCAGCTCGCGCAGGCACTCGGCGACGGTCAGGTGCTGACCGAGCACGGGCGCCCGGTGCTGCGGCTGCACTTCACGGACCGGGCCGCCGGGCTGGCGCACCTGGTGACGGCGCTTCAGGAGGTCGGCAGGTGACACGCGGCTGGCAGAACCCGCTGCGCGACGAGCGGGACAAGCGGCTCCCCACGATCGCCGGGCCCTGCGGCCTGGTGATCTTCGGGGTGACCGGTGACCTGTCCAGGAAGAAGCTCATGCCGGCGATCTACGACCTGGCGAACCGGGGGCTGTTGCCACCCGGTTTCTCTTTGGTCGGGTTCGCCCGCCGCGACTGGGCGGACGAGGACTTCGGCAAGGTCGTGCACGACGCGGTGAAGGAGCACGCGCGCACGCCGTTCCGGCAGGAGGTCTGGGACCGCCTCGCCGAGGGCTGCCGGTTCGTGCAGGGCTCGTTCGACGACGACGTCGCGTTCGACAACCTGGTGCAGACCATCACCGACCTCGACCAGGTCCGTGGCACGGCGGGCAACCACGCGTTCTACCTGTCGATCCCGCCCGCCGCGTTCCCGAAGGTGATCCAGCAGCTGGCGCGCACGGGTCTCGCGGAGCCGAAGAACAACGAGTGGCGCCGCGTGGTCATCGAGAAGCCGTTCGGCCACGACCTGACGAGCGCCAAGCAGCTCAACAAGATGGTCAACGAGATCTTCCCCGAGGAGTCGGTGTTCCGCATCGACCACTACCTCGGCAAGGAGACCGTCCAGAACATCATGGCGATCCGGTTCGCCAACCAGCTGTTCGAGCCGATCTGGAACGGCAACTACGTGGACCACGTGCAGATCACCATGGCCGAGGACATCGGTCTCGGCGGTCGCGCGGGGTACTACGACGGCATCGGCGCCGCCCGTGACGTGATCCAGAACCACCTGCTGCAGCTGCTCGCGCTGACCGCGATGGAGGAGCCGGTTTCCTTCGACCCCAACGCGGTCCGCGCGGAGAAGGCGAAGATCCTGGCCGCCACCAAGCCGGTCGGCCCGTTCACCGAGACGACCGCGCGCGGCCAGTACACCGGTGGCTGGCAGGGCGGGCAGAAGGTGCCCGGCCTGCTGCAGGAGGGTGGCTTCGCGAAGGACTCGATCACCGAGACGTTCGCGGCCATCGAGCTGGCGGTGGACACCCGCCGCTGGGCCGGAGTGCCGTTCTACCTGCGCACCGGCAAGCGGCTCGGCCGTCGCGTCACCGAGATCGCCGTGGTGTTCAAGCGGGCGCCGCACCTGCCGTTCGACGCCACGTCCACCGAGGAGCTCGGCCAGAACGCACTGGTGTTCCGGGTGCAGCCCGACGAGGGCGTGACGATGCGGTTCGGTTCGAAGGTGCCCGGCTCCACCATGGAGGTCCGGGACGTGAACATGGACTTCTCCTACGGCCACTCGTTCACCGAGTCGTCGCCGGAGGCCTACGAGCGGCTGATCCTGGACGTGCTGCTCGGTGAGCCGTCGCTGTTCCCGAAGAACGACGAGGTCGAGCTGTCCTGGCAGATCCTCGACCCGATCCTGAAGGCCTGGCGGACCAACGGGAAGCCGGAGCCCTACCAGGCAGGCACCTGGGGCCCCGACTCGGCGGACCGCATGCTGTCCCGCACCGGCCGTCACTGGAGGCGACCATGATCATCGATCTGCCTGCCACCACGACGTCGCAGGTGAACAGCAAGTTGGTGCACCTGCGTGAGCAGGGTGGCGCGAACACCATCGGGCGCGTGCTGACGCTGGTGATCGTCACCGACGACAGCGAGCGCACCGAGGACGTCATCGACGCGGCCAACCACGCGAGCCGCGAGCACCCGTGCCGGGTGATCGTGGTGGCGCGCGGGGCGAAGAAGGCCGCGGCGCGGCTGGACGCGCAGATCCGCGTCGGCGGTGACGCGGGCGCCAGCGAGGTCATCGTGCTGCGCCTGTACGGCCCGCTCGCGAGCGAGGGCGCGTCGTGTGTGGTGCCGCTGCTGCTGCCGGACGCGCCGGTGGTGGCGTGGTGGCCGTTCGAGGCGCCCACGTCACCGGAGAAGGACCCGATCGGCAGGCTGGCGACCCGGCGGATCACCGACGCCGCCGCCGAGCGCAACCCGACACGGTCGCTCGAGGCCCGCGCGAAGTCCTATGCGGACGGTGACACGGACCTGGCGTGGACGCGGTTGACGCTGTGGCGTGCGCTGCTCGCGGCCGCGCTGGACCTGCCGCCGTTCGAGCGGGTGACGGGCGCGTCGGTGTCCGGGGAGACCGACTCGCCGTCGGCGGACCTGCTGGCCGCGTGGCTCGCGTCGAAGCTGCGGCTGCCGGTGAAGCGCACGAAGGCCAAGTCCGGTCAGGGCATCGTGTCGGTGGTGCTGGAGCGCCGTTCCGGCAACATCGAGATCCACCGGCCGGACGGCGCGGTCGGTCTGCTGTCCCAGCCGGGTCAGCCGGACCGGCGGGTCGCGCTGCAGCGGCGCGCGGTGCGGGACTGCATCGCCGAGGAGCTGCGGCGGCTGGACCCGGACGAGATCTACGAGTCCGCGCTCAAGGCGCTGAACAAGGTCGACCGCGGCCGGGGTGCCGCGGCCACGCGCAAGGCGAACGCGGCCAAGAAGGTCAAGGCGGAGGCGACGGCGTCGTGACCCCCGCGACCATCGTCCACGCGTCGCAGGACGAGCTGGCGGCACGCACCGCCGAGCGGCTGGCCGCCGTCCTCGCCGAGGCACAGGCCGCCCGTGGCACGGCTTCTGTCGTGCTGACGGGCGGCCGCACCGGAGGTGCCGTGCTGGCCGCGCTGCGGGACGCCACGCTCGACTGGTCGACGATCGACGTCTACTGGGGCGACGAGCGGTTCCTGCCGGGCGGCGACCCGGAACGCAACGAAACGCTGGCGCGCCGGGAACTCCTCGACCACGTGCCGGTGGCGCCGGACCGGGTGCACCCGATGGCGCCGTCGGACGGCGAGTACGGCGACGATCCGGACGCGGCCGCCGAGGCGTACGCGGTGCTGCTCAAGGATGTCCCGTCGTTCGACGTGTGCCTGCTCGGGGTCGGCGAGGAGGGCCACACGGCGTCGATCTTCCCGCACTCCCCCGCTGTCGCCGAGACGGCGCGTGCGGTGGTCGCGGTCCGGGACTGCCCGAAGCCGCCGCCCACGCGCGTGTCGTTGACGCTGCCGACGATCGGCCGCGCGGCGCGGGTGTGGCTGATGACCGCCGGTGCGTCGAAGGCGGAGGCGGTCGCCGCGGCGCTCGCGGACGCCGACGCCGCGGACATCCCGGCAGCGGGGGCACGCGGACGGCAAGAGACGCTGTGGCTGCTGGACAAGGCAGCCGCCGGGGAGAACTGACACTCATACCTCCGTCACTTGACGGATGTCTCCGGCAAGTGACGAGAACAAGATTCTCGCGTGACCCCGGACCCAGGTAACGAGACAGTAGTCCAGCAGGTCTTCTGGGACCTGCCTTTCCCCGCCTATCGCTGGCAACTCATCGCCCACGCGGCCGTGTACGGCGCCGACGCCGTCACCATGTCGAAGTTGCACCGGCTACCGCTGCGCCGCTACTCCGACTGCCAGGATGTCGCGGCGACAATTGTCGCCGTCCAGAGCGCCCGTCCCCGCCCCCGCCGCTACCGGCCGGTGACGATCCCCATGAACGTGCCACACCGTTCGCTGATCGTCTCGGTCGTGCCGGCCATCGCCGACTAGGCGCCCCGGTCATGCGTATCGGCATCATCGGCGCCAGTCACCTCGGCACGGCGCTCAGCAGGCAGCTCGCCCTCACCGGGCACGAGGTGTCGCTGTGCGGCCTGCTGGTGGCACGCACGATGCGCGGCGTCGCCGCGTTCGCCGACGTCGCGGTCGTCGCGGTGCCGTTCGACCGCCACCGGGAACTGCCGGTGGCGGAGCTGGCGGGCAAACCGGTCATCGACACCACCAACTACGACCCCGTCCTCGACGGTCCCACCCCCGACCTCGACGACGACTGCCTGACCTCGAGTGACCTGATCCAGAGCCACCTCGTCACCGCGTACGTGGTGAAGGCGTTCAACGCGATCGGCTGGCAGCACCTGGGTGACCACGCCCACCGCGTTCCGCGCCGCGCCGTCCCCGTCGCGGGCGACGACCTGCGGGCGAAGAAGACCGCGATGGCACTGGCGGGCGAACTCGGTTTCGCACCGGTCGACGTCGGTGGCCTCACCGTCGGTGGCCGCAAGCTCCAGCCCGGCACCGACGTGTTCGGCGCGGACCTGACCGCGGACGACCTCCGCGCCCGTCTGCGCCTCACGACCTGACACCCGGCCCGAGGGCCGGTGGGGCGGCGCGGCCTCACCGGCCCTCCCTCGCGGGGATCGGCGGACTCGGTGTGGTTGGCCACATTTCCGCTGCTCATCACCGTCAGGAGGCGCACATTGGAACCCATGGACTCCGCGGATGTCGCGGCCGTGCTGGACGGTCTGTGCTTCCCGGCCTACCGCTGGGAAGTGATCGCGCAGGCGGAACTGTTCGGCACGGACTCGGTGACCAGGAGACGGCTCCACCGCCTCCCCGCCCGCCTGTACGCGGACTGCGACGACGTCGCGGCCACCGTCCGGGCCGCCGACGCGGCGGCCGACCGGCGTCGTCTCGCCCACCGGCACGCGCCGTTCTCGGGACCCGCCAAGGGTTTCGGGGTGGTGCACGGTCGCCGACGAGAAGGCGGCTAGAATCAGGAGTGCCAGCCGACAGCCGTAGGGAAGCGACGATGGGGACAGGCCCAGACCGTCTTCCGCCGGCGCATCTGAAGAAACCGGCGCCCGACATCCAGCGGATCATCGACCGCAGCCTGCGCGTCCGTGTGGTCCGGCACAACGACGACCTGCACGTGTGCCGCGTCGCGGGCGAGATCGACCTGCTGACGGTCTCCACCCTCGCGACCGTGCTGGAGGACCTGCACAGGCGACGCGTGCCCGCCGTGATCGTGGACCTCACGGAGGTCACCTACTGCGCGGCGGCCGGCGTCCGCGTCCTCCTCGACGCGACCGCACGCGCACGGTGGGCGGGCCAGCGCCTCGCCGTCGTGATCGCGAACCTCACGGTGGCCAGGGTCCTGCGCGCGACCGAGACCACCGAGGGCATCGAGAACTACTCGAGCCTCTCCGAGGCGATGGTGGCGCTGACGAGCTGAACGCTCATCCGTTGAGGCGCGCCAGGATCCGGTCGAGTGCACGCCGCACCACGTCGGGCACGCCGTCGTCGCGCAGGTCGGTCATGAGCTGCTCGTTGATCCCGCCCGGCGTCATGTGCCTGCCGGTCAACGCCGCGAGGTCGGCGTGCTTCGACAGCGACTCGCCGAGCTGACCGAAGATGTGGGTGACGTAGGCGTCGGCCGTGTTCGCGTCCACGCCGTGCTCGGTCATCCAGCCCGCGATGGTGGCGAGGTAGTCGAGGTGTGCCGCGAACGTCGCGGTCGCGGCGCTGAACACCTCCAGCGACGCTTCCTCGGCGGGCACCACGACGTCGCCGACCTGCTCGAACACGGCGCGGGCCGCGGCGTGGTCCGGGTACACCGCGGTGCGGCTCTTCCCGACGGCCGCCTGCGGCAGCGGGATGACCCGCACGACGTGGCCCGCGGGTGCGGCCCACTCCCGCAACAACGCCAGCCGCACCCCGGCGAGCGCGCTGATCACCACGTGTTCCGGCCGCCACGACAGCTCCGAGACAACGGTGCGGCCGATCGGCGGCCGGACCGCGAGCACGACCGTCGTCGCGTGCTCGAGCACGCCCTGGTTGCTGTCGCACACCCGCACGTTCGGGTACCGCGCGGCCAGCGCGCTCCCCCGGCCACGCGGTGACAGGAAGATCTCCGGCGGGTCGGCGACCGCGCGGGACAGTCCCGTCACCACGGCGGCCGTGAGCTCACCGGCCCCCACGAACCCGTACCGCCGCATCCTCAGACCTCGGTGCCGAGAAGCCGCGCCCGCCGGTGGCCGGTCGTGATCCGCGGAGTGCGGTTGCCGTCGTCGCGGCCCGGTGGGCGGCTCGGCGCCTGGCGCCTGCGGCGGAACCGCGCGGGCACGTCGTGGAACGCGACCGCCGGCGCGACCGTCAGCGGTGCCGCCAGCCGGCCGCCGCTCAGCACGGCCAAGCCGATCATGCTCCCGACGAACGACAGGTGCACGGCCACGTCGCCGGTGTGGAACGGCACGAGTGACGGGTCGATGACGGCGCCGAACTGCCACAGCAGGAAGTACGCCACTCCGCCCGCGATCAGGAACGCCCGCGCGCCGCGCGGAGCGCGGCTCATCGCCAGGCCCACGCCCCCGAACCCGAGCTGCACCGCGTTGTCCAGCAGCCCTGGCCCCATGTCCAGCGCCGCCGCCGCCACGAACAACGCCGCGACGACCACCGCGACGGCCTGCGCGGGCTCCCGTCGCCGCCGCTGGTCCTGCGCCACCCCGTATTCCGTCAAGTCCCCGCACCCTCCCTCGTCCCGGTGGCCCTCGACCACGATGCCTCCCACATCGGGGACACGCGTGGCGAAGCGCCGACTGTTCATCGAAGATCGAAGACAGGCCGTTAGGGCCCGTGATCAATTCTTCCACCGCGGGGGCCCTCACAAACACGCTCGGAACCCGACTCGTCACCGGCAGGCGAAGTCGTGCGTCGATCGGACCAAACAGTGGGGCCGTTCGGTCCAAGCTGAAGGTCGTCCGGCAACTGGTGATTTGCTCCAGCACATTGATCTGAAACATTTCGTCCCGACCGGACGATTGTTATGTCTTCATTGGCGCGGAGCACAACTCCGGAGGGAGGCCGAGCCTATGTCTTCACGACGACAGCGCCACGCGGCCGAGACACGCGAACGCGTGCCCGCCGGCGCGGAGCTGCCGCGACAACGCACGGGCGGTGTCGAGCCATCCTTGCGCGCCCGCACCGAGTCTGGAGGTTCCGTCCTGGTCGCGTCGACGTTCACCCCCAAAGCCACCCTCGACGACGTACGGATACTGCCGCGCCCGAGCCTCGCGGCGTCCCGCAGGCTGCCCCGGTGGCTGACGGCGCTGCGGAACAGCCCGCGCGCCCGCGGGATCACCTCCGACGTCGTCGCGTTGCTGCTCGCGGTGCTCGACGTGTGGCTCGTCATCCCGGAGGACGCCCCCACCTACTCGATCTGGCTGTCGGCCGTCGCGGTCGCCGCCATGGTCATGCGCAGGCACGTGCCGTTCCTCGCCGTGCTGGTCACGGTCCCCGGCTTCATGACCGGCTGGTCGCAGCTCGCCGCGATGATCGCGCTCGGGTCGCTCGCGAAGAAACACCGGCTGCTGTCGTGGCGGATGGTCGCCGGCTGCGTGCTTGTCTTCCTCTGCGGCTACGTGCGGTGGCCGCTCACCGAGTTCGTGTCACTGAGCTGGCAGGAACACATGCTCAACGTGATCTGGGCGGTGATCATCGCCGGGATGCCGGTCGCCATCGGCCTGTTGATCTCGGCGCGGCAGGAGCTGTCGGCCCGCATCCGGGAGCTGGCGTCGAGCCGCGAGCGGGAGAAGAAGCTCCTGGCGGAGACGATCCGCGCGGCCGAGCGGGCACGCCTGGCCCGCGAGATGCACGACGTCGTGAGCCACCAGGTCACCCTCATCGCCATGCAGGCGGGCGCGCTGCAGGTGTCGACCGGCGAGAACACCGAGCAGGCCGCCCGGACGATCCGCGACCTGTCCACGCGCACGCTCGAGGAGCTGCGGAACCTGGTCGGCGTGCTGCGGTCCGGTGACGCGGCCGAGGACGGGCAGCCGGGCGTCGACGAGCTCGACGACCTCGTGGAGAACTTCCGCTCCGACCAGGTGCCGGTGGCGCTGGACGTGGAGGCGGAGCCGTCGCGTCTGCCGAGGCCGGTGTCGCACGCCGTGTACCGCACGGTGCAGGAGGCGCTGACGAACGTGCGCAAACACGCGGCCGGGGCACGTGCCTCGGTGCGGGTGCTCGCGCAGCAGGACACCCTCGTCGTCGAGGTGCGCAACGAGCGTGCGCGGGCACGCAAGCCGGTCCTGCCGTCCGGCGGTCACGGACTGATCGGTCTCGAGGAACGTGCCGGGTTGCTCGGGGGCACGTTCTCTGCGGGACCGACCGCGGAGGGCGGTTTCCGGGTCTCAGCCACCTACCCCCTGGCTGGCTGAGAACCACAAAGGCCGCCGGATGGGACTTCGGTCCGATCCGGCGGCCTTCGTGTTCTCAGCTTGCGCTCAGATGCCTTCGCGCTGCTTGCGGAGCTTCGCGAGCGCCTCGGCGAGGATGGCCTCGCCGTCGGCGTCCGAGCGACGCTCCTTCACGTAGGCGAGGTGCGTCTTGTAGGGCTCGTTGCGCGGCGCCTTCGGGGGCTCCTGCGCGTCACGGCCACCGGGAAGCCCGCAGCGCGGGCAGTCCCACGACTCCGGCTCCTCGGCGTCGAGTGCGAACGACGGCCGCGACTCGTGCCCGTTGGCGCACCAGTAGGAGACCCGTCGGCGTGGCGCCGACTCACCCCGCTCCGACTCACCCATTGGCCCAGCGCCGACTCGAGTACCTCGAATCGCACTACCACCAGCCATCGACTCTCACACCCCCACAAGGTGGTTCACACGGGAAAAGGAGGGACGCCCCGTCCGCCGCCGAACGGGGAGATATCAGACCGGGACCTTGATGAGCAGGCCGAGCCCGATGACGCAGATAAGCCAGATTCCGCCGATGAACAACGTCGCGCGGTCCAGGTTCTTCTCCGCGACACTGGAGCCGGACAGGCTCGACTGCATACCGCCGCCGAACAGTGACGACAGACCGCCACCACGACCGCGGTGCAGCAGGACCAGAAGGATAAGCAGCAGGCTGGTAACGATCAGACCAATCTGCAGAGCTAGAACCATTTCATCCTCGCTGTCGACACGGGACCGCGTCTGCACGGTCGAAGCATCAGGTTACCTGGTGCCCTGTGATCGTCACGCAGTGCCCCACCGGACCGTGGACGGGATTGTTGCGTACGAGAACAAACTGGTCAATACTCTGGGCGGGACTCGTACGACCGATGTTGCTCCGCGTGGCCTCCGCGGTGCCCAGTGCTGGGCACCCGACAGTGAGGAGTACACGCATGATCTCTCGTCGCTCGTTCCTCGGGGGGCTCGCGGCGGCGACCGTCGGCGCTCCGCTCCTGGCCAGGTCGGTCGGGGCAGCGCCAACCTCAGCACAGCCGCTCGCACCTCTCTCGATCACCATCGCCAACGAGTCCGGACGCGGCCCGCTCTGGACGTACGTCGTCGGCACCAACCTCGCCACCGGACAGCAGTGCAGGCTGTCCGCCGACGGCGCGCTCGTGCCGGTCTCGGAGGCCGACAACGGCCCGGACGGCTACACCGACTACTCGATCCAGGTCGACGGCTCGCGGACGCTGTCGCTGCCGCAGGGCATGTCCGGGCGCATCTACGTCGCGCTCGGCGAGAAGCTGAAGTTCAAGTGCAACCCGGGCAACGCGCTCGCCTACCCGGCGGGCTGGGTCGAGGCCGACCCGAACTACCCGGTGTTGCACGACTGCGCCGAGTTCACCTACGACGGCGCGGGCATGCACTGCAACATCACGATGGTCGACATGCTGTCGGTGCCGATGGAGATCTCGCTGTCCGGCGCGTCCCAGCAGAAGACGGGCAGGCTCAAGGACGGCGGCCGGGGCGCGGTCTTCTCCGCGCTGGCCGGCACGCCCGGTTTCGAGAACCTGGTGCTGGGCGACCTGCGGGTCATCGCCCCTGGTCACGGACTCGACGCGGGCCGGTTCGCGTCCGACTACTTCGCGGGCCTGATCGACGAGGTGTGGAGCCACTACCGCTCGAACACGATGACCGTGACCGCGGGCGCGAACACGTTCCGGGGGTCGGTGCAGGGCGACCAGTTCGTGTTCGACGGCGGGGTGCGCGCGTTCACCAAGCCGTCGACCAGGGACGTCCTGTTCTGCGACGGTGCGCTCGCCGCCCCGAACGACGGCGTGACCGGCCCGGTGGCCGCGACGCTGGGGGCGGGCTTCAACCGGGGCGTGCTGACCGCGACGGGCGCCCAGCCGGTGCGCGACGCGGCCACGTACTACCAGGGGTCGGTCACCAACCACTACTCGCGGATCATGCACGAGAACACGGTGGACGGTAAGGCGTACGGCTTCGCCTTCGACGACGTGTGCGAACACGCCTCCTACATCGAGGACCCGGCCCCGACGTCGATGACGCTGACCCTGACCCCGTTCTGACAGAACGCGACGGCCCCTCCCCGAGCGTGCGGAGAGGGGCCGTCGTGCGTTCCATCAGGGCAGCGGGCCGCCCGCGGCCATGGCGGAGAGCTTCGTGAACTCCTCCGCGTCCAGGCTCGCGCCGCCCACCAGGGCGCCGTCGATGTCGTCCTGCTTCACCAGGTCGCCGATGTTGCCGGACTTGACCGAGCCGCCGTACAGGACGCGGACGCCGTCGGCGATCTCCCGGCCGTACTTCTCGGCCAGCTTCGCCCGGATCGCGCCGCAGACCTCCTGCGCGTCCTGCGGGGTCGCGACGCGGCCGGTGCCGATGGCCCACACCGGCTCGTACGCGACGACGACCTTCGACACCTGGTCGGTCTTGAGGCCCTTGAGCCCGGCGATCAGCTGGTCGGTCGTGTACTCGACGTGGTTGCCCGCCTCGCGCACCTCGAGCTTCTCGCCGATGCACAGGATCGGCGCGATGTCGTGCTTGAGCGCGGCCTTCACCTTCGCGTTGACCAGTTCGTCGGTCTCCTCGTGGTACTCGCGGCGCTCGGAGTGGCCGACGGTCACGTACGAGCAGCCCAGCTTCGCGAGCATCGGCGCCGACACCTCGCCCGTGTAGGCGCCGGAGTCGTAGCGGGACACGTCCTGCGCGCCGTACCGCAGCTTCAGCTTGTCGCCGTCCACCAGCGTCTGGATGCTGCGGATGTCGGCGAACGGCGGGAGCACCGCCACCTCGACCTTCGCGAAGTACTTCTCCGGCAGCGAGAACGCGATCTTCTGCACCAGGGCGATGGCCTCGAGGTGGTTGAGGTTCATCTTCCAGTTGCCCGCGATCAGGACCTGCCTCATTCGCCCTCCTCCAGTACCGCGACGCCCGGAAGTTCTTTGCCCTCCAGGAACTCCAGCGACGCCCCGCCGCCGGTGGAGATGTGTGTGAATCCGTCCTCCGGCAGCCCCAGCGCACGCACGGCCGCGGCCGAGTCGCCGCCGCCGACGACGCTGTAGGCGTCGCCGTCCACGATGGCCTGGGCGACCGCGCGGGTGCCCTCGGCGAACGGGGCCATCTCGAACACGCCCATCGGGCCGTTCCAGAACACGGTGCCCGCGTCGGCGAGCGCCGCGGCGTACCGCTCCGCGGTGATGGGACCGACGTCGAGGCCCATCCAGTCCTCGCGCATCTCGGCCACGAGCACGGTCTCGGTCGCGGCGTCGGCGGCGAACCTGTCGGCGATCACGACGTCCGCGGGCAGCAGGATCTTCTCCCCCGCCTCGGCGAGCAGCTTCTTGCAGGTGTCGATCATGTCGCCCTCCAGCAGCGACGAGCCGACCCCGAGCCCCTCGGCGGCCAGGAACGTGAAGCACATGCCGCCACCGACGAGCAGCTTGTCCACCCTGGGCAGCAACGACTCGATGACCGCGAGCTTGTCGGACACCTTGGAACCACCGAGCACGACCACGTACGGCCGCCGCGGGTCGCCGGTGAGCTCGCGCAGCACCTCGACCTCGGCCAGCACCAGGCCACCCGCGTAGGCCGGCAGAAGCTTGGCGACGTCGTACACCGAGGCCTGCTCGCGGTGCACCACACCGAAACCGTCGGACACGAACACACCGTCGTCGCCGACGAGGCCCGCCAGGTCACGGGCCAGCGCGCCGCGCTCGGCGGAGTCCTTGCTGGTCTCCCGCGCGTCGAAGCGGATGTTCTCCACCAGCGCGACCTCGCCGTCCGCGAGACCGTCCACAGTGGTCTTCGCGGAGTCGCCGACCACGTCGCCCGCGAGCGTGACCGTCGCGTCCAGCAGCTCGTCGAGCCGGGCCGCGACGGGCGCGAGCGAGTACTTCGGGTCCGGCTCGCCCTTGGGGCGGCCGAGGTGGGCCGTGACGACCACCCGGGCGCCCCCGTCGACCAGCTTGGTCAGCGTGGGCAGCGACGCGCGGATGCGGCCGTCGTCGGTGATCGTGTCGCCGTCGAGGGGCACGTTGAGGTCGGCGCGCACCAGGACGCGCCGACCCCGGACACCCTCGGCGAGCAGGTCGTCGAGTGTCTTCATGCCTCGCCTCAGAGCTTGGACGCGACGAGTGCGGTCAGGTCCGCGAGGCGGTTCGAGTAGCCCCACTCGTTGTCGTACCAGCCGTAGACCTTGACCTGGTTGCCGATGACCTTGGTGATCGGCGCGTCGTAGACGCAGGACGCCGGGTCGGTCACGATGTCCGAGGACACGATCGGGTCCTCGGAGTAGCGCAGGATGCCCTTCAGCGGGCCCTCGGCGGCGGCGCGGTAGGCGGCGTTGACCTCGTCGACCGTGACCTCGCGCGACACGTCGACGGTCAGGTCGGTGATCGAGCCGGTCGGCACCGGCACGCGCAGCGAGTAGCCGTCGAGCTTGCCGTTCAGCTCCGGCAGCACCAGGCCGATGGCCTTGGCGGCGCCGGTGGACGTCGGCACGACGTTCAGCGCGGCGGCACGGGCGCGGCGGAGGTCCTTGTGCGGGCCGTCCTGCAGGTTCTGGTCCTGCGTGTACGCGTGGATCGTGGTCATCAGGCCCTTCTCGATGGTGAACGCATCGTGGAGGACCTTGGCCAGCGGCGCCAGGCAGTTGGTGGTGCAGGAGGCGTTGGAGATGATGGTCTGCGAGCCGTCGTAGAGCTGCTCGTTGGCGCCGATGACGACCGTCAGGTCCTCGCCCTTCGCGGGCGCGGAGATGATGACCTTCTTGGCGCCGCCCTCGTCGACGTGCTTGCGTGCGTCGTCGGCCTTGGTGAAGAAGCCGGTCGACTCGATGACGACGTCGACGCCGAGGTCCTTCCACGGCAGCTTGCCGGGGTCGCGCTCGGCGAGCGCCTTGATGGTCGTGCCGTCGATCTGGATGCCGTCGGCGGTCGCCTTGACCTCCTGCGGCAGCACACCGAGGACGCTGTCGTACTTCAGCAGGTGCGCCATGGTGGCGACATCGCCGAGGTCGTTGAAAGCGACGACCTCGATGTCGTGCTCGCTGGCCTGCACCGCGCGCCAGAAGTTGCGGCCGATACGGCCGAAGCCGTTGACGCCTACCCGAACGGTCACCGTGCGTCTCCTCGTGCTCGTGATTGTCGAATCAGCCCGATCCACCCTATCGCCCGAGGTTGGCCAGGTCGCGGGATGTGCGGGCAAGGCAACTGTATCGAATCAGTTGGGACCCGCGCGCCGGGGCCGGAACTGGTTCGCGGGATTTTTCCCAACAAGGTCGTATCTGGGTGCCGGGGGCCTGCTCTTGTGTTGGCGTAGGGGGGCGCTGGGAGTGGCGGCGAGGCGGGGGACGGCTCGCCGCCAGGGGGGTGCGGCACCCAGGAAAGGCGGGGCCTGCCTGATTGCGTGGGGGTCAATCAGGCAGGCCTCGCGCCGTGTCCGGGATCTTTCCCGAACGGGCGCCGGGGCACGCAACTTCCACTGACGGCCGAAATTTCGGGTTCAGCACGCATGTCCGGATGGGAACATGCGGGCATGGCTCGCTTCCACCACACGATCGCCCTCACGCCGGCGCCCAGGGCCTGGTTCGAGAGTGCGGTAGCGATCTGCTGGGACGCGCTCACCGAACACCTCGGCAGCGCGGCGCTCCCCCCTATCGACGGCGATCCGCTCGCCGCGGGTGCGCACTACGAGAACGGCGAAACCGTGGTCACGCTCGACGCGTGGGACCGGCACGGGGAGTCGGCGGCCCGGGTCACCACCACGACGCCCGACGTCACGACCACCTGCCACGTGCGGCTGCACAGCGCCGCCGCCCCGCGCGCCCTCCAGATCGAGGGTGGCGCGGGCGACGGCGGCAAGCTGACGACCGGCACCGGCACCGTCGACTTCGAACGCTGGTGGACCGGTGGCGGCACCGCCGTCCTCGGCCGGTTCGACCACAGGATGGCCCGCGGCACCGTGGAGGTCAGCCGAGCGGCGGGCGACGGGTGGCGGGTCGAGGTGACCGTGACCGTCCGTGGCCGCGGTCTGTACCGCCCACTCGCCGCGCCCGTGCTCGCCGTCGCGCGTCGCTGGATCCAGCGCGAGTTCGTCAAGGGCCTGGACGAGTTCGCCGCGCGGTGGGACGAGGAGGTGCCGACGTACGTCTCCATGTCGCCGGACGAGTGGCGTGCGCGGCTCGACGCCGAGCTAGTGCCCCGCACTAGACCTCGGCTTCGAGCATCTCCGGGGTGACGGCTGACTCGGTGTCGGGCAGGCCCAGTTCCTTCGCGCGCTTGTCGGCCATCGCCAGCAGACGCCTGATGCGGCCCGCGACCGCGTCCTTGGTCATCGGCGGGTCGGACAGCTGGCCCAGCTCCTCCAGCGACGCCTGCCGGTTCGACAGCCGCAGCTTGCCCGCCGCGGACAGGTGCTCCGGGGCCGACGGGCCGAGGATCTCCATCGCGCGCTGCACCCGTGCCGCGGCGGCGACCGCCGCGCGGGCGGACCGGCGCAGGTTGGCGTCGTCGAAGTTGGCGAGGCGGTTGGCCGTCGCGCGGACCTCGCGGCGCATGCGGCGCTCCTCCCACGCCAGCACGGACGTGTGCGCGCCGAGCCTGGTGAGCATCGCGCCGATGGCGTCACCGTCGCGGACCACCACGCGGTCGGCACCGCGGACCTCGCGCGACTTGGCCTGGATGCCCATCCGCCGCGCCGCCCCCACCAGCGCCAGCGCCGCCTCCGGGCCGGGGCACGTGATCTCCAGCGCCGACGAGCGGCCGGGCTCGGTCAGCGAGCCGTGCGCCAGGAACGCGCCCCGCCACGCGGCCTCCGCGTCGCACACGCCACCGGACACGACCGCGGCGGGCAGGCCCCGCACCGGGCGGCCGCGCTGGTCGAGCAGGCCGGTCTGACGGGCGAGCCCCTCACCGTCCCTGACCACGCGCACCACGTACCGGGTGCCCTTGCGCAGGCCCCCGGACGCGAGCACGTGGATGTCGGCGTTGTGCCCGAACAGGTCGTGGATCTCCTTGCGCAGCCGCCGCGCCGCGGCACCCGTGTCCAGCTCCGCCTCGACGACCACCCGGCCACCGACGATGTGCAGTCCGCCCGCGAACCGCAGGAGCGACGACACCTCCGAACGCCGGCAACACGTCTTGGACACCGCCAGCCTGCTGAGCTCGTCCTTGACCGCCGCGGTCATCGCCACGTTGGTTGCTCCTCTCCCACCACGCGCGCCCCCTCCCACAGGGGCTCGCCTCCCACGCAGGCGTACATCCCACCATCAACCCGCTTCGCGTGCCGATCTGACCGCCTCGAACGCGCCCCGCAGGCTCTCGGCCAGCGCGGCCGGGTCGTGCCGCTCCCGCGCCGCGGCCGACGCGATCGCGTCCAGTCGCAGGCGCGCCCCGAGCGACTCGGCCGCACGTCGCAGCCGGTCCGGTGTCGGGACCGAGTCGGCGTCGGCGATCACCGCGTCCACCCGCAGGTGCGGCGCGTGCTCGCAGAGTACGTCCAGATGGCGCTCCGGGGAGAAACCCGCCGTCTCCCCCGGCTGGGGGACGAGGTTCAGCACCACGACGCGGGACGCGGCCGTGTCGATCAGCGCCTCGTGCAGCTCGGGGACGAGCAGGTGCGGCAGCACGCTCGTGAACCACGACCCGGGCCCGAGCAGCACCACGTCCGCGTCGTGCACGGCGGCGACCGCGGCGGCGCACGCCTTCGGCACCTCACCGGGCTCGCCCGCCGGGTACAGCCGGATCCGCCGCACCTGGCCGGGCGTGGTCGCCACCGCGACCTGCCCCCGGATCCGCCGGACCGCGTCCGGGTCCTCGTCGAGGCCGACCACGTCCGCCTCGATGTCCAGCGGCTCGGTGCACATCGGCAGCACCCGGCCGCGCAGCCCCAGCAGGCGGGCGGCCTCGTCGAGCGCGGTGACCGGGTCGTCGAGGATCTCCAGCAGCGCCGCGAGCACCAGGTTGCCGACCGCGTGCCCGGCCAGCGCGCCCGTGCCGCCGAAGCGGTGCTGGAACACCGTCGACCACAGCGAGTTCTCCGCGTCCTCCCCCGCCAGCGCGGCGAGCGCCTTGCGCAGGTCACCGGGAGGCAGCAGGCCCAGCTCGCGCCGCAACCTGCCCGACGAGCCGCCGTCGTCCGCGACGGTGACCACCGCGGTCACGTCCGGTGTCAGCCGTCGCAACGCCGACAGCGTCGCGTGCAGTCCACGCCCTCCACCGAGCGCTACGGCTTTCACGGCCGCTCCTGTGCCATCGGGTTCACTCCGCGGGCTCCGTTCACTCGCGCCCCAGGTCGCGGTGGACCACCTTCACCGCCATCCGGTCCTCGTCGGCGAGGCGGCGGGACAGCTCCTCCGAGATGGCCACGCTGCGGTGCTTGCCGCCGGTGCAGCCGATCGCGAGCGTCAGGTACCGCTTGCCCTCACGCCGGTAGCCGGCGCCGATCAGCCGCAGCAGCTCGTGGTAGCGGTCGAGGAACTCCTCGGCGCCCTCCTGCGTGAGCACGTAGTTGCGCACGTCGGCGTCCTTGCCGGTGAGGTCCTTCAGCTCCGGGATCCAGAACGGGTTGGGCAGGAACCGCACGTCCATGACCAGGTCGGCGTCCATGGGGATGCCGTACTTGTAGCCGAACGACAGCACCGTGACCTTGGTGGTGCTGGCGGCGTCGCTGCCGAACGCGTCCTCGATCTTGGCGCGCAGCTGGTGCACGGACAGCGTGGAGGTGTCGAGCACCAGGTCGGCGTCCGAACGCAGCGGGCCGAGCAGCTCACGCTCGGCCTTGATGCCGTCGATGAGCCTGCCGTCGCCCTGCATGGGGTGGCCGCGGCGGACCTGCTCGAACCGGCGGACCAGCACCTCGTCGGTCGCCTCCAGGAACACCACGCGCGGCTTGTACCCGCTCGCGTCGAGGTCCTTGATGATCGACGCGAGGTCCTCGGTGAACGCGCGGCTGCGCACGTCCATCACCACGGCCACCTTCGTGACCGCGCCCTGGGCCTTCGCCCCCAGCTCGACCATCGTGGAGATCAGCTCGGGCGGAAGGTTGTCCACCACGAACCAGCCGATGTCCTCCAGGCACTTGGCCGCTGTGCTGCGGCCCGCGCCGGACAGGCCGGTCACCACGGCGACCTCCACGCCCTGTGCGTGGTCCTCAGGCGTTTCAGTCATGATTCGCTCCCGTTGTCTTGGTCTGTTCGTGCTGCCAGGGCACTGTGTACCAGCGCCGCCGTGTGCGCGCCGATTCCCGGTACACCGCTGATGTCGTCCACGGTGGCCTGGCGTAACCGCTTGAGCGAACCGAAGTGCTTGAGCAGGGCCGCCTTGCGGCTCTGGCCGAGGCCCGGGATGCCGTCGAGCGCCGAGGTGGTCATCCGCTTCGAGCGCTTCTGCCGGTGGTAGGCGACGGCGAACCGGTGCGCCTCGTCGCGGACGCGTTGCAGCAGGTAGAGGCCCTCGCTGGTGCGGGAGAGGATGGTCGGCTCCGGGTCGGCGGGCAGCCACACCTCCTCCAGTCGCTTGGCGAGGCCGATCACGGCGACGTCCTGGATACCCATCTCGGCGAGCACGTCCGCGGCCGCGTTGGCCTGCGGGCCCGCACCGTCGACGACCAGCAGGTTCGGCGGGTAGGCGAACTTCTTCGGCCGCCCGGTCTCCGGGTCGATGCCCGCCCTCGGCTCCTCCCGGGTCTCCTGCAGGTAGCGGTGGAAGCGGCGGCGGACGACCTCGGCGATCGACGCGACGTCGCCCTCGGTGGCCGCGTCCTTGATCGCGAACCGGCGGTACTCGGACTTGCGGACCAGCCCGTCCTCGAACACGACCAGCGACGCCACGACGTCGCTGCCCTGGATGTGGCTGATGTCGATGCACTCGATGCGCAGCGGCGCCGTGTCGAGGCCCAGCGCGTCCTGCAGCTCCTGCAGCGCGGCCGAGCGGGCGGTGAGGTCACCGGCGCGGCGCAGTTTGTGCAGCTGGAAGGCCTCCTTGGCGTTGCGTTCCAGCGTCTCCATGAGCGCGCGCTTGTCGCCGCGCTGCGGCACGCGGAGCGCGACGCGGGCGCCACGCAGCTCCGAGAGCAGGTCGGACATGGCCTCGGCGTCCTCGGGCAGCGCGGGCACCAGCACCTCGCGCGGCACGGGGCTGTCGTCCCCCTCCGCCAGTTCGGCCTGGTCGCCGTAGAACTGGATGAGGAACTGGTCGACCAGCCCGGCCTCGTCGATCTCGTCGATCTTGTCGATGACCCAGCCGCGCTGGCCACGCACGCGGCCGCCGCGGACGTGGAACACCTGGACGGCGGCCTCCAACTCGTCGTGCGCGAACGCGACCACGTCGGCGTCGGTGCCGTCGCCGAGTACCACGGCCTGCTTCTCCATCGCGCGGCGCAGCGCGGCCAGGTCGTCGCGCAGGCGGGCGGCGCGCTCGAACTCGAGGTCGGTGGAGGCGGCGTTCATCTCCTTCTCGAGCCGCTTCATCATGTGGTCGGTCTTGCCCGCGAGGAAGTCGCAGAAGTCCTCGACGATGTCGCGGTGCTCGTCGGCGGACACCCGGCCCACGCACGGGGCCGAGCACTTGCCGATGTAGCCGAGCAGGCAGGGGCGGCCGATCTGGCCGTGCCGCTTGAAGACGCCGTTCGAGCAGGTGCGGGCCGGGAAGACTCGCAGCAGCAGGTCGAGCGTCTCGCGGATGGCCCACGCGTGCGCGTAGGGGCCGAAGTAGCGGACCCCCTTGCGGCGCGGTCCTCGGTAGACGTGCAGGCGCGGGTACTCCTCGTGCAGCGTCACCGCCAGCACGGGGTAGGTCTTGTCGTCCCGGTAACGGACGTTGAACCGGGGGTCGAACTCCTTGATCCAGTTGTACTCGAGCTGGAGGGCCTCGACCTCGGTGCCGACGACGGTCCACTCGACGCTGCCCGCCGTCGTGACCATCTGCCGCGTGCGCGGGTGCAGCATCGCGACGTCGGCGAAGTAGGAGTTGAGGCGGCTGCGCAGCGACTTCGCCTTGCCGACGTAGATGACCCGGCCACCGGGATCACGGAACTTGTACACCCCAGGCGCGTCCGGAATCGTGCCCGGCGACGGACGATATGTCGACGGATCAGCCACCCGACCAGCCTACGACCGACCACCGACAACGCCGGACACCCCCGTGTCGCGCCCGGCCGGGCGCGACACGGTATTGGCGCAATGTCCCAACTGATCTTTGCGGGAGAGTCTTGGCCTGATCAGCAGTTACCTCAGGGGAACGTGACGGTACTCAGCCACCAACCGCCCACGGTCCGCAGGTGTCGCTGGGTCGGGACCAACACTTTTAAATCCGGGGAGGCGGAACAGCGTGGAGGTTGCCGTCCGTGCCGATCAGGCACCGGGCGGAACCCGCGCCCGAGTGCACGAACTCGGTGACGCACCGGCCCAGCTGCGCGTGGCCCTTCGCGTTGGGGTGGAAGGACTCCTGTGCCATGTGGATGCCGATCGCGTCGAGACCGCCGGTCACCCAGGCCCACGGGTCGACCTTGACGCGGTTCTGCCACTCGGTGGACGAGTCGCCGTACCCGCTGCACGCCTCGTGGCCCTCGGTGGCGCGGGAGAAGTCCAGGAACTTGGCGCCCGACCGGGACGCGACGCCGCGCAGTGCCTCGGAGAGCTGCGGGACCGCCTCGGTCCGGCCGTAGCCCGCGTCGGCCAGCTTGAACGGGCAGCCCTGCGGGCCGTGGAGGATGGCGTCCATGTGCTCGGTCAGCGGGGAGGCGTAGGAGGTCAGGACCAGGTTGTAGGAGCCGGGCGCGTAGCCCGCCTGCGACATGGCGGTGCGCACGTCGGCCAGCGCGACCTCCACGCGTGGCGCCATGGCGGCCAGGCGCTGGGGCCACTCGGTGCGCAGCTTCTTGCGGCAGCCGGAGCTGAACGGGTCGAACCACTTCGCGATGCAGTCGAGGATGGTGTCCGCGAACGCGGGCTCGTCGTTCGCGCCGACCTGCACGACGACGGTCGTGACGCGGTACTGCTGCGCGATGCCGATCAGGCGGCGGGCCTGCGACCCCTCGGTGTAGTGGGTGGTGTCGGCCAGCGACACGTTCGCGGCCTCGGCGCCGCTGCACGCGAGGTTGATGGTGTGTTCGGCGACCGCGGTCCTGTGGACGAGCGCGTTGGCGGACCGGTGGCACCAGTTGCCGTTCTCGCCGCGCGTCCCTTCCTCGTAGTCGCCCGCGCCCTCACCGGAGATGGCGCTGTCGCCCAGCGACACGATGGCGGTCGGACGGTCGTCGGCGACACCCGCCGCCGGAGTGGCGAGCGTCAGACCGCCCGCGAGTAACGCCCCCAGCGCGAGGGCAGTGATCTTCGTTGATCGCATGACCTGAACTCCCCGAGCACACGCGGCGGTCGTCCGCCTACGTTTGGTTACGGCTCAATCACAGTACGGCGTGCCGATTCGGGCCGCTATAACCCGAACGGACCTCACGTTTGCTCGGGGAGTTCGAATGGTCAGGCGAGCACGACCTGGTCGCCCTCGACCTTCACGCCGATCGTGGGCAACGGCTGCGTCGCCGGGCCCTTCGTCGCGGAGCCGTCCTCGGTGGAGAACTCGCTGCCGTGGTTCGAGCAGACCGCGACGCCGTCGCTGGGAGCGTTGACGATCGTGCCCATGTGGGTGCAGGCGGCGTTGTAGGCCTTCACCTCGTCACCCGTGCGGGCCAGGAGGATCTTGCCGCCTGCCGGGTTGTCGACGATCAGACCGCCACCGTCCGGCACGTCGGCGAGCGCGGCAAGGCCCTGGGCCGAGCCGGAGCCACCGCCCGCCGGTGTCGAGCCGCCGCCGGTGGTCGCGCCGCCGCTCGACGAACCGCCGTCGGAGCAGGCGGCGACCAGCGCACCTGGGGCGACGAGCGCGACCATCAGGCCACACAGCACATCGCGGCGCGACCGGGTGCCGGTCGTGGGGGTGTTCGTGGGCGTGGTGGGTTCGACAGCAGTCAAAGCCTGGCCTCCATGGGGTCTCGGCAGACGATCTACACGAGGCCCTACGCGCCCGCGCGCCGAACGGTTCAGCCGGACTGCCCCCGGATGGCCGCGCGGGCACGCGTCACTGCTGGGCGGCTTCGGCGTTCTCCTCGGCGTTCTCCTCGGCCTCGCGGCGCAGCCGGCGCAGTTCGCGCATCGCGGCGACGGCGTGCTCGCCGTCGATGGCCTGCACGGCCAGCACCGGGACGTACTCGTCGTCCGGGAGCTCCAGACGGGCCCACGCGGAACCGTCCGGGAAGCTCACCGACTCGATCTCCGACCACGCGTAGCGGCGGCTGCCCAGCATGTTGCGGACCTCGACGCCGTCGAGGTCCGCACGCACGCGCGGGCGCCCGAACATCAGCGCGCCGCACGCGATCAGCACGCCGATGCCGACCATCGCGATCTGGTCGGACAGGTAGAAGTACACGCCGGTCGGGGTGTTGCGCAGCAGGATCGCGACCACGGTGAACACGGCGACGAAGACCAGCGCGCCGATGACCGACAGCACGCGGACCTTGCGCGGTCGGGCCGTGAACATCACTCGAACCCCCGTTCCGTCCATGGCTGACGCAGGCCGCGGACCACCATGGCGGTGTCCAGCGCGGCGACCGTCGCCTCGAAGCCCTTGTCCTCGGCGGAGTCCGGCAGCCCGCAACGGTCCAGCGCCTGCTGCTCGTTGTTCACCGTGAGCACACCGTTGCCCACCGGCGTCGACTCGTCGAGCGACACACGGGTGAGGCCGTAGGTCACCGCGTCGCACACGTACTCGAAGTGCGGGGTGCCGCCGCGGATCACCACGCCGAGCGCGACGACCGCGTCATGGTGTTTCGCCAGCTCCTGGCACACGACCGGCAGCTCGACGGCGCCCGGGACGCGGACCACCGTCGGCTCCTTCACACCCGCCTTGTCCGCGGCCGCGAGCGCACGCTCGAGCAGCGTCGACGTGATCTTGTCGTGCCACCGGGTGGCCGCGATCGCGAGGCGGATGCCTTCGCACTCCTGGACCTCGACCTCGGGACGGCCTTCGCCACTCACGCTCGCGCGCCTCCTCGCCTCTGAACACCCGAAATTATCCCCCTTCGCTCCGCGCGGGTCGCGACCGGCTCGCGAACCACCCGCGAGATCCGGCCACCGGGCCGCCTTCCGGGTGACGGAGACCGGCGCCTAGCGCGGCATCCGCGCACGCGCCAGCAGCTCCGCGGTCGCCTCCCACAGGCGCCGCTCCCGGTCGCGGTCGTGCGCGGCCGGGCGCACCTCGGTCAGCCTGGTCTTCACCACGAACGCGCCGTCGCGCAGGTGTGCCCACGTGTCGTCGAGGGCCATGGCGGCGAGCAGCGGCCCCGAACGCCGCGGCGTCGACACGCCCGGCACCTGGCCCAGGGCGCGGCTGATCGCCCGCACCGCCGCGGGGGCGCCGCGGCCGAGCGCGGTGCCGGGCATCCACCCGGGTTCGAACACCGACACGCCGACCCCGGCGTCGGCGCGGCGCTGCAGCTCGTGGGCGTAGTACAGGATCGCGAGCTTGGCGTTGGAGTAGGCGACACCGGACGCGACCATGCCCGGCGCCTCCGCGCCGGTGGCCGGGCGGGCGAGCTCCACGGGGTCGGCCCACTTCGCCTCGGGCACGCCGAGCAGCCTGCGCCAGACGTTGGCGTGGTAGGTGTTCGAGCCGAGCAGGACGACCCTGGCCGGGGCGGTGAACGAGCCGAGCAGGTCACCGATGAGCTGGGCGTGGGCGAGGTGGTTGACGGCGAACGTCAGCTCGTAGCCGTCGGACGAGGCCACGCGGGTGTCGGCCGACATGGTGCCCGCGTTCGCGACCAGCGCGCGCAGCGGCCGCACGGCGCCCTCGGCGAGCAGGTCGCGCGCGGTGGTGGCGGCGGCACGCACGTCGGCCAGCCGCGACAGGTCGCAGCCGATCTCGTGGACGCGGGCGCCCCGCGCGCGGGCCTCGTCGGCGACCGCGGTCAGGTCGCGCCCGGCGCGGCCGACCAGCAGCAGGTCGGGGCGCCGCGCCCGCGGCCGGGCGGCCATGGCCAGCACGGCGTGCCGGCCCAGGTTGCGGGTCGGGCCGGTGATGAGGACGGTTCCGGGTTCGGTCATGACCTCACCCTGCGGGAACGGCCCGGCCGCAGGCAGTCGTCCGGTTGTCGTAGGACTGCCGGGGCCACCGCTCAGCGCGACGGCGGGGCGCCACCGCCCGCCGGTCCGGTCGTGGTGTCCACACCGACGGCAAGCCGCACGGTGTAGCCACCCGCGACGTCACCGGTCACGGTGGCCAGCTGGGTGGCGCCACCGTCGTCACCGAAGACGTTGTCGGAGTCCAGGCTGACGCGCGACAGGTTCGGCACCGACTCCTCGTAGCCGCTCTCGGCGTACACGGTCTCGCACACGTCCCGCGGCAACGCGACCTGCGAGGTGGCGATGACGTTCGCCGCGTCGGTGATGCTCGCCTGGTCCGGGTACACCTCGAAGTGGACGTGCGGCCAGCGGCCCGCGTAGCAGGCGGGGAAGACGCTGGTGAAGCTCACCTTCCCGGCGCTGTCGGCGATCTGCACGCCACGCAGGAAGTTCTGGTCCTCGACGCCGTCCGAGTACATCGAGTAGCCGCCCTCGCGGGAGCAGTGCCAGACGTACACGGCGACACCCGCGAACGCCGCTCCCCCGTTCGCCAGGTCGGCGACCGTCAGCTCCAGGGTCATGGGCACGCCCTCGGCGGTGCCGCGCAACCCGCCGAAGCTCGACCGGATGTCGCTGCGCACGATGCCGCTCTGCTCCAGCACGTCCGGTCCGTTGGAGCCGTCGCCCGGGAACGGCCCGACCGTCTCCTCACGGATCTCCCCCGGGGCACCGGACGACGACGTCGCCGTGGTGGTCGATGTCGGAGTCGATGTCGGCGGCGACGTGCCGCCCCCTGCGCTGCACGCGGTCAACCCCACGGCCGCGGCGCCGAGGCCGAGGAACCGCAGGGCCCGGCGGCGACTGTGCAGTGTGCCGAGGTCGAAACCCAGACCCTGGTCGGCCACCTCGTCCTGTGGACGGGGCAGCGGGCGGCCCTCGTAACTCTCTGTCATGGCATCGACGTCAGGATCGGAGTCTGTGCGTCGCCTGTGCTATCCCTGGGACGACCCCTCGTACAGCTCCAGGTCACCGAGCTCGTGTCCCATGCGGTCCCGCTTGGTGCGCAGGTACCGCAGGTTCTCCGCGTTCGGGCGGATCGGCAGCGCGACGCGGTCCACGATCGTGAGCCCGTAGCCGTCCAGGCCGACCCGCTTCGCCGGGTTGTTCGTCAGCAGCCGCATCGACTTGATGCCCAGGTCGACGAGGATCTGCGCGCCCTGCCCGTAGTCGCGGGCGTCGGCGGGCACACCCAGCGCCAGGTTCGCGTCGACGGTGTCGTGGCCGTTGTCCTGCAGCTGGTAGGCCTGCAGCTTGTGCATGAGGCCGATGCCGCGGCCCTCGTGCCCGCGCATGTACAGCACCACGCCCCGGCCCTCGGCGGCGACGGCCGCGAGCGCCGCGTCCAGCTGCGGGCCGCAGTCGCAGCGCAGCGAGCCGAACACGTCACCCGTCAGGCACTCGGAGTGCACGCGGACCAGGACGTTCTCGCCGTCCTCGATGTCGCCGTAGACCAGCGCGATGTGCTCGATGCCGTCGAGCTTGGAGTCGTAGCCGACCGCCCGGAACGTGCCGTGCGCGGTCGGGATCCTGGCCTCGGCGACCCGGACGACCTGCACCTCCTTGCGGCGGCGGTAGTCGATGAGGTCGGCGATGGAGATGATCGTGAGGTCGTGCTCGGCCGCGAAGACCTCCAGCTCCTCGCGGCGGGCCATGTCGCCCTCGTCCTTCTGCGACACGATCTCGCACAGCACGCCGGCGGGCCGCAGCCCGGCCAGCAACGCCAGGTCGACGGCGGCCTCGGTGTGCCCGGGGCGGCGGAGCACGCCACCCTCCTTCGCCCGCAGCGGCACCACGTGACCGGGCCGCGTGAAGTCGCCCGCGACCGACTTCTGGTCGGCGAGCAGCCGGATCGTATGCGCGCGGTCGGCTGCGGAGATGCCGGTGCTCACGCCCTCCTTGGCGTCGACGGTCACCGTGTAGGCGGTACCGCGGACGTCCTGGTTGGTGTGGAACATGGGCGGCAGGTCGAGGCGGTCGCAGTCGGCCTCGGTGAGCGGCACGCAGATGTACCCGGACGTGTAGCGCACCATGAACGCCAGCAGCTCGGGCGTCGCCTTCTCCGCCGCGAAGATCAGGTCGCCCTCGTTCTCGCGGTCCTCGTCGTCGACCACGATCACCGGCCGACCGGCGGCGATGTCCGAGATGGCCTTCTCGATGCCCTCGATGTCACTCATTGACGACCGCCTCCTCCGACGTGAGGCCATTGTGCTCCGCGGCGGCCCCGGTTCCGCGCAAGTGTGGCAAGGCCAACCGCTCGACGTACTTGGCGACGACGTCGACCTCCAGGTTGACCCGGTCGCCCGGTGTGCGGACACCGAGCGTGGTGGCGCGCAGCGTCTCCGGGATGAGGCTCACGGAGAACCAGTCGTCGGTCACCTCGACCACGGTCAGCGACACGCCGTCGACCGTGATGGAGCCCTTCTCGACCAGGTAGCGGGCGAGGCGGGGCGGGATGCCGATGCGTACGACGTCCCAGTGCTCCGACGGGTCGCGGGACAGGATCACCCCGGTGCCGTCGACGTGGCCCTGCACGATGTGCCCGCCGAACCGCTTGCCGACCTCGGCGGCGCGCTCGAGGTTGACCGGCTCGCCCGCCGCGATCTTGTCGAGGCTGCTGCGCACCAGCGTCTCGCGCATGACGTCGGCGGTGAACGCCCCGTCCGCGACCTCCACCACGGTCAGGCACACGCCGTTGACCGAGATCGAGTCGCCCTGTCTGGCGTCGCTGGTCACGAGCGGCCCCGCCACCGTGATGCGCGCGGCATCCGGCAGGTCCTGGACGGCGACGACCTCGCCGCGCTCTTCGACGATCCCCGTGAACACCCCTACATCGTCCTTCTGTCGGCCGAGGAGCGCATCGTTCCTCGTGCTAGATTCCGCAGCGCCTCGACCGCCTTTGCAGGGTCGTCGGCGCCGTACACCGCGGAGCCCGCGACGAAGCAGTCGACTCCGGCCGCCGCGGCCTGCTCGATCGTGTCGGCGTTGATCCCGCCGTCGATCTCGACCAGCACCGTCAGCTCACCGGCGTCGACCATGGCCCGCGCCTTGCGGACCTTGTCGAGCACGTCGGTGATGAACTCCTGTCCGCCGAACCCGGGTTCGACGGACATCACCAACAACGTGTCGTAGTGGCTCAGCAATTCCACGTAGGGCTCGAACGGCGTCTTCGGCTTGATCGACAGCCCGGCCTTCGCGCCGGCGGCACGGATGTCGTGCGCGACCTTCACGGGGTCGGCGGCCGCCTCGACGTGGACGGTCACGTTGTGCGCGCCCGCCTCGGCGTACCCGACCGCCCACCGGTCCGGGTCGTCGATCATGAGGTGGCAGTCGACGGGGATGTCCGTGCTGGCCAGGATCGACTTCACCACCGGCAGCCCGAGTGTCAGGTTGGGCACGAAGTGGCCGTCCATGACGTCGACGTGCAGCCAGTCCGCGCCGCGGACGGCCGCGGTCGCCTCGGCGAGCCGGGCGAAGTCGGCGGACAGGATGCTGGGCGCGATCATGGGCGTTCGTGGCACCAGCCGAGCCTATTACGAGCGTTCTGAGCCGGAGATTGGTGTGCTTGTCGGCGGATCCAGGTTTCCGCTGGCAAGGCGCCGGGTCGTCCTCGTACCGGGTCGTACTTGGGCGACCCGGCAACGCCGCCAGCGGGAAGCTGGGCCGCCGAGAAGCGCGCCGAATCTCCGGCTCAGGACGCTAGCGGTACAGATCGAATGCCTGGGTGATCTGTGATCTCTGTGCGTGGTCGGCGAGGAGCAGCGTCAGCAGCACCCGTGACTTGGCCGGGTCGAGGAACCCCGACTGGATGAGGCCGCGGTCGAGCAGGTCACGCTCGGAGCCCGGGTAACCGTAGGTCTGCCGCAGCACGGACCCGGCGCCGGTCCTGGTGGACAGGACGACCGGCACGCGCGCGGCCTGCTCGGCCACCACCGGCACCATCGTGGCGGGCACGTGCCCCGCGCCGAGCCCGGCGATCACGACGCCGTCGAACAGGTCGCCGGAGCGGCGCAGCAGTTCCCCGTCGTCGCCCATGGCGACCGTGATCAGGCCGACGCGGACGTCGGTGACCCGGGGGTGGGCGGGCAGGGTGAGGCCGGTGCGTGCCACGCCCCGGATGCGCGGGTCACCCTCGACGACCAGGCCGAGCGGCCCGAACCCGGGTGACACGAACGCGCCGGTGCTGCTGGTGTGGCTCTTGCGGACGAACCGGGCGCCGTGGATCTCGTCGGACATCACGACGAGCGTGCCGAGCCCGCGTGCCGCCGGGGAGAGCGCGACGCGGATCGCGGCGTACAGGTTCGCCGGACCGTCCGGGCCCGCCGAGTGCGGGTGGCGCATGGCGCCGGTGACGACGACGGGCGCGTCGCCCGGCACGGTCAGGTCGAGGAAGAACGCGGTCTCCTCGATGGTGTCGGTGCCGTGGGTGATCACCACACCGGTCGCACCCGCCGCGATCTCCTCGTGCACCCGGGTCGAGAGCGCGACCAGGTCGGCGAGCCCGAGCGACGGGCTGGGCAGCGACCGCAGCGACTCCGTCGTGATCTTCACGTCCAGCTCGGCGAGCCCCGGCACGGACGCCACCAGGTCGTCCGCGCCGAGCGCGGGCACGATCCCGCCGCTGGCGCTGGGCGCCATGGCGATGGTGCCGCCCATCGAGATGACCGCGACGTGACCCTGCGTCGATGGTTCGCTACGCAAGCTTCGCTCACTTCCGCAGCAACGCGCAGAACATGGCGTCCGTGCCGTGGCGGTGCGGCCACAGCTGCACGTACGGTCCGTCACCCAGCCCTGGCATATCCGGGAACGACTCCCGGGTGTCCAGTGCGGTCACGCCGGTGCGGCGGACCACGTCCGACACGATGCCGACGGTCTCCGACAGGTGCGGCGAGCACACCACGTACCCGACCACGCCACCCGGCCGCACCAGGTCGACGGCCGTGAGCAGCAGCTCGCGCTGCAGCTTCGTCAGCTCCCCCACGTCCGAGGGCTGCCGCCGCCACCGCGCCTCCGGGCGCCGCCGCAGCGAGCCGAGGCCGGTGCACGGCGCGTCCACGAGCACCCGGTCGAACGACCCGTTCGCCAGCCCGAGCGCCGCCGGTGACCGCCCGTCACCGACGTGCACCACCACGGGCAGGCCCTCGGTCGACTGCTCGACCAGCCGCGCCCGGTGCGGTGCCTTCTCGACCGCGTCGAGCCGCCCGCCCTCGATGGCGAGCAACGCGCCCAGCAGCGCCGACTTCCCGCCCGGCCCGGCGCACAGGTCCAGCCACCGGCTGTCCTCGCCCTCGACCTCCGGCCTGGTCAGGGCCACCGCGCACAGCTGGCTGCCCTCGTCCTGCACGGCCGCGAGCCGCTCGCGCACCGGGTCCAGCCCGGCCGGGTCACCGGCGCCCGCCGCGAGCCGCACCCCGTACGGCGAGTAGGGGGCGACGTCGCCGCCGGTCATGGCGGCGAGTTCCTCGGCGGTGATCTCGCCGGGCCGCGCGACCAGGTGCACGGCGGGCCGCTCGTTGTCGGCGGCCAGCGCGTCGGCCAGCTCGTCGCCGGTGGTGCCGAGCGAGTCGGCGAACGCGCGGGCGACCCAGCGCGGGTGCGCCTCGCGCATGGCGAGGTTGCCGATCCGGTCCTTGTCGGAGTCCGGGGCCAGCTTGTCGAGCCACTCCTCCTCGGACCGCTCCGCGACCTTGCGCAGCACGGCGTTCACGAACCCGCTGCTGCGTGACCCGTGCCCGGCACGGACCAGGTCGACGGTCGACGCGACGGCGGCGTGGGACGGGATGCGGGTGCGCAGCAGCTGGTAGACCCCCAGCCGCAACACGTCCAGCAGCGCCGGTTCGACCTTGGCGAGCGGGCGGTCCACGCAGGCCTCGAGCACCTGGTCGAGCAGGCCGATGCAGCGGCAGGCGCCGTAGGCCAGCTCGGTGGCGAGCGCCGCGTCACGGCCGGTGATCCGCCGTTCGCGCAGGATCTGCGGCAGCAGCAGGTTCGCGTACGCATCGCGGGCGCGAACCTCGCGCAGCGTGTCGAGCGCGGCCTGCCGGGCCGGGTCGTCGACGGGCGGCCTGCCGGGGCCGCCCCTCGGCTTCGGGGGGTGCGGCGTGCGAGGCCGGGAGAACCTCGCCGGGCGCCGTCGTGGTTGGGTCACTTCAGCCGCTCTCCTGGTTCGACGCGCGCGCCCCGCGCCCAGTCGGTTGCCGCCATTCTCTTCTTGCCCGGCGCCTGCACCTCGCCGAGCGCGACCGGTCCGGTCGCGGTCCCGACGAGGACCCGCCTGCGTTCGACCCGCAACTCCCCCGGAGCGAGCCGTTCGGTGTCGGTGATGGTCACCGGGCCGAGCTTGATGCGTTCACCGCGGAACTCCGCCCACGCGCCGGGGTCCGGCGTGACCGCGCGGGCGAGCCGGTCGACGCCGACCGCCGGTGCGGTGAAGTCGAGCCTGGCGTCCTCGGTGGTGATCTTCGGCGCGTAGGTCACGCCGTCGGCGGGCTGCTCCACCGCTGCCAGCGTGCCGTCCTCGATGCCGTCGAGCGTGGACTCCAGCAGCCCGGCGCCCGCCTCGGCGAGCCGGTCGAGCAGCACACCGGCGGTGTCGCCGGGCTTGACCGCCTCGGTGAGCACGCCGAACACCGGCCCGGCGTCGAGTGCCTTGACGATGCGGAACGTGCTGGCGCCGGTGATCTCGTCGCCGTGCCGCACCGCGGCCTGCACCGGCGCGGCGCCACGCCACGCGGGCAGCACCGAGAAGTGCAGGTTGACCCAGCCGTGCCGCGGGATGTCGAGCGCGGACCGCGGCAGCAGCGCCCCGTACGCGACGACCGGGCAGCAGTCGGGCGCGAGCTCACGCAGCCGGTCGAGGAACGCGGGGTCGGACGCCTTGGCCGGGGTGAGCACCTCGATGCCGTGCTCGTCGGCGAGCGCGCCGACCGGCGACCGCACGAGGTGGCGGCCACGGCCCGCTGGCGCGTCTGGCCGGGTGACGACGGCGACGACCTCGTGCCGCTCCGCCTCGATGAGTGCACGCAGGGACGGCAGCGCGACGTCCGGCGTACCCGCGAATACCAGCCGCATCTAGACGGCACCGCCGAACAGCGAGTGCGGGCTCTGTTTGATCGTCGGCAGGCCGCCGTCGAACCACTCGGCCGCGCGGATCTCCTTCATCGCCGCCTTGCGGGTGGCCGCGTCGAGCCGGTCGACGAACAGCACGCCGTCGAGGTGGTCGGTCTCGTGCTGGATGCAGCGGGCGAGCAGGTCGGTGCCCTCGACCTGCACCGGCTCGCCGTGCATGTTCCAGCCGCGCGCGACGACGTTCTTGGCGCGCACGCACTCCCAGTACAGGCCGGGGATGGACAGGCAGCCCTCCTCACCGTCCTGCTTGTCGTCGTCGACGGCGGTCCAGGTGGGGTTGACGAGGTGGCCGGCGAACCCGTCGCAGTGGTAGGTGAACACGCGCAGGCCCACACCCAGCTGGGGTGCGGCAAGACCGGCGCCCCCCTGGTCCTCCATCGTGTCCCAGAGGTCCTTGACGAGGGTGGCCAGCTCCCTGTCGAAGTCGACGACCTCGGTGGCCGGCGTGCGCAGCACGGGGTCGCCGAAGAGCCGGATGGGCTGGACGGTCACATTGCTCCGATCGGTCTCACGTGGGCGGCACACGTCAGTCTATTCAGTGCCCTGAGGACGCAACGGCGAGTGCTGTACTGGCCACTTCACCACGTGACCGACACACGCACAGCGAACCCACCACGAGGACCTGCCATCGCCGGCGACACCGACCCCGAGCTGTGGGCCCGCGCCGCGACCGGTGACCGGGCGGCGTTCGGCCAGCTGTTCGAACGGCACGTCGAAGCGGTGTGGAACCACGCGTACCGGCTGACCGCGTCGTGGAGCCAGGCCGAGGACCTCACGTCAGGCACGTTCCTGCTCGCCTGGCGCAAGTGCGCCGACCTGCGCCTGGTCCGGGACTCGGCACTGCCGTGGCTCTACACGGTCGCCGCGAACCTGGCCAGGGACGAACGACGCGGCTCGACCCGCTTCCTGCGTGCGCTGCGGCGCGTGCCGGACGCGGGTGTCGCGCCCGACCACGCGGACGAGGTGGCGCGGCGCGTCGACGGCGACGCGCGGATGGCCCGCGTCCTGTCCGCGGTGCGTTCGCTGCCCCGTGCCGAACGCGAGGCCGTCGAGTTGTGCCTGCTCGGCGAGCTGTCGACGGCCGATGCCGCGGAGCTGCTCGGAGTCGCCGAGGTCAGCGTCCGCTCCCGACTCTCCCGCGCACGGGCCCGCCTGCGCACGACACTGGAGGAACCGTCATGAACGAGTTCGACCTGCCGCCACGCGAGAGCCTTCCCGCCGACGTGCGCACCCGCATCCGCGCCACGCTGGACACCGCCACCGGTACCGGCTCCGGCGCCGTGTCCGTCGTGCCCCCGTCCGCACCACCGCGGCGGGTCCGGTCCCGGGCCCCGCTGGCTGTCGCCGCGGGCGTCGCCGCCCTCGCGATGGGCGCGGCCGTCCTCACCCAGTCGGGAACCGGCACTCCGGACGGTGACCACCGGGGCGCGGCCTCGACCGCGGGCTCCCCCCTCACGAGGTCCGAGCCGGACGCGCGCACGAACGCCGACCTGGACCACTGCGCCACGGTGGTCGCGGCGAGCCCCCGGGCCGCCGAGTTCGCACCGCGCTCCGAGTGGTCGCCGGTCTTCACCGTGACCACACCGGAGGGCGCCCGGATCACCGGGTACCGGGAGTCCGGCCAGAAGCCGATGTTCTGCGTCGTCGGCGGGAACACCGCGACGGTCTCCGACCCGACCGCGAACCCCAGGACGTTCGGGAACGTCTCCGCGACCGACTGGGTGCTGTACCAGTCGCCGTCCGGGGTGCTGGCCGGCTTCGCGCAGGTCGAGAACGGGCTGGAGTTCGCCGTCCTCGACGAGGGGCAGGACGGATCCGTCACCGTCAGGTCGGCCGCTTCGCCGGTCTTCGACGATCAGCTGTTCGTCGTGGACGTCGGCGAGCTCGGCACGGGGGACGGAGTGACGATCCTCACCCGCGACAGGAACGATCGCTGGCAGGCGGGCGGGACCTACCCGCACGACCCGTCCGCCCTGCCGCCGGTCGGCGCGACCGGCACCTTCTAGGTCACCGGCTACGTCTTCTCCCAGATCGACACGTGCTTGGTGCTCTCGGCCGTGAGCGGGGAACGGTCCCAGTCCGCCCAGCGGTGCCTGCGCCGCATTCCGGCGATGCGCGCCATGAGGTCCATCTCGGCGGGCCACGCGTACCGGAAAGGGATGCGGCGGAACCGTCCGGTGCCCTCCGGTGACACGGTGACGTGGTTGGACGTGAACTCCTGCGTGACGACGTCGTACTGGTCGAACCCGACGTACCCGCTGCCGGGATCGAGCGCGAACGGCACCGTGTCCTGTCCCGGCGGCAGGCGGCGCAGGTCCGGCAGCCCGACCTCGACGAGGAACAACCCGCCCGGCCGCAGGTGCGCGGCCGCGTTGACGAACACGTCGACCTGCCCGTCCTGGGTGGTGACGTTGCTGATCGTGTTGAACACCAGGTAGACCAGCGAGAACTCCCCGGGCACCCGGGTACCGGTCATGTCGCCGATCGTGACGTCGACCGCGTCGCCGCCCGGCTTGCCCGCGACGCGTGCGGCCATGGCCCGGCTCAGCTCGATCCCGCTGACCGGCACACCACGCGCGGCCAGCGGCGCCGCGATCCGCCCGGTGCCGACGGCGAACTCGAGTACCGGCCCGTCGGCCAGGTCCGCCAGCACGTCGACCACGGCCGCCACCGCCTCGGGTGCGTTCTCGTCGCCGGGACCGTCGTAGTCCGCGGCCACGCTTTCGGGGAACCAGCCGTCCGCCGGGTCGTCTTCGCTCACGGTCGCAGGACGCTAGTCGCGGCACGGGCGGCGGCGCACCCCGTTTTAGATCAGCTCGAGCGGGTCGAGCCGGACGCGGACGGCGTCCGGTTCCTTCCGCGCCGTGCGGGCGTGCTGGGCGGTGGCGAGAGCGGCGGCGAGGGCCCGGCCTTGCGCGCGCGTGGCGCGCACGAGCGCCCGTTCCTTCTCGGTGTTGCCGTCCCGGTCGGGCTCGCCGATCGGGACGGGCCCGAGCACCTCCCCGGACGGCGGCAGCGCCAGTTCGTCGAGGAACGCGGCGAGTGCCTTGGCGGGCCCGTCGACGGACGCCATCCGCACGGCGGGCGGGAAACCCAGCTCGGCACGCGCGGCCAGCTCCTGGCCCGCGTGCCACACGGGGTCCCACCGCACGAGCGCCTGCACCGGCGGCAACGCGGACTCGGCGAGCACCACCACGCGTCCCCCGTCCTGCCCGGGCCGCACCAGCGCGGCGGCGGTCATCCACCGCCGGAGGGTCTCCTCGGTGGCACGCAGGTCGGCGCGCCCGAGCAACGCCCACCCGTCGAGCAGCAACGCGGCCCCGTAGCCGCCGACGGCGACGGGCTCGGCGCCGGGCGTGGCGACGACGAGCGCGGCCCGTTCGTCGACCTGCCGCAGCACCTCCTTGGCCCCGGACCCGAGCACAGGCACGTCGGCGAACGCCCGCCCGAGCTCCTCCGCGGTCCGTTTGGCGCCGACGACGATGGCCCGCAACCGCCGGGAACCACAGTTGCCGCAACGGAAAGCGGTGTCGGGCACCCCGCACCACCGGCAGGTGGGCGGCCGGGCCTCGCTGCCGCTGACCGGCAGCCCCAGCGGCCCGGCACAGCGACGGCAGCGGGCGGGCCCACGGCACTGCTGGCACGCGAGCGCGGGCACGTACCCGCCACGCGGCACCTGCACGAGCACGGGCCGCCCGGCCTTGAGCGCATCCCGGGCGGCCTCGAACGCGACGGACGGGATACGCGCGGCACGGGCGGCGGGATCCCGGGCGAGCTGCTGGTCGGTCTCCCCCAGCGACGTGATCCGGGGAGCGGCCCTGCGCACCTCGTCCCGTGCCGCGACGATCTCGGGCGCCCACCCGGACTCGACGAGCAGCTGCGCCTCGGCGGTCCGCGCGAACCCGGCGACGAGCAGGGACGCGCCGCTGGCGTGGGCGCGCTGGATGAGGACGTCCCGCACGTGCGGGTAGGGCGCGTGGGGGTCGGCGTGGAGGTCGTCGCCGTCGTCCCAGACCACGAAGAGCGCGGGATCCGCGACGGGCGCGAACACGCTGGCCCGTGTCCCGACGACGATCCGCGCGGTCCCGCGTTTGACGGCGAGCCAGGCCCGGTACCGCTTGGCGGGCCCGGCGTCCGCGGACAGGGCGACGACGTTGTCCTCCCCCGCCAGCGCGACACAGGCGGCGTGCAGCCGTGCCACGTCCCGGTAGTCGGGCACGACGAGCACCGCACCCCGCCGGTTGGCGGCCGCGGTGGCGGCCAACTCGGCGAGGCGGGCGGGCCAGTCCTCCCCCGGCAGGGCCTGCCACACGGCGTGGGCCTGCCGCCCGTGCTTCAGGGCGTCGACGAAGGCGGGCCCGCGGGGATACCGCCCCCAGGCGGTGGTGTCCGGTTGCCGCGGTGGCTCGGCAAGCTCCGCGGGCGGCTCGGCCTCGACCTTGGCGTGCCGAGGCGGAATGGCGAGCCGCAGGACGTCGATCATCATGCCCGCGTACCGGTCGGCGACCGCCCGCGCGAGGGTCGCCAGGTCGGGTGTGAGCACCGGTTCGGACGAGACGACCTTGCCGATGAACTCCATCCGCCCGGAGAACTCGGACGCGGCGACCCGTTCGAGGAGGTACCCGTCGACCTGCTTGCCCGCGAACCGCAACCGCAACCGGCACCCGGGCACGGCCGCCGCGTCGAGCGTGTCGGGCACGAGGTAGTCGAAGGGCCGGTCGAGGTGGGCGAGCGGCACGTCGACGACCACCCGGGCGACCGGAAGGGTGGCCGCCGGGCGGTTCTCTCCCTTGCGCACCACGCGCCCGCCGGTCATGCCGCCTGGTCTACCAGACCCGCATGTCAAAGCTGGTCAGCGCCCCCGGCCGAGCTGTGCACGCACGGTGTTACCTCCGGACGGGACGGTGTAGGACCGCTCGCTCGATCGAGTGGTGAGTTCCCAATTCTGCGGGCCGCACCGGGAGAGTTGGCACATGGGAAGCGGGGTCGAGGGAACGACGACCAGGCACATCAGTCCGGTCGTGCTGCGGCAGGAGGTCGGGCGGCGGATTCGCCTGGCCCGGCACGCCGCCGGGCTGACGATCGTCGTGGCCGCCGCTCGGCTGGAGATCACCCGCAGCGCGCTGGGCCGGTTCGAGAAGGGCGTCGGCACGGTCACGGTGCACCTGCTGCGGTCGATGATGGACGTCTACGACCAGCGCATGGACGACGTGCTCGACATGATCCGCCAAGCACGCCAACCAGGTTGGTGGAAGCGGTACGGCATCTCCGACAAGGACTTCGTGGCGCTGGAAACGGCCGCCAGCCGGATCAGCAACTACGAGGTCACGCTCATCCCTGGACTGCTTCAGACGGCCGACTACACGCGTGCGCTGTTCAACTCGGGTCGGGAGGTCCGGCGGGAAGACTGGATCGCCAACCAGCTCGAAGTGCGGCTGATCCGGCAGGAACGGCTCACGGACGAGGAGCACCCGCTCCAACTCGATGCCGTAGTGCACGAATCAGCGCTGCGGAACGCGGCTGCTCAGCCCCCGGTGATGCTGGGACAACTGCGACACCTCACGTTGATCAACGAACTGCCCACGGTGACGCTACGGATCCTGCCTGCCTCAGCCTTCTCGTTCGAGGCCACATACGGCGGGTTCAGCGTCTTGGACTTTCCGCTGCCCGGTCAGCCCAGCATCTGCCATGCGCTTCACGCTCTCGGCGACGAGCGGCAGGACAAGTCCGAGTTCGTGGAACCGGCTAGACTTCGGTTCGCTCACCTCCGGTCGCTGGCGCTTGGTCCCGACAAGTCGATCGCACTGATCGAGCAGGTGGCCGACGAATTGTGGTCAAGCTGAGAAGGAGCGTCCACTGTGGACACCACAACCCTGCGGTGGCGCAAGAGCAGCTTCAGCGGCGGCACCGGCGGCGGCAACGACAACTGCGTCGAGATCGCCCTGACTGACGAGACCGCCGCGGTGCGGGATTCCAAGAACGCCAGCGGTCCGGTCCTCGTTCTGCCCCCGACCGCATGGTTCGCGCTACTCGCCACGACCGGCTGACGGAGGCCCGGTCAAGATCATCGAAATGGGAAGCTGACGCTCGAATGTGAGCTCATCGCTCCCATTGTGGTGATCATGGCCCGGGCTTGTCGGTCCCCGGCGGCAGACTGCGCGGCATGAGGATCGAAGGGGTGCTGCGTCGGCAGGCCGGTGTGATCAGCAGAGCCCAGGCCCTGGACGGGGGTCTGAGTTCGGCGACGATCGGTCGGCGGCTCGCGCGTAGGGTGTGGGTGCGGTTGCACCCGGGGGTGTACTTCGCGGCCGACCATCCGCTCACCGCAGAGGTGCGGGTGCGCGCCGCCCTGCTGTGGGCCGGGCCGACCGCCACCCTTCGTGGTGTCACCGCGGCCTGGTGGCACGGTCTGTGGCCCGAGCCGCCCGCCTGGGTGGAGATCGCCATCCCGCACCGCCGCCGCCTGACGGCGCGGCCGCGTGTGCGGGTTCGCCGGTGCGATCTGCGCCCGGCGGACCGGGTGAAGTTCAAGGGGTTGTGGGCGACCGGAGTGCCACTGACCGTCCTCGATGCGGCCGTCGAGTTGGGTGACCTCGGATCACAACTGCTGGATCGGGCGCTGCAGCGGCGCGTGTCAGTCGCCGACCTGTACACCGCCCACTGCCGCAACCTCGGCCGCCGTGGGTCAGCCCGCGCGGCCGAACTGCTCCGCGCCAGCCAGGACCGGGCGGCGTCGGCCGCGGAGCGGTTGCTGGTCGGGTTGGTGCGCGGCGCCGGGCTCTCCGGCTGGCGGTGCGGGTACCGGGTCGGCGGGTACGCGCTGGACCTCGCCTTTCCCGAGGCACGGCTCGCCATCGAGGTGGACGGGTGGGCCTGGCACTCGGACGTCCAGCGGTTCCGGCACGACCGGCGCAGGCAGAACGCGCTGGTACTCACCGGCTGGACCGTGCTCCGGTTCACCTGGCACGACCTGACCACGCGCCCGGACGCCGTGTCCTACGAGATCCGGCTTGCCCTCGGTGGCCCGGAGCCGGGGCACAAGATCATCGAAGTGGGAAGCTGACGCTCGCCTACGAGCGTCAGCTTCCCATTGTCGTGGTCATGGTCTTGACAGGCCCGGTCCGCCGTTTCACCGTGCTGACCGACGCCTGAACCGATCGGCCGCCTCGGCGAACAGGCTCAGGGACCGGCCTCGCGGGGCGGGTAGTACGACGCGTAGAACCGCGCCGACTCGGCGCGTTCGGCGGGTGGGGTCTCTTCGCGGATCTTGCGGTTCAACCCCGCCGGATAGCCCGCCTTCACGAGTCGCCGCTCGCAGGCGTCCTCCATGAAGGACAGCGAGAAGTACAACCCGAGCAGGTACCCCAGCGCCACCATGGAGATCCGCAGCGACCACGGTCCCGGCACGAGCAGCGCCAGCCACCACGGCAGGAACTGCACCATCACGCGCGAGAAGTGCCGCAGCACCCACGTCCGGCACGTCAGGTCGTAGAGGACCCACTCGTGGTACGCGGCGGGCAGCGAACCGGCCACCGCGTACCACAACCAGCGGAACGGGTCAGGCGCCCGCGAGCGACTTGAGTGCATCCGCGCGGTCGGTCCGCTCCCACGGCAGGTCCAGCTCGGGGCGGCCGAAGTGACCGTAGGCCGCCGTCTGGCGGTAGATCGGCCGCAGCAGGTCGAGGTCGCGGATGATCGCGGCGGGCCGCAGGTCGAAGACCTGGCTGATGGCCTGCTGGATCTTCGTCGGGTCGACCGTCTCGGTGCCGAAGGTCTCGACGAACAGGCCGACCGGAGCGGCCTTGCCGATGGCGTAGGCGACCTGGACCTCGAGGCGGGTCGCGAGGCCCGCGGCCACCGCGTTCTTGGCGACCCAGCGCATCGCGTACGCCGCGGAACGGTCCACCTTCGACGGGTCCTTGCCGGAGAACGCGCCACCACCGTGGCGGGCCATGCCGCCGTACGTGTCGACGATGATCTTGCGGCCGGTCAGGCCCGCGTCACCCATGGGGCCGCCGATGACGAAGCGACCGGTCGGGTTGACCAGCAGCCGCACGTTCTCGGTGTCCAGCTCCAGCGCGGCGATCTCCGGCTGCACGACCTGCTCGCGCACGTCGACGCCGAGCAGCTTCTCCAGGTCGACACCCTCCGCGTGCTGCGAGGACACCACCACGGTGTCCAGCCGCACGGCCTGGTCACCGGCGTACTCGATGGTGACCTGGGTCTTGCCGTCCGGGCGCAGGTACGGCAGCTGGCCGTTCTTGCGGACCTCGGTCAGCCGGCGGGACAGGCGGTGCGCCAGCGCGATCGGCAGCGGCATCAGCTCGGGCGTGTCGGTGCAGGCGTACCCGAACATCAGGCCCTGGTCACCGGCGCCCTGCTTGGCGATCTCGTCCTCGTCGCTCTCCACGCGCTTCTCGTACGCGGTGTCGACACCCTGCGCGATGTCCGGCGACTGGGAGCCGATCGCGACGTTGACACCGCACGAGTTGCCGTCGAAGCCCTTGGCCGACGAGTCGTAGCCGATGTCGAGGATGGTCTCGCGGACCAGCGACGGGATGTCGGCGTACGCCTCGGTGGTGACCTCACCGGCCACGTGGACCTGACCGGTCGTCACGAGTGTCTCGACCGCGACGCGCGACTTCGGGTCCTTCGACAGCAATGCGTCGAGTACGGCGTCGCTGATGGCGTCACAGATCTTGTCCGGATGCCCCTCGGTCACCGACTCACTGGTGAACAGCCTGCTCGCGGAACTACTCACGACGTACCCACACCCAATCTTTCCCTGTTGCCTGCCTGAAGACTATGTACTAGGTATCGAGCGAGACTCACTGATGAATCAGTTGAACGACCGCATCCCATATGTCGGACGCCATCCGCGATTTCGAGCCCAGCTCGATGGGTCGTTCCGCTCCGTCGGCCGATAGTAGCCACCCGGCGTTGTCCTCGGTCTCGAAGGCTCGTCCCTCGCCCACCGCGTTGACAACCAGCAGGTCACAGCCCTTGCGTTTGAGTTTGGCGCGTGCGTGTTCGAGCACGTCCGCGCCGCTGTCGCCGGTCTCCGCGGCGAAGCCGACGATCACCTGGCCGGGTCTGCGCGCGGCGACCAGCTCGGCCAGGATGTCCGGGTTGCGAGTCAGCGAGACTGGATCCGGGTCACGATCCGTCTTCTTGATCTTGTGGTCCACTCGCGTGGCCGGGCGGAAGTCGGCGACCGCGGCGGCCATCACCACGACGTCGGCGTTCGCCGACACCGCGTGCATGGCCTCGCGCAGTTCGAGCGCGGTGCCCGCCCGCACGACGTCAACGCCGGCGGGCTCTGGCAGGCCGACGGTGTGCGCGGACACGAGCGTGACCAGCGCGCCACGCTGGGCGGCGGTCCTGGCCAGCGCGTAGCCCTGCTTGCCCGAGGAACGGTTGCCCAGGTACCGGACCGGGTCGAGCGCCTCCCGGGTGCCGCCTGCGGACACCGCGACGCGCACGCCCTGAAGGTCACGGGGCAACGCGTCCCGCCGCGCGAGCAGCAGCCGGGCGAGGTCGACGATCTCGGCGGGGTCGGCGAGGCGGCCCTTGCCGGTGTCGGTGCCGGTCAGCCGCCCGCTCGCGGGCTCGGTGACCACCACACCGCGGGCACGCAGCGTCGCCACGTTGGCCTGCGTGGCCGCGTGCTCCCACATCTCGGTGTGCATGGCCGGGGCCATCAGCACCGGGCAGCGCGCGGTGAGCAGGGTGTTGGTGAGCAGGTCGTCGGCGATCCCGTGCGCGGCCTTGGCCAGCAGGTTCGCGGTCGCCGGGACGACCAGCACCAGGTCGGCCTCCTGGCCGATGCGGACGTGCGGCACCTCGGGGACGTCGTCGAAGACCTCGGTGTGCACCGGCTGTCCGGACAACGCCTCGAAGGTGGCGGCACCGACGAAACGCAGCGCCGCCGCGGTGGGCACGACCCTGACCGAATGCCCTGACTCGGTCAGTTGTCGCAGGACCTCGCACGCCTTGTAGGCGGCGATGCCGCCGCCCACACCCAGAACGACGCGCGAGCCCTGAGTCAGTGTCACGGCCTCGCTCCGCTCGGCGTTCGCGAGCCTGTTCCCGGCGTCTTCCCTCCTGCGCGCGAAGGCCCAGGGCTCGTTCCTCGCCGGGCCTTCGTGCTCGTCAGTCCAGACGCCGGCGGCTCGCTCACTCGCCCTCGGTGTGCTCGAGGAGGCCTGCGTGGATCTCGCGGAGCGCGATGGACAGCGGCTTCTCGCGGGGACCCGGCTCGACCAGCGGGCCGACGTACTCGAGCAGACCCTCGCCGAGCTGCGCGTAGTAGTCGTTGATCTGACGGGCGCGCTTGGCCGCGTAGATCACCAGGGCGTACTTGGAGCTGACCTTGTCGAGCAGGTCGTCGATCGGGGGGTTGGTGATGCCTTCGAGCTGCTGGCTCGACGGGTCACCCAGTGCGCCCAACTCGGTGGGGGTGATCACTCGTTGTTCTCCAACTGATGGGAGGAGGAATTGTCAAGCATCAACTTTAGCAACTGCTCAGCGGTGCTCCGCAGGTCGGTGTTGACCACGACCTCGTCGAACTCGTCCTGGGCGGCCAGCTCCTCCTTGGCGGTCCGGAGCCTGCGCGCCACGACCTCCGGTGACTCGGTGCCCCGGCCGACCAGACGTTCGACGAGTGCCTCCCAGCTGGGCGGCGAGATGAACACCAGCAGCGCCTCGGGCATGGTCTTCCGCAGGTTCCGAGCGCCCTGCAGATCGACCTCCACCAGCGCGGGCCTGCCCGCCGCGAGCCGCTCCTCGATCGGCGCCCTCGGGGTGCCGGACCGGTGCGTGCCCCGGTGGATCTCCGCCCATTCGAGCAGGGCGTCCTTCTCGATCATCCGGTCGAACTCGTCGGCCGTGACGAAGTGGTAGTCGACGCCGTCCTGCTCGCCGGGCCGCTGTTCCCTGGTCGTGGCCGACACGCTGAACCACAGGTCCGGGTAGAGCCGCCGCAGCTCGTGGACGACGCTGCTCTTGCCTACGCCGGAGGGGCCGGCCAGTACGACCAGCCGGCCCCTCCTGATGTCACTGCTCGTCACTCGCCGCTGAACTCGGCGAGCAACGCCTTGCGCTGACGGTCGCCAAGGCCGCGAAGACGACGGCTCGGGGCGATCTCAAGGCGCTCGATGATCTGCTGGGCACGCACCTTGCCGACGCCCGGCAGGGCCTCGAGCAGTGCGGTGACCTTCATCTTGCCCAGGACCTCGTCCTTGTCAGCCTGGGCGAGCACGTCCTTGAGGGTGGTGCCACCTCGCTTCAGGCGCTCCTTGAGCTCAGCTCGGGCGCGACGGGCGGCAGCCGCCTTCTCCAGCGCTGCGGCCCGCTGCTCCTCGGTCAGCTGGGGAAGGGCCACGATTTCCTCCGGGGGGTGGGGTTTTCTGCGGATCGGTGTCGCGACGTTACCGAGGTCCGCCTTCTCATGACAACGCGGGTCCACCTTAGTGCGGTGGGTAGTGCGCGACAGAGCATAGATCAACTCTGAGTAGCGAACACCCCTGGACCAGCGGTAACACCTTCACGTCAGGTGCCATGGGTCCATACTGCCCGACCTGCGCGAAGCGCTTCGACATGGTAGTGCGCAGGCTCCTTCCCGGGCCACCAGCCGCCGCCGCACGAGGGCGCGCCCGGTCGGCGCCCTGCCCCGAACCGGCGGGAAACCCCAGGTCAGGTGCGGTGACACCACGGCATCGGCCGGTCTGCCGACTTGGCTCAACCAGTCGGCTGACAGACCGCGGGCGGCGGGTCCGCACGTTTCGGCGGCGTGGTCCTGGTGGTCTTCTTGTGCTTGCCGTCGTTGTCCGCGACGACCTCGACCGGCACCGGCGTGTTGCCGGGGCGGGCTTCGGCCGTGTACCGCCACTCCGGCCTGCCGTCCGTGCCCGCCCGCACGTACCGGGCGCTGGGGTTGCGCAGCTTGAGCCCGCCCGCGCGCTGGGCTTCCCTGCCCATCTCGGGCAGCTGGGCCCTCGGTGGGGCCTTGGGCAGTGGCGGGTTGCGGTAGGGCAGGGTGGGGTTCGCCGGGTCCATGATCATCTCGTACGGTTGCAGCACGCCGCTGTCGTCGGCGACATTCCCGGTCGGGTACGCCGACGCGATCGTGCCGTCCTGCAGCACGTGTACGACCAGCTCGATGCCGTTCGAGCTGCCACGAACCTCCCAGGAGCCGACCTCGACCCCCATCTGGTTCTTGTTGTCACCCGTCACCCTGCGCACCGACGTGCCGGTGGCGGTGGTGTCGTCGCCGTCGTGCGGGTTGCCCTCGCGCTTGTTCCGCATCGCGCGCGAGGCCACCTCGATCACGCGTTCCTCGGTGACCTCCCGGCTCCACGTCTTCGGGTACTCGGTCTTGTCCGCGACCCCCGCGCCGTACCGGTGACCACCACCGCCGCCTCGGTGCGGGTCGACGGCGTCCCCGTGCCACATGTGCTCGGCCGTGGCGGGCGTGAAGTGCGGGACGACCGTGGTGGGCGGTGTCTGCGGCACCCGCTCCAGCGTCTGCCCGAGCGCGGCGATGTCGTGCACGTCGAACACGAACGCGCCGTTCACCGCGCCGCGGTTCGGCAGCCCGCTGGTCACGCTGGTGATCGACAGCTGCTGGATCGCCGGATCGCCCTGGTCGTCGAGGAGCACGTCGCGGAACGACCCACCCTTCGGCGTGCGGTCCCGGAGCACCTCGACGAGCTGTGTGCGGGACATGGCGCCCAGGGTGTTGCTCTCGTCGCCCCGGACGGTCACGTCGACCACCCTCGCGTACCCCGACGGCACGACGCCGTCCCGGTCGAAGTCCCGTCTCGCCTGGTCGACCAGGTCGTAGAGGGCGTCGTGGCCCTTCTGCCCCTTGGCCCCGCCGCCGATCCCGCGGAGCACGTGAGCGCGCCGCGTCGTGTCGTCGACGATGACGCCGTCGGCCTCGACGTGCACGGGCGCGGTCTCGGGCGACGGCGCCTTCCTGCCTTCGGTGAGCGCGGCCAGCAGCTTGAGCGTGCGCAGCGCGAGGTCCTGTTCCAGCGGCTTGCCGCGCACGGCCTGGCGGAACAGGTCGAGCAGCGGGGTGCGGACCGGGTCGTCGCCGTGGCGCAGGGCGGGTGCGCTGACCAGCTGGTGGAGCAACGCGAGGAGCCCGGCGTCCGCCGCGGCGCCGATCACCGCCTCCGCCTCGGCGACGACGTCGCCCTGTCTGAGCACGCCCGCGGTCGGCGCCCCCGAGGTGAGGCGGTCCATGATGCCGGTGACGCCGGGCCCGATCAGCCCCGGCCTGCCCGGCACCGGGTTGTTCGGGTCGACGCCGCGGTCGTTCAGCCGCCTGCCGGCCGCCACGTCGGGCCCGGCGAGCGAGGTGATCTGCGCGAACGCCTGGACGGAGATGGGCACGGTGACCCGGCCGCCCGGCGACGGCGGCGCCGGGTTCGGCGCGTTGTACACGGTGCTGAACCGGCCGCCCGGCGGCAGGTTCAGCGGCACGGTCATGGGCGCGCCGCTGCTCGACGTGATCACGAGCGTGCCGACGCCCGCCCCGCCGCCGACGTTGGTGACCTCGACCGTGAACGGGCACATCGGGGTCCGGCAGATGCCGCCCGACCCGCGAACCCCGCCGGTCAGGCGTGGCCGCTGCGCCATGTCCGGTACCGACGGCGCGGGCAGGTCCGGGATCGTGGGCGCGGTCCGCGCGACCGTCGCGCCGGTCTGCTGCCTGCAGGACGTGCCCGGCCGCGCGACACCCAGTTCGACGTCCGGGTAGTCGCGTCCGTCGTCCCCGCCCCGCACGCGGTGAGTGTCCGCGAGCAGCGGGCCGCCGATGCCGAGCAGTGCGGGCGGCTCGGCCGGGGTGACGTACACGCGCCAGCCGGTGTCGCCGAGCGTCAGTGTCCTGGCGGGCGTGCCGTCGCCGAAGACCGACGAGGTCGCGGTCCAGGTGGCCCGTGCGGCGGGACGCGCGATCATCTCCCGGATGGCGTCGCCGGTCAGGCCGCTCAGCGCGCTGACCGGGAACCCCACCGAGTCGTCGGCCCTGACCCACCGGTCGCTGTGGGCCTGCTGGTGGGCCGGGACGGTGTTGAGCCACCACGCCGCGTTCGCCCTGATCGCGGCGTCGTCCCCCGCGGCGACGATGGTCGCGACGCCACCCGCCTCGTCCTCGACGACGGCCTGGGCGCCGTCGCCGGTGACGACGATGTCGACGTGCAGGCGTTGCGCCGTCCCCGTCCGCACCCAGCCGGTCAGCTCGATGTCGTCGAGGTCGGCGAGGACGCCGAGCGCGGCGGCCGCGACGCGCTGGGGCGCCTCGGCCACAGGCGACCCCGCCAGCCGTTCGTGTGGGGCGGCCAGAACGGCCGCCGCCACCATCCCCACGGCGAGAACCGGCACCCCGCCCAGCACCCAACGGCGTCTCATCCGTCAAACCCCCGCCTCGTGAGAGCGATGTTCGAACGGATGTCACACCGGATCGGGTTTCGTGGCTACCGCGCGTGTATCTCCAGTGCATCCCGGACGCGCAGCGCCGCGTCGCGCAGCGCCGTCACGTCCGGGCCGTGGCGCAGGATGTCCCTGGACGACGCCGGGAGCACGTGCCCGCGGTGTTCGCCGAACACGCTCCCGAGGTCGTCGGCACCGGCGCCCTGCGCGCCGAAACCGGGCGCCAGGATCGGGCCGTTGAGCCGCGACAGGTCCAGCTCGGTGCGGCCGACGGTCGCACCGATGACGAGGCCGACGGACCCGAGCGGCGTGGCGCCCTCGTTGCGGGCCGCGGCCTCGTCCACCATCGTCTGGGCGACCGGGACGCCGTCCTCGCCGCGGGCCCGCTGCACCTGCGGGCCCTCCTTGTTCGAGGTCAGTGCCAGCACGAACAGGCCGCGGCCGGTCCGGTCCGCGAGGTCGAGAGCGGGGTCGAGCGACCCGAACCCGAGGTAGGGCGACACGGTGACCGCGTCGGCGGCCAGCGGTGAGCCGTCGGCCAGGTACGCCCGCGCGTAGGCGGCCATCGTGGAGCCGATGTCGCCGCGCTTGACGTCGGCCAGCACCAGCGTGCCGGTGCCCGCGAACGCGGCGATCAGCTTCTCCAGCACGGCGACCCCGGCCGAGCCGTGCGCCTCGAAGAACGCCGACTGCGGCTTGACCACCGCCACCTGGCCCGCGAACGCCTCGGCGCACGTCATCGCGAACCGCTCGAGCCCGTTCGCGTCGACGGGCAGGCCCCACTGCTCCAGCAGCGCGGCGTGCGGGTCGATCCCCGCGCAGAGCGGGCCACGCTCGGCCACGGCGGCGGTCAGCCGCGCACCGAACGACGCCCTCACCGCTGGCTCCGCAGCGTGGCCTGCAGCGACTGCAGCGACTCCACGCCGATGTCCTGCCGGATCAGCGCCTCGATGCCGTGCACGGCGGCCGCGGCGCCCTGGATGGTCGTCACGCACGGGATGTCGCGCGACACGGCGGCCGTGCGGATCTCGTAGCCGTCGACACGCGGGCCGGGGTTGCCGTACGGGGTGTTGATCACCATGTCGACGCCGCCGTCGCGGATGACGTCGACGATGTTGTCCTGCCCCTCGAAGTGCTTGCGCACCTCGGTGCACGGGATCCCGTTGCGGCGCAGCACCTCGGCCGTGCCCGCGGTGGCGAGCACCTCGAACCCGAGGTCGGCGAGCCGCTTGACCGGGAACACCATCGCCCGCTTGTCGCGGTTGGCGACCGACACGAACACGCGGCCCGACGTCGGCAGCGAGCCGTAGGACGCGGTCTGCGACTTGGCGAACGCCTTGCCGAACGACGCGTCGACGCCCATGACCTCGCCGGTCGACTTCATCTCCGGGCCCAGCAGCGAGTCGACGCCGTGGCCCTCCGGGGTGCGGAAGCGGTGGAACGGCAGGACCGCCTCCTTGACCGACACCGGCGAGGACGGCGGCAGGTCGGCGCCGTCGCCGTGGCCGGGCAGCAGGCCCTCGTGCCGCAGGTCCGCGACGGTGGCGCCGAGCATGATCCGGGCGGCGGCCTTCGCGAGCGGCACGGCGGTCGCCTTGGACACGAACGGCACGGTCCGCGACGCGCGTGGGTTGGCCTCCAGGACGTACAGCACGTCGTCCTTGAGCGCGTACTGGACGTTCAGCAGGCCACGCACGCCGATGCCGTCGGCGATCGCCTCGGTGGACCTGCGGATGGTCGCGAGGTCCGTGCGCCCGAGCGTGATGGGCGGCAGCGCGCACGACGAGTCGCCGGAGTGGATGCCGGCCTCCTCGATGTGCTCCATCACGCCGCCGAGGAACAGTTCCTCGCCGTCGTAGAGCGCGTCCACGTCGATCTCGATCGCGTCGTCGAGGAAGCGGTCGACGAGCACCGGGTGCTCGGGTGTGACCTCGGTGGCGCGCTCGATGTACCCGGCGAGCGACGCCTCGTCGTACACGATCTCCATGCCGCGCCCGCCGAGCACGTACGAGGGCCGCACGAGAACCGGGTAGCCGATCTCGTCGGCGATCCGCTTGGCCGCCGCGAACGACGTGGCGGTGCCGTACTTGGGCGCGGGCAGCCCGGCGCCCTCGAGCATCTCGCCGAACGCGCCCCGCTCCTCGGCCAGGTGGATGGCGTGCGGCGGGGTGCCGACGACCGGCACGCCTGCGTCCGCGAGCCGCTGCGCCAGCCCGAGCGGGGTCTGGCCGCCGAGCTGCACGATCACGCCCGCGACGGTGCCCGAGCGCTGCTCGGAGTGCACGACCTCGAGCACGTCCTCGAACGTCAGCGGCTCGAAGTACAGGCGGTCGGAGGTGTCGTAGTCGGTGGAGACGGTCTCCGGGTTGCAGTTGACCATCACGGTCTCGTACCCGGCGGCCCGCAGCGCCATGGCCGCGTGCACGCACGAGTAGTCGAACTCGATGCCCTGCCCGATGCGGTTGGGACCGGAGCCGAGGATCAGCACCTTCGGCTTGTCCCGCTGCTCGGTCACCTCCGACTCGGCGGCGGGGTCCAGCTCGTAGGCCGAGTAGTGGTACGGCGTCTTGGCCGCGAACTCGGCGGCGCAGGTGTCGACGGTCTTGAACACCGGGCGGATGCCGAGCCGGTGCCGCAGCGAGCGGACGCCGTCCTCCCCCGCCAGCTCGGGCCGCAGCGCGGCGATCTGGCGGTCGGAGAACCCGGCCCGCTTCACCCGCCGCAGCAGGTGCTCGTCGAGCACGGGCGCGGCGGTGACCTCGGCCCGCAGCTCGACCAGCGAGGCGATCTGGTCGACGAACCACGGGTCGATGCCCGACGCCTGCGAGACCTCCTCGACGCTCACGCCGAGCCGCAGCGCGCGTTCGACCGTGTAGAGGCGGCCGTCGTGCGGCACGCGCAGCGCCGCCAGGACCCCGTCCACGGTCAGGGTGCCCGGGTCCGGCGTGGTCCAGAAGCCGGCGGCCTTGGTCTCCATGGACCGCAGCGCCTTGCCGAGCGCCTCGACGAAGTTGCGGCCCAGCGACATGGCCTCGCCGACCGACTTCATCGTCGTGGTCAGGGTCGGGTCGGCGCCGGGGAACTTCTCGAACGCGAACCGCGGCACCTTCACCACGACGTAGTCGAGCGTCGGCTCGAAGCTCGCCGGGGTCTCGCCGGTGATGTCGTTGCGGATCTCGTCGAGCGTGTAGCCGATGGCGAGCTTCGCGGCGATCTTGGCGATGGGGAACCCGGTCGCCTTCGACGCGAGCGCGGACGACCGGGACACGCGCGGGTTCATCTCGATGACGACCAGGCGGCCGGTCTCGGGGTGGACGGCGAACTGGATGTTGCAGCCGCCGGTGTCGACGCCGACCTCGCGGAGCACGGCGATGCCGACGTCCCGCATGTGCTGGTACTCGCGGTCGGTCAGCGTCATCGCGGGCGCGACGGTCACCGAGTCGCCGGTGTGCACGCCCATCGGGTCGATGTTCTCGATGGAGCAGATGACCACGACGTTGTCGTTGCGGTCGCGCATCAGCTCGAGCTCGTACTCCTTCCACCCGAGCACGCTCTCCTCGATCAGCACCTCGTGCACCGGGGACTCCGCGAGCCCGGTCGAGGCGAGCCGCTCCAGGTCCTCGGCCGTGTGCGCCATGCCGGAGCCGAGTCCGCCCATGGTGAACGACGGCCGGATGACCACGGGCAGGCCGAGGTCGTCGACGGTCTTGCGGACCTCGTCCATCGAGTGACACACCGCGCTGCGCGGCGTCTCCGCGCCGACCGCGGCGCAGATGTCCTTGAACCGCTGCCGGTCCTCACCGCGCTGGATGGCCTCGATGTCCGCGCCGATGAGCTCCACGCCGTACTTCTCCAGCGCCCCGCGCTCGTGCAGCGCGACCGCGGTGTTCAGCGCGGTCTGGCCGCCGAGGGTGGCGAGCAGCGCGTCGGGGCGCTCCTTCGCGATCACCTTCTCGACGAAGTCGGGGGTGATGGGCTCGATGTAGGTGGCGTCGGCGAACTCCGGGTCGGTCATGATCGTCGCCGGGTTGGAGTTCACGAGGCTGACCCGCAGGCCCTCCTCGCGCAGCACGCGGCACGCCTGGGTGCCGGAGTAGTCGAACTCGCACGCCTGCCCGATCACGATCGGCCCGGAGCCGATCACGAGCACGTGCTGGATGTCGTCCCGCTTAGGCACGCTTCTCCTCCATCAGGCCCACGAACTCGTCGAACAGCGGAGCGGCGTCGTGCGGGCCTGCCGCCGCCTCCGGGTGGTACTGGACCGAGAACGCGGGCACGTCGAGGGCGCGCACGCCCTCCACGCAGCCGTCGTTCGGGCAGTAGTGGCTGATCACGGCGCCGCCGTAGGGGGTGTCGAACCGCTGGCCCGGCTCCCCCTCCAGCGCGAAGCCGTGGTTCTGGGCGGTGATCGCGACCCGGCCGGTGGCCACGTCGATCACCGGGATGTTGATGCCGCGGTGGCCGTAGCGCAGCTTGTACGTGCCCAGACCGAGCGCGCGGCCGAGGATCTGGTGGCCGAAGCAGATGCCGAACGTGGGGATCTCGCGTTCGAGCACCTGCCGGGTCAGTGCCATCGGGCCGTCGGTCGTCGCCGGGTCGCCGGGGCCGTTGGCGAGGAAGAACCCGTCCGGTTCGAGGGCGAGGACGTCGTCGATGGTGGCGTTCGCGGGCAGCACGTGGGTCTCGATGCCGCGCTGTCCCATCATGCGGGGCGTGTTGGTCTTGATGCCGACGTCGAGTGCCGCCACGCGGAACCGCGTTTCACCGGACGGGGGGACCACGTAGCTTCCCTGAGTCGTCACCTCTCCCGCGAGGTCGGCACCGACCATCTGGGGGCTCGCCAGGACGTGCGACACCATCTCGTCGACCGTGCCGAGCGCGTCACCAGAGAAAACGCCGCCGCGCATGGCGCCGCGCTCGCGGATGTGACGGGTCAGCGTGCGGGTGTCGACGCCCGAGATGCCGACGACGCCCTGCTCGGTGAGCGCGTCGTCGAGGCTGCGCCGGGACCGCCAGTTCGACGGGACCCGGGCCGGGTCGCGGACCACGTACCCGGCGACCCAGATGCGGCGGGACTCGTCGTCCTCGTCGTTCCAGCCGGTGTTGCCGATCTGCGGGGCCGTGGCCACCACGATCTGGCGGTGGTAGGAGGGGTCGGTCAGCGTCTCCTGGTAACCGGTCATGCCGGTGCAGAAGACGACCTCGCCGAGCGTGGTCCCGGTCGCGCCGAACGCCTCACCGCGGAAGACCTTGCCGTCCTCCAGGACCAGAGCGGCGGTTGTCATGAACGCACCTTTCCATCGTGTGCCGTCACGCGGCCGCGCAGCAGCGTCGTGACCACTCGGCCGGGCAGCTCCATGCCCTCGTACGGGGTGTTGGCGGCGATGCTCGCCAGGTCGTCACCGCGGACCGTCCACCTGGCGGCCGGGTCGACCAGGGTGAGGTTGGCCGGCTCCCCCACCGCGATCGGGCGGCCCTGGTCGGTCAGGCCCGCGATCTGCGCGGGCCGCTCGCTCATCACCCGCGCGACGCCGCGCCAGTCGAGCAGGCCCGGTTCGACCATCGTGGCCACCACGACCGACAGCGCGGTCTGCAGACCGAGCATGCCCGGTCGTGCGGCGGCCCACTCGCAGTCCTTGTCCTGGACGGCGTGCGGGGCGTGGTCGGTGGCCACGCAGTCCAGCACGCCGTCGGCGAGTGCCGCCCGCAGCACCTTCGCGTCGGCGGAGGTGCGCAGCGGCGGGTTGACCTTGTTGACCGGGTCGAACGTGTCGAGCCGCTCGTCGTCGAGCAGCAGGTGGTGCGGGGTGACCTCGGCGGACACCGTGATCCCCTGCGCCTTCGCCCACCGCAGCAGCTCGGCGGACCCGGCCGTGGAGACGTGGCAGACGTGCAGGCGGGCGCCGGTCTGGCGGGCCAGCAGGCAGTCGCGGGCGATGATCGCCTCCTCGGCCGCCGCGGGCCAGCCCGCGAGACCGAGGCGTGCGGCCTGCTCCCCCTCGTGCGCCTGGGCGCCGAGGGTGAGCCGGGGCTCCTCGGCGTGCTGGGCGATGACCACGTCCAGGGCCGTCGAGTACTCCAGCGCGCGGCGCATGAGCAGCGGGTCGGCGACGCAGTGGCCGTCGTCGGAGAACATCCGGACCTGCGCCTGTGAGGTCGCCATCGTGCCCAGCTCGGCGAGCTTCTCGCCCGCCAGGCCGACGGTGACCGCGCCGACCGGGTACACGTCGACCAGCCCGACCTCGCGGCCGCGCCGCCACACGTGCTCCACGATCACCGCGTTGTCGGCGACCGGGTCGGTGTTGGCCATGGCGAAGACGGCCGTGTAGCCGCCCAGCGCCGCGGCTGCCGAGCCGGTGGCGATGGTCTCGGTGTCCTCGCGGCCGGGTTCCCGCAGGTGGGTGTGCAGGTCGACGAAGCCGGGCAGCGCGATGAGCCCGGTCGCGTCGACGACCTCGTCGGCGTCGGTGCCCTCGGCGATGAACCCGTCCCGGATCAGGAGATCGACCGGCTCCTCGCCGCAGGGGCGGACTCCCTTGAGAAGCAACGAACTCGACGTCAACGGTTCGGTCGCAAGCTCCCTCACGCGACCTCCTCCTCGTGGGCCAGCAGGTGGTACAGGACCGCCATCCGGACGTGCACGCCGTTCGACACCTGCTGGGTGATCGCGGCGCGGGGCGAGTCGGCGACCGCGGCGGCGATCTCCATGCCGCGCAGCATCGGGCCGGGGTGCAGCACGACCGCGTGGTCGGGCAGCAGCGCGAGGCGGCGCTCGTTCATGCCGTAGGCGATCGAGTACTCCCGCGTGGACGGGAAGAAACCGCCGTGCATCCGTTCCGCCTGGACCCGCAGGACCATCACCGCGTCCAGGCTGGGCAGCTCGGCGTCGAGCGTGTGCGAGACGGTGACCGGCCACCGGTCCACCCGCGCGGGCAGCAGCGTCGGTGGCGCGACCAGCGTGACGTCGGCGCCCAGGGTGGTGAGCAGGTGGACGTTCGACCGCGCGACCCGGCTGTGCAGCACGTCGCCGACGATCGCGATCCGCCTGCCCGCCAGGTCACCGAGACGTTCCCGCAGCGTGGCCGCGTCGAGCAGCGCCTGCGTGGGGTGCTCGTGCATGCCGTCGCCCGCGTTGACCACCGACGTGCCCGCCTCGGCGAGCCAGCCCGCGAGCCGGTGCGCGGCGCCGGAGGCCGGGTGGCGGATGATCACGCAGTCCGCGCCGGCGGCGGCGAGCGTCTGCGCCGTGTCCCGCAGCGACTCGCCCTTGCCGACGCTGCTGCCGCTCGCGGACACGTTCACCACGTCCGCGCTCATCCACTTGCCCGCGATCTCGAACGACACCCGGGTGCGGGTGCTGTTCTCGTAGAACATCGTGATCACGGTGCGGCCGCGCAGGGTCGGCAGCTTCTTGACCTCGCGGCCGAGCAGGGTCTGCTTCAGCTCGGACGCCGTGTCCAGGACGGCGGTCGCGGTGGCCGCGTCCATGCCTTCCGTGGCCAGGAGGTGCTTCACGAATCCCTCCTGTCGAGAACTCGGTCCAGGACGACGGCGTCGCGGTCGTCGGTCTCGGTGAGCAGGACGTGGACCTCCTCGGAGCGGGACGTGGGCACGTTCTTGCCGACGTAGTCCGCGCGGATCGGCAGCTCACGGTGACCGCGGTCGACGAGCACGGCGAGCTGGACCACGCGCGGGCGACCGGCGTCACGGAGCGCGTCCAGGGCGGCACGGATCGTGCGGCCGGAGTACAGGACGTCGTCGACGAGGATGACCAGGTGGTCGTCGATGCCGCCCTTCGGCAGCGCGGTGGCGCCGAGCGGGCGCGTGGGCCTGCGACGAAGATCGTCACGGTAGAGTGTGACGTCCACCACACCGGTGGGTACGTCGATGCCGGAGAACTCGGCGATGCGGGCGGCCAGACGGGCGGCGAGCGGGGCGCCGCGGGTGGGAATGCCCAGGAGAACGACGGGTGGTGCGTCGTTGGCGCCGAGCGCGGTGCGCTCGATCACCTGGTGCGCCATACGGGCGACGGTGCGCGCGACGTCGCCGGCCGACAGCAGCTCGCGCCGCTCGGCCGGTTCCGTCGCGCCGCGGTTGGGCGGCGACAACGGGTTGACCTCCTTCCCCGCCTCACTGGACGGGTCCTTAAAGGACGTCTAGCTGCGCACCCACTGCGGGTGCCGTAGCACCGTATCAGGCCGACCGGATCCACCAACCGGGTGGTAATCGGGCATTTCCACGGACGTCGTACACAGATCAGCTTGACCTGGTGACAACTGTGGGTAACCATTACTCTGCGTGTCGATATGCGGCTACCCGCGGCATACATTTTTCAACCGGCCGTCGGGGCGAACGAAATGGAGAATCGCCATATGGGCGACTACGCCAAGGCGCTAGGGAGCAAGCTCCGCGGCATCCGCCAGCAGCAGGGCCTGTCCCTGCACGGCGTCGAGCAGAAGTCTGGCGGCCGCTGGAAGGCGGTCGTCGTGGGCTCGTACGAGCGGGGCGACCGGGCGGTCACCGTGCAGAAGCTGGCCGAGCTGGCCGACTTCTACGGTGTCCCGGTGGTCGAGCTGCTGCCGGAGGGACGCGTCCCGTCCGGTGCGGAGCCGGCGACCAAGATCGTCATCAACCTGGAGCGACTGCAGCAGCTCCCGGCGGAGAAGGTGGGCCCGCTGGCCCGCTACGCCGCCACCATCCAGAGCCAGCGCGGCGACTACAACGGCAAGGTGCTGTCGATCCGCACCGAGGACCTCCGCTCGCTGGCCATCATCTACGACATGACCCCGGGCGAGCTCACCGAGCAGCTCATCGACTGGGGTGTGCTTCCCCCGGAGGCACGTCCGTCCAAGGAGGACTGAGCCGGTACGTACGGGCTCCACTGACGACCGCCGCGGCCGGCCGAGGGACTTGGGAGATCGGCCGGCAGGCGTGCGTACAACCCCGCTGTCGACTGGCAACCCGGTCGCGACCTTGCGCTGAGCAGGGCCGCGGCCGGTCGCGTGTTCCGGGCATTTCCGCCACCCTCCGTGGCGAACGGCCGACGATCATGGTCGCGTCCGGCCCCAGCCCGCTACTCCATTCGGGTCACCTCCGAACAACCCGACCGGGGCAGTCCGATCCCGTTCTGTCGCAACGAAATCGGGTGGACACGATCGCGGCCGTTTGTCTAGGGTCCGCCCGTGGATCTTCCTCGCCATTTCACGATCCGCGAGAGCGGTCATCGCATTCACAACCCGCTCACCAGCGCCAAACTGGCGACGCTCGGCGCCGCCCTCGGGCTCCCGGCGGGCGCCACGATCCTGGACCTGGCCAGCGGTTCGGGCGAGATGCTCTGCACGTGGGCCCGCGATCACGGCGTCACCGGCACCGGCGTCGACATCAGCACGGTCTTCGTCGCGAAGGCGACCGCACGCGCCACCGAACTGGGCGTGGCGGACAAGGTGACGTTCGTCCACGACGACGCGACGGGCCACGTGGCCGACACCCCGGTCGACGTGGCCGCGTGCATCGGCGCGACGTGGATCGGCGGCGGTGTCGACGGAACGGTCGAGTTGCTGCGCAAGAGCCTGCGCCCGGGTGGTCTGCTGCTGGTCGGGGAACCGTACTGGCGCCGCGAGCCGCCGGACGACGCCACGGTGGCAGGCTGCCACGCCACGAGCCGCGACGACTTCCGTTCGCTCCCCGACCTGTTGACCCACCTCGGCGAACTCGGCTGCGACGTCGTGGAGATGGTCCTCGCCGACCAGGACAGCTGGGACCGCTACGCCGCGGCGCAGTGGCTCAACATCCGCCGCTGGCTCGACACCAACCCGGACGACGAACTGGCCGACGAGCTACGCGCCGAACTCGCCACCGAACCGGCCCGCCACGCCCGCTACCAGCGCGAGTACCTGGGCTGGGGCGTGTTCGCGTTGATGAACCGCTGACCGTTCAGCCCGTCTTCGCGGTCACCGCCGGTTCCGCGACCGGCGCCGGTTTCCGCGATCCGGTACGGGACACCGCGACCCCGGCCAGGCAGAGCACGCCACCCAGCAACGTGACCCAGCCCGGCAGTTCGTCCAGGACCACCCACGACATCAGCACGACCAGCGCGGGCACGGCGTACGTCGTCGCGCCCATCTGCGACGCGGACGTCCTCGCCAGCGCGTACGCCCACGTCGTGAACGCCAGACCGGTCGGGAACACACCGAGGTAGATCACGTTCAACGTCGCCGACAGCGGGGCCGTGGACGCCTGGGAGATCAACTGGCCCGCGAACGGCAGGCACGCGACCGTCCCCACGAGACAGCCGAACGTCGTCACCTGTAGCGCGCTTCCGTGGCGCAGCGCGGGTTTCTGCGACACGACACCGATGGCGTAGGTGATCGCCGCGACCACACACAGCAGGACACCGAGCACGGACGCGTGCCCGTCGCCCGCCATCGAGAAGCCGACCACCACCGCGCCGGCGAACGACACGGCGATGCCGGCCAGCACCCTCGGCCTGAAGCCTTCCTTGAGCAGCCAGCCGCTGAGCAGTGCGATCAGCACCGGGCCGACGTTCACCACCATCGCGGCCGTGCCCGCGTCGACCTCCTGCTCACCCCAGTTCAGCGCCACCATGTACAGGCCGAACCACAGCAGGCCCGAGATCACGATGCCGGGCCACGCGCCACGCCGGGGCAGACCTTCCCCGCGCACCAGGAGGAACACGACCAACACGACCGAACCGGACAGCAGGCGGCCCAGCGCCAGCGCGCCCGGCGAGTAGTGCTCGCCCGCGCTGCGGATCGCCACGAACGCGGACGCCCACAGGAACACGGTGACGGCCGCGGCGAGCAAAGATCGTCTGTCGGTCATGGGCGCCACGATATGGCGCGCATACTTCGGTGGCGAACGACATGTTCGCCGCGCAAGCTCCGCTCAGTCGAAATGTCCGCTGCGCAAGCTCCGCTCAGTCGAAATCTACAGCGTCGCCCGCAGCTGGTCGGCGATGGTGGCGAGGCGGCCCAGAACGCCGTTCACGAAGCGCGGTGAGTCGTCTGTGGACAGTGACCTCGCCAGCTGCACGGCCTCGTCGATCGCCACCGCGTCCGGGACGTCGGCCGCCCACAGCAGTTCGTAGATCCCGAGCCGCAGGATGGCGAGGTCCACGAACGGCATGCGGTCGAGAGTCCAGCCCTCCGCGTGCTCGGTGAGCAGTTCGTCGATCCGCTCGCGGTGCGCCACCACGCCCTCGACGAGCGTGCTGGCGTAGTCGTTCGGCGACGGGTGCTCGGCGGCCGCGTTGCGTTCCTCGAGCAGCCGCACCGGGTCGGCGTCGCGGAGCGCCGCCGCGTACAGGACATCGACCGCGCGCTTGCGAGCTTTGCTGCGCGCGCCCATCTACGAGCTGACTCGGCCGAGGTAGCGACCGTCGCGGGTGTCCACCTTGACCTTCTCGCCGGTCGACAGGAACAGCGGCACCTGGATCTCCGCGCCGGTCTCCAGCGTCGCGGGCTTGGTGCCACCGGTGGAGCGGTCGCCCTGCAGGCCCGGGTCGGTCTGCTGGATCACGAGCTCGACCGACGTCGGGAGCTCGATGAACAGCGGCGTGCCCTCGTGGGTCGCGACCGTGACGGTGCTGTTCTCCAGCAGGAACTTCGACTGGTCACCGACCACGTCGGCGTCGATGTGCTCCTGCTCGTAGGTCTCGCCGTCCATGAAAACGAACTGCGCGCCGTCCTGGTACAGGTAGGTCATGTCGCGGCGGTCGACGGTGGCGGTGTCCACCTTGATGCCCGCGTTGAAGGTCTTGTCGACGACCTTGCCGGTGAGGACGTGCTTGAGCTTGGTGCGCACGAACGCCGGGCCCTTGCCGGGCTTGACGTGCTGGAACTCGACAACGCTCCAGAGCTGGCCCTCGAGGTTGAGCACGAGGCCGTTCTTCAGGTCGTTCGTGGATGCCACGGGGTGGTTCTCTCTCCTGGTCGGATCGTCTACCGCGTCGTCTACCGCATCGCTACACGACGACGAGCTGTTTGGTCGTCAGCGTGAGAAGTTCGGGATCGCCGTCCCGCACGACGAGCGTGTCCTCGATGCGGACCCCGCCCTTGCCGGACAGGTAGACCCCCGGCTCCACGGTGACTGCCATACCGGCGGAAAGTCTACCTTCACCCGTCTTGGCCAGGGACGGTGCCTCGTGGATCTCCAACCCGACCCCGTGCCCGAGGCCGTGCAGGAAGTCGTCGCCGTGCCCCGCGGCCTCCACCACGCCACGCGCGGCCGCGTCGACGTCCGACACCCGCACGCCCGGCCGCAACGCCGCCCGGCCCGCCGCCTGCGCGGCCGCGACCAGGTCGTACAGGTCCCGCTGCCAGTCCGCGGGCGCGCCGAGCACGAACGTGCGGGTCATGTCCGAGTGGTAGCCGTCGACAAGCGCGCCGAAGTCCAGTTTCACCAGGTCACCCGTGACGAGCTCGGTGTCGGTCGGCCGGTGGTGCGGGATGGCCGAGTTGGCACCCGCGGCCACGATCGAGTCGAACGCCGGGCCCGCCGCGCCGTAGTCCAGCATCCGGGTCTCCAGCTCGCGCGCGACCTCGCGCTCGGTGCGGCCGGGCCGCAGGCCGCCGTGCTCGATGAGGTCGGCGAGCGCGCGGTCGGCGGCCGCGCACGCCATCCGCAGCGCCTCGATCTCGGCGTCGTCCTTGACCACGCGCAGGTCCTCGACCAGGCCCGCGGCACGCACCAGCTCGGTCGTGCCCGCCTGCTCGTCGAGCACGTCCAGCTCGTCGACCGTGACGCGGTGGCTCTCGAACCCTGCCCGCCGCACCCGCGTGTCGGCTGCGACCTTGGCGAGTGCCGGTCCGCACGGTCGCTCGATCAGCCGCTCCAGCTCGGGCACCTGCCGCGCGGACTGGGTCAGGTACCGGCCGTCGGTGCAGAACACGGTCTTCTCGTCGCCGTCGGCGTGCACCAGCAACGCGGCGTTCGAGCCGGTGAACCCGGTCAGGTAACGCACGTTGCGCAGGTCGACCACGAGCATGGCGTCCAGGTCGCGCTCCTGGAGGCGGGACCGGAGGGCGGCGCGGCGGCGAACGTGCGTCTCGGGCATGCCCAAGACCTTATGGGCTTACGCTGTCCCAATGCGAACGTGGCTGTTGCGCGGAGTGGTCATGGCCGTGGTGCATGCCGTGGCCGAGACCGCGCGCGCCGACTTCGGAGTCCACCACCCCACCTCCAGGACGTTGTTCGAGGCGCTCGTGCTGGGCGGGCTCGTCGGCGTGGCCGCCGTGTGGGGTGCGATCGACCGGTGGCGTGACGTCGAGGACGCGGGACGTGCGTGGGTGATCGCGTCGCTGGTCGCGGGCTGGGGTGCCGCGGTGCTCGCCGTGATCGGCAAGTCGGTGTTCGTGGACCAGACCGGGGTCGCCGACCTGGGTGGCGCGCTGACCGGCGGTGCGGCGTTCACGGCGCTGCTGGTCCTGATCCCGGCGGCCGTGGGGCTCGCGGCCGGGTACTGGATCCGGTCCTCCCGCCAGGGCGACGACGCGGACGACCTCGACGAGGACGAAGCGGACGAGCCTCAGCGCGGCGGACCCGTCAAGTCCAGGCCGCGTCCGTAGGCGTCCCATTCCTGGGTGGTCATGTCGCCCACGATCGACGAGTTGAACGTCGCGACGTCCGGCGACGAGATCGGCCACAGCCTGTCGTCGATCAGGAACGCCAGGCCCCGGCCGGGCGCCTGCCGCACGGGGACGCCGGGCTTGACGTGGGCGGCCACCCGCACCTCCGACAGGGAGGGCGGCCGGTGGGCGAGGACCCGCACGGCCAGCTTCTCGGCCACGGACCTGCGGTCGAACCGCACGATCCGCCCGCCGACGACCAGGTCGACGGTCCGGGTCGGCGACGGGACGGCGAACCCGTCGAGCGCGAGCACCGCGCGTCCCGGGTCCGCGCAGGCGTCGAAGTCGGTCACGTCGAGCCCGAAGTGCCGCAGGTTCGACGGCCCGGCCCGTACCTCGCGGGTGGCGCGTACGAGGTCGATCGCGACCTTGCCGCACGGGTTGTCGAGCGACACGACCGCGTGCCCGTCGCCGCGGCGGACCAGCCCGGGGCCCTCGCGCCAGGGGCCGGGCACCAGCAGCGGGTGGTAGGGCTGCGCCGAGAAGTCCCAGTCCCAGAAGGTGATCGTGGTGCCGTCGCGGGTCTCGTGGGCGATGGCGAACGCGGCCAGCGCGTCGACCCACATCCAGTCCGCGCTGAACGCGTCGACGACCGAACGGAGCCGGGCGGTCGTGTCCGGCACCGACACGAACCCGTCGGGCCCGAGCGCCTCGATGTCGCGGCCGAACGCCGGGTCGGGTGACCGCAGCACGAACTGGCCCGCGCCGTTGTGGCCGGCGTGCCGTCCGGTGGTGTCGGTGAACATCAGGTAGAACTTGCCCGCCGCGTACACCACGGACGGCTGGCCCGCGCCGTAGGTGTTGGACCGCTTGACGTCCCGCGCCGAGGTGACGAGCGGGCGGCCGCCGTTGGCCCGCGTCCAGACACGACCGTCGGGGCTGGTCGCGAGCCCGATCGCGTTGCCGTGGGCGTGGTCGCCCGCCGCTCCCGTGTAGTACATGTAGTAGGTCGGCCCGACCTTGAGCACCGACGGGTCGCACGTGTGCATGGCGTCGAAGCGGCGGGCGCTGCCGGAGAACACGGGGGTGCCGCCGCGGCCGTCCGGTCCGCGGAACCGCCCGTTCAGCGACCGCGACTCGGCGAGCAGGATGTCGTCGCCGGGCGGGTTCGCGATGCCGAGCTGGCTGCACCACCACATGCGGTAGCGGCCACCGTCCCAGAGGACCGACGGCGCGTAGTTGTAGGGGGCGTCGCCGGACCCGGCCGCGATCACCCCCGGGCTCTGGCGGGCGGCGCGCGTGGCGAGCAGGACGGGTTCCTTCGCCTTCGGGACCACCGGTTTCGGCGCCGCGGTGGAGGTGGGGGATTTCTCCAAGCCGGGCGCGGCCTCGCTGGCCGTGCAGCCCGCGGTCAGCGCGGCGGAGGCGAGGACGGCAACGAGTCTTCGACGGTGCGTGAAGCGCATCGCGGAAGAACCTCCATATGTTGCCCTCAATTCAGCCGAACGACAGTGTAAGGATTACTCCGCGTGCGTGGCGACTTCACGTCCGGGTGGCGACCAACTCCACCTCGAAACCATCGCTGTTCTCGAGGTATGCCGCGTAGTGGTGTGGGCCACCCGCGTACGGATGGCGGTCGGCGAACAGGAGCGTCCACCCGTGTTCCGGCGCCGCCGCGGCGATGCGGTCGACGTCGGCCCGGGTGCCCGCGTGCAGCGCCAGGTGGTTGAGGCCCGGCGCGGTGCGCTCGTGCCGCGTTCCGGTCCGCGCGGGCGAGTCCTCGACGACGACGTAGCTGACGCCCAGCCGCCAGCTCACGCCGTGGTCCCAGCGCTGGTACTCCTGCCAGCCCAGCTCGGTGAACAGCCAGCCGAACGTCTTCTCGGCGGCGGCGAGGTCGGCGACCCACAGTTCGACGTGGTGCACACCGGACGGGGGGACGTCACCCGGCGGCTCGGTCACCGTCGGCCGGCCAGCCAGCGCAACGCGAGCTGGTAACCCTCGACGCCGAGCCCCACGATGACCCCGGCCGCGACGGCGGAGATGTAGCTGTGGTGCCGGAACTCCTCGCGCTTGTGCACGTTCGAGATGTGCACCTCGACCAGCGGCGCCGACAGCAGCGCACAGGCGTCCCGGATCGCGATCGAGTAGTGCGTCCACGCGCCCGCGTTGAGGACGACGGCGTAGCCGTGCTCGGCGGCCTCGTGCAGCCAGCCGATCATCTCGCCCTCGTGGTCGGTCTGCCGGACGCTGACGTCGAGGTCGAGTTCCCTGCCGGTCTTCTCACACAGCTCGACGAGGTCGGCGTGGGTGGTGTGGCCGTAGATCTGGGGCTCGCGCGTGCCCAGCCTGCCGAGGTTGGGCCCGTTGAGCACCAGGATCTTCATCGGCTTCCTCCTTCGAGCATCGATCGCGCAAGCCTAGCCAGTCCCGCCTTGACCCGGTCGGACCCGACCTCGTCCCGCAAGGCCATCCGCTGGTCGGCGGCGAGCGGGGCGAGCACCGCGTGGGCGAGGTAGTCGGCGTCCGGTGTGCCCGCCTGTTCGAGCAGGTAGGCGACGTGCCGGTGCCACAGGCGGTAGGCGCCGATGGTGTAGCGGGCGCCGGGCCGGGCCGTCTCCGACATGTGCACGAGGTCGAGGTTGCCGTCCAGGAAGTCCACGTAGGCCTCGAGGAACGCGACCAGCCGGTCGGCGGGTGGCGCGCCGGGCCCGAGCGGGGGCGGCCCGCCCAGGATGGCGGCCTGCAGCCCGCGCTCCTGCTCGTCGAGCAACGCGACGGCGAGCCCCGCCTTGTCACCGAAGCGCCGGAAGAGGGTGCCCTTGCCGACCCCGGCGGCGGCCGCGACCTGGTCCATGGACACGGCGGCGACCCCGTGCTCCCGGAAGAGCCGGGCGGCTGCCTCGAGCACGCGGGCCCGGTTGCGTGCGGCGTCGGCACGCTCCCGGGCAGGTGCGGAATAACCGGACCGCGGTCCGCTGTTGTCGCTCATGTCAATCCGGACCATAGTCCACTTGGAGGAGAGATGACGGAGTTGATCAGCAGGGCAGACCTGCGGACCGCGATCGAGGCGGGCGCGGTGACGGTCGTCGACGCCCTGGGCGGCGAGTACTGGGCGAAGCAGCACCTGCCGGGCGCGGTGCCGCTGGTGGCGGCCGACGTCCCGGCGAGGGCGGCGAGCCTGCTCCCCGACCGCGACGCGGCGATCGTGACGTACTGCTCGAACCCGGCATGCCCGAACAGCTCGCAGGTGGCGACCCTTCTCGAGGACCTCGGGTACCGCAACGTCCGCAAGTACCGCGAGGGCATCGAGGACTGGGCGGCCGCTGGCCTCCCCCTCGAATCGGCCACGCACTGAGATGACCACGGGGGCGCCGTCGGCGGGATGGCGCCCCCTGTGGACAACCCGCCCGCCAACACCCGTTCCTGTCGGTGCTCGCCCCTAGGCTGGATGTCGGGGGGCCGACGGCCGCTGTTGATCTTGCCGACCGTCACGTCGTCAGTCGGTCGTACGCGGTGGCCAGCAGCTCGGGTGCCGGGTCCTCGAGCCGCCCCGGCGTGGCCAGCGCGTCCAGCACCACGAAGCGGAGCCGGCCCGCGCGGGTTTTCTTGTCGCCCAGCATGGTCCGCGTCAGGTCCGCCAGTGCGCCCGGTTCGTAGCTGGTCGGCAGACCGAGGGCGTCGAGCACCGTGCGGTGCCGGTCCGCGGTGGCGTCGTCGAGACGGCCCGCGGCCCGGGCCAGCTCCGCGGCGAACACCAACCCCACGCTGACGGCCGCGCCGTGGCGCCACCGGTAGCCCTCGCGACGCTCGATGGCGTGGCCGAGGGTGTGACCGTAGTTGAGGATCTCGCGCAGGCTGGACTCCCGCAGGTCCGCGGCCACCACGTCGGCCTTGACCTGGATCTTGCGGCGCACCAGCTCCGCGAGCACGTCGCCGTCCGGGTCCAATGCGGCCCTCGGGTCGGCCTCCACGAGGTCCAGGATCACGGGGTCGGCGATGAACCCGCCCTTGACGATCTCGGCCATGCCCGGCACCAGCTCGTCCGCCGGGAGGGTCCGCAGCGTCGTGAGGTCGACGACCACGGCGGCGGGTTCGTGGAACGCACCGACGAGGTTCTTGCCCGCGTCGATGTTGATGCCGGTCTTCCCGCCGACCGCGGCGTCCACCATGCCGAGCAGCGTGGTGGGCACGTTGACGAGGCGGACGCCGCGCATCCAGCTCGCCGCGACGTACCCGCCGAGGTCGGTCACCGCGCCCCCGCCGTACGCCACGACGGTGCCGCCGCGGTCCATGCCCATGGCGGCGAGCGCGTCCCAGCACTGCCCGGCGACGGCGAGGGTCTTGCCTGCCTCCGCGTCGGGCACGGGGACGAGGTGGGTGTCGATTCCGTTGTCCAGCAACCGGTTCCGCATCGCCTCGGCGCCCGCGACGAGGGTCGGCGGGTGCACGATCGCCACCTTCGGCGACCCGGCCACGACGGCGAACACCTCGTCGGCGAGGTCACGCCCGATCACCACCTCGTACGGACGGTCGGTCGCGACCCTGATCCGCACCGGCTCGGCTCCCACTGCCCACGCTCCCTCGTGCTCGGCTGTCCGGGGTGAGCATGGCACGGCGGCGTTCAGCCGACGGTGACCACCACCTTGCCGTCGTGTCCCCGCGCGGCCGCGACCACCGCGCCCTGCGCGTCGAGTGCCTCGGCGGCCAGCGTGTGCCCGGATGTCACGGTGATCTCGAGCGTCCTGCCGGACTTGCGGGCACGCCAGACGCCTGCCGGTTCGCCGTCGACGACCACCGGGCCCGCGCTGCCGAGCGGCCGCCACAACTCGGTCGCGACCGCCCTGTCCGGCACCAGCAGCGGGCGGTGGCCGAGCAGGTAGGTGTCGCGCGGGGGCAGGAGCAGCAGCGGTGGCGGTGCGGGCGCGTCGTCGTCGAGGACCGCCGGGTCGGCGTGCAGGGTCACATCGCCGACGTCCACCTCGACGAGGTCGTCTACGAGATCGGACCACACGGGTCGCAACCAGCCCGGTGGCGCCGTCACCGAGCGGGTGTCGAGCCACGTGACCAGGTCACCGAGTGTCAGCGGCCCGGCGACCCGGACGACGGTCCGCAGCAACTCCCGGGCCGCGTGGTCGACGCCCGGGTCCTGTGCCGGGTCCGTGCCCAGGCGGAACCGCAGGCGGCGCCCCGCGCCCGGCACCAGCTCGATGCCCGCGTACAGGGTGGCGACGCGGAACAGCCCGTCGGCGACGTGGTGGACGCCGCAGCCTTCGCACCACGGCCGGGCGATCCCGGGTACCAACGGGCTGACCGCCGCGGACAGTTCGCCTTTGGTGGCGGTCTCGCCGGGGAACGCGTCCCGCATCGCGCGTGCCACCTCGTCGAGCAGCGCGGGACCGTCCGCGCCGGAGGCGATCAGGGTGTCGCCGTAACCGCCGAGGTAGGCACGCAGCATCTCGTTGTCACGGGGACGCAGCGCGGCACGCAGCAGCGGCAGGACGGCGCGGCGGTGCAGGTGCGGTGACCCGCGCATGGTCAGCGCGAGCACGAGCTCCGGCGCGGTGGTGGTGCGCTGCCGCAACCCGAGTGCGGCCGACCCGCCGGGCGTGTCCTGCAGGCCGACGGTCAGTGCGTCCTGGGTGTCGCCGCCGTGGAGACCTTGGGCCCGGGCCCGGTGGGCGAGCACCTGGGCGCGGTGGAGCCGGTGTGCCATGCGACATGTGTAGCGGATGGCACCGACATCCTCCGGCTCAGCTGGCGACGGGCATCGTGGCGAGCACGTCGGCGAGGACTTCCTCGGGGGTGCGTTCGCTGGTCGGGATGGTCGCCGCCGCGACGGCGGTGTAGACCGGCCTGCGGGTGTTGAGCAGTTCCCGGAGGTGGGCGCGCGGGTTGGGCAGCAGCCAGGGGTGGAGCGTCACGAGGCCTTCGCGCTTGAGGAGCTGATCGAGGTCCACGTCGAGGAACACCACGTGGTAGGGCTCGAGCAGCTCCGGCACGCCCGGCGCGGTGGGGGTACCACCGCCGAGCGAGAGCACCCCGTGGAACTCGGGCAGCAGGTCGGCGAGGATCTCGCGCTCCGACTCCTGGAACTTCTCCCGTCCGAGCTTCACGACCAACTCGCCCGCGTGGATGCCGTGGACGCGCTCGATGTCGTCGTCGAAGTCGCGGAACTCCAACCCGAGCCGCTCGGCGGCCATCCGCCCGACAGTGGACTTCCCCGACCCGGGCGGGCCGACGAGGATCAGTGCGGGACCAGTCACCAGCGCTCCTGCAGTGCCTTGAGGTAGGACTCGACGTTGCGGCGCGTCTCGGCGAGCGAATCGCCGCCGAACTTCTCCAGCGCGGCCTCGGCGAGCACGAGCCCGACCACCGACTCCAGCACCACACCGGCGCGGGGCACGGCGCACACGTCGGACCGCTGGTGGATCGCCACCGCCGGCTCGCCGGTCGCCGTGTCGATTGTGGACAGTGCACGCGGTACGGTCGAGATCGGCTTCATCGCAACCCGGGCACGCAGCGGCTCACCGTTCGTGATCCCGCCTTCGAGGCCACCCGCCCGGTTGGTGCGCCGGGTGACGCCGGGGTGCGCGGGATCCATCTCGTCGTGCGCCTTGCTCCCCCACCGGCGCGCGGTGGTGAACCCGTCGCCGATCTCGACGCCCTTCATCGCCTGCACCCCCATCAGGGCGGCGGCGAGCCGGGCGTCGAGGCGGCGGTCCCAGTGCACGTGGGACCCCAGCCCCGGCGGCAGCCCGTAGGCGATGACCTCGATGACCCCGCCGACGGTGTCCCCGGCCTCCTTGACCGCCTCCACCTCGGCGACCATGGCCTCGGTGCCCGCCGGGTCGAACGCCCGGACGGGACTCTCGTCGATGGCGTCGAGGTCCCCGGGACCGGGCAACGGCCCCTCCGGCGCCTCGGCGCCGCCGATCGAGACGACGTGGCTGACGATCTCCACACCCAGCAGCTGCCGCAGGAACTGCCGCGCGACGGTGCCCAGCGCCGTGCGGGCGGCGGTCTCCCGTGCGCTGGCCCGTTCGAGCACGGGGCGTGCGTCGTCGAACCCGAACTTCTGCATGCCGGCGAGGTCGGCGTGCCCGGGCCGGGGGCGGGTCAGCGGCTCGTTGCGGGCCAGCCCGGCGAGTTCGGCGGGGTCCACGGGGTCCGCGGACATGACCTTCTCCCACTTGGGCCACTCGGCGTTGTCGATCCGCACCGCGACCGGCCCACCCTGGGTGAGCCCGTGCCGGACCCCACCGAGGAACTCGACCTGATCGGTCTCGAAGCCCATGCGCGGGCTGCGCCCGAACCCGAGCCGCCGACGCGCGAGCTGCTTGTTCAGGTCCGTGGTCGTGACCTCGACCCCGGCAACCATGCCTTCGAGCACGGCGACCAGCGCGGGCCCGTGCGACTCCCCAGCGGTGATCCAACGCAACACCCGACGATCCTGTCATGCCCGCGGAACACCCCGATCGGCGGTCGCACGTTCACCACCCCGGGCCCTCACCCCGAGCACCTGCCGTGACGTGCTCGTTGTCGGCTCACCTCCTCGTCAGCGCCGCGATCAGGCCGGCACGGTGGGGCCAGCGCCGCGACAGGTCGGCACGGTCCGCGGGTTCGAAGTCGCTCGGCACGAACCCGGGCGCCATCGTGTTGCCGTAGACCCCGTACTCGCCGCCCTGCCGCAGCCGCGCACCCATCCAGGTGCCGCTCGGGACCGTGTACTGCACGCGCTGCCCGCCGAGCACGTCGGTGCCCAGGACGACCAGCTCGTCGCGGCCGTCCGGGTGCAGCAGGAGCAGCTCGATCGGATCACCGAGGTAGAAGTGCCAGATCTCGTCGGTCGGTAACCGGTGCAGGTCCGAGAACGAGCCGGGTTCGTCGGTGAACATCGCCACCATCGCGGTGGAGAGCGGCTTGCCGTCGGGCCCTTTGCCCGCCGACTCGTAGGTGGCGGTGAACAGCACGTCCTCCTGCGGCAGCTTGGTCATCTGCCACAGCTGCCGCAGTTGTTCAGCGGTTGGTCTCATGACGTCGTCCTTGTGTGTGGTGCCGGTGTCGCAACTCCGCGAGAAGGCGGTCGAACTCGGCGGCGGACAGGATGTCGGACATCCGCCACGGGCGGCGCTCCCCATGGAGCGTGCCCTGGAGCGGCAGCTCGACGGTCTGACCGTCGACGAGGTCGACGCACACCTGCCGAGCCGTCACGATCTGCAGCGGGCCGGAGGTCAGGCGGGTGATCTTCTGAGTGCGGACGCCCAGCACGACGGACCAGCTGACGGTCAAGGTCCGCAGCGGCGTCCGGACCCGAAGGCCGTGGCCGCAGACGTACGTGCCCACCATCAGGAGCCGGCACGAGAAGCCGATGAACGCACCACCGATCAGCAGCTCGATCACCAGCCAGGCGGCCGCGGTGCCGTTCCACGCCCGCGAGAGGATCGCCGCGATACCTCCCGCGGTCACGAGCACGCCGATGACGAGCATGCCGGTGCAGACCAAGACCATTCCTGCCGTCAGCCCCAGGCGGCGCCACCCCATGAACACAGTCTGTGGCCGCCGGCAGGCCATGCGGGCTGCGTGAACCGTGTCGTGCGATGAGCGTGCGGTGGCTGGACGGTGTCACGGGCGCGGTTCCGTTCGGAGTCATGGCGACAGCGCCGGGAAGGTGGCGATGACGTAGGTCGCCGCCAGGAGCGCTGGGCCGTGCGGGATGCCGGTGCGCCAGGCGGCGCGGTGGCGTCGTGGGGCCGCGGCGTGCAGGGCCAGTGTCAGCAGCGCCGCCAGCGTGGTGCCCACCAACACCGCTGGTAAGCCCACCGCTCCCAGCACCGCGCCCTGGCTGCCCGACAGTTTGACGTCGCCGCCGCCCATCGCGGCGGGGCGGAGGAGGTGGAGCGCCAGGTAGATCGCGCCCAGGAGGGCCGCGCCGAGTAACGCGCCGTACGCCACGTGCAAGCCGGATTGCGTTGCCGCCAGCGCGGTTGTGGCGGCCGTTGCCGGGTAGGCCGACAGCGTCAACACGTTCGGCAGGCGGCGGTGTTTCAGGTCCACCACGGTCAGCGTGACCGCGAACCACGCCACCACCAACGGGATCGGCAGCCACCACCACGGGAGGTGGCCGGTTTCCGTGCGCCAGCCCGCAAGCGCCCACAGGACGGCGACCGCGCCGATGCACCATCCACTGTGGACGGACGCGCCTCTCCGCAGGCGGGCCAACAGAGTCCGGGCGGCCACACCTGCCGCGGCGCCCGCGGCGGCGAGAAGGACGGTGAGGTTCATGGGTTCCACGATCCGCCGCGGAACGCGGGTGCGGCAAGGACAAGGCCGAGCGAATGGGACTTTCGTTCGGGAAATTCGTCCGGCGCACACTACAAGTCCCTTGTGGACAGTGGCCGCCCGGTCAGAGCGGAAGCGGCAGGATTCCCCCGGTCGCGGTGTACAGCGCGTCGCGCATGGCCTGCCGCGGCGCCACCATTCCGGTGAACAGCTCCACCTGCCCGAAAGCCTGGTGCAGCAACATGTCCAGGCCGGTCGCGACGCTGCCACCCCGGTCGGCGACGGCCCCTGCCAGCGGCGTCGGCCACGGGTGGTAGATCACGTCCAGCAGGAACGGGGTGCCACCGAGCGCCGCCGGGTCCACCGCGTCCGGCGGGACCGTGTTCACCAGCACCGCGGCGTCCCCCACCAATGCGGGGAAGTCCGCCGACGCCCACGCGACGACGTCGAGCTTCATGCCCACCGCCGCCGCGCAGGCCACCGCCGCCCCGGCTCGTGCCCGGTCCCGCACGACGACCGTCGCCGACGACACGCCCAGCTCGGCGAGGCCGGCGAGCGCGGCACGCGCGGTGCCGCCCGCGCCCAGCACGACCGCCGACGTGCCCGTGCCGAACCCGGCCGCGCGCAGTGCGCCCGCGACGCCGTCGACGTCGGTGCAGTCCGCGAACCAGCCGTTCTCGCCGCGCACCAACGTGTTCGCCGCGCCGACCGCCGTCGCGCGCGCTGTCGCCGTCGTGGCGAAGGCCAGCGCCGCGCCCTTGCCGGGCATCGTCACGGACAGCCCGACCCACGAGGCGTCCAGGCTGGCGACCAGTGCGGGCAGCTCGGCCTCCGACGCCTCCAACCGCGTGTACGTCCAGGGCAAACCGAGGGCCTCGTACGCCGCGCCATGCAACACAGGTGACAGCGAATGGGCTACCGGCTTGCCCACCACCGCCGCCCGTCTGGTGGCGGCGAGGTCGTCAGTAGGCATCACGCTCGTTCGCCAGGTCCACGTTCCGCTCGTGCTCGTCGTTGGTCTTCGCGAAGCACGACGTGCCGTCCTTCTCGCACACCACGAAGAACAACCAGTCGCCGGGCTCCGGCTTGACGGCCGCCTCGATGGCCTCCTTGCCGGGCGCGGAGATCGGCGTCGGCGGCAGGCCGGTGTTGCCGTAGGTGTTGTACGGGCCCACCCGGGCGCGGTCCTCGGCGGTCGTGCGGATCATCGGGCGGTCCAGCACGTAGTTGATGGTGGAGTCGTACTGGAGCTTCATCGAGTCGCGGAGACGGTTGTACGTCACGCGCGACACCTTGCCGAAGTCCTTCGTGACGGCTTCCTTCTCCACCAGCGACGCCATCACGAGCACCTGGTACGGCGTGTACCCGGTGTCCGTGGCGATGTCGGGCAGCCCGTAGGCCTGCATCTGCATCGCGGACTGGGACACCAGCTGCTGCCACAGTTCTTCCGGCGTCGAACCCGGCTTGACGTCGTACACGCCGGGCATGATCAGGCCCTCGAGCCGCCGCTTCGGCTCCGCCTTGGCGGCATCCGGCACGGCCCAGTCCGGCACCCCGAGCTTCGCGAGATCCGCTTTCACGACCACGTCGAGCAACTGAGCGGGTTGCACACAGGTGCTCTTGCCGTCGAGTTCCGCGCAGGACGCGTCAGCGAGCATCGACGTGATGCCCTTGACCACCTTGTCGCCCTTCAGCTTGATGTCCTCGAACTGCGCACCAGGCTTGATCTGCAGGGCACCCACCCGCGACTCGGGGTTCACGATCTTGGTGACCGCGGCCGCGCCGGAGGCGTTCTTCTTCATCACGTAGTAGCCGGGCTGCACGCCGCGGACGTCGGCGTTCGACTCGGCCGCCGCGACGAACGCGCGTGAGCTGGCCACGACACCGGCGTCCACGAGCGTGGTCGCGATGTCACCGGTCGAGTCGCCGTCCTGCACCTGGATGACCACGTCGCCCTCGCCCTGACCGGCGAAGTCCTCGTAGTCCCCGATGCCGGTCAGTTGCTTGTAGCCGTAGTAGCCGCCCGCCGCGATGAGCGCGAGCACCAGGACCATGCCGATCCACAGCCCTGTCCTGCGCTTCTTCTTCGGCGGTGGCGGAGGCTTGCGTCCCCGCCGCTCACGGCTGTCGCGCCTGTCACGGCTGTCACCCCGGTCGCGGCTGTCGCGGCGCACTGGCCGGTGCCGTTCGGTCGGTGCCTCGCCGAACAGGTCGAGGTCGTCGTCGTGTTGGGTCATCGCTGCTGTGCCTCCGGGGGCGTCTGGCGTGCCCGTCCGTCCAGCCAGGCCTGCAAGATCTCGACGGCCGCCGCCTGGTCGACCACCGCCCGCTGTTGCTTCCCACGCACTCCGCGATCGCTGAGCATTCTGGTGGCGCTGACCGTAGTCAAGCGTTCGTCGGCCAACCGCACCGGGACCGGGCGCACACGCCGCCTCAGCTTCCTGGCGTACGCGGTCGCGATCGCCGCGGCCTTGCCATGACGGGCCGCGAGCGTCCTGGGCAAACCGACCACCACTTCGACCACCTCGTGCTCGACAACGAGCTCGGCGAGGCGATCGAGGTCGCTGTCCGAGCGTTCGTCGCGAGACAGCGTAACGAGTGGTGTCGCGAGCACCGGACCGGGATCGCTCAGTGCGACTCCGACCCGCACGGATCCGACGTCGATGCCGAGCCTGCGGCCGGGCCCTGGGTCACCAGGGCCCGGCCGATCAGGTTCGGTCATGCAGACGCCTCCGCGATCGCCGTGCGCAGCGCCGCGACCGCGCCGGGGATGCCCGCCGGGTTGCCGCCACCGCCCTGCGCGAGGTCGGGCTTGCCACCGCCACGACCGCCGATCGCGGGCGCGAACGAGGGCACGAGCTTGCCCGCCGCGAAGCCCGCGTCCCGTGCCGCCGAGGTGGTCGCCACCACGAAGTTGACCTTCTCGCCGTCCGCCGAGAACAGCGCCACGACGCCGGCCCGGTTGCCGAGCCGGTTGCGGACCTCGGACGCGAGCTGGCGCAGGTCGTTGCCGCCGATGCCGTCGGGTGTCGCGACCGCGACGAGCGCGGTGCCGCGGATGTCCTCCGCCTGCTCCGCGAGCGTGCCCGCGGACGACAGCAGCTGGCCCGCCCGGAGCTTCTCCAGCTCCTTCTCCGCCACGCGCAGGCGTTCCACGGTCTGCCCGATGCGCTCCGGCAGCTCCTCCGGACGCACCTTGAACTGCTCCGCGAGCTGGCCCACGAGCACGTGTTCCCGCGCGAGGAACCGGAACGCGTCCAGGCCGACGAACGCCTCGACACGGCGCACGCCCGCGCCGATGGACGCCTCCGACAGCAGCTTCACCACACCGATCTCGCCGGAGCGGTGCACGTGGGTGCCACCGCACAGCTCCTTCGAGTAGTCGCCGATGGTGATGACGCGGACCTTGTCGCCGTACTTCTCGCCGAAGAACGCGATCGCGCCGGACTTGCGCGCCTCGTCGAGCGTGGTGATCTCCGCGCGCACGTCGTAGTCGTTCAGCAGCACGTCGTTGACCTCGTCCTCGACGTCCGCCAGCACGCTCTGCGGCACCGCGCCGCCGGGCGAGGTGAAGTCGAACCGGAGTCTGCCCGGCGCGTTCAGCGAACCCGCCTGCGCCGCCTGCGTGCCGAGCGCACGCCGCACGCCCGCGTGCACGAGGTGCGTCGCCGAGTGCGAGCGGGAGACCGCGCGGCGCCGGGTCGAGTCGACCTCCGCGTGCGCGGTCGCGTCGAGCAGCACCTCACCGGAGGTCACCTTGCCGCGGTGCACGTTCAGGCCCGCGACGGGCGACTGCACGTCGGCCACCTCGACGACCCAGCCGTCGCCGACGATCTTGCCGGTGTCCGCGAGCTGGCCGCCGCCCTCCGCGTAGAACGGGGTGCGGTCGAGCACGACCTCGACCTCCGCGCCCTCCCCCGCCGACACCGCGGGCTGACCGTGCGCGAGCAGGCCGACGACGCGGGACTCGGTGGTGAGGTCCTTGTAGCCGAGGAAGTCCGTGGTGCCGTGGGTGTCGAGGATCGACCGGTACGCGCCGCCGTCCGCGTGGCCGACCTTGCGGGACGCCGCGTCCTGCTTCGAGCGCTGGCGCTGCTCGGCCATGAGGCGGCGGAAGCCCTCCTCGTCGACCTTCAGGCCCTGCTCCGACGCCATCTCCAGGGTCAGGTCGATCGGGAAGCCGTACGTGTCGTGCAGCTGGAACGCCTTGTCGCCGGACAGCACCGCGCCGCCGGACGACTTGGTCTCCGACGCCGCGAGGTCGAAGATCTTCGAGCCGCTCGACAGGGTCTGGAGGAACGCGTCCTCCTCCTGGCGCACCACACCGTCGATACGGGCGAACTGCTCGACCAGTTCAGGGTAGGCCGGGCCCATCGTGTCGCGGACGACCTTCGCGAACTCGCCCAGCACCGGCTCGTTGACACCGAGCAGCCGCACGGAGCGGACGATGCGGCGCAGCAGGCGGCGCAGCACGTAGCCCCGCGCCTCGTTGCCGGGCGTGACACCGTCGCCGATCAGCATGACACCCGAGCGGGCGTGGTCGGCGATGACGCGGAACCGAACGTCGTCGACGTGGTCGGCGCCGTAACGGCGGCCCGACATCTCCTCCGCCTTGGTGATCACCGGGCGGACGAGGTCGGTCTCGTAGACGTTCTCCACGTCCTGCAGCAGGAACGCGACGCGCTCGATGCCCATGCCCGTGTCGATGTTCTTCGCGGGCAGCTCACCGATCGGCGGGTGGTCCTTCTTCGGGGACAGCTCGCCGCGCTCGTCCTGCATGAAGACGAGGTTCCAGATCTCCAGGTAGCGGTCCTCGTCCGCGACGGGGCCGCCCTCCTTGCCGAACGCGGGGCCGCGGTCGAAGTAGATCTCCGAGCACGGGCCGCCGGGACCGGGCACGCCCATGTCCCAGTAGTTGTCCTCGCCGCCGCGGCGCTGGATGCGCTCGTCGGGCAGGCCCGCGACCTTGCGCCACAGCTCGATCGCCTCGTCGTCGGTCTTGTAGACCGTGACCCAGATGCGCTCGGGGTCGAAGCCGTAGCCGCCTTCGGACTGGGGCGACGTGACGAGCTTCCACGCGTGCTCGATCGCGCCTTCCTTGAAGTAGTCGCCGAAGGAGAAGTTGCCCGCCATCTGGAAGAACGTGTTGTGGCGGGTGGTCTTGCCGACCTCGTCGATGTCGCCGGTGCGCACGCACTTCTGCACGCTGGTCGCGCGCGGGTACGGCGGCGGTTCCTCACCGAGGAAGAACGGCTTGAACTGCACCATCCCCGCGTTCACGAACAGCAGGTTCGGGTCGTCGAGGATCAGTGAGGCACTGGGCACGCGGGTGTGCCCGTTGTCGGTGAAGTGCTTGGTGAAGCGCTGGGAGATCTCGTGTGTCTGCACGGGTCAGGTCCTTGTGGTCGGGAAGGGTGCGAAGGTCCGGCGAGGCGGACAGCGCCGCGCGACAGGGCGCGGCTCAGCTGCCCGCCCTGTTAGCTCGCGCCCCGGCCGACCGGGCCGGCCTGCGCTCGTCACGGCCGCCGAGGGCACGCCGCGCCACGGGGCTGACCCCGGACCGCTGCTCCACCACCTCGGACAACTCCTCTTCCCGTTCTGACATGCCCGCGCGGACGTCGGCACCGAAGGCACCGATCGCGCCGGCGAGTTCGCTGATCGCCTCACCCAGGTTACCCGCGATGCCCGCTGGGGTCGCCTGCTTTGCCGTCTCCCTGGCTTTGCGGGACAGCGCGACGCCGGTCGCGACACCGACACCGAGCCAGAACAGCCGCTTCACGACGCCCCCTCGCAGGCTCCGTGGCGCCGCTCGCGGTCGCTCTGTGTTCTCTGGTTCGCTACGCAAGCTCCGCTCACGACGCCCCCTCGCAGGCTCCGTGGCGCCGCCCGCGGTCGCTCTGTGTTCTCTGGTTCGCTACGCAAGCTCCGCTCACGACGCCCCCTCGCAGGCTCCGTGGCGCCGCCCGCGGTCGCTCTGTGTTCTCTGGTTCGCTACGCAAGCTCCGCTCACGATGTCTCGGCTCCCTTGCGCCTGCCGCGCCGGGCGTGCTTGCCGTCCGACTCGCCCTTGGCCTTCTTGCGGGCCTTCATCGCCTTGCTGACGCCGTAGGAGAACGCGGCGGCCTTCACGAGCGGGCCACCGAGCGTGGCGGTGAACACCGAGGTCAGCGCCGAGACGTTGCCGGTGACGGCCTGCGTGTTCGACGTGATGCCGTCGACACGCTCCAGCTGCGTGTTCACCCGCGTGAGCGTGGTGTTGGCCTCGGTGAAGATCGGGTCGGTGTTGGTGTGCGCCTTGCGGATCGCGATGGTCGCCTCGTCGAGCGTGCGCCCGAGCTTGATCAACGGGATCGCCAGCAGCAGAACGAGCAGCACGAACGCGCCGGCCGCGATCAGCGCGGCGATCTGCCCTGCTGACACGAGCCCTCCAAGGAAGTGAGTGGTCTGCGAATGCCGGTCAGGTTACCGCGCGCCACCGACACCGGCCCGTTCGGATCAGATGATCAGACCGGCGTGTCCGTCCAGCGTGTGCAGCGTGGTGTCCCGGTCGGCGCGGGGCAGTTCGAGCAGCGCCCGTTCGATGCCCGCGTCGGCCAGTCGTGCCAGCGCGTCCTTGTCCGCGGGGGCGTTCATCACGGTGACGGGGACGTCGCGGCTCAGCTGTTCGCGGATGGCGGCCACCTCACCGATGAGCGCGTCCGGTTCACCGGGGTAGATCGGCAGCCAGCCGTCGGCGTACTCGGCGATCTTGCGCGCCGCCGGTTTCCGGCCGCCGCCGACGAGCACCCGCGGCCCGCTGGGCGGTTTGGGCCACGAGTACAGGGGACCGAAGTCGACGTGCTCGCCGTGGAACTCGGCCTCGTCCTGGCTCCAGATCGCGCGCATGGCGAGGACGTGCTCGCGCAGCACGGCGACCTTCTTCGCCGGGTCGACGCCGTGGGCGGCCAGTTCGCCGTCGTGCCAGCCCGCGCCGACGCCGATGACCACGCGGCCGCCCGAGAAGGTGTCGAGGCTCGCGATGGCCTTGGCGGTGACGATCGGCTCGTGCTGGGCGGCGAGCAGGACCGACGTGCCGAGCGTGAGCCGCCGCGTCGCGCCCGCGACGACGGCGAGCGTCACGAGCGGGTCGGTGAGCCTCGGGTGCGAGTGCCGCTGGCCGTCGGGCAGGTCGTCGGCGCCCGCCACCGGGAGGTTCGTGTGCTCGCCGACGAACAGCGCCTCGAACCCGCGCTCTTCGAGGCCGCGGCCGAGGTCGGCGGGGTGGATCCCGTCACCGTGGAGCGTGTACCAGTAGCCGATCTTCACCGGTTTCCCCTGATCGCGCGCCGCAGTTTCGGTACCCGCTCGGCGAGGGCGCGTTCTGCGCCGCGCTGGGTCGGTTGGTAGTAGTCCCTGCCCACCAGCTCGTCCGGCGGGTACTGCTGTTCGAGCACGCCTTCCGGGACGTCGTGCGGGTAGCGGTAGCCGGTCGCGTTGCCGAGCTTCTTCGCGCCCGCGTAGTGGCCGTCGCGCAGGTGGGGCGGGACGGTACCGACCGCGCCCTGGCGGACGTCGGCCATCGCGGCGCCGATGGCGGTGGTCACCGCGTTCGACTTGGGTGCGGTCGCCAGGTGCACGGTGGCGTGCGCGAGGTTGAGCGCGCACTCCGGCAGGCCGATCAGCTGCACGGCCTGCGCGGCGGCGGTGGCGGTCTGCAGCGCGGTCGGGTCGGCCATGCCGACGTCCTCGCTGGCGTGGATCACCAGGCGGCGCGCGATGAACCTCGGGTCCTCCCCCGCCTCGATCATGCGCGCCAGGTAGTGCAGCGCGGCGTCCACGTCGGAGCCGCGGATGGACTTGATGAACGCGCTGATCACGTCGTAGTGCTGGTCGCCCTGGCGGTCGTAGCGGACGGCGGCCTTGTCGACGGTGGACTCGACGGTCGCGAGGTCCACGGTGCCGTCGTTCGTGGCGAGCGCGGAGTCGGCGGCGGCCTCGAGCGCGGTGAGCGCGCGGCGGGCGTCGCCACCGGCGAGCCGGACGATGTGGTCCTCGGCGTCGGTCTCCAGGGTGACCGTGCCGCCCAGGCCGCGTTCGTCGGCGACCGCGCGGCGCACCAGCGCGCGGACGTCGTCGTCGGTGAGCGACCGCAGTTGCAGTACGAGCGAGCGGGACAGCAGCGGGGAGACGACGGAGAAGAACGGGTTCTCCGTGGTTGCGGCGACCAGCAGCACGATCCGGTCCTCGACGGCGCCGAGCAGGGCGTCCTGCTGGGTGCGGGAGAAGCGGTGCACCTCGTCGATGAACAGGACGGTGGACTCACCGGAGTGCGTGAGGCGGCGGCGTGCCTCCTCGATGACGCCGCGGACCTCCTTCACCCCGGCCGACAGCGCGGACAGCGCGACGAACCGGCGGCCGATCGCGCTCGACACCAGCATGGCGAGCGTGGTCTTGCCCGTGCCGGGCGGGCCGTACAGCATCAGCGACGCCGGGGCGGCGCCCTCCACGAGCCGCCGCAGCGGCGCACCGGGCCCCAGGAGGTGGTCCTGGCCGACCACCTCGTCGAGCGTCGCGGGCCGCATGCGGACGGCGAGCGGCGCGTTCGCGCTCACCCGCTCCTTGCCGCCGGGGTGCCGCTCCTCCGGTGCGGTGTCGAACAGTTCCAGGTCGAGCCCATCTTCCACGCCTCCGACGCTACCCGGGGCCTACGGGGCGTCGTCGCGCCTCCCCTGGCCGACCGGACGGAACGGGGTCAGCTCGGGGCGCTTGGCTTCGCGGTCGGCGCCGGAGGAGACGCCGCGGATCCGCCGGCCCAGCCACGGGCCGAGGAAGCCGGTGAGCCAGCGCAGCTCGGTGCGGATCACGGTCAGCCGGTCCGCGGGCGGGAGCGCGGGCAGCGGGTGCGTCCACGAGTCGTCGGCGCCGGGCAGGTCCAGGGCGTGCGCCATCGAGTCGGCGATGCGCTGGTGGCCGAGCGGGTTCGCGTGGAGGCGGTCGGGCGACCAGATGCGGGCGTCCGTGGTGACGTCCACCGCGAACGTCTCGACCATCGCCACGCCGTACCGGGCCGCGGCGTCGCGGATCCGGGCGTTGAGCGCCAGCACGCGCGGGACCAGCGGTTTCGCCAGCGGCGCGATCTTGGCGACGTTCGGGAAGGTGAGCGTGCCGACGGTCGCGCCCGCCGCGGTGAGCGAGGCGAACATCGCCGCCAGGTGACCGGCCACCAGCTCCACGTCGCAGGTAGGGCGCAGTACGTCGTTCAGGCCCGCGACGACGGTCACGAGGTCCGGTTCCAGCTCGAGCGCCTTCCCGAGCTGTTCGGCGTGGACCTCGCCGGCGAGCTTGCCGCGGACCGCGAGGTTCGCGTACCGCAGGCCGGGGTTCACCTCGGCGAGCCGTGCCGCGAGCCGGTCGGCGAAGCCACGCAACCCGGCGAGGTCGTCACCGTCGCCGACGCCTTCGGTCTGGCTGTCACCGATCGCCACGTACCGCTCGTACACCCGTCGTGCCTCCCTCCCCACGCCTGCCGGGACCAGCCTATCGCCGCCGGATACCCTCCCCGACGTGCAAGGAGCCGCCCGGATCCCGGACGACACGAAGCTGGTCGTGCCCGCCGAGTCCCGCCACGCGCTGCGCGAGCACGGGACCACGATCGCGACCTTCGTCGCGACCACGGTGGTCGCCGGCCTCGGGGTCGCGACCACCGGGTCGGTGGTGTGGCTCGTGCTCGGGTCACTCTGTCTCGGCGGCGTGGTGCTGGAGCTGATGCTCGTCCGCGCGCAGGCCGCGTTCGGTCCGCTGCTCGCCGCCGACGACGACCACGTCTGGGTGCGGGCCGGCGGGTTCACCTCACCGCGGTCGGTGCGGCTCGACTGGCCGGAGATCACGGGCGTGACGCTGCACCTGTGGCACGGACGACGCGGCACCACCGCGCGCTACCTGTCGTTCGACCTGACCGACGAGGCGACGGCCGCGCTCGCGGCCGATCCCCGGCTCGCCACCCGCGCGCGGCGGCTCACCAGCACCTTCGGTTCGCCGCTCGCCGTGGCGGAGCAGAAGGCACGCGTGCTCGACGACGCGCTGCGGTCGCTGCGTGAGCTGGCGCCCGAGCACGTCCGGTTCACGCGGAAGACGTGAGTCACCGCGCCGCCAGCTCGACGATCGCGGCCGTGCCCGCGGTGTGGACCGCGGTGACCTGGAGGCCCGCACGCTCGGCGAGCGCGGTCAGCTCGGTGAGGCCGCGGGCCTGCCGCGCGGACCCCGGCGGCTCCGGCAGCGCGGTGCCCGTGACGCCGAGGGGGCCGGTGTCCACCACGACGCCGTCCACGGGCGGGACCGGTTCGATGACGAAGACCGCGCCGTCCTCGCCCGCCGCGGTCGCGCAGTTGCGGAGGATCGTGTTGGCGTCGTCGTCGTTCCGGTCGCAGAGGACGGCGGACAGGAGGTAGCCCTCGGCACCGTCGGGCACCGCGTCGAGCGGGTCTGCCGCCACGGCGTTGGCCCGGTCGGACAGGCCCGCCGCGAACAGCATCTTGCGCGCGGTCTCCGCTGCCGCGGGCAGGTCGACCACCGTGCCGCGCAACGCCGGGTACTCGTTGAGCAGTGCGATCAGCAGGCTGCCGTCCCCGCCGCCGACGTCGACCACGTGGCCAAGCGCGCCCCAGTCGTACGCCGACACGATCGACGGCGCGTCGACGGGCTGGGCCGGTGACGAAGTTGTGGTGTGGTGCGTGCGCAACTCCTTGTCTGCCATCGCGTCTCCCTTCACCGTGCACCCAACGTACGTCCGGGTGCGGTGCTCCGCAGATCGCGTGCGCTGGTGGTCGGTGTCGTCACGGCCCGCCGACGGGGCCGTCGGGTAGGACGTCCGCGAGGTAGGCGTCGACGTCGGGGTTCTCCGGCCGCAACCCGTGACGGACCCACGCCGACCGTTCGTGCGCCAGCGCGGGCAGCTCCCACACGCAGCCGATCAGCGGTTCGGTCAGCGGGGTGAAGGCGGTCGGCGCGTCGAGACCCGCGTTGGCGGCACGACAGTGCACGATCTCGCCGTACACCCACGCGTACAGGTTCAGCCAGACCGCGTCGGCTCCCTTGTGCAGCACGGAGAACGCGACGCGCGGTGTCGCGTCGGACGCCGCGGCCGCGGGCAGGAGCTTGGGCAGGTACGCCTCGGCCGCCGCCACCACGGCGGCCTCGACGGGCTGTTCGGTGACCGTCACCAGGTACTGCTTGACGCGCCAGTCCCCCACCGGCACGACGCCCCCGCAGCGGAGGAAACGCTCTGAGAATCCCATGCCGCGCACGGTATCCCCGACCACCGACAAAACGGATCAGCGGCGGAAGGCGGGGTAGACCGCGAGGATCGGGTCGTCGTCGAACCAGCGCTTGCGCAGCCGGTCCCCGACCGCGGCGGCGTGTTCGGCGACCGCGTCCGCACCGGCCAGCAGCGCGTCGTTCGCGAGCCGGCGCCACCGGTCGGTCAGCACGTGGGTCTCGGGCGGGGTGTCCGCCAGCTTCGACGAATGCCCCTGCGCGGCGTGGGGTTGCGAGAAGAACTGCCAGGTGGTCAGCCACACCCAGAACAGCTGCGCGTCCAGCAGCGCGGGCAGCAGCACGCTGTCGTCGTCGAGGTCCGGCCACACGACGCGGACCTCCGCCCGCCAGCCGGCGAGCATCGCGTCGGTCATGCCGTTGGGCAGCGCGAACGGGCACCAGCACGACGGGAACGGCACCCGCAGGTAGGCGGCGTCGAAGATCGCGTTGCGCACGCAGCCGCCCTCGAGGTCGAGGAACCGCACGCCGCGGCTGGTGATCAGGTTGTTGTCCGGGCAGGAGTCGGACGGGCTGAACGCGCGGTGCCTGCCCGTTTCGAGAAGTTCCCGGCTGCGTTCCGCGCACTCGAGGACCGCCACGGACGTCTGCACGCCCAGTTCCTCGGCCAGCAGGCCGGGCAGGTCGTTCAGCGCGGACCCACCGTCGATGGCGAGGGGGTCCTTGAAGTCCGGGACGGTCAACCGCCGCTGCAGCGCGTCGAAGTCGGCTTCGCGGCCCGCGGTGGTGGCGTGCAGCCGGCCGAGCGACCGCGAGTACGACAGCAGCGCCCGTTCAGCGCCCTTCGCGTCGTCGCCGAGCAGCTTCTCCGCGAGCGTCGGCGCCCGGCCGAGATCCTCCAGCACGAGCAGGCGGCTGACCGGGTCGTGCGCGAACAGCTCCGGGCACATCCGGTCCTCGGACGCGAGTGCCGTGAACAGCTGGTAGCTCGCCGCCTCCCGCACGAAGCTGTCGCAGTGCTCGTCGGAGGGCTGCAGGTAGCGCTTGAGCACGAGCGTGCGCGGCAGGGAGAACGGGCTCACCGCCACCCGCACGCGGACCACGCAGGACCGGTTGGAACCGCCGAGGTCCTCCGGCTCCGTCAACCGGATGCGGGCACCGAACCGCCTGCTGAGCACCGCCTCGGCCGCGACCATGGTCGCCAGTACTTCGGGATCCGCATCGCCACCAAGTGTCGGTGGGTCGGCGGCGGTTTCCACACTCATCTCCTCAGACCCTACTCCCGCTCGTACCACCGACCGTAGTCATGTCCATCGATCAAGTAGCCAGGATTCCTCGGATAAATAACGAAAACAGCTTCGTGTCGGGATAGTTTCGGACCAGCGGGTTCAGCCGTTGGACAGTGGCCTGCCCGCGTCCGAGGTGGTCCACGTGGCGCGGCGCACCAGGAGCACCACGGTCGCGGCGAGCACGATGCCGAGGAGGTTGATCGCGAGCTGAACGACCGACTCCGTGGCGCGGCCCCAGTTGCCGAGGATCGCGGCGATGCTCGCGTAACCGGCCGCGGGCACCGTGGTGACGGAGATGAACACGCCGACCAGCGCCGCCGACTTGGCCGACGTCATCGACAGCATGCCCGCGGCGCCCGCGAGGAGCGCCACGATCAGTGACCACGGCCCGACCTCGTAGACGAAATCGACCTGGTGGTCTTCGCCCGCGATGGCACTCGCGTCGAACAGCCCGGCAGCGTTGCCGAGCGCGGTGCCACCGGCTGTGATCAGCATGGCCAGCGGGAACCCCACCACCAGCACCATGGCGGCCCGGCGCACGAGGTCCCAGCGCCGCCGGACCAGCCCGACCGCGACGGCGGCGAGCGGCCCGAACTCGGGCCCGACGACCATCGCGCCCACGATCGTCACCGGCGAGTCGGTGATCACGCCGACGGCCGCGAGCAGGCACGCGATCGACAGGAAGGCCATGAAGGTCGCGTTGAACCGGGACTCCTCGCCGGTCCGCGCGACCAGTTCCTCCCAGACGACCGCGTCGGCGCCGTCACCCGGCGCCTTCTCCTCCGCCTCGTCCGCGGCGTCGGACAACGCGGTGTCGATCTGCTCGAGCGTGATGCCGCCGGAGTGGTCGATCCCCAGCCCGCACAGCGCCGAGATGATCTCGTCCGTGGCCTCGCGGGCGACGTCGGCCTCGATGACGTCGCCCGGCGGCTTCACGGCGGCACCCGGCAGCACCACGACGTGCGCGACGCCAGGGAGCTCGTTCAGCCTGGCGACCACGTCGTCGGTGTGCTCCGGCGGGCAGATGACCCGCAGGTGCAGCACGGGTTATGCCTTCTCGGCCTTGGGCTGCTGGGGCTTGAAGTCCACGCCGGCCTCCTTGCGCTGCTCCGGCGTGATCGGCGCGGGCGCGCTGGTCAGCGGGTCGAAACCGCCGCCGGTCTTCGGGAACGCGATGACGTCGCGCAGCGACGGCTCCCCGGCCAGGAGCATCACGATGCGGTCCCAGCCGAACGCGATGCCGCCGTGCGGGGGCGGGCCGAACTTGAACGCCTCCAGCAGGAAGCCGAACTTCTCCTGGGCGTCCTCCTCGGCGATGCCCATGACCTCGAAGACCCGCTTCTGCACGTCGGCCTGGTGGATACGGATCGACCCGCCGCCGATCTCGTTGCCGTTGCACACGAGGTCGTAGGCGTAGGCCAGCGCGTTGCCCGGGTCCTCCTCGAACCGGTCGATCCAGTCCGGGTTCGGCGAGGTGAACGCGTGGTGCACGGCGGTCCAGCGGCCGCCGCCGACCGCGACGTCACCGGCGCTGCGCGCGGCCTCCGCCTCCTCGAACAGCGGCGCGTCGACGACCCACACGAACGACCAGGCCGACTCGTCGATCAGGCCGAGCCGGTGACCGATCTCGACGCGGGCCGCGCCGAGCAGCGACCGGGCCTCGGCCGGAGTGCTGGCGGCGAAGAAGACGCAGTCGCCCGGGTTGGCGCCGGTGGCCTTGGCCAGGCCCTCGCGCTCGGCCTCGGACAGGTTCTTGGCGACCGGGCCGCCGAGCGTGCCGTCCGCGCCCACCAGGACGTACGCGAGGCCCTTGGCGCCACGCTGCTTGGCCCACTCCTGCCACGCGTCCAGCTGGCGGCGCGGCTGGTCGGCGCCGCCCGGCATGACGACCGCGCCGACGTACGGGGCCTTGAACACCCGGAACGGGGTGTCGGCGAAGTACTCGGTCAGCTCGGTCAGCTCCAGGCCGAACCGCAGGTCGGGCTTGTCCGTGCCGTAGCGGGCCATGGCGTCGGCGTAGGTCATCCGCCGGATCGGCAGCTGGATCTCGTGGTCGGCCAGCTCCTTCCACAGGGCCGCGACGACCTTCTCGCCGAGCGCGATCACGTCGTCCTGCTCGACGAAGCTCATCTCGATGTCGAGCTGGGTGAACTCGGGCTGGCGGTCGGCGCGGAAGTCCTCGTCCCGGTAGCAGCGGGCGATCTGGTAGTACCGCTCCAGGCCGCCGACCATCAGCAGCTGCTTGAACAGCTGCGGCGACTGCGGCAGCGCGTACCAGGAGCCGGGCTGCAGGCGGGCCGGGACCAGGAAGTCGCGGGCGCCCTCCGGGGTGGAGCGGGTGAGCGTCGGGGTCTCGACCTCGACGAACCTGTCGGCGTGCAGGACGTCGCGGGCGATCCGGTTGGCCTCGCTGCGCATGCGCATGGCCCGCGCGGGGCCGCTGCGGCGCAGGTCGAGGTAGCGGTGGCGCAGGCGGACGTCCTCGCCGACGGTGAGGTGCTCGTCGAGCTGGAACGGCAGCGGCGCGGCCTCGCTCAGCACGGTCAGCTCGGTGACCAGGACCTCGACGTCACCGGTGACGATCTCCGGGTTCTCGTTGCCCTCGGGCCGCTTGGCGACCTCGCCGACGACCTTGATGCAGTACTCGGCGCGCAGGCCGTGCGCGCGCTCGGCCATCTCACCCTCGCGGAACACGATCTGCGCGACGCCGGACGCGTCGCGCAGATCGACGAAGATGACCCCACCGTGATCGCGCCGGCGGGCAACCCAGCCGCTCAGCGTGACGGACTGTCCGGCGTGTTCGGCGCGAAGCGTCCCGGCCTCGTGCGTGCGGATCACGGCGTGCTCTCTCCTGTCGAGGGACGATGTGCTGATAGAGACTAGCCAGCGGTGTCGCGGTTCCGTCCAGCAGGTTTGCGGCGCTACGATCACGTTGAGCACCGAAACAGTCACACGTGGATTTAACGTGTCGGCTACCACGGTCGGGCGGCACGTCGTAGGGTGTTGGTTACCAGGTGGTAGGTAGGGACAGCTGGGGAGAACGCGAGGAGACCACGATGGGTGGCGGCGCGACCCGCGAACCAGTTCGAGAGCTGCACCGGACCAGCGAGGTCAGGCGCACGCTCCCCCATCCGGTGGACAACCTCGCGGCCGATGCGTTTCCGACCGCGCTGCGCACCGCGATCCAGGCGAGCGGCCTGAGTCTCGACCGCATCCAGTACCGGCTCCGTGCGCGCGGCGTGTCCGTCAGCGTCACGGCGCTGAGCTACTGGCAGTCGGGGCGGCGCAGGCCGGAACGCGCCGAGTCGCTGGCGGCGCTCGGGCACCTCGAGTCGGTGCTCGGCGTGGCGCCGGGCTCGCTGATCGCCCTGCTCGGCCCGCCCCGGCCGCGAGGCCGCGTGCAACGCGAGTCGTCGCGCGTGCCGATCCCGTCGCTGTTCCCGTCCAGCGAGGCGCTGTCGAAGCTGCTCAAGCGCATCGACTTCACCACGGAGACGGCGCTGACCAAGCTGTCGCAGCACGACCGCATGGACGTCGCCGCCGACTGGGGCGAGAAGCGGATCGCGGTGCGGCAGGTGCTGCGCGCCGAGCGCGACGGCGTCGACCGGACCGTCATGGTGTACGACCTCGAGCGGATCGGCAGGCCGTTCCCGGAGGTCGTGGCCGGTCAGTCGTGCCAGATCGGGCGCGTCGCCCGGGACGAGGACGCGGGCCTGATCGCGGCCGAGATCCTGCTCGACGCACCCCTGGCCCGCGGCGAGACGGCGATCGTCGAGTACGCCCTCAACCACCCGGGTCCGCCGTACTCACGCGGCGACGACAGCTACTGCCGCCGGTTCACCACGCCGGTGCGCGAGTTCGTGCTCGAGATGCAGTTCGATCCCGATGCCCTGCCCGCGTACTGCGAGCTGTACACGGTCAACCCGGAGGAACAGACCACCACGCGGCGCAAGGTCGAGGTCACCCCCAACGGGCAGGCGCACGCCGTGGCGCTCGACTTCGGACCGGGCACGTTCTGCGTGCGCTGGGACTGGCCACGCGACCGCGGCTGAGCCGCCTCAGCCCCAGGTCAGGAACCGGTAGTGCAGGCCGGTCGACGACTCCTGCCACTCCCCGACGGCGTCCGGCGCCCGGCCGACGTCCGGTGCGTGCGTGTCCCCGTCGAAGTGGTCCCGGATCTCGGTGACGACGATCCGGTCCGCGTACGGCAGCGCGGCCTGGTAGACGGCGGCGCCACCGATCACCCAGGCGTCCCCGGTCACCGCGGCCAGTGCCGTCGGCAGATCGGAGAACGTCTCCGCACCCTCCTGAGGTGTGCGTGACAGCACGAGGTTGCGCCGGCCGGGCAGCGGCCGGAACCGCGGCGGCAGCGACTCCCACGTGCGTCGGCCCATGAGCACGGTCGCACCCGAGGTCAGGGCGCGGAAGTGCTTCAGGTCCTCCGGCAGGTGCCACGGCAGGGCGCCGTCCCGGCCGATCACGCCGTTGGCCGACTGGGCCCAGACCAGCCCGATCACACCGCCACCGGCGCCTTGATGCCGGGGTGCGGGTCGTAGCCGTCGAGCGCGAGGTGCTCGTAGGTGTAGTCGAACAGGCTGTCCGCGGGCTTGAGGGCCAGCGTGGGGAACGGCCGGGCGTCGCGGGCGAGCTGTGTGCGGACCTGCTGTTCGTGGTTGTCGTAGATGTGGCAGTCGCCGCCGGTCCAGACGAAGTCACCTGCGTCGAGTCCCACCTGGTCGGCGATCATGTGCGTGAGCAGCGCGTAGCTCGCGATGTTGAACGGCACGCCGAGGAACAGGTCCGCGCTGCGCTGGTACAGCTGGCAGGACAGTCGTCCCTCGGCGACGTAGAACTGGAAGAACGCGTGGCACGGCGGCAGCGCCATCCGCGGAATGTCGGCGACGTTCCAGGCCGAGACGATGATGCGCCGCGAGTCGGGGTTCTCGCGCAGCGTGTGCAGGACCTCGCTGATCTGGTCGATGTGGCCGCCGTCGGGGGTTGGCCAGGAGCGCCACTGGACGCCGTAGACGGGGCCGAGGTCGCCGTTCGGTGCCGCCCACTCGTCCCAGATGGTGACGCCGTTCTCCTGGAGCCAGGTGATGTTGGAGTCGCCGCGCAGGAACCAGAGGAGTTCGTAGGCGATGGAGCGGAAGTGGACCCGTTTCGTGGTGATCAGCGGGAAGCCGTCGGACAGGCGGTAGCGCAGCTGGTGCCCGAAGATCGAGCGGGTGCCCGTGCCTGTGCGGTCCTCCTTGCGGGCGCCCTCGTCGAGCACGTGGCGGAGCAGGTCTTCGTACTGCGTGTCCGGCATGCCAGCGAGCCTAAGGTATGTCCAGGTGATCCGGCCTGCGGCGGCGTTCAGCGTGGCGCTCAGTGACTCTCCGGCGCCTCCTTTCGTCCCCTTGTGGTTTTCGGGACTGGAAAGGAGGTGAGATCATGTCCCTACCTGGCATCCGTCATGTGTTCACAGCAGGGCCAGTTGTTCCTGCCGTACCGGTTCGGTCTTGTTCGCTGCCTCGGTCAGGCTGCCTTCCGGCCATGCCGGTTCTGCCTTGTCCTCCGGCCCTGGGGACTTCGGGGCCAGGCCGTGCTTGCGTAACAGTGGTCCGACCCTCGTGCCCAGCCAGCGGCGGTAGCGCACGTCCGCGTTGCTGCCCTTCGCGTAGAGGCGGCGGTACTTCGGGACCAGCCCTGGGTGTTCGCGCGCCAGCCACTGTGCGAACCATTCCCGTGCGCCCGGGCGTAGATGCAGGGGGATCACCGTCGCACCGTTCGCTCCTGTTTCCGCTATGGCCGCCAGCAACGCGTCCAGTTGTTCTGTCGAGTCGGTCAGGCCGGGGAGCACCGGGGCCACGAACACGCCGCACGGCAGGCCCGCGTCGACGATCCTGCGGACGAGGTCCAGTCTTGCCTGCGGGCTTGCCGTTCCTGGTTCCAGGTTTCGCTGCAGTTCTCGGTCCACCAACGCGATGGACACGCCTACGCCCACCTCCACGTCCTGGCTCACCGCTGACAGGAGTGGTAGGTCCCGGGACAGCACCGTGCCCTTCGTGAGGATGCTGAACGGGGTGCCGCTGTCGGCCAGTGCTCGGATGATGCCCGGCATGAGTCGGTAGCGGCCCTCGGCGCGTTGGTACGGGTCGGTGTTGGTGCCCATCGCGACCGGTTCGCGGGTCCAGCGGGGGGAACGGAGTTGTGCCGCGAGCACCTCAGGGGCGTTGACCTTCACGATGATCTGCGAGTCGAAGTCCTGGCCCGCGTCGAGGTCCAGGTACTCGTGGCTGCGGCGGGCGAAGCAGTTGTGGCTGACGACGCCGTTCGCGATGAAGTCGCCCGTGCCGGTGGTGATGTCGTACAGCGTCAGGTCCAGGCCCAGCGGCTCGATGGTCGCCACCGCCAGGTGTGAGGCGGACCGCAGCGCCACGCCGTTCAGTTCGTCGGTCGTCGTGTGGGCGGGATCGGTCGTGTGCAGGAACCGGAGGTGCTCCCCGAGGCCACCGGTCAGCCGGAAGCGGCACACGCCGCTGCGGTGCCCCGCCTCCTCCACCACGTAGGCGAAGTCGAAGCGGCGCAACGCGGTCACGACCTCCGGCAGCACGGACCGTCCTGTGCGACCGACCCGCAGGTGCCCTCGGGAGAAGTCACCGTCCACATCGAACACACCCGCCAGGTATCCCTTGTGCCACTCCTCGCTCGGCACATCGGGACGGCGTATCGGCAGGCTGATCGACTCCTCCCCGGTCAGGAACTCCCTGGCCCGCTCGAGCACCCGCGGGTCGACCGGCTCGCCGTGCCCCGCGGCGATGCCGGCCAGATAGCCGCACTGGTAGTCCACGCCGCCTTTGGGCGGGGTGGCGAAGTGTCCGGTGCCGACCAGGCGGTCGCCGGGCACGAGGACCCGGCGCTCGTCCGCGCACGCGCCCGCCGCGACGTGCCGCCAGCCGCGGTCGGTGAGGAAGCGGTGGTCGCCGCTGGCGATGAGCTGCGTGCCGTCCCGCAACGTGACGCGGAAGGCGGGCTTGTGCGTGGTCCAGTGCGCGAGCACCCGCGTGGTGACGTACCTGCGCCGGTTGCCGGCCCGTTCCGTGCCGTAGATCCGGTCGCCGACCCGCAGCTCGGACAGCGGCCTGGTGCGGCCGTCGGCCATCAGGATCGGGGTGTCACCCGCGAGGCAGTACCGGCAGGCGTGACTGCATCCCCGGTACGGGTTGACGGTCCAGCTGAACGGCATCCGCGACGGGCCGGGCACCTTGTTCAGCACGGACTTGGCGCGCACCTCGTGGAAGACGACGCCGTTGAACTCGGGCGTGCGCACGCTGCGCACCAGCCCGGGGAGACCGGGCAGTGTCTGCTGGCCGTCGTGGTCGACGCGTTGGCTTTCCCATCGCACGGAGACAGTCGAACACACGTTCGATGCAGTGTCAATTCGAACACATGAGCGGTGTCGGTGTTCGGCTGTCGGTGGTCCGCGCTAGCGTCTTCCGCATGTCCGACAACCGGGTCCGCGAACGGGTCGCCGCCATCGTCGCCGAGCTGCCGGAGGCGACGTGCACCGGCGACCAGCACCTGACGTTGGCCGTGCGCAAGAAGACGTTCGGGTACTTCCTCGACGACCACCACGGCGACGGGATCGTCGGCGTGGCGTTCAAGGCGGCGCCCGGTGAGCAGCAGGCGCTGGTGGAGTCCGACCCCGCGCGGTTCTACGTGCCCGCCTACCTCGGCGCCAAGGGCTGGGCCGCGGTCCGGCTCGACGTGGGCGAGGTCGACTGGGCCGAGCTACGGGAGCTGCTCACCGACGCGTACCGATTACAGGCGCCGCGCAGGCTCGTCGCGCAGCTCGGTGGCTAGCGCGGCGACTTCGCGGGCGCAGCCCCACGAGAGGCTGACGCCGTTGCCGCCGTGCCCGTAGTTGTGGACGCACCAGGCGGTGCCGCGCCGTTCCTTCGCCACCCGCACCGCGGGCCGGTCCGGGCGCAGACCGGTCACGATCTCGATCACCTCCGCGTCCCCCAGGCGTGGTTCCCGTTCGCGGACCCTCGCCAGGATGCGGTCGGTGATCGCCGAGTCCGGCGTGCGGTCCCAGCGGTCCGGGACGCGCACGCCGCCGCACACGACACGGTCGCCGTGCGGGAAGTAGCTGGTCCACTCGTCGGCGGTGGACAGTTCCATGAACAGGAGGTCAAGGCCTGGATTGGTGACAACCACATGCTGCCCGAACACGGGGCGGACACTGTCGTCGCCGAGTTCGCGGGCGCCGAGACCGGTGCAGTTGACGACCAGCGGGGCCTCGCGGGCGGCGTCGTCGAGTGAGGCGACCGTGCCCTGCTCGACCCGCACACCCGCCTCCGCGAGACGGGCGGTCAGGTGGTCGAGGTAGCGGGGCATGTCCGCGAGCGGCATCAGTGCGTGGAAGCCGCCGGCGAAACCGGCCGGGACCTCGTCCGGGGCGCACGCGCGGAGTTCCGGGATCGAGCGGGCCTGCGGCGGCGGCTCACCGGGGGGCATGGTGCTGACGGTCAGGGCGCGCGCCATGCGGACGCCGGAGCGGGGGTCCTCGGCGAGCGCCGTGAAGTCGAGCAGCGACTGGTCGGTCCACGCCATGGTCATGGCCATGGGCTCCTGGAACGACGGGCCCCACAGTGCACCCGCGACCACGGACGTCGTGTCGTGCGGGAGGTCCTTCGCCACCACGCGCACCGGCCAGCCGTCCTCGGCGAGGCAGATGGCGGTGGTCAGGCCGTTGACTCCCGCACCGATGACGAGTGCGTCCATGGCACGCCAGGGTACGAGGCGGCTGTCCACCGAGCCATCCGGCGGGCAGCCGACCCCCCGGCTCCGTGGCGTGTCAGCCCTCGAGTGCGGTCGTGTAGAACGCCGTCACGCGTTCGAACGCGGCGCCGGCGGTCTCCTCGTCCGTGCCCGACGCCACGTGGGCGGCCCGCCACCGCTGCGCGGCGGCCCGCACGAACGCGACGCCCTCCGGCGACACGGACCACGCGTCGGCGTTCTGCGGAGTGACCGCCGGCTCGCCGGGTGCGAGGTGGCCCGCCAGGCCGAGCAGCGCCAGGTCCCAGCCGATGCCGGTGGCGCCCGGGCCGAACTGGGCCCACAGGTCGTCGTCGACGTGGGCGATGTGCTCCAGTTCGAGACGGGTCCCACCCTCGGCCTCCGGTGCGACGCGGACGTCGATCCAGCTGACCATGCCGTTGAACTCCCAGGTGGCGAAGAAGCTCTTCGGCGGGTCGCAGCGCTCGATGGTGCCGCTCGCGTTGCCCTGGAGCTGGTACTTCCCGCCCACTGCGAGGTCGCCGGTGACCGGGAGGAACCACCTCGGGAGGCGGTCGGGGTTGGTGCACGCGTCCCACACGTCCTCGACGTCCGCGTCGTAGGTCTGGCTGATCGTCGAGACGCGCGCCTCCCCCGGGCCGAACACGCGGGTGCCGAGGTCCCGGCGCACCGCGTTGATCTGCTCAGCGAGATCGATCATCGGGGGTCTCCTCTGGTGTCATTGTCGTTCGCGAGCAGCAATGTATCGAGGCTCGCTTATATAAGTCAACACTAAAGGGAGTGGCGTGGACATCGTCGAGATTCTCGGGTTCGTCTCGGGCGCGTTGTGCGTGTGGCTCGTCGCCAGGCAGAACGTCTGGAACTGGCCGATCGGGATCGCCAACAACGTCATGTTCCTGATCCTGTTCTGGACAGCCGGGATCTACGCCGACGCCGGCCTGCAGATCGTCTACATGGGGTTGGCGCTGTACGGGTGGTGGGCCTGGCTGCGCGGCGGCGTGGACCACAGCACGCTGACCGTCACCCGCACGACACGGAGCCAGTGGCTCGTGCTCGGAACCGTCGGCGTGCTCGCGACGGTGGGGCTGACCGTCCTGCTCGACACGGTCACCGACTCGACCGTGCCGTTACCCGACGCGATCACGACCGTGCTGTCGCTGCTCGCGACCTGGGGACAGGCACGCAAGAAGGTCGAGTCGTGGTGGCTGTGGATCACCGCGGACGTCATCTACGTGCCGCTGTACGCCTACAAGGACCTGTGGCTCACAGCCGTCCTGTACGTCGGCTTCCTCGCGCTGTGCGTGCTCGGCCTGCGTAACTGGAGTGCCAGCTACGCCACCGCTCCCCTGGCCGCGGCGGGCAGCCCGGAGTCGTCCGCGACCGGCCAGGTCAAAGGGTCGGAGCCCAGCGCGACCAGCTGATCGACCTGCTCGCGGCACCACGGCGACACCGTCAGCTCGCCGCCGGTCACGAGGCTGGTGAACAGCGGCCACGACATCCAGCCGTACTCGTCGACCTCCAGCGGCGAGAGCACCGGCTGCGTGTCGGTGACCGCGCGGAACACCGGGCACAGCTCGTTCTCGACGACGCCGTTGGCCATCACCGCGCGGTACCGGAACGACGGCAGCAGCAGGTCGACGTCCGGTGCCGCGGGCAGGCCCAGCTCGTCGGCGAGCCTGCGCCGGACCGCGGCCGCGAACGGCTCGGACGGTCCCGGGTGACCGCAGCAGCTGTTGGTCACCACGCCCGGCCACGTCTTCTTCCCGCGTGCCCGCCGTGTCACCAGCAGCTCGCCGCGCGGGTTGAACACGTAGCACGAGAACGCGAGGTGCAGGGGCGTGTCGTGGTGGTGCACCGTCGCCTTGTCGGCGACCCCGATACCGCGCCCCTGCTCGTCGAGCAGGACGACCTGTTCTGTCACGTCACCGATGGTAGCCGTGTCCACGGGTCACCACTCGAGCGTCGCTCAGACCGTGAGCACGTCCCCGTCGAGCGGGACCGCCACCCCGGCGTCCCGCACGGTCGCGTACTCCGGTGACCGGCGGTCCAGCACCGGGTTGGTGTTGTTGAGGTGCGTGTAGCACCACCGGGTGCCGGGATGCTTCGCGATCCGCACGAGGCTGCCGTCCGCACCGTCGATCGGCACGTGCCCCATCGCCCGCTGCGCCGCCGTGGACGTGCCGGTGCCCGACATCTCCGCCTGCGCGAAGAACGTGCCGTCGACCAGCGCGCAGGTGGCGCCGTCGACGAACTCGTCGAACCCGTCGGGCCAGGTGCGCAGGCAGGGCGCGTACACGAGCGCGCCGCCGGTCGCCGGATCCGCGATGCGGTAGGCCACCACCCACGGGCCGGGTTCGGTGGAGGCGGCCGCGTACCGGGGCTTCTTGTCGCTCACCGCGAACGTCGACACGGTCAGCCCGGGGAGGGCGGGGGTGGCGGACCAGTCCCACGAGCCGTAGCCCGCGACGGTGTCCCGGACCGTCCCGAGTGCGGAGAGCACCGCGGGCGGACCGGACACCCGCAGCCCGCCGCCCTCGCGGAGCATGAGCAGCCCCATCGTGTGGTCCAGCTCGGCGTCGGTGAGCAACGCACCCCGCAGCGGTGTGTCCCTCGGGCCCGGCCCCGGCGCGAGCTCGGCCGTCGCCAGCACCTGCGCGCGGACGTCCGGCGACGCGTTGACCAGGTACCAGCCGTCGTCCGCCCGCACGGCGAGGCAGTCCTGCGTCCGCGCGGGCACGTCACCCGCACGGCAGGCCACGCACAACCGGCACGCACAGTTCCACTGCGGGAAGCCGCCACCGGCAGCGGTGCCGAGCACGACCACCCTCATCGCGAGCCCACCGGGCCACGCATGACGAACTCGGTCTGCTCCCCCGGCGAGCGCAGCAGCAGGTCGACCACCCCGCGGTCCGGCGAGCGCGAGCACACCGGGTCGGTCGCGGCGGCGTCGCCGAGCAGCTGGAACGCCTGGCAGCGGCAGCCACCGAAGTCCACCGACCGGCGGTCGCACGTCCGGCACGGCTCGCGCATCCAGTCCTCGCCGCGGTAGGCGTTGAACGACTCCGAGTCGTACCAGATCTCCCGCAGCGACCGGGTCCGCACGTTCTCGACCGGCAGCGTCGTGATCGCCGACGCAGCGGGGCACGGCAGCACGTCGCCGTTGGGCGCCACGGTCAGCTGCCGCGCGCCCCACCCGTACATGCAGGGCTTCGGGTACTTCTCGTAGTAGTCCGCGACCACGTACACGATCTCCATCGTGCCGCGCAGCCGCTCCGACTCGGCCCGCACGACGGGCTCCGCCGCCGCGAGCTGCGCCGGGGTCGGCATGAGCGCGGCCCGGTTGCGCAGGGCCCAGCCGTAGTACTGCGTGTTGGCCAGCTCCAGCCGGTCGGCCCCCATCCGCTCGGCGAGCGCGATGAGCGCGCCGACGTCGTGGTTGGCCTTGTGCAGCACCACGTTCACGGTCAGCGGCAGGTCGGCGTCCTTGATCAGTGCGGCGGCGGCGAGCTTGTGCGTGTGCGCGCGGGCGCCCGCGACGCGGTCGGCACTCGCGGCGTCTGAGCCCTGCACGGACAGCTGGACGTGGGCGAGGCCGCGGTCGACGAGGTCGGTCAGCCGGTCCTTGGTCAGGCCCAGCCCGCTGGTGACGAGGTTGACGTAGCAGCCGAGGTCGGTGGCGTGCGTGACCAGCGTCGGCAGGTCGGAGCGGGCCAGTGGCTCGCCGCCGGACAGGTGGACCTGCAGCACCCCGATGTCGCGGGCCTGGTCGAACACGGACAGCCAGTCGTAGGTGGTCAGCTCGTCGGCGCGCGTGACCAGCTCGACCGGGTTGGAGCAGTACGGGCAGTGCAGCGGGCAGCGGTGCGTCAGCTCGGCGAGCATGCCCAGCGGCGGCGCGACGGTCACGTCCATTCCACTACCCTCCGCTCGGAGAACCGGGTCAGCACGTCGATCACGTCCTCGGCACGCACGCCGCGGAACCGCGAGCCGAGCGCGGTCGCGATCTCCTCCACTGTGGACTGCCCGTCGCAGAGCGACAGGACCGCCGCCGCGGTCGCGTTGGGCACCAGCACACCTTCCGGGAACAGGAGCACGTGCGTGTCCCGTGTCTTGTCGAAGGTGAGCCGGACTCCCTTGCGCAGCTTAGGTTTCACGAGCCGCTCGTTCGATGGCGTCCAACATGGACCACAGCACGTCGCACTTGAACGACAGCGCGGCGACCGCGGCGTCCTGCTGCTCGCCGGTGACGCAGTGGCGCACCACGATGTCCAACGTGGACTTGCCCTCGCCGGAGACCGCCTCGATGCGGTTCGTGAAGTACGCGAGGTCGGCGCGGGAGATCCACTCGTAGCGCGCCAGCATGTCCGCGACACGGCGCTGCATGAGGTGCCCGGAGAACATCTCGGTGAGCCCCGACGCCACGGCCTCGAGCCACGGCCGGGTGCGCGCGAAGGTCACGTACGCGTCGACGGCGAAGCGGACGCCGGGCACGACGTGGCGCTCGTCCAGCACCTCCGCACGCGTGAGCCCCACGGCCTCGCACAGCCGCAGCCAGCGCTCGCGACCGCTGTCGAGATCGTCATCGGAGTGGCCGTCGTGGTAGACGATCCGGTCGAGCCACGCGCGGCGGATCTCGGGTAACGGGCAGTTGGCGATGATCGCCGCGTCCTTCTGGGGCAGCACGCACTGGTAGTACCAGCGGTTCGCGGCCCAGGCCCGCAGCTCGTCGCGGGACAGCTCACCCGCGTGCATGCGCTGGTGGAACGGGTGCGTACCCCAGTAGCGACCGGAAAGGGCGCGGAGCTCGGCGACGAACTCCTCGGCGGAGCGGATCACAGGGACACCTTCCGAGAGAACTGCCCGGCGCGGACGCTTCCGACGAGAAGCAGCCGCGCCGGGGAAACCCAGATCAACCGCGTGGTCAGTCCTCCATACGCGCCGCGTAGGCGGTGACCTCCATCGGCGTCTCGTACTCGACGAAGTCCGGAGTGGTCCAGACCTCCAACTCGATGGCGTCCATACGTCCTCCACGTGCCGTGCGAACAATCCGGGCGTCCCCAGCGTAACCGGATGTGACAGATGCCAATACCGCAAGGCAAGCGGTTTCCGCTGGTTCCCGACGGTGCCGCGACCGGGCCACGACCGGTACGGCACGATTGCCGCATGTTCGCGCACGCGCTGGTCCTCGGCAAGTTCTACCCGCCGCACGCCGGTCACCACCGGCTGGTCAGGGCCGCAGCGGCCGCCGCGGCGCGCACGACGGTCGCCGTGCTCGCCGCCTCCGTCGAGTCGATCCCGCTCGCCGACCGGGTGCGCTGGCTCGCCGAGGAGCACGCCGCCGACGCCGGGGTCGCGATCGTCGGCGACGTCGACGATCACCCGATCGATTTCCACGACGACGCCGTGTGGGAGCTGCACGTCGGCATCGTCAAGGCGGTACTCGCCCGTCGCGCGATGCGGGACGGCGACCCCGCGGCCGCGCCCGTCGACGCCGTGTTCTCGAGCGAGGACTACGGCGCCGAGCTCGCGGGCAGGCTCGGCGCCAAGCACGTGTCGCTCGACCCGGACCGCACGGTCGTGCCCGTGTCCGGCACGGCGGTCAGGGCCGACACGCCGGGCCACTGGGACCAGCTCGCGCCCGCCACCCGGGCCGGACTGTGCGCGCGGGTGGTCGTGGTCGGCGCCGAGTCGACCGGCACCACCACGCTCAGCAGGGCGCTCGCCGACCACTACCGCGCCGAATGGGTCGCCGAGGAGGGCCGCAGGCACACCGAGGACAAGTTCGTCGCCGCCACCGCGCTCGCCGGCGGCGTGCCGCCCAGGCTGGACGACCTGGTGTGGACCGTCGGCGACTTCGTGGACGTGGCGCGGCGGCAGGCCGAGGAGGAGGACGCGGCGGCCAGGCGCGGCGGCCCGCTGCTCGTGTGCGACAACGACGCGTGGGCCGCGACCGTGTGGTGCGAACGGTACCTCGGCGCGAGCCACCCGGACGTCGCGACCGCGCGGAGACCCGCGCTGTACCTGCTCACCGACCACGTCGGCGTGCCGTTCGAGCAGGACGGCTGGCGCGACGGCGAGCACCGGCGGGAGTGGATGACGGGGCGGTTCGAGGAGTTGCTCGCCGCGCGGGGCGTGCCGTGGCGCAAGGTCACCGGCACCCACGACGAACGGCTGCGGCAGGCCGTCGCCGCGTGTGACGACCTGCGCGCGCGGCACTTCCGGTTCAACGACCCGCTGACCGCCTGAGAGACTGCGCGGGTGTACGAGGGCGAGACCGAACCGATCCCCCGGATCACGGCGCGCGGGCGCCGAGACGAACCGGACGACGAGCACGAGCCTGCCGGGCATGGTCACGGGCACGGCCACGGTCACACCCCGCCACCACCCGCGTCCCGCCGCGTGCGCACGATCATCGCGGCCCTGTTGGTCCCCTTCGCGCTCGCCGCGGTCGTCGGGGTCGTCCTGCTGTACCCGTTCGGCCCGGCGCCGGACACCAACGGTGGCGGCGGCACGCCCGTGAAGGGCGTCGTCACGGCCACGGCCACCGGCGCCTGCAACGGCGAGGTGCAGGTCGGCGCGCCCGACGACGGGCCGAAGTGCGTCGTCGTGGACGTCCGCATGACCGACGGGCCCGCGCCGGACCAGCAGATCCGCACGATCGTCCCGCTCGAACCGACCACACCGAGGTTCGCCGCCGACGACGAGGTCGTCCTGTCCTACGGCGGCGGCGACCCGACCAACGGCCAGTCCTACCAGCTGGTCGACTTCCAGCGCGGTGTTCCGCTCGCGCTGCTGGCGGCGTTGTTCGCGGTCGCCGTCCTGGTGCTCGGCCGCTGGCAGGGCCTCAAGGCGCTCGGCGCGCTCGTCATCAGCTTCCTCGTGCTCGTGTTCTTCGTGCTCCCCGCGATCACCGGCGGGGAGAGCCCGCTGCTGGTGGCGATCGTCGGCGCGGGCGTGATCATGTTCGCGGTCCTGTACCTGACGCACGGGCTGTCCGCGCGGACGTCGACGGCCGTGCTCGGCACCATGGTCAGCCTCACGCTGATCGGTGTGCTCGGCGCGCTGTGGGCCGCGTTCGCGAAGCTCACCGGCATCGACGAGGACACCTCGACGCTGATCGCGGTGCTGAACCAGCCGATCGACACGCGGGGGCTGTTGCTCGCGGGCGTCGTGATCGGCGCGCTCGGCGTGCTCGACGACGTGACGGTGACGCAGACCAGCGCCGTGTGGGAGCTGCGGGCGGCGAACCCGTCGCTGTCGCGGCGGCAGCTGTACGCCTCGGCGCTGCGGATCGGCCGCGACCACGTGGCGTCGGCGGTGAACACGCTGGTCATGGCGTACGCGGGCGCCGCGCTGCCGCTGCTGCTCTACTCGTCGGTGTCCGGGGTGGGCATCGGCACGATCGTCTCGTCGCAGTCGATCGCGCAGGAGATCGTGCGGACGCTAGTCGGCAGCATCGGCATCGTCGCGGCCGTGCCCGCGACCACCGCGCTCGCGGCGGCCGTGGCCGTGCAGGAGCCACCGGCCCGGGAACCGGAGCGGCCGAAGACACCGGCACCGGACGACCGGGAGCGGACCGGCGAGCGGCGACCCGAGAAGCGGCCCGCCCAGGCTGGTGCGAGGCGGGAACCGGCGGCACCGGGACGACGCGTGCCCGACGGCGGACGGCGGCGGGCCGCGCCGGGGCCGGTCAGTCGAGGCTCGCGACGAACCGGGTCACCGCCTCCGGCGTGAGCCGCTGGGCGAGCTTGCCCGTCGGTGCGAGCGCGGCGAGCTGGTACAGCGGGCGGTCGGCGGCCACGTCACCCTTGGCCTCCGCCCGCAGCTGTGCCACGAGGAGCTGGGAGAACACCAGCCCGGACGTGTTCTCGCTGCGGGCCAGCACGTCGGCGAGCCCGCGCAGCACGAGGATGCCCAGTTCGCGTCCGCCGGCGCCGGAGTAGACCGCCAGCGCCAGGTTGATCGACTTGCGGCCGCCCGTGAACAGCAGGCCGACGGTCCGCGTGCCGCGGATGTCGGTCACCATCAGCTCGATCTTGTCCACGCGCACCAGGTCGACCGACTTGCGGCCGAGTGCCTTCGACACCACCAGGTCGCCCTCGAGCGTGAGCTTGCGCCTGCCGGACACCCAGGCGAGGAACGTGAGCAGCACGATCACGACCGCGGCCGTGACCAACGCCGGGGTCTGGCCCGCGAACAGGGCCACGATCCCGCCGATCGCCGCGCCGAACACGAGCGCGACGCCGAACGACACGCAGCCGCGCCGCCGGGCACTGGACACCTCGGCGAGGTCGAGCGGGATGGGCCCGCTGATGCCGTCCACCACGTCAGATGCCCCGCGTCGGACCGGCGGCGGTGGGGTCCAGCTCCAGCAGGAACGGGTTGCTCGCGCGTTCGCGGCCGATGGTCGTGCTGCCGCCGTGGCCGGGCAGCACCACCGTGTCGTCGGCGAGCGGGAGGATCTTCGTGCGCAGCGTCTCCGTCATCGTGCGCATGTCGCCGCCCGGCAGGTCGGTGCGGCCGATCGAGCCCGCGAACAACGTGTCGCCCGCGAACATCACGCGTCCGCCCTCGTCCAGCGCGGTGTGGAACACCACCGAACCCCGGGTGTGGCCGGGAGTGTGGTCGACGGTGAGCCGCAGACCGGCGAGGTCCAGCTCGGCGCCGTCGGTCAGTTCCCGCACCTCGGCGGGCTCACGCATCTCCAGCTTGCCGCCGAAGAACGCGGAGCCCTGCGTGGACAGGCCCTTCATGGGGTCGCTGAGCATCCCGCGGTCCTCGGGGTGGATCCACGCGGCGATGTCGTTGCCGTCGCAGATCGGCGTCACCGAGAAGACGTGGTCGAAGTGGCCGTGCGTGCACAGCGCCGCGACCGGCGAGAGCCGGTACTCGCGCAGCGCCTCGGCGACCGGTTCGACGGCGTCCTGCCCCGGGTCGACGATCACGCACGGCTCGCCCTCACCCGCCGCGACGAGATAACAGTTGGCCTGGAACGCACCCGTGGGAAATCCGACAACCAGCACGGGCCGAACCTACAGGAGGTGTTCAGACTGACCTGAGGCGACGGAAACGGGCCCACGTAGCCATTCGCTTGGTCGCCTGGCTCGGTGACTCGGCGGTGGCGCTCACGTCCATGTTCGCCACGCAGATCCGGTCCCGGCCGTGGCGCTTGGCCGCGCGCAGCGACACGTCGGCGTCCAGCATCAGGTCCTCGAGGTCCAGCTCGACCAGGTCGCCGATGCCGTAGGTCGCGACGCCGATCGACGCGGTCTGGCCCTCGATGGTGGTGGTCAGCTCGCGCGTCACCTTGGCGGTGACCGACATGCCGTTGATGCCCGCGCGGATGTGCTCGGCGACCGCCAGCGCGGCCTCCAGCTCCGAGGCGGGCAGCAACACCAGGAACTCGTCGCCTGCCGAGCCGCCGTAGCGGCAGGCCAGGTCGCCGTCGCGGGTGCACTCGCGGATGACGTCGGCGACCCCGCGCAGCACCGCGTCCCCGGCGAGGTGCCCGTAGCTGTCGTTGACGTCCTTGAAGCGGTCCAGGTCGATCATGATCAGCGCGACCGACTCGCCGCGGACCCTGGACTGCGCAACCGTCTCGGCCGCGACCTCGTCCCAGTGCCAGCGCTCGATCAGGCCGGTCGGCGGGTCGGTCATCAGCTGGCCGCACGAGTCGCAGCGACGCCGTGCCGCCGGCACGGACTGCAGCGGCCGCTCCCCCGACCTCGGCGCCACGATCTCCGGATGCTGGTGCTCGGCGTGTGCCGCGTCCGCTCCCTCGCCGGCTCCCGCCCTTGCCGTGTGCATGCTGTCTCCCCTGTCAGTCGCACCCGTGGATGAGGTGTCTGGCCGGGAATACCCCCGATCGACGCATCGTCAACACTCCTCACCGGCCGTTACCGCCAACTATGGGGAGTCACGTGGCGGTTGCACAGTGTTGACGTGTTGAGCAATCCAGGAAACACCGAATGGGCGAGTCACGGTACGCGGTTGGCGATCACAACCAGTGACATCAAGTCCACTTTGTCCGGGGCGGGCGGTAGTCGACGAACCGTTCGAGCGCCTCGGTCACCTCCGTGGTGACGATGAGCATCCTCCGAAAGTCGTCCGCAAGGAAGCCCTCGGCGGACATGTTCTCCAGAAATCTCATCATCGGCTGCCAGTAGCCACCCACGTCCAGCAGCGCGATCGGCTTGCTGTGCAGGCCCAGCTGCGCCCACGTGAACACCTCGAACAGCTCCTCCAGCGTGCCCGCGCCGCCGGGCAGCGTGAGGTAGCCGTCGGCCAGCTCGGACATCGCCGCCTTGCGTTCGTGCAGGTCCGCGACGACCTTCAGGGTCGTGAGCCCGGCATGGGCGACCTCGCGGTCGACGAGGCTCCTCGGGATCACGCCGTGGGCCTTGCCACCCGCGGCGAGCACCGCGTCGGCGAGGACGCCCATGGTGCCCACGCTCGCGCCGCCGTAGACCAGCTCGATGCCCCGCTCGGCGAACACGCGGCCCACGTGCCGGGCCGCGTCCCGGTAGGCCTCGCCCTTGCCTGGTGATGATCCGCAGAAAACACACACGCGCACGGCCAGACCCTACTTTGGGTACCGATCTTGGTCACCCGGTCTGGCTTTACCTCGGGGTCGTCTGGTTGAGTGCCACAGCGTGCGCATCATTCTCGACACCGATCCGGGGGTGGACGACGCCCTCGCGATCATGTATCTCGCGGCCCAGGAGGACGCGGAGATCGTCGCTGTGGGTAGCGTCCACGGGAACGTCGGTGCCCCATTGGCGGCACGGAACGCCCTGCGGGTGCTGGAGCTCGTAGGCATCGACGCGCCGGTCGCGGTCGGTGCCGCCCGGCCCCTCGCCCAACCGCTGCAGACCGCGGAGTTCGTGCACGGAGCGGACGGACTGGGAGGTCACGCGGGTGCGGAACCACGCGGGACCGTGGTGTCGGAGTCGGCGGCCGAACAGCTCGTGCGGCTGGCGCGTGCACATCCCGGCGAGCTGACGCTGCTCGCGCTGGGCCCGCTCACCAACATCGCGCTCGCGGTGCTCCTCGAACCTGACTTACCCACGTTGTTACGTTCCGTGGTGGTCATGGGTGGCGCGGTGACCGTGCCCGGGAACATCACGCCGTACGCGGACGCAAATTTCTTCCATGATCCGGAGGCCGCCGATCTGGTGCTCGGCGCGGGTTTCCCGGACATGACGCTCGTCGGTCTGGACGCCACCGAACAGGCCCGCGCCGGTTCGGACTGGCTGACCGCCGTCGGCACGCTGGACAATCCGCGCGCCAGGTTCGCCAATCTGCTGTTCGAGCACTACGCGGGTTTCTACTCGCAGATGTTCGGCGTGCACACGTGCACTCTGCACGATCCGTTGGCCGCCGCCCTGCTGCTGGAGCCGAAGCTCGCCACGTACCGGGAAATGCCGCTCGCCATCGAGTTGACGGGCACCCACACGCGGGGGCAGGTCGTTTCCGACCAGCGGCTCATCGCCAGTGACGCCTACATCGCCACCAAGGCCGGGGAGGGGCGGGCGCCGGTCAAGGTGGCGGAAACCGTTGACGTGCCGCGGTTCCTGGACCAGATGTTCGAGGCGTTGAAACGTTAGTCAGACCATCGCGACCGGTGCGCTGAAGGACTCCTCCAGCGCACCGCGTCAGGTCCGCTTCGCCAGCAGGTCCTTCAGGTCCGCGGCCCGGGGGTCGCCGAGCTCGTCGAAAATGGCGACCGCCGCCCGGAGGCATTCCCGCGCTTTCTCCGGCTGGCCCGCGTCGTTCAGCGCCAGGCCCTGTTTGTGCAGGGTCTCGCCCTCACCCCAGCGGTCACCGAGTTCGCGGCGCAGCACCAGCGCGCGTCGCAGGAAGTCCAGGGCCTCAGCGGGGCGTTTCAGCTCCGAGTACGTGTCGCCGAGCTTGACCAGGGTGTAGCCCTCGCCGTAGCGGTCCTCGATGTCCCCGAACAGGTCCAGCGCTTCCTGCAGTGCGCTGACCGCGCGCTCGTAGTCGTGCAGTGCGCGGCGCGCGTCGCCGATGTTGGCCAGCGCGATGCCTTCGCCGTGGCGGTCGCCGACCTCGCGGAAGATGTCCAGCGCGTGCCCGAAGTGCTCGGCCGCCACGTCGAACTTCGACTGGTCGAACCCGATGAAGCCGACACCGGTCAGCGTCCACGCCTGGCCGACCCGGTCACCGATGTCCACGCGGATGGCCAGGGCCTCCTCGAAGGTCCGCTTGGCCTCCTCGACCCTGCGCAGCTCGCGGTAGGCGATCGCGAGGTTGTTCAGCACCCACGACTCGCCGTAGCGGTCCTTCGCCTCCTTCGCCCCCTGCACGCCGACCTCGTGCGCGGCCACCCAGAGGCTCCAGCGCTTGCGCAGGTGCAGGTAGTTGAACGAGCCCGCGGGCAGCTTCCAGCACGCGACGTGCTCCCCCACCGCGAACGCGATGCGGGTCGCCATCACGATGTTCGACATCTCGATCTCGCACCACTCGAGCGCGGAGTCGTAGTCGAAGTCGGCGACGTCGACGTTGAACTCGGACGACTCCAGCACCGGGTCGTGGCGTTGCGGCGCGAGCGCGTGGTTGGCGGCGTAGACGTTGTGCAGGTACCAGTCGACCATCCGCCGCAGCGCGAGCGTCCGCTCCGCCTCCGGCTCCTCGTCGGCCGCCCGTTCCGCCGCGTACACGCGTAACAGGTCGTGCATGCGGTACCGGTCGTTGCCCATGCCCTCCAGCAGGTGCACGGCCGTCAACCGGTCCATCAGCCTGCGGGCCCTGGCGAGTGGCTGGTCGGCCAGGGCGGCCGCCGCGCCGGTGCTCAGGTGCGAACCGGAGTGCAGGCCGATCAGCCGGAACATCCGCGCGGCGTCGGCGGACAGGTCCCGGTAGGACCACGAGAACACCGTCTTGACCGCCACCGAGTCGTCGGTGGACAACCCGTCCAGGCGCTGCTCCTCCGTGGCCAGCTCCTCCACCAGCAGGCTCACCGAGTGGTGGGGATGGGTCGCCACGCGCTCGGCCGCGATCCGCAATGCCAGCGGCAGGTGACCGCAGCGGTCGGCGAGCGCACGGACGGCGTCCGGCTCGGCGGCGGCGCGGTCGGCGCCGATCACCTTGCGGAGCAACGTGATCGACTCCTCCTCGGCCATCGGGCCGAGGGTGACCCGGCAGTCGCCGCGCATCTCGATGCCGGTGATGCGCTTGCGGCTGGTCACGACCACGCCACAGCCCGACGACGCCGGCATCAGCGGCTGGAGCTGCTGGGCGTCGGCCGCGTTGTCCAGCACCACGAGCACGCGCCGGTCGGCGAGCACGGACCGGTACAGCTTCGCGCGCGCCTCCATCCCGGCCGGGATGACGTCGATCTGCACGCCCAGCGCCGTCAGGAACTCCTCGAGGACCTCGTCGACGATCCTCGGGTGCCCGTCCGGTGAGTAGCCCCGCAGGTCCACGTACAGCTGGCCGTCGGAGTAGTGCTCGACGACGGCGTGCGCGACCCGCAGCGCCAGCGCCGTCTTGCCCGCGCCGGGCGGGCCGTCGATCGCGATGGTCTGCGGCGTGCCGGGGTCGCCCTGCCACGCGAGGATCTCCGTCAGCTCGTGCAACTCGGCGTCCCTGCCGACGAACGTGGCCGCGGCCGCGGGCAGCTGCGCGAGGCGCACCGGGCCGCTCGTCGACGCGGCCAGCGCGATCAGCTGGCCGTCCGCCTCGAGGACCTGGTCGCACTTGCGGGCCAGCTCGGCGGACGGCGGGGCGCCGTGCTTGATCTTCGACAGCCAGCTCGGGGTGTAGCCGATCAGGTCGGAGAGCCGGCGCCAGGACAGTCCGCGTTTGCGAAGGAGACGCTCCAGTTCCTCGGCGAACGGCGAAGTCCCGTCGTCTCGCCTGTCGTGCATAGAGCCCACCTTGTCAGTCACCGTCACCGTACGGCCACCCCCAGTATCCAGCTTCTCACCTCCACCCCCTCCGGGTCACATCCCTACGCCGGGTTTTCTGACGGGATCGCCGGGGGTCCGGGGGTCGCTCCCCACGGGATTCCCGGCTTTCGTGGACCTCCCACACGGTTCTTACCGGGGGTACCCATAGACTGCGCGCCTGGTTGACGTATCTGGTCAGGGAGGGTGCCCGGTGCCGAGCAACGAGCAGCGTCGGCAGGCGGCCAAGCGCAAGCTGGAACGCCAGCTGGCTCGCCGCGCGGAACGCGCCAAGCGGCGCCGTATCTGGGGTGTGAGCATCACCGTCGTGGCGGTGGTCGCCGCGGTCGGCCTCGTGTATTGGCTCGTGAACCTCGGTCCCGGGGACAGCGAGGCGGCCACCAACAACACCACCCCGACGGACACCCCGGCGGAGAACACCACGGACGGCGCCTGCGCGTTCAAGGAGAACCCCGCAGAGCAGTCCGACAAGAGCCCCGGCATGCCCGAGGACCCGGCCGAGACGCCGAACACGGGCACGGTGGCGGTCACGCTCAAGACCAGCCAGGGCGACATCCCGATCACGCTGGACCGCGCGAAGGCCCCCTGCACCGTGCAGAGCATCGAGCACCTGGTGACGTCGAAGTTCTTCGACGGCACCACCTGCCACCGCCTCACCACCTCGGAGGGCCTGAAGGTCCTGCAGTGCGGTGACCCGAAGGGCGACGGCACCGGCGGCCCCGGCTACACGATCCCCGACGAGCTGCCCACCGATCTCAAGCCGGCGGCCGTGGGTCAGGGCGCGGTGACCTACCCGCGCGGCACGCTCGCGATGGCCAACGCGGGCCCGAGCACCGGCGGCAGCCAGTTCTTCCTGGTCTACGGCGACTCCACGCTCCCACCGAACTACACGGTCTTCGGCTCGGTCGGCGCGCCCGGCCTGGCCACGATCGACAAGATCGCCAAGGGCGGCCTCACGCCCGGCCCGAACGGTCCGCAGGACGGCACGCCGAAGCTGCCCGTCGAGATCGAGACGGCGGCGGTCCAGTGAGCGCGCTCCGCACGGCGGCCGTGGTCGCGGCCGCCGCACTGACCCTGGCCGGCTGTGTGGCGCGGGAGAACCCGTCGACCCGGACCGGCAGCCAGGACACCCCTGTCGCCGAGGACACGGCGACGGACGCGGGTGGCGCCCCCACCGGGGGCGACTGCGCGTTCGCCCCGGACGAGTCCGGTGCGGAGCCCGTGGTCGGCATGCCGCCGGACGAGGGCCCGGTGGACGCCACGACGCTGTCGCTGTCCACGTCGGCCGGCCCGGTCACCATCGAGTTCGACGCCGACCGCGCGCCGTGCACGGTGCAGAGCATGGCGTTCCTGGCCGGCGAGGGCTACTTCGACGGCACGACCTGCCACCGCCTCACCACCTCGGAGGGCCTGAAGGTCCTGCAGTGCGGTGACCCGAAGGGCGACGGCACCGGCGGCCCCGGCTACGTCGTGCCGGACGAGTTCCCCACCGACCTGGAGCCGGTGGAGACCGAGTTCGGCTCCGCCGTGAAGTACGCGCGTGGTCTGGTCGCGATGGCCAACGCGGGCCCCGGCACCACCGGCAGCCAGTTCTTCCTGGTGTACGGCGACTCCACGCTGCCGCCGGACTACACGGTCTTCGGCACGATGGACGCGTCGAGCCTCGCGACGCTCGACGCGATCGCCGCGGGTGGTCTCACACCGGGCCCCAACGGTCCGCAGGACGGTACTCCGGTCACGCCGGTCGAGATCGAGTCCGCCGAGGTCGCCTGAGACTGTCGGTGGCCGGTGGCACACTGGGCCACGTGACCGACTACGCCGAACGGCCCAGTGCGCACGACATCCTCGCGTGCACGTGGTCGCGGTCGCTGCCGTCCGGCTCGCCGCCGACGCACGTGGTGCCCGACGGGTGTGCGGACGTGCTGTGGCACCGGGAGAACGGGCGCCTGTTCGTCGCCGGGCCGGACACGCGGGCGCACCGGACGTCGCTGTCGGCCGGTCTGCTGGTGGCGGTCCGGTTCCTGCCGGGCCGCGCCCCCGCCGGGCTCGGTGTCCCCACGTCCGAGGTGCGGGACGAGCGGGTCGGGCTGGACCTCGTGTGGCCGGCCGACCGTGTCCGGCGCCTCACGGACGCCCTGGCCGCCACACGCACGGTCGTGGCGGCGGAACGCGTGCTGGCGGACGCCGTCGCGGGGCTGGGCGCCGGCTGGGACCCGGCCGTGCCGCGGCTCGTGGCGTTGATCCGGCGCGGTGACCGGATGCGTGCCGTGGCGGACGCGCTCGGGTGGACGGAGCGGCAGCTGCACCGGCGGTCGCTGGCCGCGTTCGGGTACGGGCCGAAGACCCTGCAGCAGGTGCTGCGCTTCGACCACGCGTTACGCCTGGCCCGCGACGGCACGGACCTCGCCTCGGTGGCCTACGCGACCGGGTACGCGGACCAGGCGCACCTGGCCCGCGACGTCAACGCCCTCGCGGGCCGCCCGATGACCGCGCTGCTCAGCTGAACCCTCTGGTCACCATGAACAGCAGGCCGATGATGAGGATGCCGACGCCGATCCAGCCCAGGACGATGCCCGCGATGGCCATGCCCTCGCCGCTCTGCCCGCTGCGCCGGATCTCGTTGAGGGCCACGTAGCCGAAGATCAGCGCCAGGATGCTGCCGACCCAGTACACCCACACGATGCCCAGCACCATCGACGCGATCGCCATGCCGTTGGTCGGCCGGGCGGGCGGGTACGGGTGGTACTGGGGGTACGGGTACGGCGGCTGCTGGGGCGGCGGGTACTGCTGGTAGGGCGGCTGGGCGAGGTACGGCATGCCGGCCACGGGTGGCTCGGCGGGCTTCTGCTGCCACTCGGGCGGCGGCTCGGGCACGGTCACGGGTTCTCCCCCATCGTCACGGGCGTGGTGATGCCATTGCACCGCGCATCGGACGGGACGGGTCCCGTGTTTCAGGAAGCGGACGTCACGCGGTAGACGTCGTACACCCCTTCGACGCTCCGCACGACCTTGAGCACGTGACCGAGGTGCTTCGGGTCGCCCATCTCGAAGCTGAACCGGCTCACCGCGACCCGGTCGCGGGAGGTGGTCACCGAGGCGGACAGGATGTTGACCTTCTCGTCGGCCAGCACCTTCGTCACGTCCGACAGCAGCCGGTGCCGGTCGAGCGCCTCGACCTGGATGGCCACGAGGAACACCGACGACTCCGACGGCGCCCACTCGACGTCCACGAGGCGCTCCGGTGCCTGCAGCAGCTCACCGGCGTTGGTGCAGTCGGTGCGGTGCACGCTGACGCCACCGCCGCGGGTCACGAAGCCGAGGATGTCGTCGCCGGGCACCGGCGTGCAGCACCGCGCGAGCTTCACCCACACGTCGGACGCGCCCTTGACGATCACGCCCGCGTCGCCGGAGGCCCGGCGGCGGGTGACCGTGGACGGGGTGGAGCGCTCGGCCAGCTCCTCCTCGGCGTGCTCGACACCGCCGAGGAGCGCGACGAGCCGCTGCACCACGTGCCGGGACGAGGTGTGGCCCTCGCCGACGGCCGCGTACAGCTGGCTGACCTCGGCGTACCGCAGCTCACGGGCCAGCGCGGCCATGGAGTCGGCCGACACGAGCCGCTGCATGGGCAGCCCGACCCGGCGCACCTCCTTGGCGATCGCGTCCTTGCCCGCCTCGATCGCCTCTTCCTTGCGCTCCTTGGCGAACCACTGCTTGATCTTGGCGCGGGCGCGCGGGGACGCGGCGAACGCGAGCCAGTCGCGGGACGGGCCCGCGCCCTCGGCCTTGGACGTGAAGATCTCGACGACGTCGCCGTTCTCGAGCTTGCGCTCCAGCGCGACGAGCCTGCCGTTGAGCCGGGCGCCGATGCAGCGGTGGCCGACCTCGGTGTGCACGGCGTAGGCGAAGTCGACCGGTGTCGAGCCGGCGGGCAGCGTGATCACGTCGCCCTTGGGCGTGAACACGAAGATCTCGCGTGCGGCGAGGTCGTAGCGGAGTGCTTCGAGGAACTCGCCGGGGTCGGCGGCCTCCCGCTGCCAGTCGAGCAGCTGGCGCATCCACGCCATCTCGTCGACCTCGACGGCCTGCCCGTCGTGGGTGCCTCGGGTCTCCTTGTACCGCCAGTGCGCCGCGATGCCGTACTCGGCGGTGCGGTGCATCTCGTGCGTGCGGATCTGGACTTCCAGTGGCTTGCCGTCCGGCCCGATGACCGTCGTGTGCAGCGACTGGTACACACCGAACCGCGGCTGGGCCACGTAGTCCTTGAACCGGCCGGGCATGGGCTGCCACAGCGCGTGCACGACACCCATCGCGGCGTAGCAGTCGCGGACGTCGTCGACGAGGATGCGCACGCCGACCAGGTCGTGGATGTCGTCGAAGTCGCGGCCGCGGACGATCATCTTCTGGTTGATCGAGTAGTAGTGCTTGGGGCGGCCCTCGACCTTGGCGTTGATGCGCGACTGGTCGAGGTGTGTGGTCAGCTCGCCGGTGACCTTCTGCAGGTAGGTGTCGCGGGAGGGGGCGCGGGTGGCGACCAGGCGCACGATCTCGTCGTACTTCTTGGGCTGCAGGATCGCGAACGCGAGGTCCTCAAGCTCCCACTTGACGGTCGCCATGCCAAGGCGGTGCGCGAGCGGCGCGAGGACCTCGAGGGTCTCGCGGGCCTTCTTCGCCTGCTTCTCCGGCGGCAGGAAGCGCATGGTGCGCATGTTGTGCAGCCGGTCGGCCAGCTTGATCACCAGCACGCGCGGGTCGCGGGCCATGGCGATGACCATCTTGCGGATGGTCTCGGCCTCCGCGGCGCTGCCGAGCTGCACCTTGTCCAGCTTGGTGACGCCGTCGACGAGCCGGGCGACCTCCTCGCCGAAGTCGTCGTGCAGGTCCTTCAGGCCGTAGGAGGTGTCCTCGACGGTGTCGTGCAGGAGCGCGGCGACGAGCGTGATGGTGTCCATACCCAGCTCGCCGAGGATCGTGGCGACGGCGAGCGGATGGGTGATGTACGGGTCGCCGGACTTGCGCCGCTGCCCGCGGTGCGCCTCCTCGGCGACGTCGTAGGCGCGCTGCAGGAGGGCCAGGTCGGCCTTGGGGTGCAGTTCGCGGTGGACCGCGGCCAGCGGCTCCAGCACCTGTTTGACCGGCGCGGACCGCTGCGCGGTGATACGGCGCGCGAGACGCGCGCGTACTCGCCGCGTGGCGGACGGCGCCCGCGTGGCCGGCGGTGGCGGCGCGCTGTCGGACGCCGCTCCGGTCTCAACGTTCTGGCTCAATCGCGACTCCTCTGGCAATGAGAATAACCGCGTTCACGCTGAAGATCCGCCGGTGGGTTGATGTAGACTTGGTTGAAACTTCAACTTCAGGAGTCGATCATGTCCATGCCGGTGCTGTACCTGTCCCACGGCGCCCCGCCACTGGCCGACGACGCCGTGTGGACACGCCAGCTCGCCGACTGGTCAGCGGGCCTGCCGAAGCCCACGTCGATCCTGATGGTGTCGGCGCACTGGGAGAACGCCCCGCTCACGGTGGGCGCCACGACGACCGTGCCGCTGGTGTACGACTTCTGGGGCTTCCCCCGGCACTACTACGACGTGACGTACGCGGCGCCCGGCGCGCCGGAGCTCGCCGCCTCAGTGGGCAAGCTGCTCGGCTCCGTGCACTCCGACTCCGAGCGCGGGCTCGACCACGGTGCGTACGTGCCGTTGAAGGAGATGTACCCGGACGCGGACGTGCCCGTGCTGCAGATGTCGATGCCGTCGCTGGATCCGTCGGAGTTGTTCGAGCTGGGGCGACGGCTGGCGCCCCTGCGGGACGAGGGTGTGCTGATCGTCGGCAGCGGCTTCTTCACGCACAACCTGTCGGGCATGCAGGCCTCCCCCGACGGGACGGCGCCGTCGTGGTCGGCGGAGTTCGACCACTGGGGTGGGGAGGCGTTGGCGGCCCGTGACTTCGACGCCCTGCTCGACTTCCAGCACCGGTCGCCCTCGGCGCGGCTGGCGCACCCGCGTACCGAGCACTTCGCGCCGCTGTTCGTGTCCATGGGCGCCGCGATCGGTACGACGGATGCACCGCAGCAGGTCATCGACGGCTACTGGTACGGCCTGGCGAAGCGATCGGTGCAGTTCGACTAGCGTGGGCGGGTGACCACGCTGACCGGGCAGCAGATCGCGGACGAGGGCCTGCGCGGGTGGACCTACCTGCTGGGTGGCCTGCAGACCCGCATCCGCACCGGGGACTTCGCGACCGGCGTCTGGGTCGTCACCGCGATCGGCGCGGCGGTGGCGGGGCACAGCCCGGACATCCACCTCCGCGGCGATCACGTGGACATCCGGCTCGCCGGCGAGGGCGGGGTGACCGAACACGAGATCCGACTGGCGCGGGCCATCACCTCGATCGCCGAGGAGGCCGGGCTAACGACCGAGTCCGCGTCCGTGTCACGGCTCGAACTCGCGCTCGACACCCCGGACCACGCCGCGGTGCTGCCGTTCTGGGCCGCCGTCCTCGCGATGGAGACGGGTGACGGGGAGATCCGTGACCCCGCCGACGGCCTGCCGGTCGTGTGGTTCCAGACCTCCGGCAGCGAGGAGCCCCGCCAGCGCTGGCACCCGGACGTGTGGGTGGAACCCGCCCAGGTCCAGCCGCGCATCGACGCCGCGCTCGCCGCGGGCGGGACGCTGGTCAGCGACGAGGCCGCGCCGAGCTACTGGGTTCTCGCGGACCCGGAGGGCAACCGCGTCTGCCTGTGCACGTGGCAGGAACGCGGCTGAGCTCAGAGCACCTGCAGTGCCTGGATGTCGCAGCCGGGCAGGCGGTCGCGACCGGAGAGCGCGGCCAGTTCCAGCACCACGGACACCACCGACACCGTCGCGCCCGCGCGTTCGACCAGTTCCCGCACGCCCGCGACCGTGCCGCCGGTCGCCAGCACGTCGTCGATGACCGCGACCCGTGCACCTGCGGGCAGCACGCCGGCGGGCAGCTCCAGTGCCGCCGTGCCGTACTCGAGGGCGTAGTCGACGCGGTCCGCGACGACGGGGAGCTTGCCCGGCTTGCGGATCGGCACCAGCGCCACGTCCCGGGCCACGGCGATCGGGGCGCCCAGCAGGAAGCCACGTGCCTCGATCGCCGCCACGGCGTCGACGTCGTCCGGTAGCCGGGCGGCCATCTCGTCGATGACCGCCCGGAACGCCGGTGCCGACGCGAACAGCGGGTTCAGGTCCCGGAACAGCACCCCTGGCTCGGGGAAGTCCGGGACCGTGCGAACCAGCTCCAGAGCCGCCGCGATGTCGGTCAACGGCGGCGCTTTCCTGACGGGCGGCCGGGGTGCTTGCCGCTGGGCCTGCCCTTGCGTTGCGTCTCGGCGGCCTTCGGGTTGCGGGCCGGCACGCTGGTCGCCGCCGCCATCGCCCGCTCCTGCCGCAGCTCCGCGTCCAGCGTCTCGTCGTCGGTGGCCGGGGCGTCGTCGGCGTCGATGACCGCCGCGTCCACCGGGGCACCGGACTCCTCGCGCTCGGCGGCCTTGCGGGCCAGGTTCTCCCGCCGCGCCTTCACCCGCGCCGCCTGCTGCTGGAACTTCGGCTCCCGCATCTTCAGGTCGACGAGGATCGGCGTGGCCAGCGCGATGGACGACAGCGCACCGGCGATGATGCCGGTCAGCTGGACCAGCGCCAGGTCCTGCAGGGTGCCGACACCCAGCAGGCCCACACCGACGACCAGCAGACCGATCACGGGCAGCACCGCGATCAGCGAGGTGTTGATCGACCGCATCAGCGTCTGGTTCAGCGCCAGGTTCGCCGCCTCCCCGTACGTGCGGCGGGTCAGGCCGAGCAGGCCGCGGGTGTTCTCCTTGACCTTGTCGAACACCACCACCGTGTCGTACAGCGAGAAGCCGAGGATCGTCAGCAGACCGATCACGGTCGCCGGGGTCACCTCGAAGCCGATGATCGAGTACACGCCCGCGGTGACCACGACGTCGTGCACCAACGCGGCGAGCGCGGCGACCGCCATCCACTTCTCGAAGTACAGCGCGAGGAAGATCGTCACCAGCACGAGGAACACGGCGAGCGCGATCAGCGCCTGCTGCGAGATCTCGCCGCCCCACGACGCGCTCACCGCGCTGTCGCTGATGGACCGCTCACTCGGCTCGCCCTGCGCGTTCACCGGCTGGAACGTGTCGAACAGCGCCGTCTTCAGCTCGTCAACCTGCTCGTTGTTCAGCGTCTCCGACCGGATCTGGATGGTCGACGCGTCACCCGTGCCGACGGTCTGCACGGCCGCGGGCTCCATGTCGAGCGTCTCGTTGAACGTGTTCTCGACGGCGGAGATCGAGATGTTCCCGTTCGCACCCTGCGCGGGCAGCGAGATCCGGGTGCCACCGGTGAAGTCGATGCCGAGGTTGAAGCCCCGGAAGACGATCGACACCAGGCACACGAGGATCAGGGCCGCGAAGAAGACGTACCACCGCTTGCGCTTGCCGACCACGTCGAACGCGCCCGTGCCCACGTAGAGGCGGTGGAACAGGCCCTCCTTCTTGGCGGGCGTCTGTGCTTCGTTGGCAGCCACGTCACACCTCCTTCGCGACGGTACGGCCGGCGGCCCGCCGCTCGCTCGCCTGGCGCTGCACCGCGCCGAGACCGGACATCTTCGGGCTGGACAGGAACTTCGACCGCGACGCCAGCACGACCAGCGGATGGGTCACCAGGAACACCACGATCAGGTCCAGCACGGTCGACATGCCCAGGGTGAACGCGAAGCCGCGGACCTGTCCGACGGCCAGCACGTACAGGACGGCGGCCGCGAGGAACATGACCGCGTCGGCGGACAGGATCGTGCGCCGGGCACGCACCCACGCCCTCGGCACCGCCGAACGGAACGTCCTGCCTTCGCGTATCTCGTCTTTCAGTCGTTCGAAGAACACCACGAACGAGTCCGCGGTGATACCGATCGACACGATGAAGCCCGCGACACCGGCGAGGTCGAGGGTGAACCCGATCCACCGGCCGAGCAGCACCAGCACGGCGAACACGATCACACCGGACAGCGCCAGCGACAGGACCGTGAGCAGACCGAGCATGCGGTAGTAGAAGAGGCAGTACAGGAACACCAGTGCGAGGCCGATCGCGCCCGCGATCAGACCGGCCTGGAGCGACGCGAGCCCCAGCGTCGCGGACACGGTCTCGGCCTCGGACGAGTCGAACGACAGCGGCAGCGAACCGTACTTCAGCACGTCCGCGAGGCTCTTGGCCTCCGAGGAGCTGAAGCCGCCCTGGCCGCCGCCGGTGATCTGCGTCTGGCCGGTGATGGCGCCCTGGATCTCCGGGGCGGACACGACCTGGGTGTCGAGCACGAACGCGGCCATCTCGCCGACGTGGGCCTCGGTGTAGTCGGCCCAGATCCGGCCGCCTTCGCTCTCGAAGTCCAGCGTCACGACGTAGCCGACGCCCTCCGGGTTGGGCGCGGAGCCCGCGTCGGCGATCTCGGTGCCCTGCAGGAAGGTCGGGCCCAGGATGTACTTGGCGGTGGCCTCCTGGTCGCAGGCGACCAGCGGCCGGTCCGAGATGTCGTTGCCGACCAGCGGGTCCGGCTTGCTGCAGTCGAGCGCGGCCATGGCGGCCTGCTGCACGGTCGGGTCCGGCTGGACGGTCCCGTCGGTGCTCGGCGCGAGCTGCGGCGCCTGGCGGCACGCCCGGCCCGACTGGATCAGGCTGGCCGTGGTGACCGCGCTTTCCTTGCCCGCCGCGACGTCCTTGTTGTAGGTCTGGACGTCCGCCGAGTACTTGGCACAGGCGCTCAGCGGGTCGGCGAGCGCGGCGTCGTCGGCCGGCTGCTCGGCGGACGGCGGCGTGGACGCGTCACCCGACGGCGGGGCCGACGGCTCGGTCGTGCCCGGCTGGCCCGCCGCGGCCGGAGCGGGGCGGCCCTGCGGCGTCCCGTCGCCCGCCGACGGCTGGGTCGACTCGGACGGTGGCGTGGCCGCACCGCTCGAGGGCGGCGTCGACGGCTCGGTCGACGCGGGTGGCTGCTGCTCCTCCTGCGCGGGCGGTGTGGCGGCCTGCGGCTGCCCGATCACCGCGCGGAAGCGCAGCTGGGCGGTCTGGCCGAGGTCCTTGGCCTGCTCGCCCTCCTCGCCCGGCACCGTGATGATGATGTTGTTGCCGTCGAGCACGACCTCGGTGCCGCTGACACCGATGCCGTTCACACGGGTCTCGATGATCTGCCTGGCCTGGTCGAGCGACTCCCGGCTCGGCGCCTCACCGGTCTCGGTGCGGGCGGTCAGCGTGACCCGCGTACCGCCCTGCAGGTCGATACCGAGCTTGGGCTCCAGCTTGTGATCCGGCGTGGCGAAGACCAAGCCGTACAGCAGAACCACGATGAACAGAAAGAACGCCAGATAGCGTCCTGGGCGGATCTGCCCGGAGGGTGAGGCCACGGTCGGTCGGTCTCCTCGAACTACAAGGGTCGTCAGGCGTGTCTTGGTCCGTGTCTTGGCACAAGACTGCGCCCGCACCCATTACACGTGTGGGTGAGGGCGCAGCGTACCTCCCGTGACGTGAGGCCGTTGTCACACGGTCACGTCACGCTCACGCATCCCGCTACTTCTGCTTGCCGGACTCGAGCTCGGCGTCCTTGACGGCGGGCTCGTTCGTCTCGGGGTCGACGGAGTCGACGGTCTCGACCTCGTCTGCGTCCTCGAGGTCCTCGGCGTCGTCGGTCTCCTCGACGGGGCCGACCTTCTCGCGCACCGCGGCACGCAGCCACTCCGTCTCGACGCCGGGGGCGATCTCGATGGAGACGGTCTGCTCGTTGTCCGTGTCGGTCACCGTGCCGTAGAGACCCGAGGTGGTCATGACGCGGTCACCGACGGTGAGCGAGTTCTGCAGCGCCTGCTGCTGCTCCTGTGCGCGGCGCTGACGCCGGCTCATGAAGTACATCATGACGCCCAGCAGGCCGAACATCAGGAGCAGAGGGAGGAGTTCCATGGTTGTCCATCCGTGAGTTGCCTACTCTGCGGTGTGCGCAGTGTTGTTCAGGTCACTGTCGAACAGCGTAGGCGGCATCGGGCCAGGAGCGTTAACCGGGGGCAAAAGCCCCAAATGGGACCACGCCGCCGCTGTGGCGACACGACCCCGCGGAGTCCTGGCGAGCATGCCCGCCCGCACCAGGTACGGCTCGCACACCTCCTCCACCGTACTTGCCTCCTCCCCGACCGCGACAGCCAGCGTCGACACACCGACCGGACCGCCGCCGAACGACCGGACGAGCGCGCCGAGCACGGCCCGGTCGAGTCGGTCGAGCCCCAGCTCGTCGACGTCGTAGACCTCGAGCGCCGAGCGGGCGATCGCCCTGGTCACGACGCCGTCGGCGCGGACCTCGGCGAAGTCGCGGACGCGCCGCAGCAGGCGGTTCGCGATGCGGGGGGTGCCACGGGAGCGGCCCGCGATCTCGGTCGAGCCGTCGGCGCGCAGGTCGACGCCGAGGATCCCGGCCGACCGGCGCAGCACCTGGTCGAGGTCCTCGGGTGAGTAGAACTCCATGTGCGCGGTGAAGCCGAACCGGTCGCGCAGCGGTCCGGTCAGCGAACCGGACCGGGTGGTGGCGCCGACGAGCGTGAACGGCGCGATCTCCAGGGGGATGCTGGTCGCGCCGGGGCCCTTGCCGACGACGACGTCGACGCGGAAGTCCTCCATCGCGAGGTAGAGCATCTCCTCGGCGGGCCGCGCCATCCGGTGGATCTCGTCGATGAACAGCACGTCGCCCTCGACGAGGTTGGACAGCATGGCGGCGAGGTCGCCCGCGCGTTCCAGCGCGGGACCGGAGGTGAGGCGCAGCGAGCTGCCCAGCTCGGCCGCGATGATCATGGCGAGGCTGGTCTTGCCGAGGCCGGGCGGGCCGGAGAGCAGTACGTGGTCGGGCGGCACGCCGCGCTGGGTGGCGCCCTGCAGGACCAGTTCGAGCTGCTCGCGTACGCGGTGCTGGCCGACGAACTCGGCGAGCCGCTTGGGGCGCAGCGTCGCCTCGTCGTCCCCGGGGAGCACCTCGGGCGACGCGATCTCGGCGATCTCGTCCGGGTCGGTCACGGCTTCATCGTGCACGACCCGCTACCGCTTCCTGCCCAGGGTGGCGAGCGCCCTGCGCAGGACGGTCGACGTGTCGGCGTGACCGTTCTCGGCGAGCACCCCGTCGACGGCCTGTTCGGCCTGTTTGGCGGCGAACCCGAGCCCGGTGAGCGCCTCGACGACGCTCCCCCGCACCGCGCCGTTGCCGGTGGCGACGGACTCGGCGGTGACGGTGGCCAGGGCGCCGACCTTGTCGCGCAGCTCGACGATGAGGCGTTCCGCACCCTTGCGGCCGATGCCCGGCACCTGCGTGAGCACGGAGACGCTGCCCTCGCCGAGCGCGGCACGCAGCTGGTTCGGGTCGAGGACGGCGAGCGTGGCCATGGCGATGCGCGGGCCGATACCGGACACGGTCTGCAGCAGGCCGAACAGCTCGCGGGCCTGCGAGTCGGCGAACCCGAACAGCGTCAACGAGTCCTCGCGGACGACGAGCGTGGTCTCGAGGATCGCCTCCTCGCCGGTGCGCAGCGTGGCGAGGGTGGCCGGGGTGGCGGTGATCATCAGGCCGACCCCGCCGACCTCGACCACCACGTGGTCCAGGCCGATCGAGAGCACCGTTCCCCGTACGCGCGAGATCATGTGGTCGTCTTCCTCTTGCTTGCGGCTTCGGCGAGCCGGGCTTTGTGCTTGCGGGCGAGTTCGGCGGCCTTCGCCTCGGCCTCGGCGAGCCGGTTGCGCATCGGAGCCCGCCAGATGTGGCAGACGGCGATGGCGATGGCGTCCGCAGCGTCCGCGGGCTTGGGCGCGGTCGTGAGTCCCAGCAGCTTCGTGACCATGGCCGTGACCTGGGCCTTGTCGGCGCGGCCGGAGCCGGTGACCGCGGCCTTGACCTCCGAGGGCGTGTGGAACACGACCGGCAGTCCGCGTTTGGCGGCGGCCAGTGCCACAACGCCGCCCGCCTGGGCGGTGCCCATGGCGGTGCGGACGTTGTACTGGCTGAAGACCCGCTCGACGGCGACCGCGTCGGGCCGGTGCCGGTCGAGCCACTCCTCGACGGCGTCGGACACGGCGAGCAGGCGCACGGCGAGGTCGGCGTCGACCGGGGTGCGCACCACGTCGACCTGGACGCACGTCACCTTCCGGCCGACGGCCCCGTCGACGACGGCGATGCCGCACCTGGTCAGGCCGGGGTCGACGCCCAGCACGCGCATGGTCTTGCCTGTCGAGAACATCAGTTCGAAGCCTAGGGGACCAGAGCCGCCGCCCTCCGCACCGACACGGCCCCGAGCACCACCGCACCGAGTGCGAACACGCCCGCCCCGGCTCCGAGCCACGCGACGACCGGGTAGCCCGCGCCCGCCTCCAGCGCGATGCCGCCGAGCCACGGGCCCGCGGTGATGCCGACGTTGAACGCGGACACGTTCAGCGCGGAGGCCAGGGTCGGGGCCTGTTCCGACTCGCTGAACACGCGGGTGGTGAGGGCGGGGTTGACCGCGAACCCGAACACGCCGACGAGGAAGACCGCCGCGACCGCGGGCACCGGCCGGGTGGCCGCCGTGGCAAGCAGGACGCTCGCGGCGACGAGACCGCCGATGCCGTACGCGAGCGTGCGGAACGGGTACGCGTCGGCGGTGCGGCCACCCACGGTGATGCCGATGAGCGAGCCGATGCCGTAGACCCCGAGCACGACCGGCACCGCGCCGTCCGGCAGGCCGGTGGTCTCGGTCAGCAGCGGAGCGAGGTAACCGAACGTGACGATCAGCGCGGTCATGAGCAGTGCGGTCGTCGCGTAGGCGAGCCACAGCCGCGGGTTGGCCATAGCGCGCAACTCGGCGCCGACGCTCGGCCTCACCGCGCCGCCAGGTCCATTGTGGATGGTTAGCGCGGCGGCCGCCGCCGCGGCCAGCGACAGCGCCGCCACCACCCAGAACGCAGCGCGCCAGCCGAGGTTCTGGCCCACGAGCGTGCCGAGCGGGAGCCCGACGACGGTCGCGATGGTCAGCCCACCCGCGACCACGCCGATGGCCCGGCCCCGGCGGTCGGCGGGCACGATCGACAGCACCGTGACCGCGGCGACGGACCAGAACCCGCCGTAGACGAACGCGCTCAGCGCCCGGGTGACCATCAGGACGTCATAACTGTCCGTGAGTGCTCCGACGGCGTGCAGTGCGGCGAACAGCACGAGAAAGCCGACGAGCGTCACGCGCCTGCGCCACCGCAGCGTGAGCACGGCGAGCACGGGCGCGCCGACCAGCATGCCGACCGCGAACGCCGAGATCAGCAGACCGGCCTGCGGGATGCCGACGCCGAGGTCGCCGGACAGTTCGGGCAGCAGCCCGGCGAGCATCATCTCCGAGGTGCCCTGGGCGAAGATCGCGAGCCCCAGGACGTAGACGGCGACCGGCAAGGTGTCCTCCAGTTTTGGATTGATTGGTTCAAAACAAGGGCAGGCGAAACGCCGTCGTTCCGCGCCGAAACTCAGATGGCGGACAGCGCCGTACGCGCGACCGACTCGATCGTGGCGCGGTCGGCACCCGCCCTGGCCATGACCCGCATGCCGTTGATCGACGACACCACGAAGTGGGCGAGCGCGGCCGGGTCCTTGTCGGCCGCGACCTCCCCCGCCGCGCGCCCGGCGGTGAACGCGTCCCGCAGCGCGGCGAAGCGACGGTCCTGGTCGGTCCGGAGCAGGGCGGCGACGTGTTCGTCACGCGGACCCAGTTCGACCAGCGAGTTGACGACGAGGCAGCCGAGCGGGTCGTCCTCGGGCGGGTCCACCGACTGCCACAGCAGCGTGCGGACCTTCTCCCGCACCGGGCGGGCATCGGCGAGCAACGCGAGCGTGGTGGCCGTCCGCTCGGTCATGTACCTGGTCAGCGCCTGCTCGAACAGGTCCCGCTTGCTGCGGAACGTGTTGTAGATGCTGGACCGGCCGAGCCCGGTCGCCTCGCACAGGTCCTGTGTCGAGGTGGCCTCGTAGCCCTCGGACCAGAACGCCCGCATGGCGGCGTCCAGTGCGCGGTCCTCGTCGAACTCCCTGGGCCTCGGCATGCCGCCAACCGTACCAAAGTTTTGGAATGTTCGATTCACAACCCCTGGTCAGCGGCAATGAAAGCGCCTTCACTTGACATGCGTGTTAGAACTGCACACAGCAGAAATGTAAGCGCTTCCAACGACGGAAGGCCGCTATGTCGGGTCGGGAACGACGGCCGGTCACCATCTACGAGGTGGCCGAACGGGCCGGGGTGTCGATCGCCACCGTGTCCCGCGCGCTGCGCGACTCCGACCTGGTCGCGCCCGCCACGCGACGGCGCGTCCAGCAGGTCGCCGAGGAACTGCGCTTCCGCCCCAGCCGCGCCGGCCGCGCGCTCGCCGAGGGCCAGCACGCCGCGAACGGCATCGTGTTCCCCGACCTGTCCGGCCCGTACTACGCCGAGGTGGTGCTCGGGTACGAGGAGGTCGTCGCCGAACTGGGCCGCAGCGTCCTGATCCTCGCCACCAACGGCCGCGCGAAGGCCGAGGAGGCGGTGCTCGAACTGGCCGGCCGCGTCGACGGCATGGTGATCATGGGCCGCACGGTCGGCGACCACGTGGTGGCCCGCATCGCCGACACCGGGCTGCCGCTCGTGCTGCTCGCACGCCCGCCGGTCGGGCTCGTCGACACCGTGACCGCCGACAACGAGTCGAGTGCCCGCGACCTGACCGCGCACCTGCTCGGTCACGGCCACCGCCGCATCGCGTTCCTCGGCGACCCGGCCGAGTCACCGGACGTCGCCGGGCGCTACACGGGCTTCCGCCGCGCGCTCACCGACGGCGGGTTCACGGTCCCGGCCGCGACCCCGTGCGCGTTCGACGTCCGGTCCGGCTACGCGGCGGCGAAGGACCTGCTCCGCACCCGCCCCGACGCGGTGGTGTGCGCCAACGACGAGGTGGCGCTCGGGGCGCTGCGCGCCGCCGAGGACCTGGGGCTCGACGTGCCCGGCGACGTCGCACTGACCGGCTGGGACGACATCATGGCCGCCGGCTACGCCCGGCTGACCACCGTGCACCAGTCGATGCGCGAACTGGGCGCGACCGCCGCGCGCTGGCTCGACGAGCGCATCGGCGGCTCGACGACGGACCGACAGACCCTGGCACGCCGCGAGGTGCTGCCGACCCGGCTGGTGATCCGCGCCAGCTGCGGGCCGCACAGCGACGGATGAGCGGAGAAGCGGTGCGGCCAGTTCAACCCAGGAGTCACGAACCCGGAGGTACACCATGACCCGACCCAGCAGGCGAACAGTCTTACTCGCGGCGGTTACCGCCGCCGCGCTCGCCGCGTCGGCGTGCGGGCGCGACAGCGAGGACGCGGGCGCCCAGCAGGGCGAGGAGGTCGCCGCGGGCAAGGCGTCCGGCGACATCACCGTGTGGGCCATGGGCACCGAGGGCGAGAAGCTGTCGGTGCTCGCCGACGACTTCATGAAGGAGAACCCCGACGCCAAGGTCACCGTCACGCCGGTGCCGTGGGACGGCGCGCACAACAAGCTCGCCGCCGCGATCGCGGGCCAGGAGACGCCGGACGTGACCATGCTCGGCACCACGTGGATCGGCGAGTTCGCGAAGACCGGCGCGCTGGACGTGGTGCCGCCGGACTTCGTGTCCGAGGACGACTTCTTCCCCGGCGCGTGGGAGACGGGCGTCGTCGACGGCACCTCCTACAGCGTCCCGTGGTACGTCGAGACCCGGCTGCTGTACGTGAACAAGGCCGTCGCCGAGAAGGCCGGGATCACCGAGGCGCCCACCACGTGGGACGACCTGAAGCAGGCCATGAAGGCCATGCAGTCCAAGGGCGGCGCCAAGTGGGGCACCTACCTGCAGCCCGGCCAGATGGGCGCCTGGCAGACCGTGATGCCGTTCGTGTGGCAGAACGGCGGCGACATCCACGACGGGTCGAAGTTCACGTTGGACTCCCCGCAGGCCGTCGAGGCGCTGGAGTACTACCGGTCCTTCTACGACGAGGGTCTGTCCACGAAGGACCGGCTGCGTGAGGGCGAGCCCGAGCCGAAGCTCCTCTCCGGCGAGATCGCGTCGTTCGTTTCCGGGCCGTGGCACATCGGGCTGCTGGACGAGCTGGGCGGTGAGGGCAAGTACGACCTGTGGCCGATGCCATCCGGCGACGGCGACTACACCTCGTTCATCGGCGGCTCCAACATGTCCGTGTTCAAGAACACCGAGAACCGCGACGCCGCCTGGAAGTTCGTGTCGTACCTGATGCGGCCCGAGGTGCAGGTCAAGTGGTACCAGACGGTGTCGGACCTGCCGTCGGTGCAGGCCGCGTGGGACGACGAGACGCTCGCCGGCGACCCGCAGCTGAAGGTGTTCGGCGACCAGCTCGACAAGGCCAAGGCACCGCCGTCGATCCCGACGTGGGAGCAGATCGCCGCGGGCATCGACAGCGAGCTGGAGAAGGTCGCGAAGGGCACCGAGTCGGCCGCCGACGCGGCGAAGGCCATGCAGTCCCAGGCCACGTCGATCGGCACGGGTGGCTGACGTGCCGGACGTACGGGACCGCACCGTCCCGCGAGACCCGGCCGCGGACTCCGCGGTCGTGCCGGGCCCGCGCCCGCCCGCGCGGGCCCGGCGAACCAACCGGACGCTGACCGGCTGGGGTTTCGCGCTGCCGTTCGCGGTCCTGTTCCTCGTGTTCACCGCGGGGCCGGTGGTCGCGTCGCTCGTGCTGAGCGTGACCGACCTGCGCAGCGCGGACCTGCTCGACCCGTTCAACGTCGACGTGGTCGGGCTGGAGAACTACGTCCGGCTGTTCTCCGACGAGAAGTTCCTGACCGCGGCGGGCAACACGGCCGTGTTCGTGGTGTTCGGCGTGCCGCTCACCATGGCGCTGTCGCTGCTCGTCGCGCTGGGGCTCAACTCGGGGCTGGTGCGGTTCCGGACGCTGTTCCGGGTCGGCTACTACCTGCCGGTCGTCACCAGCATCGTGGCGATCTCCGTGGTGTGGCGGTTCGTGCTGCAACCCGACACCGGGCTGCTCAACGAGGTCCTCGGTTTCGTCGGGATCCAGGGCCCGAACTGGCTCAACAACGAGGCGTTCGCGCTGCCGACGCTGATCGTGATGGGTGCGTGGCGCAACCTCGGGTTCGGCATGGTGATCTTCCTCGCCGGACTGCAGGCCATCCCGAAGGACCTGTACGAGGCGGCCACGATCGACGGCGCGAAGCGGTTCGCGCAGTTCCGGTACCTGACGTTGCCGATGCTGCGGCCCACCATGCTGTTCGTCGCCGTGATCACCACGATCGGCTACGTGCAGTTCTTCGAGGAGCCGTTCGTGATGACGCAGGGCGGCCCGCTCGACTCGACGCTGTCGATGGCGTACGCGACCTACAACCAGTTCGGGTTCGGCAACTACGGCTACGCGTCGGCCATGGGCTACGTGCTGTTCGTCGTCGTGGTGCTGCTGTCCATCGCCTGGTTCAAGCTGCTGAGGAACAACGTCGATGAATGAGCGCCTGCGTTCCCGGGACCGCGTCGCCAAGGCGGTGCTGTACGTGCTGCTGTTCGGCGGGCTGCTGCTCGTCGTCGGGCCGTTCGTCTGGATGCTGCTGTCCTCGTTCAAACCCGAGGGCGAGATCCGCGCCGACCCACCCACGTGGTGGCCGAACGACCCGACGCTCGCGAACTACGGGAACCTGTTCGACCGGCTGGACTTCCCCACGTACTTCACGAACTCGGCCGTCGTCGCGGTCGTCACGACCGTCGGCAACCTGCTGTTCTGCTCGGCCGCGGGCTACGCGCTCGCGAAGCTCCCGTTCGCGGGCAGGAAAGTGCTGTTCGGGATCGTGCTCGGCACGTTGATGGTGCCGAGCATTGTCACAATGGTGCCGCTGTTCGTGCTGTCGTCCAACCTGGGGCTGGTCAACACGCTCGCCGGGCTGATCCTCCCGTACCTGGCGCAGGCGTTCGGCGTGTTCCTGATGCGGCAGTTCATCCTGTCCATCCCGGACGACCTGCTGGAGGCCGCGCGGATCGACGCGGCGAGCGAGCTGCGGATCTACTGGCAGATCGTGCTGCCGCTGTGCCGTCCCGCGCTCGCGACGCTCGGCATCCTCACGTTCCTGGCCTCCTGGAACAACTTCCTCTGGCCGCTGGTGGCGGCCACCGAGGAGGAGACCTACACCCTGCCGGTCGCGCTCGCGCTGTACGCGATCGGCCAGAACCGGACCGAGTACGACCTGTTGCTCGCGGGCGCGGTCGTGGTCGTGCTGCCGGTGCTCGTCGTGTTCATCCTGCTGCAACGTCATTTCGTCCGCGGAATCGCGACGACCGGACTGAAGTAAGAGGAGCCACGCATGTCCCGGTTACGACTGGCTGGTGTCGCGGTGCTGGCCGCGGCATTGCTGTCCCCGCTGGCGCCTGCCACGGCGTCGGCCGCGGCACCCCACCTGTCGCTGGTGCGCGACACGTGGCGCTCGTTCGACGCGATGACCGTGCCGGAGACGGGGATGCCCGCCGACAACATCGGCGGCGACCTCGACCCGGCGACCCGGTCGGAGTACACGTCGCCGACGAACATCGGCTCGTACCTGTGGTCGGCGATCGTCGCCGAGGACCTCGGCGTGATCTCCCGGCGGGAACTGGTGTCCCGCACGAAGAAGACGCTGTCGTCGGTCGCCCGGCTGCAACGGCACCCGGCGTCCGGCCAGTTCTACAACTGGTACGACCCGGCGACACTCGAACGCCTCACCACGTGGCCGGAGGACGGGTCGGTGGTGCACCCGTTCGCGTCCAGTGTGGACAACGCGTGGCTCGCGGCCGCGCTGATGGTGGTCCGCAACGCGGTGCCCGAGGCGCGGACGCAGGCGCAGGAACTCCTCGACCCCATGGACTTCGCGTTCTACTACGACCCGCGGGGCCGCGGCCCGGACGTGCCCGCCGGGTTGATGCGCGGCGGTTTCTGGGACTCTCCTCCCCCGCAGTGCTCGCTGCCCGGCAACTACACGGGTGTCGGCCCGGAGGTGTACTACACGTGCCACACCTACGGCTCGTTCGCGTCCGAGACCCGCATGATCAGCTACGTCGCGATCGCGCTCGGCCAGGTGCCGCCCGCGCACTACTTCGCGCCGTGGCGGACGTTCCCCGACACGTGTGACTGGGCCTGGCAGGAGCAGAAGCCCTCCGGTGAGTTCGTGGACTACCTCGGTGTGCCGGTGTTCGAGGGCCACTACACCTACCGCGGCCTGAAGTTCGTGCCGACGTGGGGCGGCGACATGTTCGAGGCGCTGATGCCGGACATGTTCGTGCCCGAGGTCCGCTGGGGCACCAACTCGTGGGCGCGGCAGCACTCGGTGTACGTGCGCGGCCAGATCGAACACGGCCTGAACGACGCGAAGTACGGCCACTGGGGCTTCTCGCCCGCGTCCAACCCGGCGGGCGGGTACCGCGAGTACGGCGTGGACGCGATGGGCCTCGACGGCCCCGGCTACACGAGCGACCAGGAGAAGACCGCGGTGGACGTGGGCTTCGAGGGCTGCCGTGAAGCACAACCACTGCCCTCCTCGTACGGCGACGGGGTCGTGACCCCGCACGCGGTGGTGCTCGCGCTGCCGTACCAGCCGCGCGCCGCGCTCACCGAACTGGCCAAGCTGCGCCGCGACTTCGACGCCTACGGCCCGGGCGGCTACTACGACTCGATCGCCGTCCGCAGCGGCACGGTCGCCAGGCGGTACCTCGCGTTGGACCAGGGCATGATCATGGGTGCGCTGGGCAACCTGCTCGGCGACGACATCCTGCGGGACGCGTTCACCAAGGGTGGCGCGGAGGAACACCTGCGCCCGGTCATGGCGATGGAGGAGTTCAACCTCCCCCGCCGCCAGTGACCCGTCGGGGGGCCGGGGCGGATGGGGCAACCCCCTCACCCGTCCGCCCCGGCGTCCCCACTCCTCGCGAGTCGGACGGCGGCACCTTGATCGGTGGCTCGATGAGAGCCGGGGTGAGCGGCTGCAGCGGCAGCAGCCACGGGTCGGTCGGCGCGCCGTCCGGGTTGGGCCGCCACTCACGGCACACGCGGTCCACCTTCACCGGGTGGATCGTCAACACGCCGTCGCGACCGATGTGCAGACGCAGGAAGCCTTTGTGGTCCTCGATGCTCTGGCCCGCCATCACCTCGTTGAGGTTGATGCCGAACCGGCTCGCGATCAGCAGGTACAGCGCGACCACCTCCGCGTCGACGAAGCCGATCACCACCAGCGTGCCGGCCGTGCCGATGCCGAAGATCACCCAGTCCGCGGTCGTGCCGCCGGGCAGGACGTCGTGGTAGAGCCAGCGGATCACCACCGCCCAGCCGACGCTCAACGACAGGTGTGCCACGGCGTGCAGCACCCCGGCGAGGACGTTGACCCGGTTCGTCTCGGGTAGGTCGATCCGCGCGAACGCCACCCCGGCCAACACGAGCACGACCGTCGCGAACACCGCGGGCGACCACGCGGCGAGCAGACCGAACACACCGGACCGCGTCGCGGACTCGCCGAGGCCGTACAGCATCGCCATCGTCGCGAGGAGCTGGACGACGCCGGTCAGTCCCCAGAAACTGGGGTTGCGCCACGGCAACCGGAAGATCCCCGCCGCGAGCCGGCCGGTGCGGCTCGGGTAGCGGGCCGTCAGCTGGTAACGGGACGGCGGCGACGGTTCCCGCACCCGCGACTTCGCGCCGGGCAGGTCGAGCGTGGGCGGCATCCGGTCGGTCGACGCGAGGTACGCGCCGCCGAGCCCGGCCGTGATCTTCTGGCCGGTGCCGCCTTCCTCGGCGTAGCGCACATAGTGGTGCTTGTCGCCGGTCAGCATGACGCGGACCTTCGCGCCGCGCGGGCGGACCACCTCGCGCTGGAAGAACTCGATGGTGTCGTACCCCTTCGCACGGCCACCGCACCCGGCCTCCACCCACGCGGGCGTCGACGTGCACAGGATGATCGAGTCGCCCTCCCGCAGCTCGGCGGAGGCGCCGCGGAAGTACTCGAGCTGCGGTGCGTCCACGTAGTCGTCGAACTGGGTGTCGATGGCGTAGAGCCACCAGCCGTGCGGCAACCGGATCGCGAAGTAGCTGCGGGTCTGCTCGGTCTGCCAGCCGCCGAAGGGCCGCCGCTGCGCGAAGACGCGGAGGAACGACGTGAGCCCGTCGTACCAGTCGTGGTTGCCGGGCAAGGCGAACAGCGTCGGCGCGTCCTCCGGCGACTCGGGTAACGCGGCGCGGTAGACGCCTTTGCTGCGGTCCTCGTAGGCGTTGGTGGACGCCGCCGGGTAGACCTGGTCGCCGCCCATGACGAGGAGGCGGCCGCGTGGTGTCGGGCCGTCGAGCTCCAGCTGCGGCGCGGCGAGCAGCGACGCGATCGAGTAGGTGGCGTCGAAGCCGTCCCCGAGGTCGGCGACGAAGTCGAACCACAGCTCGTCGTCGCCGCCGTGGTCGTACACCTGCGCGGGCAGGCTGCCCTGCAGCTCGCGTTTGTCCGCGTAGGAACCGAAGATCCCGGCGAGCATCGACTGCAGACCGGTGCTGATCAGGACTTTCGGCGCGAGCCAGCGCACCGCCTCGCGGGGCCGGAAACCGAGCTGCTCCTCGGACATGTCGAGTGGGCGCGGTCGTGCCATTCGTTCAGGGTGGTGCAAGATCGTCCGTATGTCCACGGTCCCGGCCACGGCACTGCTACTTTCCCGTGCCGACACTGCAGTCCGGAAAGTTGGGGACCTCCATGACGAGCGGCACGCCGCAACCACCTGACGAGAACGAGTCCACCCCGGTCGCGGCGCCCGCGCCGGTTCCGCCACGGGCGGCTCCGGGCACGGGACTCGGCGCCGTCGCCGTCGTCCTCGGTGGCCTCGGTTGCCTGCTGCCGCTGACACCGTTCGCGTTCAGCGACGCGCGGGACTGGATCCCGTTGGTGTTCGCGGTGCCCGGCATCGTCTTCGGGCTCTACGGGTGCACCAGCCGCAACCGCGGCAACATGCTGGCGATCGTCGGCGCGATCCTGTGCACGATCGCGATCGGGCTGTCGACGGTCGCGCTCACCAAGTTCTGGGGCAACCCGGGCGCCCCCGGCGACGACACCGAGGAGCTGCTGCGCGACGAGATCGACGTGCACCTCGGCGAACTGCAGCAGAACCCCGCGACCGGCATCGTGTCCATGTCGGTCACGATCTACAACAAGGGGTCCGACTTCGCCTCCTACGTGGTGACGTTCGACGTCAACGACGACGAAGGCGCGTGCGAGGCCCAGGCGTACGCGGAGGACCTGATGCCCGGGGCGAGCGTCCGGGACATGGTCCACACCTGCAACCCGGGACTCGACCCGGAGGAGTTCAACGCCCAGATCACCAAGGTGGAGCGACGCTGACCGACGGTCAGCGCGGGCCGTGGCCGGGCGGCGGGTAACCCTGCGGCGGGTACGGCCCACCGGGGCCCATCGCCGGGCCGGGCATTCCCTGCGGGGTGCCATGTCCCGTGGGACCGGGCATGCCGGGGCCCATCCACTGGCCGGGCGGCGGTGTCCCCGGACCCATCGCGGGACCGGGCGTTCCCGGCCCGAACATCCCCGGCCCGGGACCGGGCATGCCGGGCGGCGGCGTCCCCGGACCCGTTGCCGGGCCAGGCATTCCCGGCGCGGCCATCGCCGGTTGCGGCATCCCCGGCTGCGGCATTCCTGGCTGCGGCATTCCTGGCGCGGCCATCGGAGGCGCGGCCAACACAGGCTGCGGCACTCCCGACTGCGACATCCCCGGTGCGGCCATCGAAGGCGCGGCCATCGCCGGTTGCGACACTCCCGACTGCGGCATCCCCGGTTGCGGCATCCCCGGCTGCGGCACCCCCGGCTGCGGCATCCCCGGCGCGGCCATCGAAGGCGCGGCCAACACAGGCTGCGGCACACCCGACTGCGACATCCCCGGTGCGGCCATCGAAGGCGCGGCCATCGCCGGTTGCGACACTCCCGACTGCGGCACTCCCGACTGCGGCACACCCGACTGCGGCATCCCCGGCTGCGGCACTCCCGGCGGCATCCCCGGCTGCGGCACTCCCGGCGGCATCCCCGGCTGCTGCATGCCCGGCCCTGGCATCCCAGAACCCGGCATTCCCGGTGCACCCATCGGCCCGGGTCCCGCCATGGCAGGTGCCGGTCCCGGCATCCCGGCCGTTCCCGGGTCGCCCATGCCACCGGTCGCGGCCATGTGCCGCGCCTGCTCACCCGGCACCCGCTGCTCGCTCTCGCACGCGGTGCAGAACAGCGTGTGCTTCTTGTTGATCGGGAAGAGCGGGATCCAGAACAACGTGAACTTCGTCGTCAGCTTGCGCAGCACGTGTTCCGCGTTGTTGCCGCACTGGGAGCACACCAGGTGCAGCACGGCCAGCACCTGGACGTACGTCTTCCAGCCATAGATGATCATCCGGGTCGCCTTCGTCGAAGGGCAGCGAGGGGCCGAGACTACGCGACTCCCTAACGGGACTTCGCCGTGGTTCGTCTGGGTTTCTCCAACACCACCAACGCGACTCCGGCGGTGTCGGTGGTCTCGCCGACGACCTCGTAACCCGCGGTGCGGTAGAGGCGAAGACTGCCCGCACTGTCGACACCGGTGATCAGCCAGAACGTGCCGACCTCGACCGGGGCCGCCGCCTCGACCGCGGCCAGCAGCGCGCGCCCGATCCCCCGGCCCTGCAGGTCCGGTGCCACCGAGAACCGCGCGACCTCCATCCGGTCGCCGTCGACCCGGCCGCGGACCGACCCGGCCAGTCGCGAGCCGTCCCACGCGCCGAACGCCAGCACCCCGGACGCCAGGTCCGCGCGCAGTTCGTCGAGTGTCTCGACCAGCGGCGGGATGCGGGGCGCGTCGTAGTGCTGTGCCTCGGTCACGTACGCGGCGCGCTGCACGGTCAGCGCCTCCCCCGCGTGCGCCACCGTGAGTGGTCCGATGTGGATGGTCACGGGGCTAGTGCACCACAGTCAGCGCTGCTGGTACTGCATCGGGCTCGGGTGCTGCTGCTGGACCGGCCGCGGCGCACGGTTGCCGACCGCCGCCGCGGCCGTCATGAACCCGATGCCGGTGAGGCCGAGGCACACCGTGATCGGCAGCTCGCCGATGTCGAGCCGCATGAACGTGTCGCTCGGCTGCCTGGTGTAGCACTCGGTGTTCTGGTCGGCGGCCGTCGGCGGTTCGCACACCCAGGTCACGCTGCCCGCGACCCGCAGCTCGTCCTCGGTGCCCATCGTCCACGCGAACGAGGCGCCGAGGAAGACGAACCCCATGACCAGGAAGAAGATCTTCATGGCCGGAGCTTGTCCGGTCCCACTTTCCTGCCGCTTTGCTCGCGCTTGCTCAGGGTCCGTCGACGCCGGGGGTCCAGCTCTCCGGTGCGTGTGTGGCGGTCAGGATCGGCTGCCACCGGTCGAACCCGGCCGGGGCCTCCGGCTCCCACGGCCACATGTCGTCCGGGGTGGCGGTGATCAGCTGCACCGCGTCGAAGTCGCCGTCGGGGTGGAGGAGGAAGACGCTGCCGAAGTACGTGAAGTAGTGCCCCTTGCTGACGTACTCGACCGTGACCAGCACACCCTCGATGAGGTCGTCCCACACCGAACCGGGCGGGAACTCCTCGCCCTCGCCCGCCCGCCGCACGTAGTTGCGCACGAGGAACTCGCCCGCGCCGCGCGGCAGGCCGATCGTCACGGCCTCGGGCACCCCGAACCGCCGCCACGCGCCGACCGTGAACGTGTACGGCGGGTGCTGCTCGTCGCCGACGACCTCGACGACAGCGGCGCCGTGCGCGTTGGACTCGGCGATGAACTGGTCCCGCAGGCGCCGCTCCTCCTCACCGAGTCCGGTAGTCATCGCGACACCTCCGGTGCGACCTGGGCGACCTGCCACGACATGGCCTTCACCTTGCCGATGGCGTACAGCACGTACCCCGCGACGAGCACGGCCAGCATGAAGGACAGGACCGCACCGGCGAACGTGCTGCTGTCGGGGTCGAGGAAACCGCCGTACAGCGACGGCCTGGCCATCATGAAGTACACGAGGTAGGCGAGCGGGAACAGCAGCCACGAGAACGGGTGCCACCAGCGCACCCGTGCCTGGCCGCGGCCGACCAGCACCCAGTCGGCGAGCACGACCACCGGCGTGATCACGTGCTCGAACAGCGAGTACGTGTCGTCGACGTCCCCGCTCATCAGCGCCTGGTACGTCCCGGCGACGAGCAGCAGCACGACGCACACGGCGCCACGCAGCCACGGTGACGCGGGCTCGTGCGCGCGGCCGCCGGTGAACAGCGGGTAGGCCGCCAGCCCGAGGTACACCACACCGGTGAGCAGGCTCGCCTGCTGGGACAGGGCGGGCCACGGGTCGGACATGAACGCGACCGCGGCGAAGAACCCCGTGAACGCGCACGCCGCCACCACCAGCCGCCACGCGACGACGCCGGTGAGCACACCGACGGGCAGGCGTGGTGGCGGCGGTAAGTGCGGGTTATGCATCAACCTCGGCCATGACGTCGTCGGACACGTCGAAGTTGGCGTACACGTTCTGCACGTCGTCGCTGTCCTCGAGCGCGTCGATCAGCCGGAACACCTTGCGGGCGGCGTCGGCGTCGAGGGGGACGCTGACCGACGGCAGGAAGCTCGCCTCGGCCGACTCGTAGTCGTAGCCGGCGTCCTGCAGCGCCGTGCGCACCGCGACCAGGTCGGTGGCCTCGGAGACCACCTCGAAGCTCTCGCCGAGGTCGTTGACCTCCTCGGCACCGGCTTCGAGGACGGCCATCAGCACGTCGTCCTCGGACAGCCCGTTCTTCGGCAGGAGCACGACGCCCTTGCGGTTGAACAGGTACGACACCGAACCCGGGTCGGCCATGGAGCCGCCGTTGCGGGTCATGGCGGTGCGGACCTCGCTCGCGGCGCGGTTGCGGTTGTCGGTGAGGCACTCGATCAGCACGGCGACGCCGTTGGGGCCGTAGCCCTCATACATGATCGTCTGCCAGTCGGCGCCGCCCGCCTCCTCGCCACCACCGCGCTTGCGGGCGCGCTCGATGTTGTCCTGCGGGACCGAGTTCTTCTTCGCCTTCTGGATGGCGTCGAACAGCGTCGGGTTGCCGTCCGGGTCACCGCCACCGGTACGGGCCGCGACCTCGATGTTCTTGATCAGCTTGGCGAAGAGCTTGCCCCGCTTGGCATCGAGTGCGGCCTTCTTGTGCTTGGTTGTGGCCCATTTTGAGTGGCCGCTCACGATCTACCCTCCACCATTTCGACAAACAGTCTGTGTACGCGCGTGTCCCCAGTGAGCTCCGGGTGGAACGCCGTGGCCAGCACGGATCCCTGCCGGACCGCGACGATCCTACCGGCGGCCGCCTCACCGCCCGGGACGTCCGGGTCATCACTCACCCGTGCCAGCACCTCGACCCGCGGCGACGCCGACTCTACCCAGGGTGCGCGGATGAACACCGCGTGCACCGGGCCGCCGCCTCCGACGTCGCTGACACCGGCGAACTCGAGGTCCTCCTCGAACGAGTCGACCTGCCGCCCGAACGCGTTCCGGCGGACGATCATGTCCAGCCCGCCGAGCTGGTGCTGGTCGGATCGACCGTCGAGCACCTTGGTGGCGAGCAGGATCATCCCGGCGCAGGAGCCGTAGACCGGCAGGCCGTCCGCGATGCGCTCACGCAGCGGGACCAGGAGTTCGAAGATGTCGAGCAGCCGCGACATGGTCGTCGACTCGCCACCCGGCAGCACCAGACCGTCCACTTCGGACAGCTCGGTCAGCCTGCGGACGGCGGTGGCGCGCGCGCCACTGCTCTCGAGCGCGGCGAGGTGCTCGCGCACGTCACCCTGCAGCGCGAGCACACCGATCAGCGGACCAGCGGACACCTGTTGACCTCCTGTGATTCGTTCAGCTTACTTAGGGCACGCCGAGCGCCCGCAGACCGGCCGCGACCACGGCGGCCACGACCACCACGACGACGAACGGCGCTTTGCGCCACGCCAGCACCCCGCCCGCGAGCACCCCCGCGGGGAGCGCGAACCCGGCGAAGGAGCCACCGTCGGTGAGCGCCGCGGTGGCGATGAGCGCGACCAGCAGGACCGTGGCCGCGACCGACAGGAGTTCGGCGAGCCGGGGCGGCAGTTCGGCCGCGCCACCGTGCGCTCTGGCCAGCCGGGCCCGCAGCAACGGACCGGCCAGCCGGAACGCGTACGTACCGGCCGCGAGGACGAGGATCGCGGTGATCGTCATGCCGCCACCTCCTCCTTCCTCGGCGCGGGGATGAGCACGACCAGCCCGGCGAGCGACAGCAGCACCGGCACCCCGGCGGGCAGGAACGGCGTGGTGACCAGCGCGACCGCGGCGCCGAGCAGCGCGGCGTTGCGGGTCCGCGCGTTCTTCAGCGCGGGCAGCACCAGCGCGAGCAGCGCGGCCGGGAACGCGGCGTCGAGGCCGAACGCGTCGGTGTCGCCGATGACCTGACCGGCCGCCGCGCCGACGATCGTGCCGAGGTTCCACACCACGAACGCCGTCGTGCCGAGGAACCAGAACACCGCCCGTGCGCGGGCGGGGTCGTTCCGCTGCGCCAGCGCGAACGCGACCGACTCGTCGATGAGCAGGTGCGAGCCGACGATCCGCGCGAGCGGGCGGCGGCCCATGATGTCGCCGAGCGCCAGCCCGAACGGCAGGTGCCGCGCGTTGAGCAGCAGCGCACCGGCCACCGCCGCGACCAGCCCGCCGCCCGCGGCGACGACGCCGACCACCATGAACTGCGACCCGCCCGCGAAGACCAGCACCGACAGGGCCGACGGCATCCACCAGTCGAGCCCGCTCGCCACGGCGATCGCGCCGAACGACACGCCGACGACCGCGATCGCGCCTGCCATGGCCAGGGTGTCACGTTGCAGGGAAGGGGTGAGTGTTCGCCAGATCGAACGCATGTCTCCTACAATGAACACCAGCCAAGCCGTTCGTCAAGGCGAACGATCGGTCTCACACACCGAACATGGGAGGTCGCGCATGGCGCAGGCGCCGCTCGACGTCATCGCCTTCTCGCTGCGCCGCGAGCGGGAACGCGCCGGCCTGTCGCTGTCCGAACTGGCCAAGAAGGCGGGCATCGCCAAGTCGACGCTGTCACAGCTGGAGTCCGCCGCGGGCAACCCGAGCGTCGAGACGCTGTGGGCACTCGGCGTCGCGCTGGACGTGCCGTTCAGCAGGCTCGTCGAACCCGCGCGCCCGAAGGTGCAGATCATCCGCGCCGGCGAGGGCCCCGCGGTCTACTCCGAGCGCGCCGACTACGTGGCCACGCTGCTGGCGTCCTGTCCGCCCAACGCCCGCCGCGACATCTACCTGATCACCGCCGAGCCGGGTTCCGCCCGCGAGTCCGAACCGCACATGCCCGGCGTGGTCGAACACGTCGTGCTGTGCGCCGGCCGGGCACGGCTCGGTCTCACCGACGAACCGGTGGAGGTCGGCCCGGGCGACTACGTGGCCTACCCGGGCGACCTCCCCCACGTCTTCGAAGCGCTCGAACCCGGCACCTTCTCGGTGATGGTGTCCGAGCACGTGTGACTACCAGCCGCGCTCGGCGAGCCGGTGCGGCTCGGGCACGTCCGCGACGTTGATGCCGACCATGGCCTCGCCGAGGCCGCGCGATACCTTCGCGAGCACGTCGGGGTCGTCGTGGAACGCGGTCGCCTTCACGATCGCGTCGGCGCGCTTGGCCGGGTCACCCGACTTGAAGATGCCGGAGCCGACGAACACGCCCTCGGCGCCGAGCTGCATCATCATCGCCGCGTCGGCCGGGGTCGCGATGCCGCCCGCGGTGAACAGCACCACCGGCAGCTTGCCGAGCTGCGCCACCTCCTTGACCAGCTCGTACGGCGCCTGCAGCTCCTTGGCGGCGACGAACAGCTCGTCCTCGGGCAGCGAGGTCAGCCGCTTGATCTCGGCACGGATCTTCCGCATGTGCGTGGTCGCGTTGGACACGTCACCCGTGCCCGCCTCGCCCTTCGAGCGGATCATGGCCGCGCCCTCGGTGATCCGGCGCAGCGCCTCGCCCAGGTTCGTCGCACCGCACACGAACGGCACGGTGAACTGCCACTTGTCGATGTGGTTGGCGTAGTCGGCCGGGGTCAGCACCTCGGACTCGTCGACGTAGTCCACGCCCAGCGCCTGCAGGACCCGCGCCTCGACGAAGTGGCCGATGCGGGCCTTGGCCATCACCGGGATGGAGACCGCGTTGATGATCCCGTCGATCAGGTCCGGGTCGCTCATGCGGGCCACACCGCCCTGCGCGCGGATGTCCGCGGGCACCCGCTCGAGCGCCATCACGGCGACCGCGCCGGCGTCCTCGGCGATCTTCGCCTGCTCGGCGGTGACCACGTCCATGATCACGCCGCCCTTGAGCATCTCCGCCATGCCCCGCTTGACACGCGCCGTGCCCGTCTCCGGAGTGGTCGAAACCTCGGTCACCTGACTGTCCTTCCTATATGGATTCCCTGGCCAGTGTAGGTGTGATGTGGCCCCCGCCAGCGTGCCAATTCCGAGGTATCTCGCCAGGCCACTTTTCTGCTTGGGGTTGTCCTACCTGGTAAACAGGTGTGAGATCGAGCACATAGCGGACACCAAGCATCCGGGCTGACAACGCAGTCAGTTGGAAAGGGTGAGATGCATGGCCAAGAATTCCGACAACGGCGGTGGTGGCGGAGCCGCGGTCGCTGTAGACGACCCGGCCAAAGTGCGGAACATCGTTCTCGTCGGGCCTTCCGGTTCCGGGAAGACCACCCTCACGGAAGCCCTGCTCACCGCCGCAGGCGTGATCAGCAGGGCGGGCACGGTCACCGACGGCACCACGGTCTGCGACCACGACCCGGCGGCGCAGCGGCAGCAGCGGTCGGTCGGGTTGTCCGTCGCGCCGCTGGTGCACAACGACGTCAAGATCAACCTGATCGACACCCCGGGCTACGCCGACTTCGTCGGCGAGGTGCGCGCCGGCCTGCGCGCCGCGGACGCCGCGCTGTTCGTCGTGTGCGCGGCCGAGGGCGTCGACCCGGCGACCATCGCGCTCTGGGAGGAGTGCGCCGCGGTGCACATGCCGCGCGCCGTGGTGGTCGCGCGGCTGGACCACCAGCGCGCGGACGCCGACGCCGAGATCCGGGCCTGTCAGGAGGCCTTCGGCGCGGGCGTGCTGCCGCTCTACCTCCCGTCGACGGGCAAGCCGGGCCTGCTGGGGCTGATCACGCGCCGGTTCTTCGACTACTCGAACGGCTACCCGCCCACGGTGAGCGAACCGGACGAGGCCGACCTCGCGCGGATCGACGAGGCACGCAACGAGCTGATCGAGGGGATCATCGCCGAGAGCGAGGACGAGACCCTCATGGACCGCTACCTCGAGGGCGAGGACATCGAGACCGAGACCCTGATCTCGGACCTCGAGACCGCCGTCGCGCGCGGTTCCTTCCACCCCGTCATCCCGGTGTGCGCGACCAGCGGTGTCGGTCTCGCCGAGCTGCTCGAAGCGTTGACCGGCGCGTTCCCGTCACCCCTCGAACACACCGTGCCGGACGTGACCGACGTCCACGGCAGGAACGGCAACCGGATCTCCGCGGACCCGAACGGCCCGCTCGTGGCCGAGGTCGTGCGCACGGCCATCGACTCCTACGTCGGCCGCGTGTCACTCGTCCGGGTGTTCTCCGGGACGTTGCGGCCGGAGCGGCCGGTGCACATCTCCGGGCACGGCATGGCCGACCGCGGCCACGAGGACCACGACGTCGACGAACGCGTGGCGCACATCTACTCGCCGCTCGGGTCGAACCTGCGCGAGGTCTCCCACTGCGTCGCCGGCGACATCTGCGCGCTGACCAAGCTCGGTTCCGCGGAGACCGGCGACACCGTGTCCAGCCCGGACAAGCCGCTGTTGATGCGGCCGTGGACGATGCCGGAACCGCTGCTGCCGGTGGCGATCGTCGCGAAGACCCGCAGCGACGAGGACAGCCTGTCCCGCAACCTGTCCCGGCTCGTCGCGGGCGACCCGACGCTGCGACTGGAACGCAACGCCGAGACCCACCAGCTCGTGCTGTGGTGCATGGGTGAGGCGCACGCCGACGTCGTGCTGGCGCGGCTGCGTGCCGGTGGCGCGGACGTCGACACCGAACCGGTGAAGGTCGCGCTGCGGGAGACGTTCGCGGGCAAGGCACGCGGGCACGGCAGGCACGTCAAGCAGTCCGGCGGGCACGGCCAGTACGCCGTGTGCGACATCGAGGTGGAGCCGCTGCCGGTGGGTTCCGGGTTCGAGTTCGCGGACAAGGTCGTCGGCGGGGCCGTGCCGTCACAGTTCATCGGCTCGGTCGAGAAGGGCGTCCGCGCGCAGCTGGAGAAGGGACTGCATGCGGGCCACCCGGTGGTCGACCTGCGCGTGACCCTGTTCGACGGCAAGGCCCACAGCGTCGACTCCTCCGACGCGGCGTTCCAGATGGCGGGTTCGCTCGCGTTGAAGGACGCCGCCGCGAACGGCCGGATCTCGCTGTTGGAACCGGTCGACGAGGTGGCCGTGCGGCTGCCGGACGACCACCTCGGCACGGTGCTGGGCGACCTGTCGTCCCGGCGCGGCCGCGTGCTCGGCACGGAGGCCGACGCGTCACCGGGCTACAGCGTGGTCCGCGCCGAGGTCCCGGCGACGGCGCTGCTGCGGTACGCGATCGACCTGCGTGCCATGACGTCCGGCTCTGCGACGTTCACCCGCACGTTCGCGCGGTACGACCCGCTACCGGAGTCACTGGCCGCCCAGATCACGTAAGGCCACTGCTCTGAAAGACTGCCCTGACAGACGCTTCGGGACACTCAACGTCCCGGAAGCGTTTTTCAGGGCAGTCAGCGGACCGTGCGGACCGTGCCGTTCCACGGGTTCGACAGGACCTCGGGCAGCAGGGTCGACAGCTGCACCGGGTACACGGTCGCCTCGGTGGCGCGCAGTTCCTCGGCCGTCCACCACTTGTGTCCGTCGACCGTGTCGTTCTCCAGCTCGGTGAACCCGGACGTGTCGACGTGCACCTCCTGCGCGAGGTCGGCGACGAAGAACCACTCCTCGCCGTCGTAGGTGCGGCCGTCGAAGCTGAACGCGACGCGCCGCCGCCACACCGGGCCGACGAGCGCGTCGTCGGAGAGCTTCACGCCGGTCTCCTCGGCCAGCTCACGCAACGCGGCCGTGCGCAGGTCCTCCCCCGGCTCGACGCCACCGCCGACGGTGAACCAGAACCGCGTGTCCGGGCGGATCGGGTCGTGGCCGTTGAACAGCAGCACCCTGCGCTCGGCGTCGATCAGCAGCACGCGCGCGGACGGGCGCGGCAGCGGCCCGGCGTCCGACTCTCCGGACAGGGTCGGCTCGACGATCTCGAAGTACTCGGGCCGCGGCGCCGTGCCCGCGAGCTTCAGCCACCGCACCGGCCTGCGGCGCCGTTGCGTGAGCGTGTCGCGGACGGCGTCGTTGTGCACCCGCCGCGCGATCACCACACGGTGTTCCGCGTCCAGCAGCTCGGCGGCCAGCGCGAGCGGCAGCTTCGCCCGGTCCACGGCCGCGAGCTGGAGCGACAGCCGGTTCTCGGCCTCCTCGCGCTCGTCGCGCGGGGTGCCCTCGGCGCGTTCGGCCTCGGCACGCAGCCGGTCCGCGCCCACGTCGTCGAGCCGGATCGCCGCCGCCACCGCACGCGCCACGACCGCTCGCCGTGCCAGCGCCGCGTCGAGCGCCGCCCATGCCGCGTCGGTGCGCACGTGCAACCGGTCGAGCCGGTTCGCGGTCGCGGCGAGCCACAACCCCAGGAGCAGAGCGACGACGAGAACAACGACGACAAGCGTGACGACCAACGCTGTCACGACACCTCACCAGACTCGAGACCGGCACCTGACTCGACGATCCGCCGTGGGTCGGCGGCGATCGCCTGCTCGTAGACCCGCAGCACCTGGCCGGACAGCACCGTCCAGTCGAACGCCGTCACGCGCCTGCGTGCGGTCGCCACGAGCGACGCACGCCGCTGCGGGGAGACAAGCATCCCGCGCAGCGCGTCGGCGAGCCCGACCGGGTCGCCGACCGGGAAGAGGACGCCCGCGGACCCGGCCGCGTCATTGGCGCCGAGGACGCGCCGGAACGCGTCGAGGTCGCTGCCGACCACCGCCGCACCGGCCGACATGGCCTCGGTGAGGATCATGCCGAAGCTCTCGCCGCCGGTGTTGGGCGCGCAGTAGACGTCGACACTGCGCAGCGCCCGCGCCTTCACCACGTCGTCGGCCTGCCCGAGCAGCACGAGCCGGTCCGCCAGCTCCGGCCCGGCCTGGCGGCGCAGTTCGTCCTGGTCGCCACCGCCCACGACCAGCAACCGCAGCCCGGGGAGCTCCGGGGCCAGGATCCTCATGGCGGCCAACAGGACCGGCATGCCCTTGCGCGGCTCGGTGAACCGGCCGACGAAGCCGATCGTGCCGCCCTCGCGCGGGTAGCCGGGCAGCGGTTCGGCGGCGGAGAAGAACGAGACGTCCACCCCGTTGGGGATCTCCACCGCGTCGCCGCCGAGGTGTTCGACCTGCACGCGGCGGGCGAGCGCGGACACGGCGATCCGCGCGGTGATCTTCTCCAGGAACGGCCGCAGCACCGGCTGGAACGCCGCCAGCGTGCGCGACCGCGAGGTGGACGTGTGGAAGGTGGCGACGATCGGGCCGTCGGCGATCATCAACGCCAGCAGCGACAGGCTCGGCGTCGTCGGCTCGTGCAGGTGCAGCACGTCGAAGTCGTGTTCACGGATCCAGCGGCGCACCCGCCGGTAGGACACCGGCCCGAACGACAGCCGCGCCACCGAACCGTTGTAGGGGATGCCGACGGAGCGGCCGGCGGGACGCACGAAGTCGGGCAGCGGCGTGTCCTCGTCGGCCGGGGCGAGCACGTCGACCTCGTGGCCCCGCTTGCGCAGCGCCTTCGCGAGGTCGAGCACGTGGGACTGCACCCCTCCGGGTACCTCGAAGGAGTACGGGCACACGATGCCGATCTTCATCGCGATCCCTGCAGTGCCTTCCGTCGGTCGTCGTCGAGGTCGGCGAGCCAGAGCTTCTGCATCATGTGCCAGTCGGCCGGGCTGGTGGCGATGTCGGCGGCGAACGCGTCGGCCATCCGCTGTGTCGCCGGGGCCACGTCCTCGCGGCCGTGCACGTGGACCGGTGTGTGGATCCGCAGGCTCCAGCCGTCCTCGGTGAACGTGTTGTCCACGATCAGCAGCTCCGCACCGGTGGACGCGGCGAGCCGCGCGGGACCGACGGGCATCCTGGTCTCCTCGCCGAAGAAGGTGACCGGGACGCCGCGCTTCGACAGGTCCCGGTCGGCGACCAGGCACACGACCTTGTTGGCGCGCAGGCGTTCCATCAGCACCCGGTACGCGCCGCCCTCGCTGGGCAGGATCTCGAACCCGAGCGACTCGCGGTAGGACACGAACCGCTGGTAGAGCGACTCGGGCTTGAGCCGTTCGTTGACCGTGGTGAAGGGGCCGCAGTGGCCGACCAGCCAGATGCCGGACACGTCGAAGTTGCCGGTGTGCGGCAGCGCGAGGATCACGCCCTTGCCGCGTTCCAGGGCCGCGTCGACCAGCGGCTTGCCGACCACGAGGTCGTCGACCTGGCGGTAAATCGCCTTGTGGTCCATGCCGGGCAGGCGGAAGGTCTCCTTCCAGTACCTGGCGTACGACCGCAGACCCGCGCGGACCAGTTCGTCCAGCTCGGCGGGCCCGGCCTGGGGCACCACGCGCGCGTAGTTGCGGCGCATCTGCCGGGTGCCCGGCCCGTTGCGGCGCGCGCCGAGGTCGGCAGCCGCCCGGAACACCCCGTTCGCCATCGGCTCCGGCATGCCGCGCACCACGGCCCAGCCGGTGGCGTAGGCGAGATCGGACAACCGTTGCGTGACACTCATGTAGCCTCCGCTGCCGCCGCCGACTGCCGCACCGCGACCAGCCGCTGTCCCACCGTGATCACCGAGCCGACGACGAGCAGCCACAGTGCCACGTCGACCGCGTAGGGCACCCCGAGCCCCGTCAGGCCGGTGCCGACCAGCGCGATGATGAGCCGCTCGGCCCGCTCGACCAAGCCGACGTTCGCCGACAGCCCGGCGGCCTCGGCCCGCGCCTTGACGTAGGAGATGACCTGACCGAGCACCAGGCAGGTCAACGCGGCCGCACCGAGCGGCCTGCTGTCCGCCACCTCGAAGGAGTACCACGCGATGCCCGCCATCAACGCACCGTCCGCGATCCGGTCGCACACCGAGTCGAGCACGCCGCCGAACTTCGTGCCGCCACCCTGTGCGCGTGCCATCGCGCCGTCGAGCAGGTCGAGCATGACGAAGCCCCACACGACGAACGTGCCCGCCAGCAGCTGTCCCGTCGGGAAGAGCCACAGCGCGAACCCGACCGCGCCCGCGGTGCCGATGAGCGTCATCCCGTTCGGCGTGAGCCCCACCCGCACGAGGGCCGCACCGATCGGATCGGTGACGCGCGAGACCGAGGCTCTGGCGAAGATGTTCAGCATGGGCGCGGCTGGCCTCACGGATGGCGGTAACGGGTGGCCCTGGCAGCCTACTGGGTTGAATCAGGTCGTCAGGACGCGCGGCCCTCCGCCGTCAGGCTCGGGCACGTCACCTCGGGCGGCGTGCCGAGGCCTCGCTGAATGGCCCTGCTGATCTCCCCGAGCTGCTCCACCTGCTCCGGCGTGAGCTGGTCGAACAACCGCGCCCGGACCTCGGTCACGTGCCCGGGCGCCGCGGCCTCCAGTGCCGCGTAGCCCCGGTCCGTCAACATCGCGAACGAGCCGCGCTTGTCGGTCGGGCAGTCGCGACGGCGTACCCAGCCTGCCTCCTCGAGGCGGGCGACGGCGTGCGACAGCCGGCTACGGGAGGAGTTGCGGACACCCGCCAGCTCGCTCATGCGCATCGTGCGGTCGGGGGCTTCGGACAGCGCGACGAGGATCTCGTAGTACGCGTGCGGCATCCCGGCGTCCCGCTGGAGCTGCCGGGCGAGAGCGTCGGTCAGCCCAAGGGTCGCCGACAGAAACGAACGCCAGATGTCCTGCTCGCGTTCGGACAACCATCGGATCTCGGACATGACACCAGTGTACTTGTTGAACTCTCAATCATGTAGGTGTACAGTTCCGATTGATCGCTCAACCATTTTTCACAGGAGGACCTTCCCGATGAGCAGTGCCACCAGCATCGACATCCCGGGCTACGTTGCCGGTACCTGGGACATCGACCAGGCGCACTCCGAAGTGGGCTTCGTCGTCCGCCACCTGGTGGTCACGAAGGTCCGCGGCCGCTTCGCCAACTTCAGTGGCACGATCGTGACCGCCGAGAACCCGCTCGAGTCGAGCGTCGACGTCGAGATCGACCTGAACTCGATCACCACGAACCAGGAGCAGCGCGACGGTCACCTGCGCTCGGCCGACTTCTTCGAGGTCGAGACCTACCCGACGATGACCTACAAGGCGTCCGGCGCCCGTCAGGACGGCGACAAGTTCGTCCTCGACGGCGAACTGACCCTCAAGGGCGTGACCAAGGTCGTGCCGCTGACCTTCGAGCTGAACGGCATCGGCGAGAACCCCCTCGCGGGCGGCACCGTCGCCGGGTTCTCGGCCACCGCGACGATCAACCGCAAGGACTTCAACGTCAACTTCGAGGGCGTGCAGAACGGCATCGCCATCGTCAGCGACAAGATCGAGATCCACATCGAGGCCGAGGCCAACCTCCGCCAGCCGGAGGCCTGAGCCCCACCCGGTGTCCCGTGAAGGCCCCCTCGCGCGTGCGCGACGGGGCCTTCACCGCATCTCGGCCCAGGCCTTCGCCAGCATCGAGCGGGTCTCGCCGAGCAGCTGCGGCAGCACCTTCGTGTGCCCGATCACCGGCATGAAGTTCGCGTCCCCGCCCCACCTGGGCACCACGTGCTGGTGCAGGTGCGCGGCGATCCCGGCGCCCGCGATCACGCCCTGGTTCATCCCCACGTTGAACCCGTGCGGCGCCGACACCGCACGGGTGACGGTCATCGCCTTCTGCGTGAACCGCGCCAGCTCGGTGGTCTCCTCCGGCGTCAGGTCCGTGTAGTCGGCGACGTGCCGGTACGGCACCACCATCAGGTGCCCGGGGTTGTACGGGTACAGGTTCAGCACCCCGTACACCAGCTCGCCGCGCGCGATGATCAGCGCGTCGGCGTCCTCGAGCGCGGGCAGGCGGCAGAACGGGCACCCGTCGGCCTCCGCACCGACGGGCTTGCCCTCGCCCTTGATGTAGGCCATGCGGTGCGGAGTCCAGAGGCGCTGCAACGCGTCGGGAATCCCGACGCCCTCCTGCTCGACGAACTCCGCACCGTTCATGCAGTGATCCTAGTGTTCGACCTTCACCGTCTCGGCGGACGGCGACGCGTTCTCGCGGCGCTCGACCCACTCGACCACGGTCCGGACGGCCTCGTCGACGGGCACGCCGTTGATCTGGCTGCCGTCGCGGAACCGGAACGACACCGCGCCCGCCTCCACGTCCTTGCCGCCGGCGAGCAGCATGAACGGCACCTTCTGAGTGGTGTGGTTGCGGATCTTCTTCTGCATGCGGTCGTCGGAGGTGTCCACGTCCACGCGGATGCCCGCGGCCCGCAGCTTCTCCGCCACCGTCGCCAGGTGCGGCGCGTGCTCGTCCGCGATCGGGATGCCCACCACCTGCACCGGCGCGAGCCAGGCGGGGAACGCGCCCGCGTAGTGCTCGGTCAGCACGCCGAAGAACCGCTCGATCGACCCGAACAGGGCGCGGTGCAGCACCACCGGCATCTGGCGGGACCCGTCCGGCGCGGTGTAGGCCAGCTCGAACCGCTTCGGGTGGTTGAAGTCGACCTGGATGGTGGACATCTGCCACGAGCGGCCGATCGCGTCCTTCGCCTGCACGGAGATCTTCGGCCCGTAGTAGGCGGCGCCGCCCGGGTCCGGCACCAGCTCGAGACCGGAGTCGACGGCGGCCTGCCGCAGCGTCTCGGTGGCCTCCGCCCACTCCTCGTCCGAGCCGATGAACTTGCCGGTGTCACCCTTGGTGGACAGCTCCAGGTAGAAGTCCGACAGCCCGTAGTCGGCCAGCAGGTCCAGCACGAACCGCAGCAGTGACCGCAGCTCGCCCGGCATCTGCTCCTTGGTGCAGTAGATGTGCGAGTCGTCCATGGTCAGGCCGCGGACGCGGGTCAGGCCGTGGACCACGCCGGACTTCTCGTACCGGTAGACCGTGCCGAACTCGAACAGCCGCAGCGGCAGCTCCCGGTACGACCGCCCGCGCGACCGGAAGATCAGGTGGTGCATCGGGCAGTTCATGGCCTTGAGGTAGTAGTTCTCCTCGTCGAACTTCAACGGGGGGAACATGGTGTCCGCGTAGTAGGGCAGGTGGCCCGAGGTCAGGAACAGCTGTTCCTTGGTGATGTGCGGGGTGTTGACGAACTCGTACCCCGACTCCTCGTGGCGCCGGCGCGAGTAGTTCTCCAGCTCGCGGCGGATGATGCCGCCCTTGGGGTGGAACACCGGCAGGCCAGACCCGATCTCCTCCGGGAAGGAGAACAGGTCCAGCTCGGCACCCAGCTTGCGGTGGTCGCGCCGCTCGGCCTCGGCGAGCCGCTCCAGGTAGGTGTCCTGCGCCTCCTGCGACTCCCACGCGGTGCCGTAGATGCGCTGGAGCTGCGGGTTCTTCTCGTCGCCCCGCCAGTACGCGGCGGCGACGCGGGTCAGCTTGAACGCCGGGATGTGCTTGGTGGTCGGCACGTGCGGGCCGCGGCACAGGTCACCCCACACCTGCTCGCCCGACCGCGGGTCGAGGTTGTCGTAGATGGTCAGCTCGCCGCCGCCGACCTCCATGACCTCGTCGGTGTCGACGTCGCTCTTGAGGTCGACCAGCTCCAGCTTGAACGGCTCGTTCGCCAGCTCCTCCCTGGCCGCCTCGACCGAGTCCAGCTTGCGGCGGGAGAAGCGCTGGGAACCCTTGACGATCTGCTTCATGCGCTTCTCGAGCGCCTGCAGGTCCTCCGGGGTGAACGGCCTGTCGACCGCGAAGTCGTAGTAGAAGCCGTCGCGGACCGGCGGGCCGATGCCGAGCTTGGCCTCGGGGAACTGCTGCTGCACGGCCTGCGCGAGCACGTGCGCGGCCGAGTGCCGGATGACCGAGCGGCCGTCGTCGGTGTTCGCGGCGACCGGCTCGACCTGGGCGTCGGCCTCCGGGGTCCAGGACAGGTCACGCAGGCGGCCGTCGACGTCGCGGACCACGACGATCGCGTCGGGGCCCTTGCCGGGCAGACCTGCCTCGCGGACCGCTGCGCCCGCCGTAGTACCCGCCGGCACCACCACGTGCGGGGTGGGTTCAGCGGCTGGCGGACGCGGTTCGGACACGGTTACTCCTGGTAGCTCGACTTGAATGGGCGCATCGAGAGGCGCCTCTACATACCCTGACGATGCTATCGAGCCGCCCCGCGTGTTGGCCTGCGGGTTTCCACCTCAGCCGTTCAGCCACTTCCGCATGCGCCGGATCTCGTCGGCCTGCTCCGCGGTGACGTCGTCGGCGATCTCCTGGACCCGGACGTCGACGCCGTTCTTCCGCACCTCGTCGGCCATCGCGAGCGCGCCCTCGTGGTGGGTGATCATCAGTTGCAGGAAGAGCCGGTCGAAGCTCTCCCCCTTCGCGTTCTTCAGCGCGTCCAACTGCTCGGCCGTGGCCATCCCCGGCATCGCGCCGCCGCCGTGACCGTGCGGCGCGTTCGGGCTCACCGTCGGCACCGCGTGCTGCGACAGCCAGCGGTTCATCATGTCGATCTCGGGCCCCTGGACGTCGTGGATGCGGTCCGCCAGGCCCTTGACGTCGGACGATGCGGCCCGCTGGGGGGCCAGTCCAGACATGTGGACCGCCTGCTGGTGGTGCACGATCATGTCCCGCACGAACTGCTTGTCCGCGTCGTTGGGGCCGGGTTGCTCGGCGACGCTGGCCTCTCCTGGCGCGATCGTGCTGGCCTCCTCCCCCGGCTTGCCGGGCACGATCACGGGCGCCGAATTGGTCGGCGGCGGCGGTGGCTCACTGGTGCAGCCGGCCAGCGCGCCGAGAGCGACCAGCCCGCCGACACCGATCTTGACCAGGCGGTTCGTCCAGTTAGTCGCGTTCACAGGAAAACGGTTTCCCATCTGCCGAACACCGAAGATTGGATCTAGTTTATTACCGACCCAACTGTTCATAATGTGTCATCCCAACGGCACGAGAGGGGACCGTCGTGAGCTCCACCCTGCGCGGCTGGCATCGAAGAGTGTCAGTCGCCGCGATCGGCGCGGCAACCCTGGCGATCAGCGTGCTCTCCGCTCCCGGGGCGTCCGCACAGGACTTCCCGGCACCGGACGAGATCGTCAGCAGTCCGAACATGAAGCACGAGCTGAACATCCCGCAGACAGCGCCGCTCGCCGGCCAAGGCTCGACAGGTACCGACATCGCGTTCCAGGGGCGTTACGCGTTCGTCGGCAACTACCTGGGCTTCACCATCTACGACATCAAGAACCCGAAGAAGACCAGGATCGTGAGCCAGGTGCTCTGCCCAGGCTCGCAGAACGACATCTCGATCTACGGCAACCTGGTGTTCCTGTCCACCGACTCCCGCCGCAGCGACGACTCGTGCGCCTCCACGAGCCAGAACGACGGGACGAAGGCGTACTGGGAGGGCATCAAGATCTTCGACGTGAGCGACAAGCGGGCGCCGCGGTACATCAAGTCCGTGGAGACCGCGTGTGGCTCGCACACGCACACGCTGGTGCCGTCGAAGGACCGGAGGACGGCGTACCTGTACGTCTCGTCGTACAGCCCGTCGGCGTCGCTGTCGAAGTGCCAGCCGCCGCACGACCTGATCTCGATCGTCGAGGTGCCGATGCGCCGGCCGACCGCGGCGCACGTCGCGGCCACCCCGGTGCTGTTCCCGGACGGCGGCAACCCCGGCATCCCCGGCAACGTCGAGGACGGTTACGTGTCGGCCACCACGGGCTGCCACGACATCACCGCGTACCCGGAGAAGGACCTCGCGGCGGGCGCCTGCATGGGTGACGGCGTCCTGTTCGACATCTCCGACCGCCTCAACCCGCGCGAGATCCACCGCGTCCAGGACGACGAGCACTTCGCGTTCTGGCACTCGGCCACGTTCAACAACGCGGGCACCAAGGTCGTCTTCACCGACGAGCTGGGTGGCGGCGGCGCGGCGACGTGCAACGCCGAGATCGGCCCGGAGCGCGGCGCGGACGGCATCTACGACATCGTCGGCCGTGGTGACGACCGCAGGTTGGTGTTCAAAAGCTACTTCAAGATCGATCGCCACCAGACCGACGACGAGAACTGCGTCGCGCACAACGGTTCGCTGCTTCCGATCAAGGGCAAGGACATCATGGTCCAGGCCTGGTACATGGGCGGCATCCAGGTGTGGGACTTCACCGACTCGTCGAAGCCGAAGAAGATCGGCTTCATCGAGCGCGGCCCGGCGGCGGACCCGGACACCGGCGGCGGCAGCTGGTCGGCGTACTACTACAACGGCTACATCTTCTCGTCGGACCTGGGCAAGGGCTTTGATGTGATCAGCATCAGCGACCCGCGCACGGACCCGGCGAAGTACGTGCGGATGCACGAGCTGAACGTGCAGACCCAGAGCAGCTACGGCCGCTGAGCGGTGTGACACACAGGAGGGGCCCCGCCGGTCGCGCACCGGCGGGGCCTTTCTCATGTCAGTTCCCGCAGGTCCCCTGCCGCCATGGCCTGCAGCCCCCGCCCGACGGGCAGGTCCTGGTCGGCCGGCGCGGTCACCCGCACGAGGTCCCCGGCCTGCTCGACCCGCCACCCCGGAAGGATTTCGTCCCACGGGCGCCGCGCGGAGGTCACGTCCCCGCCGAGCGCCTCCTCGACCGCGGCCTTCTCCCCGTCCAGGCAGACGACCTCGGTCCCGTCCTCGAGCACCCCGGCCGCCACCTTCTCGATCCGGGCGGCCACGACGTCCCCGAGGCACCGGGCGAGCCCACCGATGCGGTCGTCGCCGGCAAGCGTCTCCGCGCCGGGGTCGGTGACCCAGTCCACCCCCGCGGCCGACGGCGCGTAGGCGAAGGACCCGTCAGCCGTCCGGATGGAGTTGAACTGGTTGATCTGCACCACCCCGACGAACGGGCCCTCGAGGTCGACCTCGAAGTCCGCCCCGCTCGTCCAGCGGGTGCTCCCGTCCTCCGCCTCGGCCCGCTCGATCCCCCTGTCGGCAAGGCGGTCGTTCGCGGTGTCCACGTCGTAGTCCCCCAGGAGCACACCTCCCCACCGAGGCGACTGCCCAGCCACGATCGCGTCGTCGAAGGCACGGGGATCCACCCCGATCGCCTCGTCGACGAGCTTCGCGGTGTTCGCGATCATGCCGAACCCGTACCCCTCGACGGTCCGGAACCGCTCGCCAAGCCCCCGGACGGTGGCCGGCGCCCCGTACTCGACGGCGATCCGGGTGTCGGCGGTCGCCCGGACCTGTCCCAACGCCCCCATCAACCCGTTCACAGGCGTTGGAGACGACGGCTCCTCCGCGCCGCACCCGGCAACGGCAACCCCGACGACAGCCCCGAAGACAGCGGCAAGAACCGCAGGTAGACGCACAAGCTGATCATATGGCGACCCTCCGCGAACCCCGCTGGGAGGCATCGGGTAGTCTTCCGACATCACCGAGGGCGATTAGCTCAGCGGGAGAGCGTTCCGCTCACACCGGAAAGGTCACTGGTTCGATCCCAGTATCGCCCACACCAGACGGCCGACCCATGATCGCGTGTTCCGCGCGCTTGGGTCGGCCGTTCTGTTTCCCGGGTCAGCTCGGCGCCTGGTTGCGGGCTCGCAGTGACGAAGGTCTCGCGTACGTTTCCAGCAGAGACCGGGCCCACATCTTGGACACGCTCCGTATACAAGGTCCTGCTCCAGGTCATGACAGCGTCCGGCCGGCTCGACATTTGCCCAGGGCTTGATGTGACACACGTCACTCATGTGCCGTGTCCAGCGGTTCGAGCGGCAATGGCCGCCGCTTGACCGGCAGCGACCTAGCACAGAACGAGCGTTTCTTGCCTGGTCAGCGGCACATCAGGCGAGCACAGCGCCTGAAGCGAGTAGTCAGAGCGACACTTACCGTTGCCAACCCAGGCCGAAATTCACCCATTCGGCGCGGCTTTAGTCCCTAATTGAGTGGTCACAGCCAACTTCCAGACCCGTCACGCCAGGTCGAGGTTGATCATCAACTGGACGCATATCGTCCTTCTTGGACTATCGATCACCCGGATGGATCAGCCGCCCTCACCCGGTTGTTCACCCTGGTGACGGGGCAGGTTCTTTCCCGACTCAAGTTGGTGTCCTGTTAGGGGAAATTCTGCTTCGCTGCGGGTTGTATGGCCCTACCCTGAGGTAAGTTGCCGGATGGCACGAGCGACATTCGGGCCACGGCGCGACCGGATCACGGCCGTTCCTCGCCACCACGGCGAATGACGGAACGGACCACGTCACGGAGCGTCGCGAACCGAGTGCGCTCCGCCAAACTGCTTGGCCCGGACGAGTGAACTGCAGGGGATGTGCGATCGAAAGGGCTCCCCCAGCCGTCACAGGGGAAGGGACTCAGTCGTTTGCAGGCTGGGAAGGGAGAGAAGGGGTAGCGACGATGCGCAACGACCACGTGACGCTCCGCTCAACAGCGGTGTTCGACCTACTGGCACCGAGGACCCCGGCGGTCCCCGTGAAGGTCGAGCTGCGCTACGACACGCGTGATCCCTATGCCGTTGTCGCGGCCTTCCGTACCGGCCGGGCCGGGTGGGTCGAGTGGGTGTTCGCCCGCGACCTGCTCGCCGACGGGCTCATCGCAGAGGCCGGCAACGGCGACGTCCGGATCCGCCCCGCGGTCGACGATCCCGAGGTCGTCGTCATCGAGCTCAGCTCGCCGTCCGGCCACGCCGTGTTCGAGGCGTCCGCGCAGGAGCTGGCGGACTTCCTGGACCGCACGTACGACGTCGTCGTACCCGGCAACGAGCACCTCTGGGTGGACGTCGACGAGGCCCTCACGCACCTCATTTCCACAGATCTGACGTGACAGGGACCCCCCTGTGATCGTCGATTTGGGCATCGGATAGAGTTCCGCTCACACCACGGGGAACACGGAATCCGTTCCACAGCCCCAGGTTTCGCGGACGTAGCGCAGCTGGTAGCGCATCACCTTGCCAAGGTGAGGGTCGCGGGTTCGAATCCCGTCGTCCGCTCGAGAAGGGGCATCCCATTACCCCAACTCCACGCGGTAGCCACGGCGGCGTGGCCGAGTGGCTTAGGCAAGGGCCTGCAAAGCCCTGTACGCGGGTTCGATTCCCGCCGCCGCCTCGGGCGATTAGCTCAGTGGGAGAGCACTACCTTGACACGGTAGGGGTCACTGGTTCAATCCCAGTATCGCCCACCAGTTATACACGCTGGTCAGACGGCCTGTTGGTGATCATCACCGACAGGCCGTTTCTGCGTTGTGGGAGCAGATTGGGAGCAACTGATCTTGACCACACTTGCGCCCAGGTAGTGGTCACCCACATCCGTGCTCCCATATTGCTCCCACCGCCGCTGCAGCCCGTCGAGCATCGCGGCGATCATGGGCGGGGTGACGTGGGAGTAGATCCCGGACACACCCTTCTGCCGGTGCCCCATCCGGCGATGGCGCAGCACGTCCGGCACGTGGTCCTCGATCAACCACGTGTTATGCGTGTGACGCAGGTCATGAAAGTGCACGTCGGAGGCGATCGGGTCCCAGCCGCGCTGGGTGTCTCCGGCGACAGCGGGCAGCCAGACCCGCCTCCGGAAGTTCGCCCGCCGATGCCACCCACCCTCCACAGCCGTGAACACATACCGCGCCCCGGGATGTATCGCTCGCAGTTCAGCGAGCAGGTCGACCAGGAACGGTGGCAGGTGCACGGTGCGGACGCTGGCCTTGGTCTTCGGCGGCCCCAACGCCAACGTCGCGCCGACCTCGTGCAGAGCCCCATCCTTCGCGTCGATGCTCAGCTGCCCGCGGTCCAGGTCAACCCGACGCCACTGCAAGCCAGCGAGTTCGCCCCACCGCATCCCACCGTACGCGGCCATGATCATCATCACACGATCCATCAACCGCGCCCGCCCCGCGATCAATGCCACCTGGGCAGGTGTCGCGACAGGTCGCTCATCCCCTGCGCCGGTGTTGATCCGCAACCGACGGCACGGATTCGCCGCGATCAGCCCCTCGTCGACGGCTTCGTTCATGATCGTCGAGAACAGCGACACCACGTCCTGCACGGTCGGTTCCGCCAGCGACCGGCGCAGCGACTTGACCCACGCCTTCACCGTCATCCGCCCGATCTCGCCCAGCTCGGTCTCGCCGAAGCGGGGCAGGATGTGGTTCCGCAGATGCGAGTCGTACTTCGCCCACGTCCCCATACCGACATCGTGCGCGTCCGACCACCGCCGAACCCACTCCCCCACACACGTCTGCGCCAACCGCGGATCCACAAACACCCCGGTCCGCTGCTCAGACTCCACATCAGCCGCCCGATCCGACGCCGCACGATACGAGGTAAACCCGGTCTCAGACGGCACACTCCCATCAGGCAACCGATACCGAACCCGAAACCCCGACCCGTGCTTCTCCACCCACGCCATCCAGCACCACTCTTCCCTTCGACAATGACTGCCCCGGACCAATCACGGGGCACGGCACCATGGACGCTCCGTACACCCCAGAGAGCAAGCCCGTATGTAGTCACCCGCCCATCGGGTGAACCACCCGATCAGCCGCCATCCCAAGATCCGCGGCCACGCCGCGTCACCGCTTCCCCGGCCGGGCGAGCGCCGTCAGCCACGATCGCCTCAAGATCCGCCCGCGAAAACCGCAAATGCTTACCCACAAAACAACACGGCACCCGACGCTCCGCAGCCCGACGCCGCAACCACGACTCCCGCACCTGCAACACCTCAGCCGCCTGCGCCGGCGTCAACAACAACACCTCACCCACCACAACTCCTCCCAACGCCCTCCAACCGGACACCCCTTAACTCCGAAAAACGGGTCCTCCGGGGACACAACCAGCCGAGATTTCCCAGACCAGATGCCCTGAACGCCCCCGTTCGGTTGGCGAGGCGCCGGATATCGCCCACCGTTAATCACTCACCAGCCGTCGCGACGCAGGTCATGATGCTCGGATGTCTCGCTGGCTCTTAACCAGCGGGTTCGGGGTTCGAGTCCCTGGCGGCGTACCACGGGACCGCAGGTCAGCATCACCGCTGACCTGCGGTTTTGTCGTTTATGGGTCGCTTCCTCGCTGGCTCCGACCGTCCACCGTCGCCTGATGGGTGCTCCATGGGTGCTCGGCGGCGGGGACTGGGCGGAGATCAAGATCAACAACCGCGACGATGCCAACCCCAACCTGCTTGCCCAGATGCACGCTTCGGAACTGAGGCTCTGAGCCAACCCCCTAGGACTGGGGACAACCACACGCGACTACCCACCGGCTCGTGCGTGAGGCCAGCAGCTGTGCTGGCTCAGTCCGCTGCCGGGACTAGCTTGAGTTTTAACCTGTTCGGCGGGGTCGTGGGGTGCTGGTCTTGGCAGCGTTGCCATTGCGTGGTTTTCGTTGGTCTGTGCTGGTGACGATGTGGACGTCGTGGCGTGGTGCTGGTCGTTGGTTGGGGTGACCGGTAGGGCGTCCTGGGCCTGGCCGGTTGGGTTTCGGTGCGCTGGCTGGTGAGCCGATTGTGGTGCGGATGTGCCGAAACCCGCGACGGACCCGAGCGGGGGTCAGCCGGTCGGGGCGGGTGGGCTTCTCCCACGGACGACGCAGATCAGCGGCGAGACTGCGGGTGAGGCGGAGTTGGGTGTAGGCGGCGAGGACAAGCCAGGTCCAGCGGTCGCCCTGCTCGGGGGTGCGTAGTTTTGGGCATGTCCAGCCCAGGGTTTGTTTGAGCATGCGGAAGGTGTGCTCGATGTCGAACCGACGTAGGAACGCTTGCCAGAGCAGGTCGATCATGGCTGGGTCGAGATCGATGTCGGAGTGCCAGAGCCAGACTGGTTTCGGGATCGCTCCAGACGGAAGGCGTGTGACTTCCAGCCGGATCACGGTTCCTTCGATGATCGGCAGTTTCTCGATGTGGGTTGCCCAGGCTGTGCGGCGGGTCAGGCGTGGATGCAGCCGGTTCCAGGCGCGAGCCAGGGCTGGGCCGTAGAGACGGGTATCGGTGCGGGTGGTGATGTCAGGTTCGCCCCAGGTGGCGGGGTCACCGAAGACGAACTCGTCGCCGTGGCGGCGAGGCCGCCCCATGGTGCCTGGCAGGTGCACTGGAGCCGGGCGACGGAGCACTCGGTCCGAGCGCATCCGAACCAGCACGACCACCGGCATATCCGCCAGCAAGAACGCGAGTCGAGGGCCGTCGTAGCCGGCGTCGGCCACGAGCAGGATCTCTGGATCGCCGGGCTGCCAGTGTCCGGCCTCAAGCAGAAGAGTCACGACCTGGCGCACTTGCTGCGCGGTCACGGTCGCGGCATCGTCGCCTGGTGCCAGCCGCACCGCGTCCAGGGGTGCGGTCCACGAACTGCGGCCGGTCTCCAGTGCGACGATCACCGAGTAGGGCCAGCCGGGCACCATGACGTGGGTGTCCTTGCCGCGTCCGTAGGTGTGACACAGGATCCGCTGCGGCGAGGTATGCGCTTCCGGACGCAGCCAGCAGGTGATGTCCACCGCCAACACCAGACGGCCATCAGCTGCCCGCGGCAACGGTCCCGTGACCAGAGCGCGTCGCAGTCGGTCAGTATCCAGCCGACCATGCGCCAGACCGGCATACAGCCCGCCATGGCCACGGCGGTGCTCACCCACCAGGGATAACTCTGGCAGCGACCGCACCGGCCCATCCGCGCATAACACCGCTTCGACCAGCTCGAACAACGCGTCTGGCCGCTTCGACAGGGACTGGTAGAGCTCTTGGCGGAAGCGGGTGAGGTCCCCGGACACACCGGCAGAGCCGGTATCGTGCACACTGATCAACTGAAGCCCTTGGTTGTAGTCGTCCTTCTGTCGCAAGAGGAATGATCAACCAAGGGCTTCGTTCATGATCAACAGGGGTCAGTCATCAGGCCCAGCACGTTAAAACTCAAGCTAGGCCGTGTTTAAGAAGGCTTGGTGGCTGGGTGGGGTGTGTCGGTACTGGTGTGATGGGTGAGGTCTCCGGTAGATGGTCGTCGACCAAGAAGATCATCAGTACCGGAGACCTCGGTGGCGAGCTTATCGAGTTGTGCACGACATGATCTGACCGATGCGCAGTGGCGGGTTCTGGAGCCGTTGCTGCCGCGGGCCAAGCGGGTGGGGCGGCCGCCGAAGTGGTCTCGTCGGCAGTTGATGGACGGGATTCGGTGGCGGGTGCGGGTTGGTTGTCCGTGGCGGGACGTGCCGGAGCAGTACGGGCATTGGCAGTCGGTCTATGGGTTGTTCCGGCGGTGGCAACGTGCTCGGGTGTGGCCGTTGATCTGGTCGAAGCTGCTGGCGTTCGCCAGCGTCGCGGGGTTGATCGTGTGGACGGTGTCGGTGGACTCGACCATCAACCGGGCCCATCAGCACGCGGCGGGCGCCCGGCGTGCCCCGGAAGGCCAGGTCGAGCCGCCTGGTCCGGAACCGGCGGATCACGCCTTGGGCCGGTCCCGCGGCGGCTGGACCACCAAGATCCACCTGGCATGTGAACAAGGCCGCAAGCCGCTGTCGGTCCTGGTCACCGCGGGCCAGCGTGGAGACAGCCCGCAGTTCATCCCGGTCCTGGAGAGCATCCGGGTCGACCGGCTCGGGCCGGGACGACCTCGCACCACACCAGACCGGGTACTGGCGGACAAGGCCTACAGCTCCCGCGCCAACCGCGCCCATCTGCGTCGCAGAAGGATCAAAGCGACTATCGCCCAGCCCCGCGACCAAGTAGCTCACCGCCGCGCGAAAGGTTCACACGGCGGCCGGGCTCCCGCGTTCGACCCAGAGGCCTACAAGCTGCGTCACGCCGTCGAATGCGGCATCAACCTGCTCAAACAACAACGAGCAGTCGCCACCCGCTACGACAAACTCGCCCTGCGCTACGAAGCCACCCTCCACATCGCCACGATCAACATCTGGCTCCGCGCACTCGCCCAACCCACTTCTTAAACACGGCCTAGTCGAGCTGCGCCTGCGGTAGCCATCGCTCGCCTACCACAGCTTTGTTGACCTTGGCGTTTTCATTCTGGCGACGTCGATCGTCTACTCGGTACACGGCACCGAAACCGAGGAGGAGAACGATGCCGAACACCGGTGTCCCGCAGGGACAGCACCACGAACCATAGACGGCAAGCGATGTCAGCAACGCGACGGCCGGGTTCGCTGGGGTGCTGCTGACGCAACGTGCTGGCGCCTGTCGCGCCGTCGGGCAACAGCGGCACGGCGTCAGTCCGGCGGGGTGCGTCGGGCCGCGTTCCGTTTGAGTTTGCGCTGTATCCGGCGTCCGTGCGCCACGGTGAGCGGCGCGGCGCGCAGGCCGAGTGCGGGGATCCCGTCGGCGAGCCTGGCTAGCAGGCCCCGCCAGAGCGGGATGGTGGTGACGGGCCGCGGTTTGTCGAGCACCTTGCCGACGGCGGCGACAACCTCGCCGGGCTCCAGCAGTTTGCCGGAGAAGGAGAGCGCGGAGCCGGGGTCGTCAAGCTTGTCGTGGAGCATCGGTGTCCAGATGCCGTCCGGGCAGAGGCAGGAGATGGCGATGTCGGTGATGCCGGCGAGGCGGAGGTCGGCGAGGGCGCTGAGGCTGAAACCGATCGCGGCGTGTTTGGAAGCGGCGTACACGGCTTCGCCGGGGACGGCGGTCAGGCCGGCCAGTGAGACCACGTTCACGATGTGCCCCCGGTGACCGCGCATGGCCTCGATGGCGGCCACAGTGCCGTGGATGGTGCCGAGAGCATTGACATCCAGCATCAACTTGTGCTGGGCGGCGCTCTGCGTCCACGCTGGTCCGGTGAGCAGGACACCCGCGTTGTTGACCCAGACGTCGAGCCGGCCCGCCGTGCGTACGATGGCGTCCCGGGCTGCCTCGACCTGGGTCGCGTCACGGACGTCGACAGCCATCGCGGTGGCATCGCCACCGATCTCGGCGGCGGCGTTCGAAGCCGTGGTGATGTCGAGGTCGGTCAGGAGGACCTGGTAGCCGCGGCCGGCGAGCAGCCGGGCGATCTCCTTGCCGAGCCCGCGCCCCGCTCCGGTCACCACGGCACCGGCGTGGGTGCCGGTCATCGGGCAACTGCCTTGATCTCGCCATATTCGATACCGCCGTGGACGTAGGTGGGCACCACGGGCCAGAACCGCTTCCATGGGGCGAGTTCGGTCGAGGGCAGGATCTGCAGCCACCGTGGGTCGGCCTGGCACGGGTCGGCGAGGGTCTTCTCTTTGACCATCGAGTCGTACTGGTCGAGAGAGTCCTCGAGAGTGTTCGCGTTCGGGCAGATCTCCCGGCCGAAGACCTCGTGATACCTGCGCACGCCTGGGATCTTCGACAGTTCGGGCTGCCAGTTGTCCAGGCAGATGCCATTCTCCGACGATACCCACACCCCGTCGGAGGTGTTGATGACCAGCGAGTGATTGCCGTCGGTGTGCCCCGGCGTCCACAGCAGTGCGATGCCGGGACCGAGCTCGATGTCACCGTCGAAGGTGACGAACTTCGCCGGGTCCACGCCGCCGAGCCCACCATCGACGTACCAGGCCCACTGCATGGGATGCAGGGATTGCAGGGTGGCCAACTCGCGGCTGTGCACGAGCATCCTCGCGTGGCCGAACAGCGGCTGCCGGGGCGCGAACTCACCGTCGATGACCTCGGCGGAGCCCAGGATCATGCGCGGGTCCTGCACATGCAGGTGGTCAAAGGTGCAGAAGTCGATGTCCTCGGGAGCCAGGCCGAGCTGGGTCAGGACGTCGCCTGGCTCGTTGAAGTACTTCAGCACGAGCTTCTCGACCAGGTGACCGCCCGGTACCTTGTCGATCAGCTTCCGCAGGTTGCGGTAGAACGGAGCTTCGGCCGACCCATCAGGCACGGTCGGCTCGAACACCAAAGTTCGCGGGATGCCGGCCCAGTCGTCGTACTGCACGACAATCATCCGGTTGATCATCGAGATCAACGGCAGGGCTCGCACGGAGACCGCGTCGTGGAACGCGTACTTGACCGGGTACGGCGCCGCCGCGATGTCGACGGACTTCACCGCCCGCACCCGGCCCTGCTCTGTGAAACGCGCCTTGTACGCCGCGGCTGCCGCGCGGACCGCGCGCAGCCTCTCGCCTCTGGGCCATACGTCGTGCACGCCGTCGAACTCAGGGATCGCACGCGCCCCGATGCCGGTCAGGGCGTTCGCGGTGGTTTTCGACATCGGACCTCGCCTCCTGTCGCAGTCCCCTCGATTCTGGGCGCGGCGCGACCGCAGAACTTGTTTCTGGGCGACAATCGGGTCCATGGGCCCGATGATTCGTGCCGCGAGCCTGCGCGGTTTCACAGCACTCGTGGCGGACCTTGGCGGCGACCCGGCCGACCTGCTCAGCAGCTTCGGGATCGACCCGGCGGTGCTGAATGACGACGAGGGGCTCATCCCGATCACCACGCACGACCTGATGCTGGACGCGGCCGCGCGCGACCTACGCTGCCCCGACTTTGGTCTGCGACTCGCCACCGCCCAGGACCTCTCGATCCTGGGGCCACTGGCGGTGGCGATCGAGGCGTCGTCGACCGTCGCGGAGGCAGTGAACTGCGCATCCCGGTTCCTTTTCGTGCACAGCCCGGCACTGTGGGTGCGAATAGAGGAGGATCCGCTGGGCAGGCGAGGAGTGGTGGCGCTGACCTACGGCAAGGACCTTCGGGAGTCGACCTACTCCCCGCAGGGGACAGAACTCGGGCTCGGGGTCTTCCACCGGATGGCGGCCTCGCTCATCGGAGGCGCGCGCTTCCTGTGGTCTGTACACCTGCCACACCAGCCGGTCTCACCGGTCCGTCGCTACCTCGACTACTTCGGAGCCGAAGTCCGATTCGGCGGTGCCGTCGCCGCCCTGTGTGTGCAGCGGCAGATCCTGGACGAGAGTTTCGCCAGCCGCGACGACGCCATCCGGGCTGTCGCCGTCGAACACCTCGCGAGCCAGTTCCCCGACCCCGGGCTGGACCTCGCAACCCAGGTCCGGCTCAGTATCGCGGAGACGCTGCCCGCATCGACGCCTACGATCTCCGGCATCGCCCGGCTCGTCTCCCTGCACCCGCGGACGCTGCAGCGCCGGCTGGCGGCAGCGGGCACTTCCTTCACCGCCCTCCTGGACGAAGTCCGCCGGGAGGCGGTGCACCGCTACCTGACCACCACGGACCTCCCCGTAGGCCAGGTCGCGTTCGTCGTCGGCTTCGGCGAGCAGTCGACCCTCACCCACGCCGTACACCGGTGGTACGGCTGCTCGCCGCGTGCACTCCGTCTCCGCACCGCTCTATGAGGTCTTGTTAGTTCGCGATCAAGGTTCTCCTCGGTGGGCGGTCGACATACGTCGATAGAGTTACCCGCACTGATCACGATGGCCGTGTGGTTCGCTGCCGCTGTCATCGGCCACGACCTGGTGCTGTTCCCGCTCTACAGCGCCGCAGACCACGCCCTCCAACGCGCCACCCGGCGCACGCAGGTACCACTGGTGAACCACGTCAGGGTCCCGGCCCTTGCGTCAGAACTGCTGCTGCTCCTGTTCCTGCCCGGCATCATCCGCCAGGGCGAAGGCACCTATCTCGCCGCGACCGGCCAGACACAAGGACCCTTCCTCGCCCGCTGGCTCCTGCTCACCGCGGCCTTCTTCACCACCAGCGCGACCGTCTACGCCATCCGGCACGCCCGCAACCGCGGGTGGCACACCCGGCGACAGCAATGCCGGCAGGTCCCGAAAAACGGAACTCGGTGGGCGTTCCTGAAAGGTCCGACGGACGCAGGTCACCAGTTCATCCACCGGCGGCGGTCTGCCGGGCGACGACGGTGGCCGTGGTGATTCGTCGTCGTTCTGGACGTCCGCCCCCGCGAACATTCTCGTCACTTGACTGACTCCATCACCGCCCGTCGAGCAGCGTTGCGACGTTGCTCCGGTCGGCACCGAGGTCCACATAGAGCTGAAGCCATTGGCGGTCGGTGTCGGTGGGGCCTTTGCTGTCGCAGTAGGACTTGGTGCCGTTGGCGGTGTAGTAGCGCAGCACCAGGAGGGTGTCGTCGGTGCGACGGCGGGTCCTGTCGGTGTAGCGGAGTCCTGGTGGTTCGGGCTGGTGTTTCATGCAGGGCAGTTCACCGGTTGCGTTTCGGGCAGCCGACTCGTCGTCGAAGCGGGGGCCGAGGTCGGGCTGACCGGTGCTGCACGCGGCCAGCATGACGAGCATCCCGCAGGCGATCAGGCGCATCGTGGTCCTTTCAGTGTGAACAGTCGCTGTCAGGTGATGCCCGCGGCGGCGCGGACAGCCAGTCCGATACCGACGAGTAGCACCAGGGTGGCGGTGAGGGTGGGAAGCAGGCTGCGTAGCCAGGTGAGCCGGTGGCGGATGCCGAAGAGACCGACGCGGTCGAGCCGGTCGCGCAGGCGGACGAGGAGGACACCGACGAGGGTGAGCGTCGCGGCCATGCCGATGCCGTAGCCGAGCACGAGCAGCACACCGAACCAGGTCCTGCCGAGTCCGATCGCGCCGAGCAGGACGACCAGTGCGGAGGGACTCGGCACCAGCCCGCCTGCGACTCCCATACCGATGAGACCGGACCGCCCGTAGCCATGCCCATGCCCATGCCCGTGCCCATGTCCGTGGCCATGTCCGTGGCCATGTCCGATCTCGCGTTCGACCGTTGCCGGGCTACCAGCGGCAACGAGTGCGGGTTCCCGGGCCTCGCCTGTCACAGGGGCACTACGGCTACGGTGCCGCCAGGCAGAGCGAAGCAGCACGGCGCCGATCATCGCGACGAGCGCGCCACTGACCACGCCGAGCCAGCCCAGGACCGACTCCCCCGCCACTGCGCTGGACGCGCTGATCACCAGGCCGAGCACGAGAACACCGGCGGTGTGGGTGATGGTGACGGTGGCGCCCACGGTGACCGCGTCGCGGACGGAGCCGTTCTTACCGGCGAGATAGGCGGCGATGACGGTCTTGCCGTGGCCGGGCAACGCGGCGTGCGAGGCGCCGAGCACCAGGGAGAGCAGAATGGCGAGGACGCCAACGAGCGGGGTGAGGTCCCTGGTGCCCGCGATGTCGGTGAACCAGCCCGTCACCGAGGACACCGCGGTGTCGAACCACCCCTGTCCGGTCGTGCCCGAAGGCGTGCCCGCCGCCGCGTTGCCTGGCACGGTCTCGAACGTGGCGGTGCGCACGTCGAGTGGGTCGGCGAGAAGGTTGTCGGGGTAGGCACGTAGTTCGTCGCTGACGCTCGTGGTCGGTAGTTCGGATCCGGTCTGCCGCACTCCCGTTCCGGTGACCACGAGTTCGTGCCAGCCGACCCGGTCGGCGCGGAAGTCGTCGCGGAACGTGACCGTGGCCGGGGCCTCGAGATCGGCTTCGACGGTGAGGTCGCAGGTGAACCGTGTAGTGGCGAGTCCGGCCTCACCCGGAGGAAACTCCAGTGACGTGCCGGTGGTCCGCCAGGCACCGCGGATGCCGTCGACGGTGAACGTCGCAGCGGCGGCGAACTCGCGGCATTCGCGGCTCGCGGCCGTGGTCGCTTCCCGCTCCGACACGGTGCCGTTGCCGTCGGTGTCGACCGATGACCGCTCCTGCACGGTGGGGATCTCCGCGAGGTCGATGACGGCGTGCAGGTCGACGTGGTCGGTGTGGAGGGTGAGGCGGTTGAAGTGGTTGACGGTGAAGTTGCCGAGCGGATGCGCGCTCGCGCCACCCGGCACCGCGAGACCGGCCACGGCCAGCAGGAGCAGGAGAGCACCCCGGGCCACGATCCCGCGCCCGGTCACCGCGCCGCTCGCAGGGTCGCGAGGGTGCGTCGCGCGTCGGGTGCTCCGACCGGGGAGAAGTGCGGGTTGATGCGCAACGCCTGGTCCAGAGCGGTGACCGCGTCGGCGTCGCGGCCCAGTGCCGCGAGGATCTTGCCTCGGTGGTAGGCGGCGGCCGCGTTGTGCCAGCCCAGGGCGGCGGCTCGGTCGGCGAAGGTGAGGGCTTCGGCGTCGCGGCCGTTGAGGTGCAAGGCCCAAGCCAGGGCGTCAGCGGCGAACACCGGCTGACGACGTGCCCACTCGGCCTGTGCACGGGCGAGCGCGGCGGCGGCGTCACCCCGGTCGGCGGCGACCAGCGACGCGGCCAGGTCGTCGGTGGCACCCGCCGCGGCCTGGAGCTGTTCCTGTTGTTCGATCAGGGTGTATTGCTGCCGGGCCAGGTCGGGTTTGCCCGCCGCGGTCAGCAGTGCGGCGTACTCCTGCAGGTACTGGCTCGTGGGGAGCCGGTTGACCAGGTCCTGGTAGGCGGCGATCGCGGTGGTGGTGTCGCCGCGCGCCGCGGCGATCTTGGCGCGGCCCTGCAGCAGCGGCGGGTCCTGGGGTGCGGCGCGCAGCCCGGCTTCGTAGTGCTGTTCGGCGGTGTCGACGTCGCCGTTGTCGTAGGCGAGCTCGCCGAGCCGGTACCGGCAGAACGCGATGTCACTGGGATCGACCGCGTCGTCCAGTGCTCGTTCGAGTGCGTCGCGTGCCTGGTCGACCTGACCGTGCAACTCGAAGTCGTAGGCGGCGCGGGTGAACGAGGAGACGCCGGGTTTCAGGTCGAGCATGCGCTGGATGGCGCCGGTGGCCGCATCCGTGTCTCCGAGCTGGGTGTAGGCGTCGGCGAGCACGCCGTACACCTCGGCGGTGTCGGGCTGCACCGCCTTGGCGCGCAGTCCCCAGTCGCGGGCGGCGGTGAAGTCGTGCCGGGCGTTGGCGAGGGCACCGAGACCGATGAGCGCGGTCGCGTTCCCCTCGGGCTGCTGGTCGAGCGAGCGGTTCAGCGCGCCGTCCGCCTTCTGGTAGTACACCGGGTTGGCGGTGATCCTGGCCTTCTCGACGTACGCCGTGCCCAGGTCCGCCCACAGCTTCGGGTTCCGCGGCCGCTGGTCGAGGCTGCGTTGGGCGGTGGTGATCCGGCGGTCCAGTGTGCTCGCGCTGTCGGCCGGTCTCGTGGCGGTGGGCGCCGGCGCGGTCAGGGGTAGGAGCGACGCGACGCTCACGGCGAGCAGACCGACGCCGAAAACGATCACCAGGACGGCGGTGACCCGTCGACTCCGAGCACGACTTCGAGATCGGTCACGAGTGGTGCTGGGGCGCATCGAACATGCCTTCCGGAACGATGAGCGAGAACGCGGGGAGAAGCGGTCGCCGACGGGCCTGATGCAGGGGCTCGTCGGCGACCGCCCTGCTGATCAGCGCGGTAGGTGCGTCACGCGGGGACGAGCCCGCTCTCGCGGGCCTGGCGCCGGAACAGCGCGACCCCCGATCCGATCAGCACGATCGCGATCAGGCCGGCGAGTGCCGGCTTGACCGGGAAGTTCGCCCAGCCGAACGGCGCCGCGGCGCCGCCGGAGTCGGACGAGTTGACCGCGCTGTTGTTGGGCAGCGCGACGTACGGGAACGACGTGCCGAACGCCGCGTCGTTCTCGTTGACCCCGTCACCGGCGGCCAGCGGCTCGACGATGCCGCTGACCGCCGCACCCTCCAGCGCCTGGACACCGATGTCGAGCACGTCGTCGGCGAGCCGGCGGCCGTTCGGGTAGCCCTGCAGGTCACCGGCCAGCACACCGAGCCGGTTGGGTTGCGCGGTGGGCGGGATCGCGGTGTTCAGCCGGAGCTGCTCGGACGGCGCGAACCGCTTCGGGTCCACGTCGGCGTTGTTGACCTGGGAGTTCAGGTCCGCCTTGATCGGCCCGCCGAGCTTGGTGGTGATCCCGGTCAGGAAGATTTCGACCAGGTCGGTGCGCGGGGTGGCCGGTGCAGGGATGCCATAGATCGTCTCGATCAGCTTGGGCACCTCGGGGTCGGTCACCCGGTTCACCAGCGCGGGCACCTTGCGGTCCTGTTCGGGCTTGAGTCCGTTGAACGTGTCCTTCAGCGCTGCGGGCACCACGACCTCGTTCACCAACGGGTTGCCCAGCCGGGACACCTGCACGTCCCGCCCGGCCGACCGCTGGGAACCCTGGTGACGCAGCGTGATCGACTGGCGTTCGGTGTCACTCCAGATCCCGATCACCGGGTTGCGGGTGGCGTTCCCCTTGAGCGCGAGCGCGCTCTTGGGCACCTGAATGGCGATCGTGTTCACGTTGTACCCGGCCAGAGTGTCTTGGCCGACTTCGGAGAGGTTCCCGCCGTAGAGCAGGTCGAACACCCGCAGGTCGAGGAAGAACGGGTCGTCCGCCTGCCCAACGTAGGTCTGGCCGCCGCCCTTGAACTGGCTGATCGCCTGATCGCGCAGCGCGCCGTAGTCCGGCATCGACGCCGGCCCCACGTTCGACGGTGCCACCCGGCCGGACTTCACCAGTGTCGTGCCTCGCCCGTACCGGTCGAGCACCTCGAGCCGGTAGGACTGGCGGAACAACAGGTTCTCGTCGTCCAGCGAGGTGACCGGGCCGTTGTTGTACAGGAAGGTGGATTTGCCGCGGCGGTCCTCGGTGTGGAACGTCCAGCGATAGGTGAGATCCGCCTTCGCGTCACCGTCGTTGTCAATGTTGATGTCGTAGTTGGCGTCGGTCGCCCACGGGTAGAAGTTCGGTCCTCCGTTCGGTTCCTGGAACGGGTACCAGTTCGCGAGCAGCGTGACGGTATCCGGCTTGTCAGGGCTGACGAACGCGTACACGTCGGTGTTGTCCACCGGTGGGTCGCCCGCGATGAGCGGCGCTTCCCGGTGACTCGACGCGGTTGCCGGATCGGACGACAGTCCGACCAGAGCGCTCGTCAGCACGGTGCTCCCGACCGCGACGAGCGCGACCGCCGCGCGACGCCGGGTAACCATCCCGCGTCGCCGGGGAGACGGTGTTGACATGTCCATCCCTTCACCGGCCCACGACGGCCGGCTTGCCTAGAACAACTTGGCGCTGGCCCGCGTTCTCTTCACGGACAAGCAGCACCTATTCGGAGCCATGCGTGATCCGGTTCACAGGAAGGACAAAAATTTTGATAATGCACATGTGATGCTATTGCAGGATGAGGGCAACAGCATCTGAGTGACACTCACGATGAAAAGTCAGGCGAGAACCACTCGAATGCTCGACCACGATCACACTATCGGGGAATTCACGCGCTGTCGGGTCATCGGACAGGTGCCGCGCCGACCAACCGGGCACCGTGGTGACCCCGGCAGCCCATTTCGCACGCCGTCGCTGTCACTCAGCGACGGCTTCTCCGTTCATCAGATCAGCGAGGCGGGACAGGGTTTTCCGCATGTCGGCACGGTTGCGCGCGGGGAAGCCGAGCAGTTCGATTCCTTTCGGGAAGCGGGCAGTCGACCAATCGAAGGTCTCGGTCACCTCGGTGTGACCGTCACCGAGATCGCGGAGCTGCCAGCGCCAGCGGTGACCGTGGAAGTGCCGCCATGCGATCTGCTTGCCCTCCTCGAACTCCACGACGGTGTTGAGGATCTTGTACGGCAGGCCGAGGCGCATCCGCATGCCGAACCGTGCACCCAGTGCCAGGCGGCGCGGCCCTTCGCTCAGGGACTCGCGGACCGACCCTGAGCCGTCGATGAGCGGGTGTTTGGCCGGGTCGGCGAGCACCTCGAAGATGCGCTCGGCCGAGGCGCTCACCACAGCCGAGACCGATGTCTGGCGCGTGACCATGGATTCCCTTCTGCGAGGGTTGGTTCGTCGCGGTCGACGATGATTCGAGGTCCGGCCCGGAGCGGATGGGTGTGGACTGAGACTGAATCGGTGTCGTGGGGGGGGGGGGGGGGGGGGCGCCCCGCCCCCCCCCCGGGGACAACGAAACTGGACACAAGAGAGAAAATGGGAGTGTCGACCACGGGAGGATGAGGCTGCAACGCGACCGCCCCCCCCCCCCAGGCGGGGCGGTTTGGTGCCGCGCGCTGCTCTTTGGGTCGGGGGCCGCCGGGGGGGGGGGGGGGGGGGCCCCCCCGGCGCGGGGGGGGGGGGGGGGGGCCCCCCGCGCCCCCCCCCCCCACGATTGGGTTATTCGTCGAGACCGAGATCGCTCAGCAGGTCGAGATCGAGCCCGTGGTGGTGTCGGTGCAAGGCACCGCAGGCCACCGGAGATTGCGGCCGCGACCTCGTCACTGACCGTCAGGGCGCGGTGGTAGGTGTACGTCTCGTGATCCGGCACCGGAAACCGGTCGACGGCCAGACCGCTGGCGGGGCTGGTGTCGCCGGTGGTGGTCAGCGAGGTACCGACGTGCCCGTATGCCGGGTGCCCTTCGGTCGTGCTGATGATGCTGTCGCCGTCGGTGTCGGCACGCCGGGTCGGGCAGCGGCCTTCCGCGCTCACGTGGATGTGCTGGGCGTGCGGCGCTCCGGCGAGGACACCCCGGATCCGAAATGCCACCTCGGCCTCGTTCCCACGCAGGACAAGCGCCCCGTCGCCGTGGGCACCGCTGCCGTTCAACTGCCGCAGGTGGACGGTCTGGACGACCTGGTCGCCGTCGTGCGCGGGTGTGGCCGCACCGGCTGTGCCGGCTGTGACAACCGCGGCCGCGAGGGTCCTGTGGCCGCCACCCGGTGTGGTCGAACAGCTGGCAGCGATCATCGAGGTGCTCGGGGCTGCGGATCACCGAATCGGATCGTTGTCACCGTGAACCGGCGGGCGCCTCACCGCAGCCACCGCCGATCGCGGGTGACACCGCTCCGAGTGGTTCACATGGCGGTTCCCGGGTAGTCCCGAGCGGCGAGATTGGCTTTACCAGGGCAAGCTCTGATCACTGTCGCCGTACGGAGGAGATGCTCGTGACCCCGTCCAGCCCGACTCCGGGTATTCCTCGGGGATACGGCGAACACGCCGCCGACGCCGAGCACGGATTCGATCTCCTCTACCGGGTGTGCCGACTCACCGGACACGGAAGCCGCGCCTCGGGCCGCATCGCTCGCGGCCTCCTGCGGGACGTCGTCATACCCGACCGGGAGCCTGCCCGTCGGGTACGCAACGCATACGCGCAAGCGGTCTCCTCCGAACTGTCTCAGCACACCGACTCCGCACGCCTCGGCGAAGCACTGCGTGCCGCGATCCTCTGGGATGAGCTGACCCTGCTGCCACCGCGCCAGCAGCGGGCGGTGCGCGCGGCGATCGTCGACAGGAAGACGTCGGCCGAGATCGCGGAGAACAACGGGTGGAGCATCGGTCAAACGCAACGACTGCTCCGCCAGGGCCTGCTGACGATCTCCCGCTCGCAGTCCTCCGACTCATGCTGAGCTAGTGGGACTCACCTCGCCGTCCGGGTCATGGCCGAACGCGTCACGGAGCCTGCGGAGCAGGTCGCGCCTGTCGGTGGCACCGAGTTTGGTACGAACCTTCGCCACGTGGTGTTCCACCGTCTTGCCGGAGATGTACAGCCGCGCACCGATCTGCTTGTAAGTCAGGCCCGCCACCACCAGCCGCGCGACCTCGACCTCTCGACCGCTCAGCAGCGCCGTGGCGTTCGTGACCGCGGGTCCGGCCGCGTCTGCACCGCCGCGGACCCGGCGGGCGGTCTCGAGCAAGGTTACGGTCGCCGCTCGATCGAGGGTGCGGGTCGCCGCGTGAGCGGCGAGGTGGGCGGCGTCCCCGTGCAGGCCGAACGCGTGCAGGTCGTCCGCGACCGCGGCCACCTCGGCGGGTTCGATGGAGCCCCCGAGGACCGCGGTCCAGGTGCGGGCGGCGTGCGCCAGGACGTCGGTGTAGCGGCTCGTGTTCGCGTGCAGGCCGAGTTCGGACGCAGCGGTGCCGGCCGCTACCCGGTCGTCGTTCAGGACCGCGGCGTGCAGCTGCGCCCAGCGCAGGTTCGTTGTCCACAATGGAGGGTAATGCAGTGCGGCGAGCAGTTGCTCGACCTGGTCCAGGTGGGTGCGCAGTCGCGGTGACTCGCCCAGCCGTGCGGCGGCGACGAGCAGCTCGGTGAGCGGCAGCAGGGTGAACAGGTCCAGGCGTGTGGCCATCATGGTCTGGTATGCGTCGCGCCACGCGGCGGCCAGTGCGGTCGGATTGTTCTGCCTGCGCGCGATGCCGACCTCCAGCGCGGTGAGGAACAGCTCGTCGCGGGTTTCACGCCATCGGCTCCCGCGAGCCGAGTCGGCCGCGTCGCGGGCGGCCGACGTGTTGCCATGAGCCAAGGCGACCATGCCGAGGAGCACGCGGTGCCGGGTCACGTGCGCATCCTCGGCGGACACGGTCAAAGCACGATCGAGCACGGCGTGCGCGAGGGCCAGTTCCCCGCTGTGCACCCCGGTGATGGCCGCGAGGGCCGCGGGACTGTCCGGCAGCAGCCGTCGTTCGGTCACTGCGAGGGCGGCGACGCCCAGCAACGCGGGTAACGCGCGCGCGGGCTGGGCGGAGATCGACTGTTCGATCGCGCTCGCGGTACGCGCCGCGGCGTCGGCCATCGCCGTGGGCGGCACACCCACGGCCCGGTCCGCGTTGGCCTTGCTCACCTCGCGGGCACGGTCGACGAGGCCGGCACCGATGAACCCGATCACCGCGTGGTGTCGGCTCGCGCTGTCCGACCACAGGCCCAGCTCAGCACTGCGCACCAGGTCGGCGCGGTGGGCGGCAACGGCGGCGCCGATACCGGCCGCGGCGGACCGAATCTGCTCGTCGGCGCTGGCCAGCATCGGCTCGGCCAGTCGCATGGCCGTGTCGAAGTCACCGGAGAGCGCTGCCGTCTCGGCCCATTGCGGGCCGAGTTCGACGAACGGTGCCCCTGCCTCCGCCGCCGCCGCGTACAACGCCGCGGCCCGGTCCGGCTGGTCTCGGCCGAACTCGCGGGCACCCGCGAGATAGGTGGCCGCGGCGGTCGAGCCGGTCGCCCCGCACGCGAGCAACGCCTCCGCGACATGTCGCATCGAGTGCCCTGCACGGTGCCGCGCCTCCGCGATCACATGCAACGTCGCCGAGCGGTACGCGGAAAGCCGTTCCGAGCGGAGCGCTCGGGCAACCACAGGCAGCGGAGTGCCGTCATGTCCGGTCAAGGCAGCGGCCTGAGCCGATCGGATCTGGTCGGCCACGCCGACCCTGCTGGTGCCTAGGACGTGACCGAGCACGTCGACGGCGCCGGGGCCACAGACATCCGTCACGGTCAGGAGCCACACCATCGGCGGGTCGAGCGCGACCATGAAGTCCGCCAGCCGCGTCGCCGCATGCTGCTCCGCCGCCGCCTGCCCCTCGTGCACCGCCTCCCCCAGCCACGCGACATAGCGCGGTACGCCACCGGTGTAGGCATGGACGCGCCTGGCCACCGCGTCGGGCACAGGAATGCCCAGGCGCGCGGTCAGGATGGCCGTGACCTGGTCGACAGCGAGGGGCGAGAGTGTGAAGGACAGTCCCGGTGTCGCGTCGAGCAGCGCCCGGAGCTTCGCCGTGGCCGCATCCGGGCGGTAGGCGAGCACGAGGCTGCCGGAAGGGCTGAGCGCGTGGTCTCGAGCACGGTCGAGCTGATCGGGTCCCAGCCGGTGCGCGTCGTCGACGACCAGGACCGAGCCAGGATCGGTCTCCTCGGGCGTGTACACGACGTGCACACCGGTCGCCCGCAACTGCGCGGCGACCTCGGCGAGCACCGCGGACTTGCCGTGCCCAGCCGGCGCGCACACGCTCAACCGGCTCACGCCAGGCCGGGCCAAGGCGTCGATCAGCTCGCCGAACCGTCTGGACATCCTGTGCACGCACCTCCACCGCCGTGCCGACCCGAACCCCGCGACAAGGGATTCGGAATGGGCCGCACTCCGGTTCGCTCCTCGCAGGACAATGAGGAGTTCCGCCGCGTCCCCTATACCCCTACGGCCGCCAAACCCACTCCCTACGCGCTGACGGTGCGGGAACCGGGGAGACCACCCGATGTGCGTCGGCCACGTCCGGCCCTACCGTCGGCTCCGGCGCCGAGCAAGGCGTACCCGTCCCCCACACAGGAGAACCGATCCATGGAACCCGCCCAGACGCTGCACGACTTCGCCCTCAACCTGTTGACCGACACGGACGCGATGTCGGCGTTCGACAGCGACCCCGCCGGAGCGCTCAAAGCCGCGGGACTGGGTGACATCACCGCCGGTGACGTGCAGGAGATCCTGCCCCTGGTCCAGGACTACGCCGCCGACCTCGACGCCACCAACGGTCTCTCCGGCATCACGTCGCTCGACGCCGCCAGACTGACCGACACCGACACCAACCTCGGTGGCCTGGCAGCGAACACGACCGCCATGGCCGAGCACCTCACCGGGGACCTCGGTGTCGGCGGCCTCGGCATCGACGACCTCGGCCTCAAGCAGCTCGGCGTCGACGACCTCGGCGGCAACGACCTGGACTCGTCGGTGCTGAACGAGGTCACCGCCGGGCACAACGCCGTTCAGGGTGTCACCGGCGCCGTGTCCGGCGTGGTCGGCGGCGACCTCGGGGAAGCCAGTCTCGGCGACGTCAATGACCTTGGTGCCGTCGACGACGTGAGCGGGGCCGTGACCTCAGGCAACCTGCACGTGACCGACGCGCTCGACCTGGACTCCACGATCGACGACACCATCGGCGACGTCACCGGGAACCTGTCCAGCAACCCGGTCACCACCGCGCCGTCCGACGTCGCGAGCGACTCCGGGAATCTGACCGGCAACCTCTCCCAGATCCACGACGTGGTCGGCGACGTGGGCCTCAACGGCGACGTGACCGGCGTCGGCGCGGTCACTGACGTCGTCGGCGACCTCGGCGACGTCAACATCGGCGGCATCGCCAACGGCAACGACGTGGACTTCTGAGCCACGTCGGCCCCGCGACGGCTTGCCCGCACACTCGGCAGCGGAGCGGGCAAGCCGTCGTTCTCATCCCCTTGGGAAGTCCGCCGCGTGCACACGGAGCGCGGCGAGCGCCCTGTCGGCGTGGACGGCCATCCGCAGTTCGCTCTTGACGACGTCGATGATCCGCCGGTCGGTGCCGATCACGTAGGTGCGGCGGCGGGTGAGCAACGGGCCGAACCTGCGCCGGGCACCGAACCGGGCCGCCACCTCGCCGACAGGGTCCGACAGGAGCGGGTAGTCGAAGTCGTTCAGAGCGGCGAAACCGGCCTGCTTCGACACGGGATCGGGACTGATGCCGACACGCTGGGCGCCGAACGCGGCGAACTCCGCGGCCACGTCCCGGAAATGACAGCTCTCCGCGGTGCAGCCGCCGGTCATGGCCGCGGGATAGAAGAACAGCACCACCGGCCCGCCCACGAGCAGCCCCGACAGTGTCCTCAGTTCTCCCGTCTCGTCCAGCAACTCGAAGTCTTCGGCCACGTCACCCTTGTTCACGTCACAGCTCCCACCGTCGACAGTGCTACCGCCGATTCGCATCGACCCCGCCAGCGGATTGGCCCCTGTTCGACCCAATCCGCCATCAGCCGTTCACCGAACACCCTCGCGGACGATCCGAGGAACGAACAGGGATGTGTTGGCGTGCACCGGAACGCGAAAATCACCGCCGCAGCTGCCTTGTCGGTTCTCGCGTACCTGCACCTCCACCTCGCTCCGGCCTACGACCTCGTGAGCACCGGCGCCATCCATGGCGTCCTGTTGCGCGGTATCGCGGCGCTGGGGACCCTCTGCGCGGTGGCCGTCCTGCAGTTCGACCACCTGGCCGCCCACCTCGCCGGTCTCACCGCCTCGGGAGTCCTGACGACGGTGGCGGCCACCCACGGCTGGCTCGCACTACCCCGTTACGGACCGGTCATCCTCGCTGCCGCCGCCGTCGCGATCGCGGCACCGGATACCTCGCGGTGACCCGAGGCGCGGCGGTTCGCGACCACTGCAATCTCCGGGTCTCCCTCGGCGCGTACGTACTCGACGGGGTCGACGCGCGGGAACGCGAGGTACTGGACGCACACCTTCGGGACTGTTCGCCATGCCGGATGGAAGTGGCCACACTGACACCCGTGGCCAGGCTGCTCGGCCGCGCCGACCCCGCCCTCGTCGAGGCGCTGCTTCCACACCCCGACGATCCCACGTGGACGGTTCCGGAACCACGGCACGAAGGGCAACCCGCGGCACGCGACGTACCGAGGTCCAGATGACGTCGCGGCAGTGAAGGAGCCATCCGATGGAGTTCATCCCCCGCCGCCTGCCCCACGGCGGGTAACGAGAATATAACGACAACGGCCGAGGCCAATCCGTGCTGCACGCACTGACGAACCCCTCGAGGCAGGGGCCACTCACGTGGCGACACGGCGTCCACAATGGACTCCGTCAAGAATATTGAATGGGAGTGTTCATGTTGCGTAGTGTTCGTCGGACGGTTCGCCACAGCGTGCTGGTCGCCGGCGTGGCGGCGGTGGCACTGCTGGGTTCCGCGTGCGGCAGTTCCGATGACGGCGCGTCGGACAACGCGGGCGGTAACACCAGCACCGAGCAGACCACCACCACAGAGTCCTCTGAGGACAGTGGCACGTCGGACGCCATGAGCGGACTGGTCGGTCCCGGCTGCGCCGGTTACGCCGAGCAGGTTCCGGACGGCCCAGGCTCCGTGGAGGGCATGACCGCCGACCCGGTCGCGGTCGCCGCGAGCAACAATCCGCTGCTCAAGACCCTGGTGCAGGCGGTTTCCGGCAAGCTCAACCCGGACGTGAACCTGGTCGACACGCTCAACGGCGGCAAGTTCACCGTGTTCGCGCCGGTCGACGACGCGTTCGCCGAAATCGACGCCGCCACCATCGAAAAGCTCAAGACCGACTCCGATCTGCTGACCAAGATCCTCACGTACCACGTCGTCCCAGGCCAGCTCGCGCCGGACGCAGTCGTCGGCGAGCACGAGACCGTGCAGAAGGGCACGGTCAACGTGACCGGATCAGGTGACGAGCTGAAGGTCAACGACGCCAACGTCATCTGCGGTGGCGTCAAGACCGCCAATGCGACCGTGTACTTGATCGACTCGGTGCTCATGCCGACCATGTAACTCGTCATTGTGCGCCACACCGAGAACCGCCGGGCGCCTCGCCCAACAGGGGCACCGGCGGTTCTCCTGTCACGAGCCACGCCAAGGGCAGCACGGAAGCATCCGGGGCAGTACGCATCCGGAGCGACCCGTCGTACTCGACATGGCCGGGATCTCGTTCATCGCATCAGCAGGTATCGCCCTATTGGTCGGAACAGCACCGACGCGGTAGGAGGGGACCAACTCTCCTCCACACCTCGGCGGCGGCTCGTCGTTGTCGTGTCCGCGCCAGCGATGGAGATGGTGTTCGCCTGGCACGAACGGCCGGTGCCGGCCGCAGGTTGACGCCGTCGACGGTGCCGCCGCGGCGAGGCGCACCTCCACCACTTCCGCCAGCAAACAAGGCCCGTTCGTGCACGATCTATGCTCGACGAATCAACGTCGGCTGGCCGCGTAGAGGGTTGGTCCGACGCGTCGATGCGAGCTCCTGGCGGTGAGTTGGCGCCGGGGTCCCCCTGGGGGTGCCGCGGCGTCAGCAACGCCCGAGCAGCCGGCACACACCTTCGCCGGCCGCGAGTGTGGGGCACCGGTTGCCCGGTGCCCCACACGGTTGCTACCTGTGACTGTCAGTCGGTGCCCGAGTGGGCCATGCCGGACTCGGCCCAGTTCGACCCGTCCGCGTCGGCGTGTGCGTCGCCACCGTCGCCACCGTTGCCGGAGTGGCCTCCGTGCGTGTTGCTGGCGTTGGTCGCGTCGCCTGTGTCACCGGTGTTCCCGGTGTCACCCGAGTCGCCGGAACCGACCACGGTGCTGGAGTGGTCACCGGTCTGGTCACCGTCGTGGTGGCCACCCCAGTTGTTCTTCCAGTCGTCGGAACCGTTGTTGGCACCGGTGTAGGCGGCGTTGCCGCCGGTGGAACCGGAGTCACCCGAGTCGCCGGTGTCACCGGTCGGCGGAGGTGTCGCCGTCCGCGTTCGCGTCACCGGAGCTGCTGCTCGAGTCAGAACCACCGTTGTGGTTCCCGCCGAGCAGGTCCGAACCAACCGAGTTCACCACATTGCCCAAGTCCAGTGGACCTGAGTTCGTGTCCGCGCTCGCCACCGCGCTGCCCAGCAGGACGAACCCGCCGGACATCATCGCGATGGTGAGGCCGCGTCGCACGTACTTGTGCATCTGCTTCCCTTTCTTCCCTTACAGAACGATGTTTCGCGTGTCCTGCAAGGCAAGGTCAGCTCGGGTGATCTCGATCGTCATAGCCGGACCAGGTACATCCCGTGATCGTTCCGGGCGGGCTACGACCGCTGCGGTTCTCCGCGCCGCCGGCACCAGCCGAGGCCGGCGCCAGGGTGTCCGCACCATGCGGGCGCGCGGAGCCGCTCGCCGATCCGTTGCCGCCGACGGCGGCATTGACCGGCGTAGCCGGTGCACCCGGAGGCTTACCCGGAACACCGGAGTCAGCCCGGGGTCCATCATGGATGGACCGCTGCGTGGTCACTTCCGTCGCCGGAGATGACACACCGCTCGCATCCTGTTCGAACCTCGCGATCGACTCCACCGGCCTGCCGAGGACGTTCTCCGTCGACATCACGGCCACCGGTCGCGGCGTCGGCTCCGCCCGTTGCACCGGAACCACGACGTCGTCCTGATTACCGGCTTCCTGGCCGCCGATCGCGGACACGCTGTCGTCGAGCCCAGTCGCCTCGGTCACCGGGTTGACCACCGGCGTCGCCGCGTCAAGCACGGGCTCGGTCACCGGCCGCACAACCTCCAGCACCGGCGACACCGCCGTCACAACAGGCTGAGCCACAGGCTCGAGCACCGACGTGACCGGTTCGACCGTCTCCGTGACCGATCGCACCACCGGCGCCAACGTTTCCGCGCCCGCGCCGACCACTCCGTGGACCGGTTCCAGCACTGGCTCGGCCGCCTTCACCAGCCCTGACAACAGGCCGGCGCCGGTGCGGGACTGCCCTTCTGAGGATTCCTCCCCGGGCCGCTCCCCGCCGCCGTGCCGTTGCTCCTCTGCGCTGGCCTGGCCGGCCATGAACATCGTTATCAACCCCAGCCCGAACAACAGGCCAGCGGTCACACCGACCCTGCGCAGCAGCAACAGCACACGATAGTTGCCGACCACGACATTGTTGATCACACAATCTGTGTAGACCTTCATGCGTCACCCCCTTCCCGTGAAGGATCCACTCAGCACTCGGGCTTCGAACTGGTACCCGGCTTGGATTGGTTCACTCGAAATTCGGCAAAGAATTTCTGATAGCCGCACCCCACCGCTCCGAGCACACGCGTTCGAATTGAGAGATGTTGCGGTTGGCGAAGCCGAGTACGAGAATGAGAAACGCGCGAAGCGGTCGTACAGACTCTTACCTGTTCATCCCGGAGTAGAGGATGTTTCGCATTCGGGTGGGCCGTCACCAGTGTCCGCGACCGCTTCGGGTCGATACATGACCGACTCCAGCACGGAGAGGGGAATGATCATGGCCCAACCCACGTCACCGACCGGCGTCACGGCAGGTCGGCGAAGTCCCATCCAGATGATCGCATTGCTGGTCAGCGCGGTGTTCCTGCTGGTGGGCATCCTCGGGTTCATACCGGGCGCCACCACCGACTACGACGGGATGACCTTCGCGGGCCATGAGTCGACGGCGATGCTGCTGGGGTTGTTCAACGTATCCATCCTCCACAACCTCGTGCACCTGGCGTTCGGAGTGGCGGGCATCGCGCTCGCCCGCACGGCGGGCGGCGCGCGCACCTTTCTGATCGGTGGCGGCATCGTCTACTTGATACTGTGGATCTACGGCCTGGTTGTCGACCAGGACAGCGCCGCGAACTTCGTTCCGATCAACACGGCCGACAACTGGCTGCATCTGGGACTCGGCGTCGGCATGATCGCGCTCGGGTTGACGGCGACTTCTCTTGGCCACCGGAGCCGCACAGCGACTTGATCCGGCGACACATTGTTCAGACCATAGACGCGCACGGAGGGCCACCTGCCTCCGTGCGCGTCTTGAACAATTACACCGATTAGCGATTTGGAAATGTCCCGCGATGTAATGTTGACTGCAACAAGGGCTCCTGTTGAAATCAAGGTCGGCGAGATACGCGATTGCCACCCCGGCAACCGTACTCGAAGTGCTTGCCCGACTCAGTTGACCGACTGACGCCTTGTCGTTCACCATCCTCCGCGAGTCATGTAACTGCCCATCCGATGACCATTCGTAGCAAGAGGGCATGTGGCTCGCCTTGGCGAGCAGTCGAGACCATTTCGTTACCTGACGGCTCGCGGTCAGTCGATGAGAACGCCGGGATTGAGCACGTCGTGCGGGTCCAGCGCGGTCTTGGCCGCGCGCAACGCGGCCGCGAACGGTTCGGGACGCTGCCGGTCGTAGCCTGGGCGATGGTCACGACCGACCGCGTGATGGTGCGTGACTGTCGCGCGCAAGCGGGTCAGGCATGCCATCGCCGCTGACTTGATGTCATCCCACATGGCGAGCTCGTTCCCCCGCCGTCCGGCGGCGACCACCGTGAAGTAGGGGGCCGGGCCGTCCGGGTAGACGTGAGTGAAGCGGCAGTTCACCGCACCCCGCGCGCCGGTGATCTCCTCGACGGCCGCACCGACCTCCGCACGCACCGTCGCGTACACCTCGAATGCCCGGTCCCACGTGCACGCCGTCTCGAACGTCTCCACGATCGCGCTCATCCTGGCCAGCCCGTCACGCATGTACGGCATCCGCAGGAAGGCCGACCTCCAGCTCTCCACCGCGCTGTCACCCCGCTCGCCACGAGGCCGCGCCGCGCCGCCGTGGTCGTGGGCCAGGGTGACGAGTTCAGCGAGCCGCGCCTCGACAGGGTGGTGTGCGGACTCGGCCCCGAGGACGAGCACAGCCTCTCCATGGCGACCGGCACCGGACAGCGCCGCCTCACCGGGATCGAGCAGGCGGCAGTTAGCGGGGTGGAGGCCGGACTGCGCGACAGCCCGGACAGCCTCGACCGCGTTCTCCATCGTGGCGAACGAGACAGACGCGGACGCTTTGTACACAGGCCGGTCCTGAAGCCGCAGCCACGCCTCGGTGATCACACCGAGCGCACCCTCCGAACCGAGGAACAGACGGTCCGGGGACGGACCTGCTCCCGAAGAGGGCACCCGCCATGACTCGCTGATCCCGACCGGCGTGACCACCCGCATCGATTCCACGAGGTCGTCGATGTGGGTGAGGAGTGTGGCGTAGTGGCCGCCCGCCCGGGTGGCAAGCCAGCCGCCAAGTGTCGAGAACTCGAAACTCTGCGGGAAGTGCCGCAACGTGAAACCGTACGGGCGCAGCTGATTCTCGATCACCGGCCCGAACGCACCCGCCTGGATCCGGGCTGCCCGGCTGACCGAGTCGACCTCCAGGACCCGGTGCATGGCCGTGAGGTCGAGGGAGACGGCGCCGCGGTGGTCCGTGCTCCGGCACTCGACCCCGCCGACCACGGACGAGCCGCCGCCATACGGGACGACCGCGACACGGTGCTCGCCCGCCCAGTCGAGGATGTCCACGATCTCGTCCTCGCTGCGCGGAAACGCGACCAGATCCGGCGCCGGGGCGAGGTCGCCGCGCAGGGCACGAACGACATCTCGATAGGCCTTGCCGTACGTGTGCCCGGCCCGATCCGGCAGAGCGACGGAGAAACGATGAGCAAGGGCGTTCGGTGGCGTGATCCGCGACGGCGGCAGCACAAGGTCTTCGAGCTGAGGTACGGGAAGCGGAGCGCTCGGCAACCCAGGCAGGAGCGCGCCGATCGCGACGCAGTCGGCATCGGACAACACCTCGCCGGTCTTCCCCCAGCCCCACCACGAACGTTCGGGGGAATGCGCGCCCGCCACGCTGACGACGATACCGCGCGTGGAGCACGTCGCCGCTACTCCTGCTTCCATCTCACGTCGTGGACGAACCGGGCGCGGCTCGGTTCGGGAGACTGACGACCGGGACATCGTCTCGGGGGAGACCACGGCGTCCGGTTCGTGAGGCACGTGGGCGGGTGCGTCAGGGGCAGCATCTGGGCACTGTGGAGAGTACGGTGGTGGGCGCGGGCATTTGCCCAGGGGCGACGTCATGCGGTTCGGCGGGGGAGCCACGCCGATGCGGCGTGGTGGTGCGTCGACGGTCGTGCTTCGTGCATCGACCATCTGACCGTGTCGAGGGGGCGTGGGGGGCAGTGAGGATGGCGATGTCATGGCGGCCAAGCTGACAGTCGCGTCGCGTTCCACAAGCCAGGCCCTGGTGGTGCGGTTGGCAGGTGTGCTGGGTGGTGTCGGGGCTGACCATGCCGCGTTGCGGGAGGTGGTGGCGGCGTTGCCGCCGCCACCTTCGGTCGTGTTCGACGTCCGCGAGGTGCGGTTGCTCAGACCAGCTGGTCTCCACGAGTTCCTGGCAGTTGTCGAGGCGCTGGAACGGCGTGGCGTGCCTTCCAAGGTCGTCGTCGGTCCGCTCAGCGCTGCTGGTCGGTCACTGCGGGCTGGGGAGTTGCCTTCCGGGCTGGAGATGTTCGATGACCTCGCGGGTGCGCTCCAGGTCGTGGGGGAAGCGTCGCCGATCGACCCGGCGGAGGATGCGTTCGCGGAACAGTTGGCGTCACTGACGCGAGTCCTGGTCGGCGCGTCGACTGTCGGCGTGGCGTTGCACCGGATCGTGGACGCCGCCAGGACGATTGTCCCTGGGGCGGACTTGGTGAGTGTCACGCTGCGTGACCGAGGTGGCGCGTTCTTCACCCCGGTGGAGACTGATGCGTTGGCTGGTGCGCTGGATGAGGTTCAGTACCGCACTGGGCAGGGCCCGTGTCTGGATGCCGCCCGACCCGAGGGCCCGGGGTTCGCGGCCAGCGACGATCTGACTGTCGAGGACCGTTGGCCGCGGTTCGCGCAGGAGGCTTCGATCCACGGACTGGCTGCGGTGCTGTCCACCGATCTGCACATCCCGCTGAACACGGCGCTGGGCGGGGCGCTGAACATCTATTCGGAGCGGACCGCCGGGCTGGATCACCAGGACCGGCACACCGCGCTGCTGCTGGCGTCGCACGCGTCGCTGGCGCTGGCGTACGCCTCGGCGGTGGAGCTGTCCGAGGTGCGCGAACGACATTTGCGGCGCGCGATCGACACACGTGATGTGATCGGGCAGGCCAAGGGCATCCTCATGGGGCGGCGGGGTATGACCGCCGATGAGGCGTTCGAGGTGCTGCGCCGCACCTCTCAGGACCTCAACGTCAAGCTGGTCGGCCTGGCCCGCACGCTCACCGAACACCCCGACGGGCTCGACACGGCCTGACCGCGCGCAGACGCGTCAAACGGTCCGCAGGTACGACGATGACAGCGACATGGTCGAACAGCGATGATGTCATAACTGGGTGCCGACTCCCGGGCCCTGCCGCTGGGAGCAGCGCGGGGGACCTGGCCACCGACGTCACCGAACACGACAGAGACGGTCGGGTTCGGGCCGAGCCACGGAACGGACGGCGAGCGCTGAGCGGAATTCCCAGATAGCCCGGCGATCAGTGGGTATCCCAGATGCATGTGGACACAGTTGCGCGACTGGGTGAGGTCTCTGTTGGGCAGGTCGTCGAGTGCAGCGATGCCCGAGCGTGAGGGAGACGTCCCAGAAGATCACGATGTTGCTCTCACCCGCGCGGTCGGGGGTGAACCAGAGCGCGACGATCACGACAACGCGTCCACGACCGGTCCCGGCGAGAACGAGGAGTTCGTCGGCCGCGTGGCAGGCAACGACGATGTCGGCACGGTCGGGGAAACCGGCGCCGAGGCACGTGCCCGAGACAACGACACCTGACATCGCACTTCACCCGAGCTGTGCCCTTGGCGTCGCCACCGGCCGCCGCTCAGTCCGGTCGTGATGCCTCGTCTCGACCAGTCGACGCACAAACGACGCAGCCAGCTACGAGGTGTAGTAGGGTGGTGCCGACGGTTGAGCCGACAGCCGCCCAATACCTTCCGGCTCGAGATGGCTCCCGCGATCACCTCGTGCACACGGCGTCCAACCCGTACGCCACGCGAATCAATACCGGGGTTCTCGATGATGCCGTCCCGCCCCACTGTTTGCTCAGGAAGGTTCCTGTGCTCACCTCCGAAACGTTTCTCGCCTGCACGCAGGCGCACCGTCGAGCCGCTCTGCGGCCTGGCGCCAGCGCCGCCAACCAACCACAACCGGTGAACATCCCGATCACCTCACACACCACCCGACGCGATGCTCGTCTCCGGTTTCGCGTAACCCGTCCCACTACCACCACTACGGTGATCGAGGTCGTCGGCGAGATCGATCTCGCGACGGCCCCGGACCTTCGGACGTTCCTCGATACCTGTCTCCCCGACCCGGACCGAGACGTGATCCTCGGCGTGTCCGCCGTTACCTTCCTCAGTGCCACCGGAATTTCCGTCCTGGTACACGCCAACCGGGTGATACGCGACGCAGGACGGCGCCTGCGGCTGATCACACGATCGCGAAACGTCAACCGCGTACTGCAGATCACCGGCGTCGACCGGCAGTTGGCCTGCCATCAAACACCTGACCCAACCGCGAAGTCCCGGTCGGACAGTCCCCGACCGACATCACTCGCCCAGCGCAGCGCCCTGCAGCCTGTTGATCAACGACCGACCGACGTAGAAGAGACCTGACACGACGTCGTCGAGTACGGGCAGAACCCGCCTGAGGGTGGTGCCGGGTGGGTGCGATGATGAACGGATGGCCCATCGCGGCGACAGCGCTGCTCAACGCTTCGCGAGGGAACTGTCCAGCGGTTCTTCCGCCTCGCGGACCTACACCGGGGGCCAGGTGGCCCGCGCGCTCGACATCGCCGAGACCACCCTTCGGTCGTGGCACCGTCGCTACGAGATCGGGCCGCAAGCCACCCGCCCCGGCGGCTACCGCCGTTACACCGCCGAGGACATCTCCCGCCTGGAGCGCATGCGCGACCTGATCCGGTCGGGCATGCTGGCCTCCGACGCCGCCCGGACAACCACCGGGCCGTTGGCCGGCCCCGGTCTCGACGTCGCGCGGGACCGGTTGACCGCGGCGAGCCGAGCCTTGGACAGCCGATCCTGCCGTAACGTTCTCGTGGAGGCCATCCAAGCGCATGGCGTGGTCGCGGCCTGGGAGAACGTCTGTCGCCCTGCCCTGGCCGATGTCGAGGACGAGCAGCGGAAAGCCTCGGAGCCGGTGACATGCGTTCCGCGCGAGCACGTGCTGTCGTGGTCGATCAGCGCGGCACTGCACAACACCCTGCACGGGGTACCCCAAGCCCGCCGGCCTGCTGTCCTGCTGACTTGTGTGCAGGACGAGCAGCACACCTTGCCGCTCGAGGCGCTCGGCGCCGCGCTCGCGGAGCGCGACGTGCCCGTGCGCATGCTGGGAGCCGCGATGCCCACCCGCGGCCTCGTCGCGGCGGTCCGCGCATCGTCACCGGAGGCGGTCGTGGTGTGGGCGCAACGGCCGAGCACCGCGAGCGGCGTCGTGGCCAGCCTTCGCCGCCTCTCGCCACGCATCGTCACGGCCGGGCCAGGCTGGTCCGCGCGGCGCCGCGCAAGTCCCGAGCACCTGTCCAGCCTTCCCGCCGCCGTCACGCTGCTTTCTGGCGAGCCGACGCGCTGAGGCCGCGGATGGGACGCCGGTTCCGAGGCCAACCGGTGGCCGCGCTCGATGCCCAACTCGGACGGGTTCAGGTGGAACGGCCGCAGATTCGTGGGCCATTCCCAGGGCTTGCCCCTTCACACCCTGTTGACGCATGGTCGCCCAGGGCCGGGGTAGTCAGCGGGTTCGGGCGATTGTCTGTGAAGGGATGAACCGATGCGAAGCCGTGTCCGTGCCGGCGGTCATGCCGTGCACCCCATACTCATCGTGTTTCCCCTCGGCCTGCTGACCACAGCGGTCGGGTTCGACGTGCTGTGGCTCATCACCGACCGCGCCAGCTTCGCGTTCACCGCAGCACACGTCATCGCCGCGGGCGTGCTGCTCGGCGTGGTCACGTCGGCGACCGGGTGGCTCGACTGGCTGCTCGCGGTCCCTGTCGGCACGAGGGCACGCAGGGTTGGGCTCGCGCACGGATTCGTTAACACCGCCGTGCTGGTGCTGTTCGGGATCAGCTGGTTGCTGCGGGCGGGCGCGCCGGGCTGGGACGCGTCCCCGCTCGCTCTCGTCCTGGCGTGGGCCGGATTGGCCGTCGCTGGGTTCGGCGGCTGGCTGGGCGGTGAACTGGTCGAACGCATGGGCATCAGCGTTGAGGAGGGCGCCCATCCGGATGCGCCGAGTTCACTGGGCAAACGGCCAGTCACCGCGACCGCCACGGTGCCTGCGGAGCGGTGAGAGGTGGTCAGAGCACTCGCCCGGCACGCCGTGCCGTCGCTGTGACCATCGCTGTAACCATGGCCGTGACCAGCGGCAGGTCGAGCGTGCCCGCGCCGAGCCCGATCTCGACGATGCGGTCGAAGGCGCGCTGGTCGTCGCGGGCGGCGGCGGTGGCGACGTCTACCAGCCACGGTCGGCCGGTGAGCCGGGCAAGCAGGTCGGTGTGCCGGAGGTGCCTGCCGAGGTGGCGGCGTAGGGCTTCGCGGTAGGCGCGGGCGGGATCGGGTGTCGTGGCGGCGGCGCCCGCGAGGGCGCCGGACAGGACGGCGTAGTAGATGCCTTCGCCGGTGAGCGGGTTGATGAGCGACGCCGCGTCACCGGCCAGCAGCACCCGGCCGTGCGCGACAGCCGGGCGACCGGGGGACAGCGGCAGGCGGTGCCCGCGCAGCCGCACCGGGGCGAGGCCGGGAAGCAGGGCGTGCAGCCGTTCCGTCAGTTCCGCCCTGCTCGGGGGCGTGGCCGTCAGGAGTTCTCCGTAGCCGACGTTCGCGGTGTCGTCCCCGACCGGGAAGACCCAGGCGTAGGCGGGCCAGTGCGCTCCCGCCATGACGAGCCGTTGCTCGTCGGCAGGCCACGGTGCCGCGCTCGTGTACCCACGCAGTGCGATCGCGACGGTGCCCTGCCGTGCGTTCCCGGCGCCGCAGTGGCGCCGCACGACCGACTCGGCGCCGTCCGCGCCGATGACCGTCCTGGCGCGCAGGACATCGTCGACGAGGACCGTAGCGTCTTGCTGGACGAGCGTGCGGACCCGCCGCCGCTGGAACACCGCGCCCGCGTCCCTGGCGGCCTGAAGGAGCCGGGCGTCGAAGAGCACGCGCGGGATGACGGCGGCGGGCCGCGCGAAGCTCCGCCTGGCCCGTACGCCGCCCGGTGACACGAGCCGCAGCCCGCCCACCGGTCTGGTGCCTGACGCGAGCCCGGCCGCGTCCACCCCCAACGCGGTGAGCACGTCCATGGCGTGCGGTGCAACGCCGTCGCCACAGACCTTGTCGCGGGGGAAGTCGGCGGCGTCCAGCACGAGCACGCGTGCCGACGGGGCGGCACGCAGCGCGGCGAGCGCCGCCGTCGCCCCGGCGGGTCCAGCGCCGACGACCACGAGGTCCCAGTCGGGAATTCCGTCCCGCATCAGTGGGCGAGCTGGTCGACGGCGGCGGCGAACAACCACGGGGCACGGACCGCGGTGGGCACGATCCGCTGTGCGAGCGCGGGACGGCCGCGTGCCCACAGCAGGCCCTCGGTCAGCCAGCGCGACCGTCGTGAGGCCCGCCTCCAGGCGCGGTCGTAGTCGGCGGGCCGGTCCGCGCGCAGACAGCGGACGAGTTCGGCCGCGGTGGTCATGGCGAGCGCCAGCCCTTCGCCGGTGAGGGCGTCGACGTAGCCGGCGGCGTCCCCGGCGAGCAGCACCCGTCCCGCGACCCTGCGGGCGGCCCGTTGCCGCAGTGGGCCCGCACCTCGGACCGGCGAGACCGGTTTCGCGTCCGCGATCCGTGCCGCCAGCTCGGGGAAGGCGGTGAGCTGGTCGTCGAACCCGCCGCGCACCGACGACAGGATCGCGACGCCGATCGTGTCCGGCGCGACCGGTGTCACGTAGGCCTCGGACTGTGCCGCCCACGTCACCTCGACCGCGTCCGAGAACGGGGCGATCGCGTAGTGGCGGCGCAGTCCCCAGCGGGGCGTGGACGTCGTGGCGCCGCCCTCGGCGAGACCGGTGCGGTCACGGACGGTGGAGTGCAGCCCGTCCGCCGCGACCAGGTACCGGGCTCGCAGATCGCCCGCCCGCACGTGGTCGTCGTGCTGCACGACCTCGGTGATCGCGGTCGCCAGCACCGGCACGCCGTGCCGGTCGACCTCGGTGCGCAGTGCGCCGTGCAGTGCGGTGCGCCGCACCCCTCTGCCGGGGCCGGTGCGGAACGCGGCGTGCACGGCCCGCTCACCCTGCCGGTAGGTGATGCCCTCGATCGGGTGCCCAGGTGGGTCGATCCCGAGCGCTGTCAGTGCACGCACGGCGCCGGGCATCAGCCCTTCGCCGCACGCCTTGTCGAGCACCCCGGCGCGCTTCTCGCACACCACCACGTCCATGCCCGCCCGTGCGCACCCCAGCGCGACGGCAAGACCGGCGGGACCGCCGCCGACGACGACCACGTCGTGCTCACGCATGGACCGACCTCAGCGCGTCGTTCTCGGCGCGGATCCGCACCGTCAGCAAGCCGGCGTTGACGACGGTGAACATCGCGGCCGTCAACCACGCGCCATGCACGAGCGGCAACGCGAAACCCTCGACGACGACCGCGACGTAGTTCGGGTGCGGGACCAGCCGGTAGGGGCCGCCGGTGACCAGGGGAAGCCCTGGGACGACCACGATCCGCGTGTTCCACCGCGGACCGAGTGCGCGGATGCACCACCACCGCAGCGCCTGCGCCGCGACCACCAGGGCCAGCATCGGCCAGCCCAGCGCGGCGGTGAAGGGCCGGTCCGCCAGCCACACCTCGAGCAGGCAACCCGCCAGGAGACCGGTGTGCAGCACCACCATGAACGGGTAGTGCCCGAACCCGGTCTCACGTCCACCCCTGGCCAGGCTCCACGCCAGGTTCCGCTTCGCGACGACCAGCTCCGCCAACCGCTCGAGCGCGACCAGCCCGATCAGGACCGTGTACCAGACGTCGGTCACCATCGCAGCAACACCAGTTCCGCGCAGAACCCCGGGCCCATCGCCATCACCACACCCCAGTCCCCGGTGGCGGCCGGCCGGCCGGCGAGCGTGTCAGCGAACACGTGCAGCACCGAGGCCGACGACAGGTTGCCGATCCGGTGCAGGGAACGCCACGTCATCGCCAGGTCGTCCTCGTCGAGCCCCAGCACCGACTGGATCGCCTCGATCACCTTCGGCCCGCCGGGGTGGCAGATCCAGCGCGCCACGTCGCCGATCGCCAACCCGTGCGGGGACAGCAGCCGCTCGACGTCCGCGGCCAGGTGGGTGCGCACGAGATCGGGCACCTCCGCGCCGAGCACCACCTTCAGCCCCGTGCTGCCGATGTCCCACCCCATGGCGCGTTCGGAGTTCTCATACAGGTGGCTCACCGAGTCCACGACGTGCGGGCCCTTCGCCGCGAACAGGTGGTCATCGCCGACCGCGACGACCGCGGCCGCGCCATCGCCAAACAGCCCGGACGCGATCATGTTGGCGGCACTGGAATCCTGGCGCTGCACGGTGAGGGAGCACAACTCCACCGACACCAGCATCGCCACCGACGTCGGCCAGCCGCGCAGGAAGTCATGCAGCCGCGCGATCCCCGCGGCACCAGCAAGACAGCCGAGACCGACGACCGGCACCCGCTTCACGTCCGGCCGCATCCCGATCCGCGACGCGATGCGCGCGTCGAGCGACGGAACCGCGATACCGGTCACCGTCGTCGACACCACGAGATCCACATCGGACGGTGCGAGGCGCGCGTCGTCGAGCGCGGCGAGCGCGGCCTCGCAGCCGAGGTCCACCGCGACGGACAGGAACGCGTCGTTCGCGGCGGTGAAACCATCCAGGTCGTCATAACGCTCGATCGGCAGCGCCAGGTGCCGGGTGGCCACCCGCGCGTTCGTGTGGAACCGGTTCGCGACGGCTCGCGCGGCCGGGTCCGGCAGGCACAACCGGCCGAACAACTCGGTCAGATCCGCCTGGAGATATCGGTGCGGCGGAAGTACACCATGGACCGCCGAAATCGTCGTCACCTCTTTTACGGTACGACTTCCGCCTACACTCGGCAGATGACCGACTTGCCTGCCGCGCCGGAGGAGACGCCGCGTCAGGTGCGGACCAGGCGGCCGGGACCGCTGCGCGGTCTCGTCACCGCGTGCCACCCCGTGCCCGGCCTGGCGGTCACGTTCGTGGCCGTGGTGCTCGCGGTCGGCGCCGGGCTCGGCCCGGGGCAGGTGGTGATCCTCGGCGTCGCGGTGTTCACCGGCCAGCTGTCGATCGGCTGGTCCAACGACTGGATCGACGCCGCACGGGACCGCGCCACCGGGCGCACCGACAAACCGGTGGCGTCGGGAACAGTCCCGGAACGCACGGTCGCCGCGGCCGCGGTCACGGCACTGGCGGCCACGATCGTGTCGTCGTTCACGCTCGGGCCGCTCCCCGCCGCGGCGCTGCTCGTCGGTGTCGCGGCCGCCTGGGCCTACAACCTCCGGTTGAAGGCCACAGTCTGGTCAGGCGCGACCTACCTCATCGCCTTCGCGGGTCTCCCGGTCGCGCCGTACGTCGCGTTGCCGGAGCACCCGTGGCCACCGTGGTGGATGCCAGTGGTCAGCGCACTGCTCGGATTCGCCGCACACTTCGCCAACGTCCTGCCCGACCTCCGCGCGGACACGGAAACCGGGATACGCGGGCTCCCGCACCGGCTCGGTCCCCGGACCGGCGTGATCGTCATGGCCGCGGCGCTGGCCGCCGCTTCGGTCCTGCTCGGCGTCGCTCCCGCCGGCACGTCGACGCTGTTCGCCGTGACCGTGCCGGTAGCCGGGATCGCGCTGGCCGCCACCACCGCCGTCGCCGCGGTACGCGCACCGAACAGCCCTGTGGCGTTCCGGCTGACGATCGTCATCGCCGTCCTGGACGTCACACTGCTGCTGACGATCACGACCTGAGCACTCACCGCCCCGTCGAGCAGTGCCTTGGCCGGCCACACCGCCCGGCCGCCTGCCGGGCCCGCTCGTCGCCTGCGACGACGTGACGCCGACCCGGCCTGGTCGACAACGTGTGCGCGAACCTGCTTCTGCACTACTGGGACCTGGGCTTCGCTGCGACGCGGCGTCAGATCCGCCTGCTGTTGCAAGCGAACATCGCCTACGCGCACCGCAGCTCTTCACCGGCGACCGGGGTCATGGCCGGAGATCCGTGTGCGACGCGCCGAGGAGGTGGAACGCAGGGTGGGCGAGTCGGTCGGCAACGCCTTGGCGAGGAACGCCGCCACGAATGTACGTCGTGACCCGGCCTTTCAGCTGGGGGAGTCGGCTATGACGTCGAGTCCGCGCGCTGCGACGATCTCGGCGCTGCCGTCGGCCAGGCTGTAGCGCAGGCCCACGACCGCGACGTGACCAAACTCGACCTGGTCGGCCAACACACGGGAGCGATCCAAGAGCAGGTCGACCGAGTGCGCGACGTGCTCGGCCAGGATCTCGTCGGGCGTCATGCGACCGGCGGCCCGCGCCGCGAGCACACTGGGCGTCACCCGCTCGACGACATCGCGCACGTAACCGATCGGCACCATCCCGTGCTCCAACACGGAGCACGCGGCCCCGACCGCTCCACACGAGTCGTGGCCGAGGACCACAACCAGGGGACAGCCCAGTACGTCAACCCCGTACTCGATGCTGCCCAGCACCTCCGAACCCACAACGTGGCCCGCCGTCCGGACGACGAACAGGTCACCCAGGCCACGATCAAAGATGATCTCCGCGGCCAATCGGGAGTCCGAGCACCCGAACAACACGGCGAACGGGCGCTGACCGGGTGCGACCTGGGCACGGCGTGCCGCATCCTGGTTCGGGTGCTCCGGGGCGCCGGCGACGAACCGCCGGTTGCCCTCGATCAGCAACTCGAACGCTTCAGCGGGACTCGAAGAGCCGATCTTCGTCACCATCGCAGTTTAGGACAGGCCGGCGTCGGGGAGGCCGATGCTCATTCCACCGGAGACACTTCAGTTCGATCAGTCGCCCGAATCGATCACGCGCGCCGCAGTTGTCTCGAACAACGCCCTGCACGACATGGCGAGAACGCCGCTCGACGGTCGGGCCACGTACGTGGCGACGTAAGCGTCCAGTGCGGTCAACGTCTAGTGTTCGAGATATTCGCTGACCTGAGGGGACACGTGCAGTGCCGGACGCGGCGGAGGACGCGCAGGACAATGGCCTGATCCTGCGGCGCGGCGTGGACGACCGCGCCGTCGTCATCCACGCCGTCGGGGAGGTGGACCACGTCACCGCGTCCCGGCTGTTCGACGAACTGGCCAAGGCCGGACAAGTCGCACCGGAGCGGCCCATCGTGATCGACATGACCGGCATATCGTTCATGGCCTCCTCGGGACTGACCGTACTGGTCGAACACCACCAGCGTGGTCAGCGAGCGGGCCGCGACCTGCGCATCGTCGTGGGCGACTCCGTCGTCGGCCGCACTCTGCGGAGGACCGGGCTGTTCGAGTTCCTTTCGGTCTACGCCGTGTTGGCGGACGCTCTCCCCGACAAGCCATCTCCGTGACCAGCTACCAACAGTGGCCAGTTACCAAACAGTGACCAGTTGCCGTCAAGGCTGGTCGAGCCGGAGACAGGCCCAGCGTAATGCTCTGCTCACCTCGCAGACGATGGTCGTCAGCCACCCAGAGCACACAAGTTCGAGCCGGGCCGGACGACATCGCAACCTTCACACCGACCCGGCAAGACATGTGCACGCAGGAACGTGGGTAGCCGGACGGCGACTGGAAGTGTGAAGGGAGACGAGATCGTGCTGGAAAAGCGGACATCAGAAGAGAAGACGCCGGACGAGAGGTTGTTCCCGGCGAAGGTGACTGCCGCGATCACGAGCCTGATCGTGATGATCGGGTACTTCGTCATCACCCTGACGCGTGGCCCTAATGACATCTACACGGTGCTCGTCGGTGCGATCACTGTCGGCCTGGCGGCAGGAATCGCGGCCGGTCTGGTACGACGGAGCCGACGGCGCAGAGGCCTCCTGCGATGAGCGTCGCCGGCGCTGCGATCGACGGCGAAGGCACGGCTGTCAACTCCACCCTCAACGAGCTCACGAACTCCGCACTGCCTGACCTCTCTCATCACCGCCGCCGTGGGGTTCTGAACCGATACCGTGACGGCCGTCCCTGCCACACGGTGAGTGACGGGCACCGCGAAATTCAACCTTGCGGGTTTCTTACTGTCCCCGATCAAAACCAGTAGGAGCTCGGTGAACGGGTAGCCGTACGTCATGCGTGCGCTGACGGTGTTCCCTGGACGCGTCGGATCGTTGGCTGTGATCGACGTGGCCCAACCGGGCCCCGAGCGGGGCGAGCTGCCGGTCGAGGGAATCGCTGTCGGGGTGCGCGGCACGAACGAGGAAACCGTGCGAGTTGAGGACAGCTGGGCGCCACCCGGCCGGGAGCGGCTTGCACCATGCGGTGCCTGCGCACACGGTGAGTTGGACATGTGCCGCAACGGCCGGTACGCCCAGCGGGGCATCGAAGAGATCGACGGCTACGGCCGCGAACTGTGGTGTGTCGGCCCGGATCACGCGGTCACCATCGATCCGCGACTGACCGAGGCCGGCACGCGGATGGAGCCTGCGACCGTGGTCGTGAAGGCCTGGGAGCAGATCACTGGGCGCGACGTACCACCACGCTTTCGTCGACGACCTCGCGGAACGCCTCGAACCAGAGTTGGTGATCGAAGCGGCCGGTGCGGGGCAGGTCGTGTTCGACGTGATGGCACACACCGCTTCCTACGGCATCGTCTCGAGCTCGACGACGCCGGATGCGACGACAGCCGAACGGAAGGCGAGGAATGCCAAGCCTGATCGAGGACTACGCGCTGCTCGGCGACCTCCAGACCGCGGCCTTGCTCGGCAGAGACGGAAGCATCGACTGGCTGTGCCTGCCGAGGTTCGACTCCCCGGCGTGTTTCGCGGCGCTGCTGGACTCGGAGCGTGCCGGTATGTGGCGGATCGCTCCCGCTTCCGGTGGCGCGGCGACGCGGCGTCGCTACCGTGACGAAACGCTGATCGTGGAGAGCGAGTGGGACACGCCCGACGGCACCGTGCGCGTGGTGGATTTCATGCCACCCCGGGGCGAGGCGGCCGACGTGGTGCGGATCGTCGAGGGCCTCTCCGGCCGCGTGCCCATGCGGATGCTGCTGCGGCTGCGGTTCGACTACGGCCACGTCCGTCCGTGGACGCGCCTCCACGACACCAGCCTGGCCGCCATCGCCGGTCCCGATGCGGTGTGGCTGCACGGTGCGGTACGACTGACCGACGGGGACACCGCGGCGGTAACCGACTTCAGCGTCTCGAGCGGTGACCGGCTCGCCTTCGTCCTCACACACACCCCATCCCACCTCCCCCAGCCCGCGCCGGCCGACGCGGACCAGGCGCTGGCGGACACGGAGGCGTTCTGGTCGAACTGGATCGGCCGCTGTGAGTACCGCGGTCCGTGGGACACCGCGGTACGGCGCGCGTTGATCACCCTCAAGGCGCTGACCTACGCACCGACCGGTGGCATCGTGGCGGCGGCGACCACGTCATTGCCCGAACAACTCGGCGGTCCGAGGAACTGGGACTACCGATTCTGCTGGCTCCGCGACGCCACGTTCACATTGCAGGCATTGCTCGGCACCGGCTTCGTCGAAGAGGCACGTGCCTGGCGGGAATGGCTCGTGCGTGCGGTCGCCGGCGATCCCGCGAAGCTGCAGATCATGTACGGCCTCGACGGCACACGCCGCCTGCCGGAGCAGACCCTCGACTGGCTCAGTGGCTACGAGAACTCGCGGCCGGTACGGATCGGCAACGCCGCGGCCGACCAGCTCCAACTGGATGTCTGGGGAGAGGTCCTCGACGGCCTGCACCTCGCCCGGGAAGCCGGACTGCCGGCGCAGGACGTCGCGTGGGACCTCCAGAGGGCACTGCTCGACTTCCTCGAGGGCAACTGGGACGAGCCCGACAACAGCCTATGGGAGGTGCGAGGTCCACGACGGCACTTCGTCCACTCCAAGGTGATGGCCTGGGCAGGTGTGGACCGCGCAATCGACACCGTTCACCGGCACGGCCTCCCCGGCCCGGTCGACCGCTGGCGTTGGCTGCGCGACCACATCCATCGCGAGGTCTGCGCCAAGGGCTACGACCCCGATCGGAACACCTTCACCCAGTTCTACGGCTCGCAAGGCCTCGACGCCGCGCTGCTGCTGCTCCCCCGGGTCGGTTTCCTGCCCTGGTCGGACTCCCGCGTCCGCGGCACCGTCGACGCGGTCAGCCGGGAGCTGTGCGGCGACGGGTTCGTCCTGCGCTACCGGACCGACCACGACGGCGGAGTCGACGGCCTCCCCGGGACCGAAGGCGCCTTTCTCGCGTGCAGCTTCTGGCTGGTCGACGCTCTGTCCGGGACAGGCAGACCTGAGGAAGCACGTGCCCTGTTCGAGAAACTGCTCGGCCTGCGCAACGATGTCGGCCTCCTCAGCGAGGAGTACGACCCCGCCACCGGCAGGCAGATCGGCAATACACCCCAGGCGTTCAGCATGGTCGGCCTCATCAACAGCGCCCGCCAGTTGAGCGGCAGCCGCACCACAACGTCGGCATCTCGGGACCAACAGGACCTCGACCGCGGACGCGGCCAGATCAGGACCGCGCTGTTCCGCGGCTCGTGACAGTGACAACGTCGCGTGCGTCATGGCTGGCCGTGCGGTCGCCCTTCGTCACGATCACGCGAACTGCTGTCCGAGGTGCGATGACTCCATGGCAACCGAGAGAGCCGGTCGGCCTGGCTCGGCGGCCTCGCAACGCCGCGTACAGGCTCCTGCTTCCAGGACGGCGACCAGCACAGGCAGGTTCAGGCGTCTTCACGACCCGGGTTCTCCACCCTGAAGAAGTTGCTCTGCGAACCGTCCCCGCGCTCCTCCTGGTAGATGAAGTTGAGCTGGCGCTCATCGAAGGTGGCGAACCACTCGTCCCAGTCGACGTGCTGCAGCTTCTCCCCGCCGTACCCTGGAAAGTCGAACCGCAGAACGCCGAGGTGGTCGTCGTGCTCGGTGCCCTCCACTGTGGCGGGTACGGCGTCACGCTGCTCCGCCCATTGCCGGATCACTTCGTGGCTGGTCGTCACGAGACTACGTCCCGGCCGCTCCGGATCGTCGTCCGGTGAAGTGACCTCCTGCGAGTACTTCAGCGACTTCGAGGATTCCGGACCAGTGCGCACACCGCCGCTCTGGTGTCCACTCGCACCGCTCCTGTCCTGGGTCGCAGTGGCGACGGCATGCACGAGGTCCTCCTTGCGCATCTCCGATGCCCCCGATACGTTCAGCTTCCTGGCCTTCGCCCGCAGCTCGTCCGCCTTCATCTCGCGCAGCTCGGTCTCGTCTATGTCCGGTGTGTTCGGAGTCTGGTTTCCTGGTTGTTCAGTCATGTGCCGTGCGTACCCATTGCGTGTGGCCACATTCTTCCTTGTCTCAAAGCCATGCCGCCAGCGCGACCGCATATCAGGTAATCACTCTTTCAGGTTCAATGGCCGTTGCGGGCAGGCCACATCGCCCACGACATCGACAAGCGCCATATGGGACGGTCCCTTTCGGACGGATCGGCAACTCGTCGACGGGCCTCGACCGAGTGATGTCCGCATTGCACTGTTCAGAATGGCCACGCCGCGAGACCTGGTCCTTGTCGACGCGCAGCCGCCCAGCAAGCGCTGACCGAACTCGGCTTCCGCCTCCTCCCGACGCACCACCGGCCACAATCCGACGGCGGCCACGTCGTCGTGGCCCGCGCGATCCAACAACCGCACTATCGCGGACGGACATCGTCCTCGACGCCCTCCTGCTGCGGTTGCCCCCGAGACCGCGTGCCGCGAGGCGGCCGCTCGGCATCCGACTGCCGCGACGGACACCCGCTCACCAACCCGACGCTGGGGCCACGCTGGGTTCCGTGACACCACAACGCTGACCTGGGTAGGGCGTTATCCGGGCAGTGGGGCCGCCCGTGCCTGTGCCTCCAATCGGATAACACCGACTGCACGTGGCGTTTGGGATTCGTCATGCCAGCGTCTCCGCGGCACGACGGGTGATTCAGCCGGGTTCCGACGGGTGTCTGCGGTCTCGGTCGACGTGAACTTCCTCCTCCGATTCCGCGACGCCGACCTCGTTCCGACACCCGGAGAACGGCCACCGGGCGATGTTCGAGCCGAGGCCCGTAACAGCGGTGAACCGGCTCAGAGCGGGTAACCGGCCCCATGGACGCGCACAAACTGCTACAATGGTTCGAAGACCTGCGCCAGGTGGACGGCGTCGCCGCCATGATCGCCGGCGCGGTGCGCAAGGCGCTCCGAAATTCCGGTACGAAGGCCGCCCTCCGTGGCAGGTGGCTCGGGCACCCGTTGCACCCGCTGATGGTGACCGTGCCCATCGGAGCCTTCGTCGGCACCGCGGTACTCGACCTGGCGCGCGGGAACCGGGAGGCGGCGCGGACGCTGACCGGCCTCGGGCTTGCCGCGATCGCGCCGACAGCGCTGCTCGGACTGGCCGACTACGCCGACCTCGACGAACGGCAGCGCCGGGTCGGCATCGCCCACGCGACATTGAACACCGTGGCAGTGGCCCTGTTCGCCGGCTCCTACCTCAGCCGCACGCGAGGTGCCCACACCTGCGGCATGGCCCTGAGCACGCTCGGGCTCACCGTGCTCAGTGCCGGCGGCGCGTTGGGCGGGCACCTGTCCTACGCGCAAGGCGCCGGGGTGTTCCGGTGGCAGAAACCCGGCACCGACGGCCAACACCTACCGACATCGCGACCGGCTGCCGTCGACCCGGTCAGGTCATGAGAACGAACCCGGACGGCGTGTGCGGTTGCCCCACAGGTCCTCGTCTGGTTGTGACCCCACAGGTCGAGCACCACCACCGCGTGCTTCGGGAGCCGCTCGCCGTGTCAGTCGAGGTCCCGGAGCCACCCTGTGACCTGCTGTTCCCCCTTTCCGGTGGGCGTGGGCGGCGACGCCATGGCCCGTGGCAGCGGCCTCACGCCCGCTTGACGAGCAGGCTCATGGCGTGCCACCAGCGCGTCGTCGACCGCACCGGTGACGACGGCGTGCACCAGCTTGTGCACCATCCACCACCAACCCCTGCCCGGCCACGTCGTCGGCGGGCTGCTCACCTTCTCCCCCGCCGTCCTCACAGCACCCCGGCCCCGTCGGCGACCAGGCCCTCCCACTCGGACGGCAGCTCGACGGGGCCCGGTTGTGTGACGGGTCCTCACCACCGCTGTGGCGATCTTCCCGAGATCAGCGGACGATAGCCCCGGTCCGCCGGGTAGCAGGACACTCGAGGCCTCACATGAGCGCGAATACACCGGTTCCCGAGAGAAAACCCAGTTGTCCCGACACTTTGTGCAGTTTGAACGAGGTTCGTGGAGGTAGCCACGGCCATGAAGTTGCTGCGACCGTTCGGCGTCTACCGTCCACAAGGTGACACCTGGCTGCTCGCCGACGCACTGCAGCAAGCGGGCATCGCGCCGGGCGGCGACGTCCTTGAGATCTGCTGCGGCACAGGAGCGTTGTCGATCGTCGCGGCGCGTACACAACCGAGGTCGCTGACCGCGGTGGATGTGTGCCGCCGCGCTGTCCTGGCCACGAGGCTCAACACGGCCATCCGCGGACTGTATGTGAGGGTCGAGCACGGCGACGCATTTCACCGTAGGTGGGGCAGGCAGTTCGACCTGGTGCTGGCAAACCCGCCCTATGCGCCCGGTGTACCCAGTCTCCCCGCCCGGGGACAAAGCCGGGCGTGGAACGTGGGTGCCGACGGCCGCGCGGTGCTCGATCGTCTGTGCGCAGGCGCATTCGATCTCCTCGCACCGGGCGGCAGCCTGCTCACCGTCCAATCGGAACTGTGTGGTGTGGACACCACACTCAACCGATTGCGAGAGAGCGGCCTGAAAGCGTCAGTAGTCGCTCGCGCCGAGGAACCCTTCGGCCCGGTCATGCGCGGCCGCGCCGACCGGCTCCGCGACCTCGGTCTGATCGCGGCCGGACAGCAATACGAGGAGCTGGTCGTCATCCGCGCGGACCGACTTCTCGACAACGACCTCGCCAACCACTGAGCCAGGTCCGGATCGAGGGTGTTCGCCGTGACCACCATCGTCATCGGCGTCCTCGCTGGGAACGTCGGTGGGCGGGACCTCCAACCCGTTGACCCATCCGGCGGGGACGAACCCGGACAGGGAGTTGACGACGACGTCGAACGCAGGGGCCTCCTCGCTCGGCCGGTCGAGGTGGAGGCTGGCGACCGGGCACCAGGGACCGGTGAGGTCGGCGACCATGACCGACAGCACGTACGGTCGAGCGCACCCTGCCACCCGGCGAGGCGGCGTCCGCTGGAATACGGGGCTGGGCAGGGGGAACCGCGACCACATACCGTTTCCTTCCTCTATCCGGTATGGCCGCACTCGCGATTCCTTGCCCAGCGGTCGCGCGCGGCCATGCCGACCGGCTACCCGTGGGGCCACTGGAAACCCCCGCGGCGGGCGCTTCGCGGCACTCGAGGAACCCGCGCTCCGCCGCCCGACATCCGCGAGTTCTTCCGGCCACTGCGCCACCGGCCCGGAGATCGGACCTCGCACGTTCCCCTGTGCCAAGGGCACCGCGCCCAGCTCGACCTGGCGGAACCGCGTCACCACCACCGCACGGGCGGCCCGGCACCGTGCGGGCCGGTCATCGGCTACGCCCGCGATTACTCCCCATGTCAACGGGTAATGACATTCAACGAGACCGAACAACTTCATGTCTTGAGGTGGCACCGATGCCAGAGCCCAGCAGGAAGAACCAGGCGGCAAACGCGCCCCAGCATGGCTCGATGGTGGTCTACCGCCACGAGGCCCACGACGGCCACGAGCGGTACCGGACGGCGGTCGTCATCGGACCGGCACTGACGGAACCAGTCGCCGACCGGCTCTGGATCGGCGTGCGTCTACCGCGGCACGACGGGAGCAATCGCATCGATCTCATCGACGTCGCCACGATCATCGACGTCCAGCCATCGCAACCAGGTGAACCGCCCAGCGCGGCATAACTACCGGGTAGGAGGCGGCCGATCACGCTGCCATCTCGTGTTCGACCGGCCTGCTCCAGGTCCCCGTCGCAGAGCAGTCTCTCATCAGTTCGGCGGTTGTGAACTTCCCTTGTCTGCTGAGTTCGTGTAGCCGCCGGGCGGGTACCCCTGGGCGCATGCCACTCAACGAAACTGCGGGCGACTCGGTGTCGTTCATCGGCACGGCGACGACGGTGATACGGCTCGGCGGCTTCACCGTGCTGACGGACCCGAACTTCCTGCACCTGGGGCAGTGGTCGTACTTCGGGCAGGGCCTGTTCTCCCGTAGGCGCACAGAACCAGCCGCACAACCGGCGGACCTGCCGCCGCTGACCGCGGTCGTGCTGTCCCACCTGCACGGCGACCACTTCGACCGGGTCGCTCGGCGGGAGCTGGACCGGTCGGTGCCGATCGTGACCACCGGCCACGCCGCGAGGAAGCTCGACCGCGGCGGGTTCACCGCCTGCATCGGCCTGCGCACCTGGGCGGAGGAGACGTTCGCCGACGGCGACGCCACACTGCGTGTGACGGCGGTACCGGCCCGGCACACCGCGGGCCCCCTGAACCTGCTGCTGCCCGACGTGATGGGTTCCGTACTGGAATACCGGGCCCACCGGGGCACCACGCCACTGCGGATCTACATCTCCGGTGACACCGTGTACCACGGAGACCTCGCCCAGATCGGCGAGCGCTTCCCTGACCTGGACCTCGCACTGCTGCACCTCGGCGGCACCCGGGTGCTGGGAGTGCTGCTGTCGATGGACCACAAACAAGGCGTGGACCTGCTCGACCTGCTCCGCCCTGACCAGGCAGCCCCCATCCATTACGACGACTACGGTAGGTTTACCTCACCGCTGTCGAACTTTCTCACCGAGGTCCGCGAGCGTCGGCCGAGCACCGACGTGCGCGTGCTAGCCCGCGGCGACTCGCTGCCCCTGACGCCGGTCCGCTAGCGATATGTCCGCCAATGACGACATCACACACGTGGCCGAGGAGAGGTTCGACTGGACACGATTAGGGGTGGAACAGGTCAGGGGCAATGAAGCACGTCTGGCCGGCCAAGACGTGCTGGTGGCACGGCCGACCGGGGCCGGCAGGTCCGCGACCTACCAGTGAGCTGGCTGGCGAGCCCAAGCATCCGTTCGCATGCTTCCCTGCTGGTCCTGCCCCGTCGTACGCTGCATGTCTGGCATGTGGGCAGCGGGGAGGTGCCGCTGATGGGAGCCGACACGGGCGTTGTCGAGGCCGTGGCGTGGGAGCCTACGTCGAGGCGGTTGCCGTCGCGGTCGGTGTCGAGGCTGCAGCGAGCTGGTCGGAGTACGGCCCGCCGTCATCCGGGTATGTCGCTCTCTCCGAGAGCCCGCCCGGCCACCCCAAGCGATTGTTGATGCCGCAATGGTCCAGTGAAGAAGGTTGGTCGCTGGCTGTGGAACCCGAACGCATCGAGCCGCCTGTCGTGCTGGCCACTTGGCCAGTGAGGGTTCGTCCGGCACCTTCTGAGCTGGCAGTCGAAATGCGACAGATACTCACGAAATTTACTCGAGACTCCGGGCGGGCGAACCGAAGCATCGGGCGACGAGTGAACATCGTTCCCCGATGATCCAGACGATCCGCCGGAACAAACGTCTCGCATCCCTCGAGATGCGAGCGATCCCACCGGTCAGGTGCCTACCCTGAGCACTGCCCTGACCGGTGGGCTCTGTAGGCACACGAGGGAGCTGAATCCGGCTGTTCACCGGGCGGACGATGGCGGTGGCCGTCAGGGCATCCTCTACGCGCATCTGATCGAGCTGATCGGAAAGTTCGCGTCGCAGCACGGCGAGATGGCAGACGCGGTCGAGAGCGGCATGCGCCTGTCCCTCGCCGCCTTTACCGGTCCAGGTGCGTCTACCCCCGAACGGATGAACCGATGACATGGACGCCTCGCGGACCTGGGGGCGGTGACCGGCGAGAGTCGGCGGTCAGTCCGCATGGCCGTAATTGTCGTCGTCGCGACCCGTTGCCGCGTCGGCGGCTGGGTTCAAGTTGATTTCCGCTCGTAGCACCGCTGTACCGACCTCGTTGAGCGCTTGTCCGGTGCTGAAGGCATGTGCGCGCAGGAGAGCGAGCGCATCGTCACCTTCGAGGCCGTAGGCGTCGGCGAGCACCTCAGTCGCCAGCGACACCGCGCTGTAATGGCCGAGATCGCCTTGGTCCACCGCCGCCGCGGCCGCTGCCAGGCCGCTGTCCCCGTCGAGCAATGCCCGGCTGCCGAGTCCGCCAACAGCAGAGCATCGGCCAATTCGGTACCCGAAAGCGGTTCCGGCTCTCGTCGATACCCACTCAGAACAGCCAGTGGCCGACTGTTCACCCCGACCACGAGCCAAGCGAACACCGCGCCTACGTCGCGCCCTCCAGCCAGATCCACGAATCCCGGCCAACGCCATCCCACCGTCTCGAGCGCTGTCACCATCATCGGATGACAGGCGCGGAACGCGTCTGGCGCCGGACCCTCACCCACGACGTACTGGAGTTCGTCCAGCTCCGCTCCCCATTCATCGGAAGCGCCGACCAGTTGCTGTGTCGCAGCCGGAAGGTGGAGTGACAACGCGGCGGCGTCGACATTGAGGACCTCGGCGGTGACCTCACACACCGCCTGGGCACAGTCCCACAGTCCCCGACCGGTTCTTCGACGGGTCACCACATCCCACAACAGATCCACGCGACGTTCGTTCATCGCACCCTCCGACACGTATCGCTCTGCGGCTCGCCCCACGTCCACGCGCATCGACATCGAACGTAGCAAGTGGAGGCAACAGATCACCGCGGGAACATCCCGTTGATTGTGACCGTCAGAGCTGATGCACATGTTCGCCGACGGTTGTCCGAGCCTGGCCTTGTCCGTCAGTTGTGACGGCGTTTCTCCACACGAAGCGACCGCACCATGCTCGGCGGGGGGACTTGTGTTCCTGTGAAATGACCGCACCTGGGTCGGGTCGTACGGTGTCATGTCGCCTGGTTGCTCAACCGGGCCGGCAGCAGATCCATTGTGCTGGCGGAGCCGTTCCAGGGGGTTCGTCGACCAGCTCGTATGCCGATGTCGCGTTTGTCCAATACCGTCGCCTGCCCGCCCACCTAGCTTTGCCGCCATGTCACAACTGTCCAGTGCCGCCGAGGCCATGGCCGCGATCGTCGGCGGCATCTCCTCCGACCAACTCACCGCCCCGACGCCGTGCGCCGAGTACGACGTGCGTGGTCTGGTCCATCACCTGCTGTTCTGGGGTCCATCACTGGAAGGCGCGGGTCGCAAGGAGAACGTGCCGCCACCAACGCCTGCTGAGTCCGATGTGGATCTGACGTCGGGTGACTGGCGCGGTGACCTGCTCGCGCAGCTGACGCGCACCGCGCGGTCCTGGGCGCCGGCGTCCTCATGGGAAGGCACAACGTATATGGGCAGGCCGATCAAGCTGCCAGCGTCGCTCGTCGGCGACATGATCCTTGGCGAGTTGGTCGTGCACTGCTGGGACCTCGCGCGGGCGACTGGCCAGCGTCTCGACCTGGATGAGGACTTGCTTACCTACGTGCACGGCGCGATAGCGCCGGGCGTGGAGCAGGGCCGCGAGATGGGGATGTACGGCCCGCAGGTCCCGATACCAGCCGCCGCACCCACACTCGAGCGAATCCTCGGCCTGACCGGCCGCGACCCGGCGTGGGGCAGTGCCGATGCCGCAGTTCCCTCGGCTACCGGCTGATCCACGCCAGCCGCTCGAAGTCGACGGCGACGCCCCACACGATCGACACCAGGCCCCGACGACACACGACTCCGCTTCGACGTGAATCACCCATGCCGACAGCCGATGGCCCACGACCCCTGGCCACCCGACCACCAACTGTCCAAGTGCGGTCGCTTCCAACCGACATTGATGCGTCGGTCCGAGTGGATGACATAGTTCGACGAACTCGCCATGAGCAGGCGTTTGATGGTGAGATCGTTGTCATCCATCGCGGCGGCTCGCCGGACAACGTTGTGGTCAGGTTGGTCCGGCATCCTCGGTTCCTTCCTGACAGTCCTGCGCGGCCGGCGCGTCGCCGTCGTGCGTGGCCTCCACCATCGCGTCCAGGCGCACCTCGCCGGCGTTGCGGAACGTGAATGTGATGGGCACGGTGGTGCCCGCGCGCACCTTTCGGGTGAGGTCGAGCAACTCGAGTTCGTACGCGGCGTCAGCGCCCGGCACGGTTCCGTTCATCAACACGGGGATCTTCGTCACCTCTTCGAGGACGCCGTCACACTCCCGATCCCATCGCATCGCCACCCGTGCCGCGTGAGTGGAACGCACCCCCAGGACGGCGTCGTCCCGCGGCGCGTGGTTGACCAGGGTCAGGCGAACCGTGGCATCGTCGCCGCGCTCGTAGCCGTCGCCGCCCGGCGCGACCACGTACACGTTCCGTAGCAACATGGCTCCGACCGAACCGTTGCTGCCCATGGTGTCGGCCGTCCGGTCCGGGTCGGCGCCGCAACCTGTGGCACCTATCAGCACAACCAAGGCGGCGGCGGAAGCACGTCGTCTGACGGTCACTGTTCTCTCCCTTGCGCCATGCGGAGGTGGTGGAGGTCGAGCGCTTGTGATCGGCCGTGCCGATGGCCTCACCCGCGGTCACTTGGTTCGCTGGCCGACGGTGATGGTGAGTTGCTCCTGCTTGCCGTCGCGCAGGACCGTCATCGCGGTCCGTTCGCCGGGGTCCACGTCGCGTAGTGCGGCGAGGAGGTCTTCGACCGCGGCGATGTCGTGATCGGCGAATCGCGTGACGACATCCCCTGCCCGCACTCCGGCCGAGGAGGCTGGTCCGTCCTGGTCGACGGCGACGACGAGCGCGCCTTGCTCGGCCTCGAGGTTGAGTTGTTCGCGGATGGCGGGAGTGAGTTGGCCGAGGGACAGGCCGAGGTAGGAGTGAGTGGCGGTGCCGTCGTCGAGGAGTTGCGCCGCGATGTCGAGCACGGTTGCGGTGGGGACGGCGAATCCCAGTGAGACGGCGCCCGCGGAGGGTGGGATGTAGGCCTCGTTGATGCCCACGACCCGGCCTTGGGCGTCCAGGAGCGCACCCCCGGAGTTGCCGGGTGAGATCGGGGCGTCGGTTTGGATCAGGTCGACCAGGGACTGGGTGCGGCCGGCGGAACCGGGGATCTTGCGGTGCAGTCCGGAGATGATGCCCGCGGTGACGGAGTTCTCGAACCCGAGCGGGCTCCCGATCGCGACCGCGGCCTCACCCGGCGCGGGAAGGTCCTCCCGGAACGTCGGTACCGGCAGCCCGTCCCGCGAGGTGCGGATGACGGCGAGGTCGGTCACCGGGTCGGTGGCCAGCACCTCTCCCGGTGACGTCGTCGCGTCCGCGTAGCTGATCGTGACCTCGGCGGTCTCCCCCACAACGTGGGCGTTGGTCACGACCACATCCGGTTGGTACACCACCCCACTGCCGACCGAGCGACCGGTCTGCACCGTCACCACGCTCGGCCCGACCCGCTCCACGATCGACGTGAAGCCACGCTCACCGGCGTTGGCTCCGGTGACATCGGGAGGCGCACCGCCGTTCTCGTGCCCGTTGTCCCCCTCGCCAACCGTGCAACCGACGAGCGCGAACGATCCCGCCACCAGCAACGTCAAAGATCTCCGCCAGACAGCCATACCGTGCGACTACCCGCCCGCCGCGGGCTTGAACGGCACCACGAGACACCGCAAACAAACCGTCACGTTGACAGCGGCGACAGCCGCAGCAAGTGGTGCAGTCCAGCCGCCGACAACGCCCGCCCGACGTCGCGGGGCGGACGGACCACGTGCAGCGAGGTGCCCTGCGCTCGGGCTCGGCTGTCGGCGTCGGCCAGGACCTCCAGCCCCGCGACGCCGAGAAATTCGACCTCCGCCATGTCGACGACGACCGGGCGCGCACCCGCGAGGCCCGCCGCGAGCCGCTGTTCGAGCACCGGCGCGGTTCCTCGGTCGATATCGCCGCTGACGTTCACCACGCGCCGCTCGGACGATTCGCCGCAAGTGGGGAGTTCAGCCATGTCACATCACCACCGGATACCTGATCGAGCCGGATCGACAATGTCATTCAGGCTCGGCGCGTGGCCGGCTCGGTACGCAACCGCCTGCGTGCGTTCACGTAGCCGGCGACCGCTACCGCGATCACGACGACACCCGCCACCAGATCCACGACGGTGGCGCGCGTCGAGTCGGCGCCGAAACCGTGACCGAGCATGAACGGGGCGAGAAGGAGCCACAGGCCGGCAAGGACCGGGACCAGCGTCGCCGACACGAGCCGAACCCGTCCCACGAGCCTGCCCAACCCGACGAACAGGACGAGTGCGCCGATCACGCCGTCGTTCCACCGAGCATCCAGGCCGTGACTGGTTCCGTAGGTCCAGGTGAACGGTGCGATCACCAGCCAGCAACCCACGAAGCACAAGGTCACGCTCACGAATCCCTGCAGCTGAGGACCAGTCACCCGGCGTGCGCGGCGGCCGGCCGCCCCCCGGACAGGACCGCCGTCACGCTGAGCCATCGTTGCGTTGCTCCCTCTCCGTCCGCGCACCACCGTCGCGCCGGAATATTGAGCTGGCCCGGTTGCTTCCTTTGCGATCTCGTGACAACCAGGCCGCCGGCGTTCATCGGCGCGCCACCACGGCCGGTGTCTGCGACGATGAACCCGTGGGTGCACGACTTCTCATCGTCGAGGACGACGACCGGGTCCGTGCGGCGTTGCGCCTGGCTCTCGAGGACGAGGACTACGCGGTCACCGAGGCAGCCGACGCCGAGACCGCCCTGTCCGAATTACGACGGTCCGGCGCCCCGGACGTCATGATCGTGGATCTGATGCTCTGCGAGATGGACGGCTTCGCCTGCATCCGCGAGGTGCGCCGCGAGCACGACGTGCCAATCATCGTGGTGAGTGCGCGGGACGACACGCATGACGTGGTCGCTGCCCTCGAAGTGGGTGCGGACGACTACGTCACCAAGCCGTTCGAGGTCAAGGAGATCACGGCCCGTCTACGCGCTTTGCGCCGGCGCAGCGGCGGCACCCAGCAGGACACCCAGGAGGAGATCCTGCTGGATGCCGACCCCACGGCGCAGCTGGTCCTCCTGCCCAATGCCGGCAGGGTGCGCCGCGGACCCGACGACGTCCACCTGACTCTCACAGAGTTCCGCCTCCTGTGTGAACTGACCAGTGAGCCCGGGCGCGTGCTGAGCAGGCGCACCCTGCTCGAGAAGGTCTGGGACCGCGGGTTCTTCGGTGACGAACGCATCGTCGACGTGCACATACGACGCCTGCGGACAAAGATCGAAAAGGACCCGTCCGACCCGAGGATCGTGAACACGGTGCGCGGGCTGGGCTACCGCTTTGACTCTCAGCACTAACCTGCGCCGCGCGGGCAGCGGGCTCCGTAGCCGGGTCACCCTGACCTTCGCCGCGGGCGCCGCGCTGGTGTCACTCGCACTGGCTGTCCTGACCTTCACCATCAGCCGCGGCTACCTGGACTCGGCACGCGAACGAGCAGCCGCGCGCCAGGCCGCGACGGACGCGGCGTCGATCGAGCGGAACCTGGAACGAACGAACATCTCCCCCGGCCAGGCACTGGCCGTCGCGGACCCGCCGACGAACACGTTCCTGCTGCTGTACTGGGACGGACAGTGGTACCCGTCGGTCGCTGACCTCGGACCGGAGGTCCTGCCCAGCGAACTGCGCACCGAGGTGCCGCGCGGGACCGCGGCGGTGCTGCCCGTGACGTTCCGTGGAGAGCAGTACCTCGCGGCCGGTGTGCCGGCCGGGGATGGCATGGCTCTGTACGAGTTGTTCTCCCTGACCGAGCTGCGGGAGACCTTGGAGGTGCTGCGAGCGGTCCTGATCGTGTCCGGGATCGCCGCCACCATCGCCGGTGCCGCGACGGGCCGGTGGGCCAGCAAGAAACTCCTTCACCCACTGCGCACGCTGGCCGGCACGGCATCCGAGATCGCCGCGGGTGCGCTGGACGTTCGCCTCACGAACCAGCGCGACCGCGACCTCGAGCCGATCGCACAGTCGTTCAACCGAATGGTCGGCTCCCTGCAACAGCGCATCGAGCGAGAACGCAGGTTCTTCGGAGACGTCAGCCATGAGCTGCGCACGCCGCTCACGACCCTGATGACAAGTCTCGAAGTGCTCCGGCGGCAGTCGGACGAGTTGCCGCGGCGATCCCGTCACGCCGTCGAGCTGGCGACCGCCGAACTGGCGCACCTGCGGCGCCTGCTGGAGGATCTGCTCGCCCTGGCACGCGCGGAAGCGGGCCTGCAGCAGGACATGCCGGAGACCGCCTCGTTGCAGGATCTTCTCGAGCACACCGTGCTGAACTCGGGACGGGACCTGACCGTACTCGACGTCGTCGAGGACAGCTCGATACGTTGCCGCAAGCTCGCCCTGGAGCGCGCCTTCACGAACCTGATGGACAACGCGGACCGACATGGCCGGGGCCTGGTAGGGGTGCGGGTGCACCGCACAGCAGCAGGCGCCGAGGTCCTGGTCGACGATGCCGGACCCGGAGTACCCGCCGCCGACCGCGAGCGGATCTTCGAACGGTTCGCGACCGGTCGCGCCGGGCGGGGTTCGTCCGCCGGCACCGGCCTCGGCCTGGCGCTGGTGGCCGAGACCATCGCCGCGCACGGTGGCGAGGTGCGGTGTGAGGACCGGCCGGGCGGCGGAGCGCGCATGGTTGTCATGCTTCCTGTCGCGGAGGACACCACGGACGACGCCTCGGACGACAACGAGGCCGACAACGAGACCGACAAGTCCGTCATGTGACCGCAAAGAAACGAACGGTCGCACCTCAACATCGGCTGTTTACATTGGCCTCGTATGCAGGTCAGCGATCGGAGCCCGATGCTTCACGATGCTATCTCCCGCCCAGCCATCTCCCGCCCAGCCATCTCCCGCCCAGCCATCTCCCGCCCAGCCATCTCCCGCCCAGCCATCTCCCGCCCAGCCATCTCCCGCCCAGCCATTCCCCGCCCGGCGACAGGCGCGGCTCGCCACGCGACGATGGTGGCGGCCGAGGCAGTGCTGTTGTGGCCGCGAGACGCAGGAGCGCTCTCGGCGGTCGCCGACGAACCGCGGTGGCCGGTGGTCGCCGTCGTCGTCGCGGAGCCCAGGACCGGAGACCCGGACACGGCAGCGCTGTTCGCCCTTCTCGACGGGCAGTCCGGCCACAGCTTCGTGTCCGTCCTCGATGGACTGTGCTGGTGGTCGGTGCGCGACGAGTCGCGATCGCTACTCGCGCTGACAGTTCAACTGACCTCACCCATTCGGTGCGATGTGGACGTGGTGCTTCCCCTGCGTCCCCTGTCCGACGTGGTGGACGTCATGACCGCCGGCGCCACGATCGCACTCACCTCGCCCACACGAGCGGCTCGGCTCAACGCACCCATCGACGTGCGCACAGCCCTGGCCGAGGTCGTCCTCGTGAACTGCCGCCCCTCCGCCGATCTGGGCCGGGCTGCGACGGTCCTGCGTGGTCAGGAGCGGCCTGCGAAGGACGGCTCGTGACCGACGAGCACACCACCGCCGACAAGCGGGCCTCATGGCGGCAACGCGTGCCGGGGCCGCAACTCCCGGGAGCGGTCGGCGGTGGAACGTTCCTGACCGGTGTGTGGCTGGTGCTGGCACCGCCCAGTTGGGGTTACGGTGCCATGTCCGCCGCCGCGACAACTCACTGGAACGACGTGGTCGTGGGGGCCTGTCTCATGACGGTCGGATACCTCCGCCTTCGTGGCGCGGTCCGCCTGACACCGATGACGGTGGCCGGGTTGGTGCTGGGGCTGTGGCTGGCCATCGCACCGTTCGCGCTGGGCTATGACGAAGCCACCAGCACCACTCTGCAGGACATCGCCGCCGGCCTGCTCGTCATCGGCCTCACGATGACCGGCCACCTCGCGGTCACCGGCGAGACGGAACGACAGTCGAACGGACGCCATCCGTGAGCGCGTCAGCTCAGACGCAACCAACCAGGCCCCACGCCGGGTTCTTCGGACACCCACGCGCGCTGGGCAACCTCTTCGGCCTGGAGATGTGGGAGCGCTTCTCCTTCTACGGGATGCAGGGCATCCTGACCATCTACCTCTACTACTCCGCCGCCGAAGGTGGACTCGGTCTCGCGGAAGGCACCGCGACCAGCATTGTCGGGGCCTATGGCGGCCTGGTGTACCTGTCGACGATCGTCGGTGCGTGGCTGGCCGACCGGGTCGCCGGATCGGAACGCGTCCTGTTCGCCAGCGCGATCATGATCATGTTCGGGCACGTCTCGCTGGCGCTGCTCCCCGGTTTCCTCGGCATCGGCGCCGGGCTCTGTCTCGTCGCGCTGGGCAGCGGCGGGCTCAAGGCCAACGCGACGTCCCTCGTGGGTGGCCTGTACTCCGAAGGAGACGACCGCCGTGACGCCGGATTCTCGATCTTCTACCTCGGCATCAACGTCGGGGCCTTCGCCGGCCCCCTGCTGACCGGGCTCGCCAGACAACAGCTCGGCTTCCACTACGGCTTCGGCCTGGCCGCCCTCGGGATGGCGATCGGGCTCGTCCAGTACTCGCTGGGCCGCAAGAACCTCGCCGCGGACGCGAACACCGTGCCCAACCCGCTGTCGACCGGCAACCGCGTGGCCGCGGCTCTGATCGCGGGCGGGGTCGTCGTGCTGGTGGTGGTGCTGGTCCGCGCCGGGGCGATCACCGCCGCGAACCTGGCGGCGGTCACGGTCGTGGTCATCGTCGCCGCGGCGATCGCCTACTTCGCCGTGCTGTTGTCGAGCAGGCGGGTCAGCCGGGTCGAACGCCGCCGAGTCGTCAGCTTCATCCCGATGTTCCTCGCGAGTTTCGTGTTCTTCGCCCTGTTCCAGCAGCAGTTCACCGTCGTCGTCATCTACACCGACCAACGGCTCGACCGGAACCTGTTCGGCTGGGAGATGCCTGTCTCCTGGGCGAACTCCATCAACCCGATCTTCATCATCCTGCTCGCGGGCGTGTTCGCGGCACTATGGACCCGGTTGGGGCCACGACAGCCTTCGACCCCGGCCAAGTTCGCGCTGGGCACCGTCGTGATGGGGGTGGCGTTCCTGCTGTTCCTCCCGTGGGCCGGCGGAGGCTCGAACAGCACACCGCTACTCGGCTTGGTGCTGATCCTGTTGCTGTTCACCGTCGCGGAGCTGCTGCTCTCCCCCGTCGGCCTGTCGTTGTCCACCAAACTCGCGCCGCGCGCGTTCAGGACACAGATGGTCGCGCTCAACTTCCTGTCGGTCGCCCTGGGCACAGCGACCGCCGGGGCGCTCGCCAAGTACTACAACGTCGACGACGAGTGGCCCTACTTCGCCATGGTCGGCCTGGCCGCGGTGGTGTTCGGGCTGCTGTTGGCCGTCGCGAGCCCGTTCATTCGGCGCCTCATGAGCGGAGTGCGGTGAACCGGTTGCGCCGACGCCTTCCCGGGCTCGCTCTGATCGCCGTCCTGGCCACCGCGGCGGCGGTGGTGTGGGGCAAAGTCCTCACCAACCAGGACACGGTGGCCGACCGGGTGCGCTGCCCACCTCAGAAAGGCCTCACCGCACTACCGCACCACGCGCTCCGCGAGGTGACCCCGGTGCCTCCTGGCGAAGCCGCGGTGTCGGTGTCGAACGCGACGAGCCGACACGACCTCGCCGCCCGGGTCGCCACGCGGCTCGAACAGTTCGGGTTCGCCACCCACGCACCGCCCGCCAACGACCGGGTCTACGAGACCGATGCGCTGCGGTGCCACGGCCAGATCCGGTTCGGCCCACGCGGTGAGTCCGCGGCACGCACGGTTCACCTCGTCGCGCCGTGCCTGCAACTGGTCCGCGACCAGCGCACCGGCCAGGAGATCGACGTGGTGCTCGGTACCGAGTTCCTGGAACTGTCGCCCAACCAGGCCGCTCTGGAAGTGCTCAGCACGCTACGTGACAGCGCCGACGAACACGACACGGCCACCGGTGGCCTCCAGTCGGCCACCGGTGGACCAGAGGCGGAGCTGTCGCCCTCGGTGCTCGACGCCGCGCAGAAGTCGTACTGCTCGCCACGGCCATTGCCCTCAGGCTGGTGAACCTCACACCGTGTCCGGTTCGTCAGCGGGCGTCTGGCTGACATACGCGGCGGCACGGTGCGCGGGCAGGCGAACGGCCAGAGCGTACACGTACACCGCGGCACTGAAAACAGCCAGGACGGGCAACCCCCACGCCAGTGAGACCGGACCGTCGCCGCCGTCGAGGAGAAGGCCGGGGTCGGCGGGCGTGCCGGGATCGACGTCGCCGAGGTAGCTGATCACCGCGAGGCCCAGCACCCAGATCGGGAACCACGACCCGGCCCGGAAATCGAGCTGCGGCAACCGGTCTGAGTTCATGCCGTGGTAGATCGCGAAAACCACGTACCCGGCGATCAGTGCGATGAACATCTTCTCGTTGATCGCCCAGCCCGCCCAGAACACCAGCAACCCGGAGGCCAGAAAAGCCAGATACGGCAGCACGTCGCCACCGGGAACGCGGAACGGCCGGGCCTGATCGGGCAGCTGCCTGCGCATCGCGGCGACCACGAGCGGGCCCGCACCGAACGACACCGCGAAGGCGGAGGTGATGAACCCGATGAACTGCTGCCAGCCGGGGAAGGGCAGGAAGAAGAAGCAGCCCACCACGAACATCACCACCACCGAGACCCACGGGATACCACGCCGGTTCAGCTTCGTGAGGGTCTGCGGCGCGTTGCCGTTTCGGGCGTTCGCGTAGGCGAGGCGGGTGGTGACGCCGGCGTAGATCAGGCCGGTGTCCGCCGGGGAGATCACCGCGTCCACGCGCAGCAGGATCGCCAGCCACACCGCGCCCAGCACCAGCGACAGACCGGCGAGCGGGCCGGCGGCGTCCTCGAAGGTCAGCCCGGCCCACCCGTTCTCGAGCAGGTCACCCGGCACCGCGGTGATGAACGCGACCTGCAGCAGCACATAGATGACCGCGGTGATCAGAATCGACCCGATGATCGCGAACGGCACGTTGCGTTGCGGGTTGTCCCGTCTCGCCGGCGAACTCGATGCCGTTGCGGAACCCGAGGTAGGCGAACGCCACACCGGCAGCGGGGATGGCCGCGAACACCGCACCGAAGCCGGACGGGGCGAAACCACCGAACTCGGCCAGGTTCCCCGGGCGGAACGCCAGCACCGCGAACGCCACGACCACCAGCGCGATCACGCCGATCTTCCACCACACGAGCACGTTGTTCATCCGCGCGAACAGCTTGACGCCCATCAGGTTCACCAGGCTGTAGACGAACATCAACGCGATCGCCACCGCCAGCCCCGGACCAGTGAGGACGAACACGCCATCCCGCGAGTCCATCAGCCACGGCAGATACGGGTCGGCGTACTGCGTGGTGGCCAGCACCTCGATCGGTGTGACCGCGGCAGCGGCGAGCCAGCTCGTCCAACCGGCGCTGAAACTCGCGAACGACCCGAACGCATAGTGCGGGAACCGGATGATGCCACCGGACACCGGAAACATCACGCCCAGCTCGGCGTAGACCAGTCCGATGATCATGACCATGATCCCGCCGATGACCCACGACAGGATCGCCGCAGGACCAGCGATCTGCGACGCGTACAACGCACCGAACAACCAGCCGGAACCGATGATGGCCCCGACACCGGTGAACAGCAGGCTGAGCCTGCTCACGTCCCTCCGCAGCCCGGTATCCAACCGGACATCCACTCGACGAGGAGGTTCGTTCGCGGTTCGGACGTCGCTCGTCATGTCACCAGCTCCCACATCTCGGCGTGTCGCCAGCCTGCGCGACACGTGTTGAGGTGACCCGACAGCTTGTTTGCCGTTCGATGACACTCGACTGTCCCGACCGCGGTGACCGGCCCCAACGCGGAGCCGAACCAGCGGCCATGACCCGAAACTCGCACGGTTCGCTCCCCCGGCTTACGCTTGAAACGGTCGGGCATGGCCGACGTCGATCCACGGTGTGATGCACGACGGCCTATCGGCCACGCCTCCCTACTTCTTCACCGCACCCGAGTGAGGTGCGATATCGGTGAGTTGAGGAGCGATCATCATGCGCAGTAGAGCCCGCTTCGCCGGCCACGCGATACATCCCGTGCTCATCGTCTTCCCCCTTGGGCTGTTGGTCACCGCCCTCGTCTTCGACATCCTTTTCCTCATCACGGAGTCCCGGAGCTTCGCGGTCAGCGCCGCATACACCACCGCCGCCGGTGTCCTCGGCGGACTGGCCGCGATCCTGTTCGGATGGATCGACTGGTTCGCTGTGCCCAAGCACACCCGCGCGAAGAAAGTCGGCCTCGTACACGGGCTCGTGAACGTGCTGATGGTGGCGCTGTTCGCGGTGAGCTGGCTAGTCCGGCTCGACCGCACGACGTGGGACCCGACGTCGTTGTCCATCACACTCGCGACAGCGGCGATCATCCTCGCCCTGATAGGCGGCTGGCTCGGCGGCGAGCTCGTGGAGCGACTGAGCTTGAGCGTCGACGAAGAAGCGAATGTCGACGCCTCCAGCTCGTTGAAACGCGTCGTGACCAAGCCCGCCAACGACACCAGATAAACCATCGCCGCGGGCAGGGCAAAGCCTGAGCCGCGGATCCGCCTTGCGTCTCGGTCGAACGCGTCGGCGAACCGTCTCGCCTCGTCCACCGACGAGTACCGCTTGCCCCCGCCGAACGCGCATCCGCGTCGGCAACTCCACGTCACGACGGGCCTGTCAGCGCAGCGCACTCGCCTTCATAAAATGTGCAGCGCTCCGGCCTCTTCACAGCGCCATGGCCGCCGCGGCCGAACGCCTCCACTTTGCATTCTCGTGACGGCCCGCTCCCCTCGGTTCCTCACAGCCAACGACGGGGTAGCCGAGGTTCACGAACTCGAAGGGAGCGCACGTGATGAATGGGACGGCCCCCCTCGTTCGGCTCGGTGACACCGAACTCACCCTTGCCGAACGCGATGAAGACGTCCGTGGCCGCGACGTACTGGACCCCCACGATGACAAGGTCGGCGAGGTCGACGACCTGATCATCGACCACGTCGAACGCCGCGTCCGGTTCCTCGATGTCGGCGCTGGTGGGTTCCTCGGGCTGGGCAAAGACAAGGTTCTGATCCCGGTGGACGCGGTGACCAGCGTCGCGGACACCGTCCACGTCGACACAGAGCGCGAGCACGTGGCCGGTAGTCCGGCCTACGATCCCGATCTCGTCCTGGATCGGACGTCGACCGCCAGCTTCTACGATTACTACGGCTACGTGCCCTACTGGCACATGGGCTACATGAACCCCGGTTTTCCGTATCGAGCACCGTGACGTGTCCGTGATGTGCCCGCGGGAAGCGAGCCCGCCTCCTGCACAACGCGTACGCGATCGGCGAAGCCCTAGCGAACCGCGTACGACAGTGCCATCCTGACTGCGTGCGCATGCGCGAACCATCGACCGGCGATCAGCCCGGTTCCGACGACATGCCGAGGCTCTCCTGGTCTCGGCACGGCGCTGTGCACATCCTCCAGGTCCACGGTGACATCACCGCGGCGTCCGCGGTCGATGTCCACGACGCGCTGCTGACCTTCGACCCTCCGCCAGGAGCCATGGCACTGGTGGTCGACCTCAGCACGGTCGACACCCTGGCGGTTGCCGGGGTCGACGCGATGCGAACCGACAACGCGAGCTTGTCGCTCCATCTCGTCGCGACCGGGTCCGTGCTGCGCTCGCTGCTGCTGGCTGGTCTGTCGGAGACCACAGCCGTGCACGAGTCGCTTGATGCCGCCGTCGAAGGCATCGAAGGCATCGACGAGGCGACGCTGCTGCGCGAGCAGCTTCACCAACGCGAGCAGCAGATCGCCAGCCAGCCGGTGATCGAGCAAGCCAAAGGCATGCTCATGCAGGACTTCAAACTGGACGAAGCGGAGGCGTTCGACCTCCTGACCACCCTGTCACAAGACACCAACTCCAAGGTGCGGGACGTGGCCGCGAAGGTCGTGGACGAACTCACCGGAACAGCATCAGCGGAGACCGCGCACGCCACCCTGGACACCCTCCGGGAGCTGCGCGACCACCTCCGCCAGGGCTGACCACGTCAGCGGACGGAATCGGCGCTCACACCTTCGACTGCTCGACGACAGTGGACGGCGGCACGGTCGCGGCTGCGGCGACGAAGTGCTCGAAAGCGGCCGCGACGGCAGTCCTGGTCCCCTCGTCCAGTCGCCGCATGATGCTCGACAGGATCTGCCGTCGGTCCGTGTCGACCTGCTCGACGATGCGGCGGCCCTCGGCGGTGGGGGCCAGCAGCGTCTCCCGCTTGTTGAGCGGGTTCCTCGCGCGCTGCAGCAGGCCGAGCGCGACCAGCTTCTCACCCGCCCTGGTGACGGTGGACGGGTTGATGGCGAGTTCGTGAGCGACCGCGCTCATCGTGACCGGGGTCCTCTCCGCCACCGTCCGCAGGGTGCGGAACTGCGTCAGTGTGAGCTGCTCCACCACTGACTCGACTGTCGAGTCGGCGATCGCGACCATGGCGCGCAGTACCGCGAGCGCTTCGTCCGTCCCGTCGTTCGCTGCCATCGGTTGCGTCACGCAACTATGGTAAGTCGCTGTTTCGGCGTCGCGGCGCAGGTCAGCCATCGGCATGAACGACTCCTCGTCAGCTGGCGAGGATCTGCGGAGAGTGGACCTTGAGCATGGCGTTTGTCCAGGTGAGCTGACGCAGACTCTGGGGGTGGCACTTCTGAGCCAGCTCGAGCAGCTCGGTGTCCTTGACAGCCTGCGCACCCTGGGCGACGAGTTCCCAGTCGACCGACAAACCTGCCACCTTGCGGTGGAGTCGCCGCAGGTCGGCCAGCAACAGCAGGCCCGGCGGGGCGAGCCGTCCGGTCACGTCGCTGAGCTTCGCGCGAAGCGGCGCGAGCGGACCTGAGGTGTGCGGGACGTCGTCGTCGAGCGACAACCCGTATTTCTCTCCGGCCTGGGCAAGGAGGCGGACGTGCTCGCGGGACCACTGGGCGATGTCGCGGGCGACGTGGTGGATCTCGTGTTCGGCGTGGTGCCGGTCGGCGACCTTGAGCAGGTCGCGGGCCAGGGATTTCTCCGCGCGGTGCAGTTCGCGCACGGCGAGGCCGACCTTCATGTGTTCGCTCCCGTCACGTGTTCGACAGCGTTGGCCTGTGGGCCGCCCGTGGTGGCCGGTACTCCGGGGGTCACCGGAGCGGACGCGGCCGTCGTGGGGGCGGGTGCCGGGCCCTGGGCGGCGGCCACGCGATGGATGGCCGCCGCCGCGGTCTTGAACAGGGGCTGCTTGGACACCGGATCCCAGTCGGTGATGGTCAGCTCGTTGGCGGCACGGTCCTTCTTCGCGCCGGCGGCGTCCCAGTAGCCGTAGTGGAACGGCAAGAACAGCACCCCGTCGCGGATGTCGCTGATCCGGACGCGGGCGCGGACAGTGCCGCGCGGAGTGGTGAGCTCGGCGACATCACCCTCGCCGATGCCCTTGGCGGAGGCGTCGGCCGGGGACATCTCGACCCACACGTCGGGTGCGGCGTCGCGGAGCTGGGGCGCGCGGCCGGTCTTGGTGCGGGTGTGGAGGTGGTAGATGGTGCGGCCGGTGATCAGTGCGAACGGGAACTCGTCGCCCGGCGGTTCGTGCGGTGGCACGTACTCGGCTGCTCTGATGAGGGCCTTGCCGTCGGGATTCTTCGCGCGGTACTCGGTGGGTTCGGCCGGTGCGCCGGTCACCAGGTCGCGGCCGTAGCTCTCGCAGTAGTCCGGGTCGGCGAAGAACTTCCCGTCGGTGTAGAGGCGTTCGGTCCCGTCCGGGTTCTCCTCGTTGCACGGCCACTGGATGCCACCGCGTGCCCGGAGCAGGTCGTAGCTCAACCCCGTGTAGTCACAGGGGCGACCTGCCGAGGCCCGCTTCCACGCCTCGAACGCCGACTCGGCGTCGTGCCAGGCGGGGAACGGTGCGCCGTCCTTGTCCCGGAAGTCCATGCGCCGGGCGTAGTCGAGGAAGATGTCCAGGTCGGCCCATGCGTCACCGGGCGGGTCGACGGCCTTCTCGGACAGGTGGACGGTGCGGTCGGTGTTGGTGAACGTGCCGATCTTCTCGCCCCACATCGCCGCCGGCAGCACGACGTCGGCGAGCGCGGCGGTCTCGGTGAGGAACGCGTCCTGCACCACGAGGAACAGGCGGTCCTGCTCGAGGATCGACCGCACGCGCGACAGTTCGGGCAACGACACCGCGGGGTTGGTGGCCGAGACCCACAGGAAGCGCATGGTGCCGTTCTCGGCGTACCGCAGCATCTGCATGAGGTGGGTCGGCGACGAGTAGTGCGGGATCTGGTTGACCTCGAGGTTCCACAGCTCGGCCAGTTCCGCGACGTGCGCGTCGTTCGCCCAGTTGCGGAAACCGGTCAGGTCGCCGTCGGCACCGCACTCTCGGGTGTTCTCCGCGGTGGGCTGGCCGTTCATCTGCAGGACTCCGCAGCCCGGTTTGCCGAGCATGCCGCGGACGAGCACGACGTTGTTCACCTGCACGGCAGCCGCGGACGCCTGATGGGACTGGTAGAAGCCCTGCAGCACGGTGCACAGGAGGCGCTCCGCGCCCCCGAGCAGCGCGGCGGCGTCACGGATCTGCGCCGCCGGGACACCGCAGATGGCCGCGACGCGGTCGGGTGGGTAGTCGGCGACCATCTGCTCGAGGTCGCTGAACCCGACCGTGCAGCGCTCGACGAACGCGTGGTCGACCCAGCCGCCCGCGAGGATCTCGTGCAGCAGGCCGTTCATCAGGGCGAGGTTGGTCCCCGGAAGCGGCGCCAGGTGGATCGTGGCGGCCTTCGCGACCTCGGTCGTCCTCGGGTCGACGCACAGGAGGCGTGGTGGGTTGGGTCCGGCGAGCCGGTCGAGCATGCGTGCCCAGAGCACGGACTGGGTCTCAGCGGCGTTGTGCCCGAACAAGGCGATCACGTCGGCGTGGTCGACGTCGGTGTAGGAGGCGGGCTGACCGTCGCAGGCGAACGACTCCTTGAGCGCGGCCGCGGCGGTCGCGGTGCACAGGCGGGTGTTGCCGTCGAGGTGGTTGGTGCCGATCGCACCGTGGGCGATCGCGGCGAGCGTGTAGTACTCCTCGGCGAACAGCTGGCCGCTGGTGTAGAACCCGAGAGCGCTGGGCCCCTGCTCGGACAGCAGCGCCTTGCTGTGGTCGACGATCCGGGACATGGCCTCGTCCCACGACGCGGGCTCGAGAACACCGCCCCGGCGGACGAGCGGTGTGGTCAGCCGATCCGGCGCGTGGTTGGCCTGCCAGCCGAACAGGTCCTTGGTGTCCAGTCTGCCGTGGTTCACGCGATCCTCGGCGCGACCCCGGACCCCGACGATCCGGCCGTCCTTGACCGCGATCTCCATGCCGTCGCCGTTGGAGTGCAGCACGGCCGCGGTCGGCACCCACCTGTCGACGTCATCGTCGGTCAGTCCCTCGGCCAGACGTGAGTCGACCCGCACCGGCCACTGCTCGCCCGGTCCATACGGGGTCCGCGTACCCCACGGGTCGGATATCGCGTCCCTCTCCGCCATGAGCCCTCCTCACTCGCTCTACATGAGAGCTGATACTTGCTGCGAGGGGAGTACTTCCGTAGGGCTCTCCCGGTCAGTACGGGCATCCCGATCGATGCCTCCGGGAAGCCGCCCCCGTGGGTGAAGGAGACCTCGAACACGTCGCTGTTCGAGGAGGTCCTGATGCCCGGCTCGTCTGTTGCGCTGTCCGCGTCCGTGGAGTCCGTCGGCTCGCCCGGCTTGTGGGTGGTGAGCATCGCGGTCTTGGCGGGACTGCTGGTCGCCGACTTCGTGGTGACGCGCCGCCCGCATGAGGTGTCGATGCGGGAGGCTGTGGGCTGGTCGGCGTTCTACCTGACCCTGCCCGTGCTCTTCGGGTTCTGGTTGTGGGCGGCTTTCGGTGGTGGCCAGGCTCTGGAGTTCCTCACTGGCTTCGTGGTGGAGAAGTCCCTGTCGGTGGACAACCTGTTCGTCTTCATGCTGCTGCTCACCGCGTTCGCGGTGCCGCCCGCGGTGCAGCAACGGGTGCTACTCTACGGCATCGTCGGCGCCCTGGTGCTGCGCGGCGTGTTCATCGCGGCCGGCGCCGCGCTGTTGGCTGCCGGTACGTGGGCATTCCTCGTGTTCGGGCTGATCCTGTTCGCGTCCGCACTGAAGATCCTGCACCAGGCAGTGACCGGAGCCGAGGCTGTACAGGACACGTCACGGATGCGGTCGGTGCGTCTGTTGCGCAGGCTGATGCCCGTCACCGTCGGCGTCGTGCGCGACGGCGAACGCCTCTGGGGCACGCGAGCGGCCCGGCTGACCCTCGCCGCAGGCAACCACGTCGTGTCCCTGCGCGCCGCGAACAGCGAACAGTCCAGCAACCCGACCGACATGGCATAGACAGCGTGGCGCCCACAACCGTCGCGACGCCAAACCTGTCGAGCCCAGACCCCGTCCGCTATGTGCCACGAGGTCGCAAGGTGACGCGTCAGCTGTGTACCACGACCTCACACTCGTCGATAGCCCTGGCGAGAATGCTCAAGGCCGCGAGGTACTCAAGTGCCTCTTGCTCGTTCCAATCCGGTCCGGCGTCGTGCGCAGCCGGGTTGCGGATACCTGCGAAGCAGCCCTCCGCGAACGGCCGGAGCGATCGTTGCCGACTCTGGATCGTCAGGTCCTGATGGTCACCAGGCAGCTTGAGGACCTTCTGTCCTGGCTGTGGGTTGTTCCGAAACACCCTGTTCATGAGGTCGTTGTCCGAGATGCTTCGATCGCCGACCTTGGTCTGCGTGTGGGCGTTGATCGCCGTGGCAGCGGCATTCACTGCCATCCTGAAATGCTTGCTCTCCCACAAAGTGCGTGCGGCGTCCCACACCCAAGGGTGAAACTGGTTGGCTGGCAGCGTAGGACCATCTGGGGCGAGGTTCTCCTCCCACTCCTCCTGGTGCTCCAGGATTCCAAGAGCTCGTTCTACCGCCCGCTGAGCCGACCCCAGGCCCGTCGTCGCGCGATCCACGTTGAAGTCGGCCAGAGCCGGATCCAAGCGCTTGATGATCTGCTTGACCATCGCGTCCTTGCGCCGGAGTTCCGAGCTGAGTGCGAGCCGCTGTGCTCGATCCTGGCTAACCCCGTAGGCCCCACGGGTGTCCGGAACGGGCGGGGTTTGCGCTCGCCGCATCCGGTCGACGAGCTCCAGGTAGCTCTCCAACTGCTGACGCATCCACTCCCGGTTCACAGCGCCGACCCTAACCCGCCGCCGTCGCCGCGGCTGCCAAGTCTCATCCAGGTCCCTGGGGCAGCAAAAACCCTGCAGCGCGTCTCGGTCGACCTCGTCGTGATGTCTTCCGGCACGTATGGAGTGCGCGACCACGGAAGTGGATCAACCAGTCGAACTGCGCAGGTCCCGGCCTGCCGCAAGGCCCACGGCGGCATGATCGTTGGTGGTGGAGGCGGATCAGGAGCCTGTCAAGCGTCACGAAGGCGTAATCGCACGACGGAGGAGAAGTGTTAAACGTCTCGACCGATCCGCCGCTCCTGAGGTGGTGGGCTCGTAGCGGGCATGAGAGGGTTGCGCGCGTGACGACGGCCAGGCAACGAGCAGGTGTGGTCGGCGTCGGCTACGAGGGTCGGGACGTCGAGCAGTTCGTGGACGAGTTGCTCGCGGCCCGCGTGGACGTCGTGGTCGACGTCCGGCTGACACCGATCTCACGCAAGCGCGGTTTCAGCAAGAGGGCACTGGCTGAATACCTTGAAGCAGCAGGGATCCGGTACGAACATCTGCGGGCTTTGGGTAACCCGAAGGACAACCGCGCCGCGTTCTCCGGAGACTCCGACGAACTACACGCTGCTCTGGACCGGTACTCCACGCTGCTCGCAGACGCGGATGCGGCCGCCGCGTTGGACCGTGTCACCGAATTAGCGGCCAGTGAGCGGGTTGCCGTGTTGTGTTTCGAAGCGCACGACCACCGCTGCCATCGTCAGGTCGTTCTCTCCCGCGTGGACGAACAGCTGCGCACGTTCGGCGTGTACTAGCGTTTCGGGTAGTACACACCGAGTACACTGAACGTCTGCGGTCGTTTCGCTTGGTTACCAACGTAAAACGCCACCACGTCGTGGTTACTGGAGCAGACGTCGAGGAACTTCGCCTTCAACGCTGCCGCTACATCCGCAGGACCACCGGGGAGCTTGCGTTGCAGCGCGACGAACTCCCAGTCGAGGATACCTTGCCGGTGCGTCCTGCAGCTCGGATCGTGACAGCGGTATCGGTACCAACCTTTGAACTGGGGCGCTTCCAACGGTGTTCGGTCCGCGCCGAACATGTCGATCTGACCGACATAGGCGTCGATCTTCGCCTGCTCGTCGGCGGTCCAGCCCGGATGCGGCTCGATGTCGACATCAAGGACTTCCTTCGGCTGTATCAGCGCAAGCGACTTCGCTGGAGGATTGTCCCGGACAGCCTGCAACACACCGCACATCGATCCTTCGATGTAGGGCTCGACAATCGGCCGTCTCCGGGCCCACGGCCGTAGCCAATCCTCCTTCTGGAGACTGCCTACCTCCGGTCGCCAGCTCTCGACACGTGGGTCAGCACGCGCTGGGCGTACGCTGATCGAGACGATGTCGTACTTGCTGAACTGCATGCCTGCGTCCAGGTCGCGGAAGTTGATCGGATACAGGCGTACCCATCCCGGTGCGTCGAGGTCCAGCCGGATTCCCGCGACACAGACGGTCTCGCCGTACCCCGCTGAGGGGTTCGGCGCGGCCTTCACCGTGATGAGGACGCGCATCCGGACCGGTAGGTCGTGCGGTTGCTTGGCATCCGGTGCCTGTTCCGGCCCGAACAGCGACGCCTGGCTCATCCCCCACCGCCTCACGATCCTGAACTCCCCAGTGTGAGAAGTACTCACCAATAAGTCCAGATCGTCAGGCGCGGAGAGGCGGAGATCCACCCGTTCAGCGGATCTCTGGTCACCCCTGGCGGAGGATGCGGCGCACGACGTAGCGGGCGTCGCGACCAACACCACGCGGTGTCGCGAAGGCGGAGCTGCGCTGCCATTCCAGCGCCACGAACCCGAGCCCGGAGTGGACGGTTGAGATTCCCTTGAATGCCCCTGTTCGTCGGGTCGATGTAGGCCTGGCGCGGGACGCGGCCGAAACCGAGGACCGTGGCCGGTCCGAGCAGGGCCTCGCCGCCATGTTCGGCTACGGCACCGAACTCGTCGCACGCAAACGGGCACACCCCCGGCCGATGTGATCTCCTACTGGCGACGGCACCAGACGTGTCCGCGTCAGCCCGCGCTCGGCGGCAGACGCGTGCACGGCGGCGACCAGAGGGCCCAAGGAGACCTTCACGTCGACCGGGACCGCGAGTTTCGGCGACACCAGCCGCTCGCCGTTCACCGGGTGCCGTCCGGCCATCAGGCACGCGCCATGTCGTGCTGCGCCGGGGTCTGACGGCGAGGTGAGCATTTTTGAAAGGGTGCACGGGGAGTGATTTCGCGGATGCGAACCGGGGATTTAACGCGCGAAAGTATTGTCGACTGATAGAAGAATTGTCGAGTGGTTAATCGGCTGTACGTGAGCCGCGTTGCGTGGCGTGTATCGGACACCCTCCTTCAGCTCGTCGGATGACGCGTTATTCGAGACGGAGTAATGGGACGTCGTAGAGGTCAGGTTGGCGAACACGGTGCATGTGCGGGTCGCCCCGGAATACGGCAGTTGCCCAGCTACTCCGGGGACTGCCAGCCGCGCGTGCCGTTGATCAATTAGGTGAGGTCTCCGGTAGATCGGGGCTCCACCCCCACCCGCTCCTGGTCCGCATGCTCGTGCTGTTCTGCGCCTCCCCGAGATGGGTCTCCGGCGCTGGCGGTGACGGGTTCGCGGGACAGGGCGGCTTGGAGCGTGGACTCGATATCCAGGTCCTGCTCCGCAAACGTGCGTAGCCGTGTCTTGGCGGGCCGGTCGGTGAGCGTGGCCTGCTGCGCGAGCTGGAACTGCACCGACCGCGGCGGCGTCTTGCCATGCTGAGCGACGTAGTCCCCGACCAGGTCGTCGTAGATGCTCTCGACTTGCGCGCGGCACCGCGAGAACCCCACGGATCCACACCGCCGGGATGCCCTCGATTTCCCGCACCGGCCGCTTGCCCGGTGACCGCTCCACCGCAACGAACCGCACACCCAGCTGCTCAACCAGATGCTGCTCCAGCAGCGAGTTGTAACGCTCGGACATGCTCACCGCGATCCGGAACGACTGTCGGCTATCGAGCGTGCGCCACTTCCCGTCCTCCCCCAGCACGCGGTTTGCGATCGCCACATGCGTGTGCAGATGACCGCGAGCTCCGGCACCTTGCCGTCCAGCCCCCAGAGCACCGACACACTCTTCACCGGCGAGAACGTCAGCTCAAACCCCGACACCGGAAAACCGCGTCCGCCCCAGCCCATCGATGATGAACTGCCGCAATCACTCCGCATTCCGCTTCGACGACTCCGACGTCGACTGGACGACCGTGGTCCGGCTCGGGCTGGTCTCCGTCGCCGCGGTGGTATTCATCGCGTTGGTGGTCCAGCTGGTCAAATTGGTTCTCGCCGTGCGATCAGCGCTGCGTTTCCGTTCACGACTGGGTCGTCGGGGATGATCCCCGAGGAGGAAGTGGATAGCGTCGGTCGAACGTTCATCGGCGGCGGATCTCGAGGTGTTGGTGGATGGACGGAACGGCCCCGAACTCCGCCGATGCGACGTCGCGCCTGCGGGAGTTCGAAGCGACCGTGAACCGCGCGGCGATGGGCTCGTCACGCTGAACGCCGCGGGCCACATCATCGGGTGAGACGCCGGGGCCGCGATGTTGACCGGCTTCACGGCGGACGAGGTCGAGGGCTGGCGGTTGCGCAAAAGTGGGGAACGGTTCCGCGCCACCGTCATGATGGCCCCGATCCGCGGTGGCGACGGCGAGGCCCCCGGGTTCGTCACGACCACCCAGGACGTCACCGACGGCGGCAGGACGAGTCGATGTTCCGCGGGCTGCTGCACTCCGCACCCGACGCGATGGTGATCGCCGGGCCGGACGGGCGGATCGCGCTGGTGAACCAGCAGACCGAGCAGTTGTTCGGCTTCACTCGCGGGGACCTCGTCGGCAGGCGATCGAGGTGCTCGTGCCGCAGAGGTCGCACGGCAGGCACGCCCAGCACCGCGAACAGTTCTTCACCAACCCCAAGGTGCGGCCGATGGGGGTGGGCCTCCAGGCCACCAGCGGCGCGATCGACATCTCCGCCGTCCTCGGTCGGGCCCGCATCCACCGCGGCACGGTCGACATCACCGGCACACACCTCGCCTGGCGGGTCCCATTCGACACCACACATCCTTGAACGGGTCTGTGGGACCAAAGACCTCACCGGTTCCAGCCCAACGGGATCCGCATCGAGGTCGTTGTCCTTCGGACCGGAGCGTCGCCGACGCGAAGACTGGTTGTCGTAAGGAACGACGACGGAGGCGACAATGGCCCTCAAGGACCACCCCCAGCGACACAAGAACATCCCGGACCAGCACGCGACGGCCCAGACAGCCACGACCGCGACGGCCCCTTCGACGGCAGGCCCCGTCATGGCCGCCGTGCTGCGGATCGCCACCGGCCTGGTCTTCCTGTGGGCCTTCCTGGACAAGACCTTCGGCCTCGGCTACGCCACCCCGACCGAGCGCGCCTGGCTCAACGGCGGATCCCCCACCAAGGGCTTCCTCGGCGGCATTGACCACGGCCCCTTCGCAGACGCATTCCGCGGCATGGCCGGCGCCTGGTGGGCCGACTGGCTGTTCATGCTCGGCCTCGCCAGCATCGGCCTCGCCCTGTTGCTCGGCATCGGCCTGCGAATCACAGCCGTCACCGGCATCCTGATGATGCTGCTCATGTGGGCAGCCGAATGGCCCCTCGACCGCATCACCGAAACCGGTCAACCCACCATGTCGACCAACCCCATCCTCGACTACCACATCATCTACGCCCTCGTGATCATCGTTGTGGCCATCACCGCGGCGGGCAACACCTGGGGCCTCGGCAAGGCATGGGCGAACCTCGAGGTCGTCAAAAAGAACCCTTGGCTCCGCTGAACCACCCGCCCCGGTCTGCCGGCCACCACCACAATGGTGGCCGGTAGATCGCTGTCCCACCGGCCACTTGGAGTTCGGGATCGAAGTGAGGGCCGTCGTGCCACTTCCGGCGGTCACTTCCTTGACGGCCACGAAGGCCACGGGCGAGAGCGCGAACAGATTCGATCCAGGTTCGAGGGTCATGGAGCGACAAACGCTGCCTGACGTCCTGAATGTCCAGCCGCTGCCGGGACGAAGGGCGGCTTGACGCTGACCGTTCCACAAGGACTGACGGGGCCGGACCACGACGGTCCGGCCCCGCGCTGGATCACAACATGACG